>JBAROR010000085.1:0-83138 GCA_049642265.1 Cognaticolwellia sp. | reverse complement strand
TGTTGATTGGTACTAGGGTCGTGTGTTTTACACGAGTGAATATATAACTGAAGAGCCGGATGCGGTAGTTCCGCACGTCCGGATCTGTGTGGGGTCGGCCTAGTAATAGGTCGCTCTACCACGATTACGTTTGAATAGTTAGGAGCCAGAATGTTAAAGTACTTTATTCTAATTCTATTTGTTTTTTCAGGAGTTACTTTAGCTGATGATCAAATTAAAATTTTTGTTAATGAGTCAGCCTATGCTTTGGAAGGTAGCGATAAAGCACTAAATTCAAAGTCTTTGGTACACGAATTAAAGCAACAACAATTCAAAAGTGTATTACTAGTCGTTGATGTATGCGCAGGGCCGGTTATTTTAGCAAATGTATATGTTGCGCTTAGTGAACTTAACATTACAACTATCGACTTCAAAGGTGTTGGTAAACTAGAAAAAGGCAGTTGTAAAAATGTATGGTAAGTGTTTAAAACGTAACAAAAACAGTTAGCTAGGTTCCGCGTTGCTTCATATTTTAACCCCCTATTTTAGTCCGCTTATTGCGGCGTTAGTTGCACAATTCATGGAATAGTAATTAATTAACTTTCAATAAATTAAATGGATGTAAAATGAAAAAAATTATTTTAATCGCTCTTATAGGTTTTGGAATTTATAAGCAATTCTTCTCATTGGAAGAAGTTGTATCTTCTGAATATAAATTCAAAATAGAGTTTCCCTTCAAACCAAGTATCAAAACTGATGTAAATAAGCTGCCGAATATTGGCCGTTTAAAAGTGACAAGTTATGAAATGCGCAAAGATGAATTATTTTGTGTGGTAAGTGTGACTGATCCTCTCGATAATAATGATTCTATGGGTGGGGTAGAGGATACTATTAGGCCTACCAAACGCCATTTAACTAAAGGACTTGGTGGTACAATATCTAGTGAAGATTATGTTTTTAGCGGCTCTGTAAAAGGCTATGAAGTTAATTTACTAGATAAAAATAATAAGTTAGTAAAAAATCGTACATTTATATATGAAAATAACGCATATGGCCTACTTTGTTCTTTTTCAAATGCACACGTAGCAGATGTTGATGCGTTTATGCAATCTTTTAGCTTTATATAAAGTGTGCAACTATAAGTTGCTTAAACGGGCACAAACAGCTGACTGTGCTTGTTGCTTGCTAGTATAGCCAGCCACTTTTAGCTGCTTAGCAAGGCGTTAGGTGTGTACCTTGGTTTATAGATTGCTTTATAGCTTGGTTATTAATAGGGAAAAAATGGAAATTTCAGAAATAGTCGAGCTTTATAATAAATTAGATAATTTTTTTATATTGCTCTTATTGCTAACTATTTTACCTTCAATATATTTTATTTTTGTTTCCGTTCCAAGATCGATCCTCTGTCAGTATTACCCTACTGTCGAGGGAAAAATAATGTGTGGAGAAGTGGGTAGTAGTAATTTAAATCAAACCGGAAACAAGTATGACAATGACTTTATAGGTAGAATCTATAGCACGCAAATAAAGTATGTATACTTTGTTGATGGAACCACATATTTCAATAAGAAAATATGCTGGCATCGTGTTGATTCTTCAAGTTATAGTTCACACTCAAAAACAGTGAAAAGATATCCAAAAGATAAAAGGGTTACTGTTTTTTATAGCCCTAATAATCCTCAAATAGCGGTACTAGAGCCGGGTCTGACTTCTGAGACGATTTTTTGGATTTTATTTTGCGCTCTATCAGTATCTTTTGTCTTATTTATTATTGTTAAGTCTTATTAATATGTGGTTAACACGTATAACAAGAGACGATGGTAATTTTTCAATACAATATTTAACGTGAAACAATTGTTACTACATTGAGACTAATGTCTACTGTGTGGCAAAAGTGATCATTAGAAGCCAATATCATTTAGTGATTGGTAATCTTAAACATTTTGCGCAGTCACACTTTTTTTTATTGGTTTTATCTTAGTATTTTAAGGTTGTTTTCTGGTGCTAGTTTTTAAAGTAACGATTATTTTAATGACTATTTAATGACTATTTAATGACGACTTAGCCGCTATTTTGAATCGTGCTCGCTTTATCAAACTAAAAAGCCAACACACTTCTCAATATGTTGGCTTTAAATGTTACGCCTGTTGAGCTTCAGCGCATGTTATTTATAAAGCTATATCTATGTTAGATATACTTATGCAAGACACGCTTATGAAAGTTTAAGCTTGTTATCGATCGATAATTTTTTGCCACCAAGCAAGAATACTCCGATTAATAAACTACCCCACAAAATGTGCTCGTTCATTGCCGCAGGACTAATGTCTACTAAGCTTAATACTGCGACAATATTAACGATGAATAAACCAACGGCAGATAAACGTGTAAATAAACCGATAGCAAGTAAAACGGGTAATACTAACTCGCCAATCGTTCCTGCCCAAGCGGCAACAAGAGGGGAAACTAAAGGTACTTCATATTCATATTCAAATAACATCAATGTTGACTCCCAATCACGCAACTTGGTTAGCCCTGATTTGAAAAATATATTGGCGATATAAAGTCGAACAAAAAATACTGTTGGTGTGAGTAAATAGTTGCTGTAGTCTAAAATTTGATTGTGTAAAGCTCTAACTCTTTGCAAAGTCATTGTGCATATCCTCTTGTTATTTATTTTTAAATATCAGTATTTATAGTGATTTAATTAACGTTTTGTCGCTAACGTTAAACTTCTATTTCTCGTCTAGAGATCGAGTTGATAAGTTGTTGTTCGATGGCCTTAGGTAGCCAATCAACAATTAAAAAATCTTTATTAGCCATGTAATCTAATGCTTGACCAATACTCAGGGGCTGGTTACTCGATAATGACTTTTCTGGCTGCCAGAGCATCAGCCATTGATATTCTTGCCATGTTATTTGTTGATATTGTGCTTGAAAGTTAGGGCGCCAAATAAGGTAGTAATATTCACCTACGTCGCTACTTGCTAGCTGTTGAGTAATGTCATTGAGGGAAAGCTTGTTATTAATCTCATGTGCGCCTTCAATGTTTTTAATTATTAAATCTACCGGATGCTGTAGTTTTAATAGTTTAAAACCTGGCGTAAAGCTAATGTCGAGTTGGTATGCATCTACATCGTTTAACAATGCTAATGTGCTTAAGTCACGCTCAACATCCATCACTCTTTCTGCTTGATGACAGGCAAAATCTAATGTAGCTATTGCTGCTAATACTGTGTTGTTTACTATTGATTGCTGCTTGATAAATGTCGGAAATTCTTGGCCTAATTCGCCCCAGTCATAATGGTCTTTTAAGTGAGCTCGCAGATAGTTTTTAACTAATCGAGTAAAGCTACTTTCGCCAATAAAAGAATGTACGCTCGCAAAGGTTATAGCTAACGCTCGAGTCGCATTAGCGAGCAAACTTTGTTGGTAAACAGCTAGTCCGGCCGATGAAATGTTGCTTTGTTCATTTGCTTCACTTTTTTTAATGCCATCGGCCATTGTTTTTTGCAACGGGTCTAATGAAAATATTGCCGATAACATTTGTGATTGCTGTTGCTTAATACTCATTTTTGGCAACCTCAAGTGTATTGGGTATCTCGGTAATAAGTGCCGAATTATGGCTAGTCGATGTTTGAGATAACGCTGTTGTCGCTATTGCTTTAGCTTTCTCGGCTTCGGCAATAAGAGTATGCCAATCGGGTAAGCTTTCATCCCACTCAATTAACGTGGCGACAGCACCAAATTTTTGTACTGCGTAATGATATAAATGCCAAACATCATCGGAAACGGGCTGACTATGATCATCAATCATAAATTCACCAGCGTTAACTTGAGTACAACCGGCCAAGTGAATTTCACCCACTAATTCAGGTGGCAATTTATCTAACCATTGTTTAGCGTGCGTTAAAGTGCCGATTGAGTCAGTTTTTTGAGGTGTTTTTAATTGCGGGTCTAATAAAGGTTGATTAACAGCATTAACGATCAGGTTATTCAAATCGACTAATAACTTGCAACCAGATTGCTGACAAAGTTTGACTAAAAACTCTGCTTCATTATAAGTTGAACCAGGTAATTGGATGTAAGCAGATAAATTTTCTACTAATATCGCTCTACCTAAATATTGTTGTGCTCGTTGAACATTTCGCACCATAATATCTAAACTTTCATCATTAAATGGTACGGGTAATAAGTCACCGGCGTGTGTTTTAACACCCGTTACTTCAGCCCAGCTAAAACAAGCATGATCTGAAAGTAAAATAGGCTGATAACGCTCAACCAGTGCTGATAATTGTTCAAGTTGCTGCTTTGGTGCAGGAACGGCTGATCCTAATCCTAAAGACGTTGCGTGAAGGCTAATTTTATAATGTTGGCTTATTTCATTAAGCACTGCGTGGCTAGCACCGCCCTTGGCAAAAAAATTTTCTGCATGCACTTCAATGAAATCGATGTTAGCTGGATAGTTTAAGGCATCATCAAAATGATCATGTCTTAAACCAACACCAATTAAAGGTAGCTTAATTGCTGTTTCATTATTTAAGGAAAACATAGTTTTCTCCAGTAACATCGAAAATGTTAAGCCATTATTGCGGCTTAGTATTGAGTTAAGCTTGTTGCTTTGCTTTTTCACGTGCTTCTTTACGTGTTAATCCGCCTTGGCTTTTACATAAGCCTTTCGTTACTAGTCGCCATTCACCAATGTCGTTATCAAGCGTTGATTGACCAGCACATGAGTGAGTTCCTGCTAAGTTACTACAATCATTTTGTCCGGCTAGCGCTACACCGTAACACTTTTCTTTTTTAATTCGTTTTTCAGCGGCATCGGCGTCAGCAATGACACCAAGAGTTAAGGCTGCAGCAAGTGCTGTAGATAATGCAATGTTATGATTCATATGATTTTCCTCAGTTTTTTTAATGTTGGTTTAACCAGTATAATACATCTTTTTTAGGCGAAGCGCCTAGGTGCTCAGATTTTACTAATTTATCTTGTAGTAGTAATAGCGACGGAATGCTACGAATACCATATTTTTGAGCTAATGATGGTATATCATCAATATTGACTTTAATTGCTTTGAAGTCAGCTGATTTTTCAGCGGCAACTTGCTCAAATATAGGTGTCATGACTTTACATGGACCACACCATGGTGCCCAAAAATCAATTAACACTTTGTTATTTGACGCTAGAACATCACTGAAATGCTGTTCACTTCTGATTTCTTCTACATTCATCATTTATTCCTACTTAAATTAGTTTCATTAGGAAGCGTAATTAGTCGCTATAATTAAAGTTCATCCGCAGCAACATTCTTAATGTCACCCCAGTTATTACCCGAAAGATCTAAGTAACCCGGAACATCACTCAACCATTTCTTTTGTACGTCTTTATTTAGGTTTAAATACAATTTGTTATCTACAATTTTCCAAGCTAATGGATCAGTATCAAATTTTTTCTCCATAGCAACACCAAATGCGCAATAGCCGCCATATTGAGGTGCAAATTTAGCCGGCGTTTCTTTGAACATGTCACGATTTTCTTCACTGCTAAACTGGTAAATGCCACCTTTATAAGTTGCTGTGTATTTAGCGTCACCCATTTTAGGCGTTGACATGGTGAAGTAACTTACGGGGTCATAACCTTTAATCGCTAGGTCATTTGCATCGGCATTCATATCAATATCAGCTGCAAATGCAAAACTACTTGCCATTAATATTGTGCCTGCGAAGATTGTTTTTAATGTTGTTTTAAACATAATATTTCCTACGTTGTATGATTGTTTTTGATGGAAGAAATAATAGTGTTGATTGGCATGTCTGTGGGATACAATCGTCCATACTTTGAACCAAATCGTCCAAATAGTGTGTTTATGGATCACCTTTCTCAAATAATCGACCGTTTTAGCCTGCAAGCAGGGGTTTTTTATACGGGTAAACTTTGCGGACTGTCACATTTTACAGAAGATGGTGCGCTAGAAGGACATATTCATTTATTACGTAGTGGCTCGTTATCGATTCTTGGACTTGATAAGTCGACGATGGTATTAGATAAACCCTCTATTATTTTTCTGCCACGACCAACTAAACATAGTTTAAAAGCACGAGATACCGATAACGCAGAGCTTATCTGTGCAACAGTAACCTACGGTAGCGATAGTTCTAACCTATTAGCTAATGCTTTACCTGATTTGTTAGTTTTGCCTTTAGAACAGTCGCCATTTTTACAAACGAATATAGATTGGATTATTACGGAAGCCGGTGTCGAACAGCAAGGCCGACAAGCGGTGATGAATAGATTAATGGAGATATTTATTATCAATATGATGCGTTCATTAATCACCAAAGGTGAATTAGCCCAAGGAATGCTCGCAGGGTTAATGCACAGCCAATTAAAAAATGTTTTACAACAACTCCATAATCATCCCGAAGCACATTGGTCGTTGGATAAGATGGCAGAAATAGCATTAATGTCTCGTTCAAAATTTGCTGAAGTTTTTAAAGTTGTTATTGGTCAAACACCTAATGATTATCTCGTGAGCTGGCGAGTAGCCGTTGCTCAGTCACTATTAAAGCAAGGTAAAAATGTCAGCGTTGTCGCAAATAGCGTGGGGTATGAAACGGCTTCTGCTCTTGCCCGCGTATTTAGAAAGCAAACGAATATGTCGCCTAAGGCCTGGTTAGAAAAGCAATGATTGGCTGAGTGAAAGGTTGATTAAAGCTACAGGGAATATGTCCAGAATAAGGTAAGCTAAGGTAAGCTAAATTAAACTTATGGTTTAAGTTTTAATCTTCTTAATAAGTCTATTTACGTTTTGATAACTATAGCTTTGGACATATCTGGTTTCTTCCTGCATTTTTCGCTTGGTATAAATATCTATCAGCACTGTTAATGACTTCATCAATAGTTTGCTCGCGGTTAAATTGCTCAACCCCCATACTTATGGTCATGCTAATATTTTTGTCTTCATAATTTATGATGTATGTTTGTAACTTTTCTTGAATTTTTTCAGCAAAAATATAAGCATTTTTAAAGTCTGTTTTTGGTAAAATAAATAAAAATTCTTCTCCACCCCAGCGAGCTACGCAATCTTGCTCTCTCATATTCTCGGTAAATAGCTTGGCAAGCGCTACCAAAACAGCATCTCCAGCATTATGCCCATATTGGTCATTTATCTTTTTAAAATGATCTACATCACATAGGATTATAGATAAGGGTTCTTCATCTCGTAATATGCGGGCTTGCTCTCTTTTTAAGATGAAAAGCGCATCACGGCGATTAGATAGCTGAGTTAAGGTATCAAAATGAGCGAGTTGTTGATATTTATCACTTAACTCTAAGGCATGCTTGTAAGACTTATCTCTTGAATATTCATATACAGATGACAGTGCTGTTACCGTTAAAAACGAGTATAACAAGCGTAACTTAAATTCAATGCTGTACTCGATATGAGCCATTAACTCTGTTGGCATAAACATGATGGCAATAATGATGCTAACGAAGAATGCGAGGTCAATCAAGCCGCGTTTTAAACCGTGGATAAATACCGAAAGAGGGGCAATGAAAAATATCCACAAAGGCCCTGTTTGCTCAACACCACCGGTGTAAACAAGGTAAAACATGAGTGAATAAAGTGAATAAAGCACAAGGGCAGAGCCTAATTTCACATTATTGAATTTGTAGTATGCGTAATAACCAATAAAACAGGCGATGCTTGAAACAAACAATGAAACTGCTAAAACATAACTTTGATTAATTAATGCAAGCAGCCCCATGGTGCAAAGAATGAGCGTTGATACTGCAGAAAATAGAGACACAACATGAAATTGTCGAGGCTCTTTAAAAGTATGATTATTTGTATTGTCCAGTTCTTGCAAAAAATATAGCCTTATTAATGAGATAATCAGATACTAACAGAATCAGATACTAACAGTGTATAAAATTTAAGTAATATAAAGAGCATTTACATTAATAGCATTTCTTTTACTAAGTAACGACTCATTATATTTACGTCTATTTTATTTGTTTATCACTTTTTTATAACGTTTATCTTGCTATTAAAATAGCAGTAATCGACGCTTATTTAGCTCACTTTATATTTAAAACATTTTTTAAGGGCGTTAAGTAGGGCTCGAAATGTCGCCATTGTTCAGTAGCGCTTTTATAAATAGGTTGACGAACTTGCTCTGAACTCGGCGTTTTAATATTACGTTTTGTTTTATGAAAATCCACGCATGATTGCTCAAACTCTAAACCACAGAAATCTAATATTCTTCGAACTTGTGTCTCTAAATCATCAACAACATCTTCATGGTTAACCGTTAATACATAGTCTGGAAGGACAGCTTCCCAATGATCCATAAGTTTTAAATAGGCTTGATAGTAGCGTCCTATATCTTCTAGGTCGTAACTAAAGTCTTGTCCTTCAGCAAATAGCTGTTTAAAACCGCTAAAGCAACAAGCCATGGGTGAACGTCTAGCATCAATTATTTTAGCATTGGGTAATATCAGGCGGATTAATCCAATGTGAAGAAAGTTATTGGGCATTTTGTCGATAAAAAATGGCGATTTTTCACGATAAACACGCGTTTCATCGATAAATTGTTGGCCAAAACGTGCAAAGTAATCAGGGTTAATCTCTGTTAAATTTTTAGGATACTGGCTTTCTTGCTCACTTTTATTATCACTTTGATTACTTCTACCGCGTAATCTTGCCGCTAGACCTAAAATGTTATGTAACTCCATCGTACCGTCAACCTGACTGTGCGAGGCGAGTATTTGCTCAAGCAATGTAGAGCCAGATCGCGGTAAGCCAACAATAAAGACGGCATCTGGTGAATTCAGCCCTAAATGTCCACGGTTTTGAAATAACTCAGGTGTACAAAATTTTATTTGTTCTGCGATTTGTTTTTCTATTTTGTTAATATCAAAACCATTATGTTCATGCTGTAATTTATTACCTTGCTGGTAGGCTTGAAAGGCTTGTTGATAGTCTTTTCTGTCTTCGAATGCCTTGCCGGTCGCAAAATGCAATTGAACTCTGTCAGTTAATGCTAAATCGTTGTCATGTTGCTGACGTTGCATTTTGGTTATTTCTTCATCGCTAAAACGGTAGGTCTTAGTGTTCGCTAAACTCCAAAAAGCATCCCCGTAACTTGGGCTAATTTGATATGCTTGTTGATATGCCTCAACAGCTTTGGCTATATCACCTTTTGCTTTTAGAGCATGACCTAGCTGTAAGTGAAAACCTGCCACCTGTTTGTCTTGTGTTATCGCTTCTTCAAAAAGGGTAATTGCTTGCTCTATTTTACCTAAACCCGTTAATACATTTGCTTTAGCGACTTTAAAGCTAAGGTTGTCAGGTTGGTCAATGAGTAAACTTTCAACTTGTTGCTCTGCAGCTTTGAACTTTCCGATACGGATAAGTAAGTTGAGATATTGCGAGCGGGCATAAACATGTGTTGGTGCTAGTTCAAGGGCACTAGAAAGTAAAAACTCAGCATCATCATAAATTTTTAATTCTATGCCTATTTCAGCCAGTAGACACATGCCCTCGATATGGCGTTTATTGTTCTGTAAAAAGTGTCGACAAATTTGCTCGGCTTTTAGTAATTTACCTTCATGCATTAATTCTGTGACCGCAAGTAAAGCAGGTGGCAAGCTTTTCAGTTTAGCTAATTGGTTAGCAACTTTTTGTACTTCATCCATTTGTCCTGCGTCACGATAAAGTTCAATTAACTCTTGCCAACTCGCCATTAAACTTGGGTTAAGCTTTACGGCGTATTCGAATGATGCTGTCGCTTCTGATAATTTTTTTTGGGCTAAGTAATTATAACCTTGTTCTTGATATGCTCGACTATGAGACTCATCAAGCTTAAGTAATTCATTGATACTGTCTAATGCTGGAGCAACTTTTTTTGCATAGCGTTGTGCAACAGCAACGAGGTAGTAAAGCTGAATACTGGCTTGTGTATCACTTATTTGCTGTTGTAGCTTTTGGCCTTGTTCAATGGCCTCGTTAAATTTTGCCGTTTGAATTAACTGCTGAATCGACTTTAATTGCGCTTCGATGTCTGAAAAGGGGGCTTTATTCAACGACTTTCTCCGTGGCAAGTAAGGGATACTTTTACCCTTAGCAAGATTACTTAGTATATAAAAATATTACACTTTAAATGAAATAGGTATTATTTCAACTTGATATTTACCGACTAGCTTTACAGTTTAACTTTACACAATTAGTGGTACGCACTAACAATAAGAAGCCGTTTGATAATGGTATCAAACGGCTTCTGTAGTTTTATGTTAGTTTGCTATTCGCTTAAGGCTTAATAAAAGTCGTAAGAAAATCTAAAACCAATAGTACGAGGTCGATTAGAAACAACTTTCGGTGTGTACTGTTGAGTGTCAATATATAATATTGCGCTTTCATCAGTTAAGTTGTCGATGAAAATTTCAGCCTTCCATTCGTCGTTCGTCACACCAAAGCTTAAGTTCGCTAAAACGTAGCTATCTTGGATATAACGACCACCGGCGAAAGTATCGCCGTTACTGTCTTGGTAGTTAACACCTGAGTAAACGTCAGCTTCTTTTTGAATACTTAACCCCGAGCCTTTGCCATAGATTAGATTAGTGGCATCTTCTACCATATAAGCATCCATCACCATACCCGCAAGTCTTTCACCGGTATAACTGATTGAGCCATTAATATAACCCGTCATATCTTGTGCAATTGGGTAGAAATATTGAGCTTGTAAATTACCAGAAAATTTAGCTGAATAGGGTAATCTGCTGCCAACGGATGGCGCAATACCATCAAGTTGTTCATTAACAGACGTTAGCTCAGTATCTATAAAACTAAACGCACCAGAGATAATTAAACTATCTGTTGCTACCCAACTAAAATCACCATCAATACCTTTAATCTCAGCATCACCAACGTTATCGGTAAATACTAAGAAACTGATATTAGTTGGGTCATATCGTGATGTTTGCAGATCAGATATTTTTGAGTAATATGCGGTAGCATTAAAGCGAAGAGATTGATCAAATAAAGTTGATTTAAAACCTAACTCTATATTGTCTAAGCTATCCGTGGTTGAATAAACAGGAATACGGAAACCATCAAAGGCACCTTCTTGATTTTTAGCTGAGCCACCACCTACACGGTTAGTAACTGGAGGTCTGAAACCTTCAGAGTATGATGCAAATAGCATTACCTCGTCGTTAACTTGCCAATCAATTGAGGTTTTGATTATCGTATCATCTACCGTCAGTTTACCGTTATCATCTAGTAAGCTAGTTTCTAACTGACCACTGGCAATAGCGGCTTGGATTGCTGCTGCTTCATCAGCACCAAAAAACTCTGTTAAAGCTTCATCGCTACCATCACCGAAGGCACGTAATCGACCACTAACATCAGCTGATGTTGTAGAGCCCTTATAAATATCATCAATTTGATACCAACGTGCACCAAAACTTGCCGTAACAGTGTCCGTTATATCAAAGGCTAACTGACCAAATACAGCAATTTGATCTATGGTATGAGTAACATCATTAACGAAGCTTACTTCTGAAGGGAAAGGGCCACCATTACTGTTAATTCCTTCAGTGCCAACAAGTGTTCTTCCTAAATTAGGAAATTTCTCTGTATTCGCTATTTTAAATTGGCCGACTGTAGATAATTCTTGCGTATCATAAAATACGCCAGCCGTTATACGCCAACGATTTTCAGCTGAGGTGTTGAAGCGAAGCTCATGAGTGGTGCGTGATGAGCTTGTTTCTTCTTTATAAAATTTTGTAGGATCTAGACATTTTTGGTCTGCTTCAGGGACACCTGCATAATTACATACGTAATAGGCCGAAAATGAACCGCCATTAGTATAGCCAGTGTAATCAATGGTTGAATTGATATCTCGGTCTAAATACCCGCCAGTATAAACAATATCAAGATGCTCTAAACGACCTTCTAAGGTCCAGGTCGTTAGACCAAAATCATCGTTGTTGTTTTCTGGTGTAAAACGGCTTGTTGATGTCTCACCTTCAAGGTTTGGATCATAAGAAAACACCCCTTCAGTATCAAGCGATTGTTGGGTGTGTTGAACAAGAAGATCCCAATCATCATTGATGATATAAGCTAAACCAAAACGGGCGCCTGCATAATCTGCCGTATTAAAGTTGTCTTCTACCAAAGCATGGTTTTGTGGAGCCGTAACAGGTGTGTTTTCTGGGTTTGCCAGTACACCGCCAGAGATTCTATCAATAACGACAGCACTACCGGTATAACCACCTTCACCAGGAACATTAAGGACGTTATCTATCCAACCACCTTGATGATCGTTGTAAGCAGTTACTCGCACGGCAAGTGAGTCAGTCAAAGACATATTAAAATATGCCTCAACAGAGTTACTCATATCTCCGCCCTTTGTAGAGCTTGAGCTGAGATCAAAACCGGCGGCAAAACCATCGTGTGTTGGTTTATTAGTGATTAGACGAACGGTGCCTGATTGAGAGCTGGCACCAAAAAGTGTGCCTTGTGGCCCAGGTAAAACTTCGATACGTTCAACATCGGTAGCGTAAATATCTAAATTACGACCTTGCATTGATACGGGTTGTTCATCTAAGTAGAAAGCAACAGAAGGTTGTAATGCTTGCACAGATGAAACAGAAATGTTGGTTTGAGTTGTTGCTGCGCCACGAATATATATTTCGTTTTGTCCTGGGCCTGTACCCTGGAAAACAACGTTAGGTAAAAATTCTACGTATTGATCAAAGTTTGATACGCCTAATTTCTCTAAGCTATCACCGGTTAATGCAGTAACAGTGACAGGCACTTCTTGTATAGATTCAGCGCGTTTAGTGGCGGTGACTTCAATGATCTCTATTTTTGCATTTTGTTTCTTTTTTGCTTCCTCTGCATGGAGAGAGCCTGATGCTGCTAGCGCTGCTAACATAGCACAGTGCAGCTTAGTAAATTTCATATAAATTTTCCCTTAGTGTTTTATTTTTTTATCGGTTAAATACTGTTAGAGATCTAATTATCATTCGCATCTATATTGTTAGAGAACTAACTATATCCTCTATTTAATGCCGTTAGAGTTCTAACTATATTTAACCTTTGAAATAGTTTAGCAAAATATCTACTTTTTTTCAAAAACTTAACAATAAGCTCTTTATTTATAATCTTATTGTACTGATTGTACTTACGGTTGTTTACAGCATCATTTAAGCCGATATAATATCAATACAAATTAAATTTAGGGGAAGGCTTTGTCTTTATCCGCCAAGAGTCAATTAAATAAGAAGGTATTTGTTAGTGCCTCAGCAATTATTATTGCACTTTTACTTTATACCGCAGTACTGCCTAAACAAGCACAAAGCCTTTTCACAATTATTCAAACTAGCATTATTGATAATGGTAGTTGGTTCTATGTACTCACTGTTGCATTCATTTTCTTTTTTGTTATTTTCCTAGGACTTTCTCGTTACGGAGATATTCGTTTAGGGCCTGATCACGCAACGCCTGATTATTCGATGTTGACTTGGTTGTCTATGCTATTTGCAGCCGGAATGGGTATTGGTTTGATGTTTTTTGGTGTCGCAGAGCCATTAATGCATTACCTCTCGCCGCCGACAGCAGAAACGGGCACGGTTGAAGCTGTTCAAGAAGCCATGAAAATGACCTTTTTCCATTGGGGACTTCATGCTTGGGCGATTTATGCCATTGTTGCCTTAGTGCTTGCTTATTTTAGTTATCGTCATAATTTACCCTTAACATTACGCTCTGCGTTATATCCGCTTATAGGTGAACGTATTTATAAGTGGCCTGGACATTTAGTTGATGTTTTTGCTGTGGTCAGTACCGTTTTTGGTGTTGCCACGTCATTGGGCTTAGGCGCATCACAGGTTAATGCTGGTTTCGGTTATCTCTTTGGATTTGATGTCTCGGTAACCAATCAAATTATTATTATGTGTGCGATTGTTGGTTTAGCCGTTATATCTGTGGCAACGGGCCTGGATAAAGGGATTAAGATACTTTCTGAAACAAACATGGTTTTAGCTGTTATCTTACTTATGCTGATTTTCATTTTAGGTCCTACCGTTTTTCTATTACAGGCTTACTTACAAAACATTGGTGATTACGTTGCAGATATAGTACACAACACCTTTAACTTATTTGCTTATAAGAAAACAGAGTGGATAGGGGGTTGGACTATATTCTATTGGGGCTGGTGGCTTGCTTGGGCACCTTTCGTTGGTTTATTTATCGCTAGAATTTCACGCGGTCGTACCATTCGAGAATTCATTATCGGGGTAATGTTGATACCGACCGTATTCACTTTATTCTGGATGACTATTTTTGGTAACAGCGCTATTGATTTGGTACATAACCAAGGCGTGGTTGAGTTAGGGGAAATGGTCAGTAAAGACTCATCAGTGGCATTATTCGTTTTCTTAGAGAACTTCCCACTCAGTACGGTACTATCATTTTTTAGTGTTTTGATGATCGTGATATTTTTCGTTACCTCATGTGATTCTGGTGCGATGGTCGTTGATATGCTTTGTTCTCATGGTAGTAACAATACGCCATTGTGGCAGCGTGTATATTGGGCTGTGGGAATAGGCGTTGTTGCTGCGATATTATTGTTGGTTGGTGGCTTAAATGCCTTGCAAACGATGACAATTGCCAGTGCTTTACCTTTTGCTATTGTGCTGTTGCTCGCTATTATTGGCTTGATTAAAGCGCTACGGGTTGAAGCCTTTAAACAAGAAAGCCAATTGATTGCAGCAGTACCTCATTCGGGTAATGAAAACCATGATAGTTGGCAGGTACGATTAAAAAACATTGTTGATTATCCAAACAAGACCAATGTTAATAAATTCATTCATCAGACTATTGTGCCAGCGTTTGAAGCTGTGGCGAAAGAGCTCGAAAAAAATCAAATTAGCGTTGTTGTTTCGCATGAAGATGGACTGAGTTTAATTGTTGATCATGGTGAGGAACAACAATTTGTTTATCGTGTTTTAGCGCGTAAGCACTCTCAACCTGATTATGCTAATGAAGCTGATGATGACGATGAACAAAGTTATTACCGTGCGGAAGTGCACTTAGTTGAAGGTGGTCAAGATTACGATATTATGGGGTGGTCGAAAACGGCAGTGATCAATAATGTTATTGACCAATACCATAAGCATTTACACTTTTTACATTTATTGCGTTAAGTCTTAGGGGCGTCAGTTTTAATTATACTGCTGGCGCTCATCGCATTTAATTCTAGTAACGGTGCGGCATCAATTTCATTAGCATCCATCATTTCAGATAAACGTTCCATTGATGAGAGTAATTGAGATTGTTCCCACTGAGCTAAATTAGCGAACTTTTCAATGAAATGCTCCTGCAATGCTTGCGGAGCATTAAGTAAAATAGCTTTACCGTCATCGGTTAAATACAAACCTACTTTACGTTTATCTTGTGTATCACGCACCCTAGATACTAGGTTTTTATTTTCTAACCTATCAATAATATTCGTTACAGTAGCAGGACTTAAATTTACTTTTTTTGCTACTTGGCTCGAATTTACTCCTGATGCTTTATCTATTTCTAGCATAATTAATAACTGCGGACTGGTTAAGCCAGAAGTCTTACTTAAGTGTTTCGAGTGCAGATCTATCGCCCTGATCACTTTTCTTAAGGCAATTAATAATTCTTGATGTTTTTCCATAACAATATACTTCTAACTTTGAATTACGGTAGTTTAATCAAAATTAAAAGTAGCGCCTAGACAAATTAATCAAATAAGTATGATTTATATAAATTTTATTAATTATCAACTTATTTTTGACCGCTAAAATGTAAAACACAGTACTAAAAAAATTATAAGTAGAATAAGTGCTTACCAAGTTTATATCTGGTGTACATATTATTCTTTTGATAAAAGTTATTAATGTAATTAACTCATTGGTGTTAGTCATAATACCAATCTCCATATTTCGTGGTAGTGCTAAGGTCTGTAATAAATACTCTATATCTATAGCCGTTGATTAAATCACACTGTTTAAATTACGTATTTATCGTCTACTCATTGAATTTCGTCGTGTCTTTCAAATAATGAACATATATGATGAGTTAAAGCTTTATAAATCTAATAATAAAAGGGCAGGTAAATCAGATGAAACTTCCAAAAGTAGGGCCTGCATTTCTTGTTACCGCAGCTTTTATAGGTCCGGGGACAATAATTACCGCATCAATGGCTGGCGCAAACTATGGTTTATCGTTGGTTTGGGCATTGCTCTTTGCCATGATCGCCACATTAGTTCTACAAGAAATGACAGCAAGACTTGGTATCGTTAGTCAGCAAGGTTTAGGTGAAAATATTCGGCAGGCAATCAAGCAGCCATTTATTAAGGTTTGTGTTGTATTACTTGTGGTGAGTGCGATTGTTATTGGTAATGGTGCATATCAAAGTGGCAACATTTCAGGCGCAAGTTTAGGCTTAGTGAGTATTGTCGAACAATTGGGTTTAGACATTGCTTTTACAAACAGCATTTTCCCCATTATTATTGGCATAATTGCTTTTGTATTACTCATTACTGGAAGCTATAAAGTTATTGAACGAGCTTTAGTGATGTTAGTTGGCTTAATGAGTGTTGCATTCATTGTGACATTTTTTCTAAGCGAGCCTCAATGGCATGAATTAATGAACAGTTTTGTTGCCTTTGAATTACCTACTGGCGCAACATTAACGGTTATTGCGCTTATTGGTACAACAGTTGTACCTTATAATTTATTTTTGCATGCTTCAACAGCTAGTAAGAAGTGGCACTCGGTTAACGATATAAAAACAGCAAGGCAAGATCTCTTATTTTCTATTCCACTTGGCGGATTAATCTCAATTGCCGTACTGTCAACCGCGGCTTCGGCATTTTTTGGTAAGCAAATAAGCTTGAACAGTGCTGCTGATATAGCTCCCGCGCTAGAACCTTTATTTGGCAGCTCTGCCAGTATATTTCTTGGTATTGGTTTGTTTGCTGCAGGCATTTCATCAGCGATAACTGCTCCTTTAGCTGCGGCCTTTGCGCTCAGTGGTATTTTAAATTTAGATAAAAACCTTAATGCTTTTGGCTTTCGATTAACTTGGATGATTATTTTAGTTATTGGTGTGACGGTCAGTTATGCGGGTTTTAAACCGGTTGCTATTATTTGGTTCGCTCAAGTAGCTAACGGTATTCTCTTACCGGTGATTAGTATTTTCCTGTTATGGGTTGTCAATACTAAGGTGTTGGGGGAGTATCGTAATAATGCTTGGCAAAATCTTGCTGCAGTAGGTGTTATTTTCGTGACCTTATTATTGAGTGGTCGCAGTTTGATGTCAGCATTTGGTTTACTTTAATAGGTATTACTATCAATTTAAGTAAAGCAAAGGCTAAGGAAACGCCGCTATAAAGGAGAGTAGAAATAAAATCGAGGGCTAATTGTAACCCAATAGATAACGACTATTAGCCCACGAAATTAAAGGTTGTTCTTGATTACTTATCACCATCAAAAGCGGTTTTTAAGTTATTCGCAAAAGTAATAAACTTTTCTTTAATGGTGCGTTTAATAGAAATATTAAGCGAGCCCAAGACCACCTTACCTTCAATAGTAATGATTGGCGCTTGCCTTGAAGCCATAGAAGGTGCTTTGTTTTCTATGCTGCTGATAATACCAAAACTTTTACAGACAACATTAATATTTTCAGGAACAAAAATTTTATTACTGCCTAAAATACAGTTTAATTTAATGGTCACGTTTTGATGTTGGAATATTGCGTCGGTAAAGTCGAGAGTAGCTTCACCTAAAATATTATTTATAATGACAATTTTAGGTACGCACCATTGACCGCTGTGCTCAACGTTACTTAAGATACTTTTCAGGTTTAATGTTTCATCGCTATCTGCAGTAGCATAGCTAGGAGTAAATTGATGCTCTTTCTTATCGCTATAAGCGGTATCTGCTTTTAGCGTCAAGTCAGCAACTAGCCCGACAATCTCTTGGTGTGATTCGCTGTTCATCGCTTGCTCTAATCGGCGTTCAAAGGCCGCTGCAGAAATGACACCGTGGCTATAGTTGAATATTAATTGATCTATGCTTTCTTCACGAACTTGCTCAATTGGACGATCTTCAAGAATTACTGACATGTGTCACTCCGTGGCTTATATTTATATTTGGTTAGAATGCCTATAAAGTAAATAGTAGCAAAGATAACGCCATAATTTTAATCCTTAATATACAGCAACTTAATTGTTGGTTTTTTTTGGTTCAGTGTGAAAGTTACTATTAGTTGGTAAAAATAGTTATTAGTTAAATAATCAGACCCGTAGAATTTCTTGAACTTCTCCTTATCAACTGTCGGAATCTAATGTGCCTTTGAGTGCAAATACCTCGCACCATAGAATTGTTAAACAATGTACCCCTTATGTACTTAGCATGCTAAGTAATGTTAATCTGCGCAAAATTAATTAGCATGCTAAGTAGTTGTCAATAATCATGACCACAGAACCTCCGTTTTATGAAACCTTAGACTTAACATTGTGTGGCAATATGGGTCGTGTGCACCGTTTGTGCCGTGAAGTTGTAACAGTTGCTGTTGAACCTCTGGGGCTAACACAATCTCGTTGGACTACTTTAATGCATATAAATATGCTGCAAGAAGGTGTAACACAGCTAGCATTAGCACATAGTTTAGGGATAGAAATGCCTTCACTAACACGCACAATAAAGCAATTAGAAGAGCAATTACTGATCACCCGATGTGTTGATGAACATGATAAGCGTAGTAAGAGAATCTATTTTACGGAGCAAGGGCGCACTATTTTACACTCACTGAATGAGAAAATTACTGATGTGAAAAATCAGCTCTATAATGGGTTAAGTCATGAAGAATTAGATGTAGTGGCTCACAGCTTAATTAAAATGGAACAAAACGCCCAAAGTTGTATTAAAAAGAAAGTTAGAAATAAAGTTAAAAATAAGGCAAAAAAATGACTCCAGATGAAAAATTTTCACGCTATGTAAGACTTTCTCTTATTGGGTTTGTGTTCATTTTCGTTTACTACTTGATAGCCGATATTTATTTACCGGTAACGCCACAGGCGCGTGTTTATCATCCGGTAGTGCAAATATCACCACAAATTAATGGACGAGTTACTAAGGTATTCGTTAGTAATAATCAGACAGTTAAGGCTGGCGATGCATTGTTTAGCATAGATCAAGGGCCTTATATTTTAGCACTTGAGCAAGCACAATTAATGCTCGATGACGCCAAGTTACAAAATAAACGTCTCGACACTAATGTTAAAGCGATTGAAGCCAATATTAGTGCTGCTAAAGCAAAGCAACATGAACAGCAGCTGTTAAAAAATCGTGGTGAAAAACTCTATCAACAAAACTCGATATCAGAACAAGCACTCGAAAGTATTCGGGCAAATTTTGAAGCAAGTAAAGCCAGTGAAGCCGCATTAGAAGCACAACTAGCTGAAGCTGTTTTAGCACGTGGTGAATTGGGTAAAGAAAATTTAGCGATGCGACATGCAGGTAATACGCTTGCTCAAGCAGAGCTTAACTTGTCTTACACACAAGTACGGGCGCTCAGTGATGGGATTGTCACTAATTTACAGTTACTTGACGGTGCATATGCTGTAGCAGGTAAACCTTTACTCGCTATTGTGGCCAAAAAAGCAGATTTAGTTGCTGACTTTAGAGAAAAGTCATTACTCCATATGAAAGAGGGCAGTTTTGCTAAAGTCGTTTTTGACAGTCGCCCGGGAGAAGTCTATGACGCGAAAATCTTAACTTTTGAAGCTGGCGTGAGTAACGGTCAATTAAGTGCGAATGGTTTACTTAGTACAACAGAAACCAGTAATCGTTGGGTTCGAGACGCACAGCGTCAGCGCATTCATTTAAAACTTATTGATGATGCAACACTGATCACTAATATGCCAAGTGGCGCACGCGCTACGGTACAGCTATTACCTGAGTCAACTATTGGTCAGTGGTTTGGTGCTGCGCAGATCAGGTTTATCAGTTGGTTACATTACATTTATTAGTGGAGGCATTATGACTAAAGTTATTAGCTCAGTGCCACAATTAGATGCTAATGGCCTGCGCCAAGCCCTGCGAATAGCGGGAGGCTGCACAATTGGTTTTACCATAAGTAAGTTGATGAATTGGCCATACGGTATATTTTTTACCATATACCCTATGTTGCTACTCGGTATGGTGCCAACGTTAAGCCGAAGTGTTATAAAACAGTTTTTTGCTTCTGCAGCATTTAGCGCATTTATGGTGTTGATAATACAAGGTTTGTTTTCACATTTACCTGTAATCATCACGTTAGCTGTATTTTTAGCCTTTAGTTTTCTATTTCATAAAATGAGTAATGGTAGTGCTTTTTTATTCGGCGCTTTAGGGGTTGTCAGTTTATCGATTCAACTGCACTTCTCTAGCCATATCACTCAAAGTGGTAGTATTTATCCGCTTATTTTAAGTAATGGCTTAGCTATTTTTCTCACCGTGGTTATTGCTGCACTTATGCATGGAATATTTCCTGATGTTGCTGCACGTGCCGCTCGAGTTATGCCGGCTAAAACAAAAGAAAGTATTCGTCATGAAGTATTATTATGTGCAACGGTTGCTACGCTTTCATTTGTGGTTTTTCAGATATTAGATTTACAAGATTCGATTTCGGCACAAGCAGCATCTGTGCTCATTTTGTTTTCATTATGCTGGAAAGCTGCGGGAATGGCGGGTTGGCATCGTGCCATTGGTACTTTAATTGGCTGTAATGCTGCGCTTTTATCACAGTTGTTTTTATATAATCACAGTGAGTTTTTACTATTTCCTGTACTTATCCTTTGGATACTATCATTTGTTTTTTCTCGCTTTCACATTTTAGGTGGTGGCGCACCAGGTATTGGCTTTGGGGTATTAACAACGTTTGGAATTTTGTTTGGACAATCTTTAGGACCCGGACAAGATTTAATTTATAGTGCTTTATACCGCTTTAGTTCGGTATCAGTGGCGATTGTATTAAGCTTATGTGCAGTATATATCATGCATCACTTACTTAATCGTTTTAGCGTCACACGCCACCATACTTACGGTTAACGTATCAGAAGTCAGGTAGTTGATGTCTTTATTGTAGATAAATAAAAAAGCACGCGATATGCGTGCTTTATTTCATTTTACTGACTGCCAATCAGGAGATTAAATTAGCGACAGTACGACTTCAACATTACCACGAGTAGCATTTGAATAAGGACATACTTGGTGAGCTTTATCTACCATAACTTGTGCTTCGGCTTTATCCATATCGCCTAGTGATATAGCAAGTTTAACTGCAATACCGAAACCGCCATCAATACCGCCAATAGAAACTTCTGAATTAATATATGTATCGCTCGGCAGACTACGTTTTTCTTCGGCAGCAACGAATTTAAGTGCACCAATAAAACAAGCGGCATAACCCGCGGCAAATAATTGTTCAGGGTTTGTACCTTGCCCAT
The DNA here is from genome assembly GCA_049642265.1 of Cognaticolwellia sp. Taxonomy (GTDB): domain Bacteria; phylum Pseudomonadota; class Gammaproteobacteria; order Enterobacterales; family Alteromonadaceae; genus Cognaticolwellia. Next base: position 61,627 of record JBAROR010000085.1, on the reverse strand, counting down.
CATCACCACCTAAACCTTTTGGCGTAGATAATGTAAGGTCTAAACGGTCATCGTCCGATTTTGCTGTTCCTTCACGACCGCCGGTTGCTGTTGCTTTAGCTGTATAAGCAATGTTTTGTAATACGTTCATAATAAACTCCGAGTAAAGAAATATAGTTTGTATGCAAAATAATATCTGAAACAAATACTGATTGCAAATGTTTTGCGTGCAAATTAAAATGCACTTTTAAGGAGTAACTCATGTCATCTGATCAATTAAAACTTGAAAACCAGCTGTGCCATCGTTTATACATGGCATCAAACAGCATTGTTCGTGCTTATCGAGAGCCCCTAAGTGAGTTAAATATAACCTACCCACAATATGTAGTTATGATGGCATTGTGGGAAAAAGACAAGATAACTATCGCAGAACTCTTAGATAAAACCTTAATCGATGGCGGTGCGATGACACAAATTTTAAAAAAAATGGCTGATAAGGGATTATTAGACGTTATTAAAGATGAAGACGATAAGCGCAAACGTCTTGTTACATTATTGCAAGCAGGAAGAGCACTGAAAACAAAGGCAAGCAATATACCTAATGAAATAAGTTGTAAATTCAAAAGTATCGATAGCACACAAGCTAAACAACTGATGCAATTACTTGATTTAGTGGTTAGTGATCTCGCCGATTAGCTCTGACTAAGCTACTTTCTAAAGGAGGGGGAATTCTAAAATTAATAATAATATTCAGGATGTTTTAGTTTGAACTCATTGATAACTTTCTTAAATTCATTATTCTTATACATTTCTTTTGATAACTCTTCAAACGTTGGTGCAAGGTAAGCAACTTTTGATTTTTTTGACAGGGCTATAAATAATAAAGAAGCTTTATCTAATTTGATTTTGATCTCTTCAATTTCTTCAGTCATTTGTTCTCTAAATTTATCTAAATCACTAAAGTCAGTTGAAATAACAACATCAACTTTACCTGCCGCTAATACTCGAAAAGCTGCTGGCATATCATTAACATAAACTTTTTCAAAGTAGTCACTCGGGGCATTATCAAATTTATCAAACTGCTTGATACCTTTTAATACTGCTACTTTTAAGCCTTTTAGATCGGAAAACCCGTTGATCTTCGGACCACTTTTATTAACATAAAAAGATTTTGTTTCTAATGAATTATAAGCAAATAAGTGGGCGAAATCTCGTCGTTCTGGAGCATCTAACAGACCAGACATAACATCGACCTTTCCTGCTTTTAACATACCTAAACAACGCCAAAATGAATTATTTTCTGTAAAACGAACAGTAAAACCAAGTTTGTTAAAAAAATGTGTAGTAGCAACAATATTTTCGCCAATAGGGATTTGACCCGGCAGAGCTACCTGGTAAGGAGGATAATGTGCAACACACATGGTAATCGTTTTATTTTCAGCACTATTTGCCACTTTAATTTGTGCTATTGATAAAATAATTATCAGGGCTGTAATGTATTTTTTTAACAAAAGTATCCCTCACTCAGCACTAAAAAAGTTATTAATAGCACATGGTAAGTTAAAAAGTAAGCAAATAGGATAGTGAATTGTTTCTTATTGAATGAAAAATGACAGCAAGATGCCAGAAAAAATTTAAATGGTAGGTTTCTAGCGAGATATAAATTAAGTTTGCAGCTTAGGTTTTAGGTTGATTTTTACGTGTGCGCTATAGCAAGCGAATTGGATGAAAAAATATCTTCTGAAAAATAATATAAAGCCCTTAAATCTTGCGAGTTAAGGGCTTTACTAGCTTCATTGAACATTAGAAATATGACGAGTAATCGTTAAAACTAATGATTAAAAACCACACTGCTTACCTTTGTTTTTCTCTTTTAACCAAGTATGAAGTGGTGCAAAGTAATCAATAATAGCCGTAGCATCCATTTGCTCGTTGCCCGTTAGCACTTTGTACGCTTCTTGCCATGGTTTGCTTGAACCCATTTCTAGCATGGTATTTAACGCTGCACCGGCATCTTTGTTGTTATAGATAGAACAACGATGGATAGGATCGGTATTACCCGAAATTTCACACAAAGCACGATGGAATTCAAATTGTTGAATATGTGCTAAGAAATAACGAGAATAAGGTACGCCGCCAGGAACATGGTATTTAGCACCTGGATCAAAAGCATTAGCGTCACGATCAACCGGAGCACTTACACCTTGATATTTTTCACGTAGTTCCCACCAAGCCTTGTTGTAGTTTTCTGGTGTAACTTCACCGGAGTAAACTTTCCAACGCCATTGGTCAACCATTAAACCAAAGGGAATAAAGGCGATTTTTTCTAGCGCCATTTTCATTAATAAACCAATATCTTTTGATTCATCAGGAATGGTGTCGATTAAACCAATTTCTTTTAAGTATTTAGGCGTAACGGATAGGGCGATAGTGTCGCCGATAGCTTCATGGAAACCGTCGTTAGCGCTGTTTTGATAATAAACTGGTTGGTTTTGATAAGCGCGTTGGTAGAAGTTATGACCAAGTTCGTGATGAATAACTGAGAATTCTTCACCGGTTTTTTGAATACACATTTTAATGCGAATATCATCTTTTGCGTCTAAGTCCCATGCTGACGCGTGACATACTACATCACGATCTTCAGGCTTAGTAAATAATGAACGCTGCCAAAATGTCTCTGGTAAGGCGTCAAAACCAAGGGAAGTAAAGAAGCCCTCAGCGCCTTTGACCATTTTAATTTCATCGTAGTTATTTACCGCAAGTTGCTGAGTAACATCGTAACCTGGATCAGCATCTTCTGGTGCGACTAAGTCATAAATGTTGCCCCACGATTGTGCCCACATATTACCTAATAAATGTGCTGGGATCGGTTGGTCTTGAGGTACTTTGTCTTCGCCATAAGTTTCGCCTAACTCAGTGCGAACATAACAATGTAAGTCGTCATATAAAGGCTTAACTTGTCCCCATAAACGATCAAGCTCTTTAGCAAATTCGTCGGCTGGCATGTCATAGTTAGAGCGCCACATAGCACCTAGATCAGGATAACCTAAACCTTGTGCACCTTCGTTACCAAGCTCTGCTTGACGAATATACAATGGCTTCATTTCTGGACTGATCGTTCTCCAGCCTTGCCACATTTCTAAAAGTTCGTCGTAGTCACGAGATGTTGCCATTTTAGCTGTCATCTGGCCTAGGCTTAAGGTTTCACCGGCTTTCGTGGTGTAATTACCTTTACCGTACATGCTATTTAATTCAGCACCAATTTTTGCTAATTCTGCTGACTTAGCTGAATCTTGTGGCGCCGGCATAACTAAACTTTGCTTTAAAATATTAAGCTTACGACGCTGATCTACGCTAACGTCAACGTTATCAAATTTAGCCGCTTGCATGGCAAATCGAACACCAGCTTCTGTCGATTTTTGATCGGCAGCAGCGGCAAGTGCAGAAGTATCTTCAGTAATGAAGTTTGAATTTATCCACGCAGCACGACTGCCTTCAATATTTAATTGCACCATTTCTGTTGCTGTAGTGGCTAAGAATTTTTCAGCGTCTTGAGCGGTTAATGCTTTCGAGACTACGCTGGCAGGTTTTGCTTCATTTTTTACAGTGTTGTCACCATTACAAGCACTAAGACTTGCTGTAACTATAAGTGCTACAGCGGTGAATTTAAATGTTGATTTCATAAGTATCCGTTATTGTTTTTGTTAGCGCTAGGTACACGCATTAGTTAACGTAATAGAAGGTCTTTGATAGTGTAAATTGAGATTAGCATGATGGCAACTGTATTGACTTTAGTTACTTTCATTTTGAGGCGTTGGAAGATTATAATTAAAAGCTAAGGACGAATTTTGGACAAAAAAAAGCTCAGCTAAAGGTTGCTGAGCCATTATATGAAAAATACTAGGAAAAGTATGAAATGTGTTTCAAAAAGTCTCCTCTTGAAACGCCTAGGTATCATATCTAGCTTGGCTGTTTTTAACTGTCATGATTCTGTAACAGTTTGTAATTTAATCACGAAAAATAATATTAGAATTTAAGCAAAAAAAAAGCTCAACAAGAGACGTTGAGCCGTAAAGGAATTCTAAATAAAGGGAACATTACTATACAAATGTTAGCTGCTTAAAAGCTAAAGTAATAATAGCTATATTGCTTGTTTATTACTGTGTTATTTGCGTAACAGTTTGTAAAAAATTTAGTTAACAAAACAGATAGTCGTTAAAGTAGATTTCAGGCAAAAAAAAGCTCAACAAAAGTGTTGAGCTATCAATGTTCTTTAGGGAGAGCATAACAAAATCACTGTTTAAACATCGCTTGTTTAAAAGTTAAATAGATATTAGCTATTTGTTGTGTTTTTTACTGTGCTGTTATAGTAACAGTTTGTAATGTAGCTAACGCAGGAGGTGTTTGTGGTAGATATCGTTTTTGTCTGTGAATGCGCTTAATCCCTGTTGCGTTATTTTAAACGCTTGTTTAAACTGCTTGTATTAATTTTTTGCTAAACTAGAATTACGGCGCTATTTACCTATGAGTACGAAGAATAAAATATTAGATGCAGCAGAAAATTTGTTTGCAGATAAAGGTTTTAATGGCACGTCTTTACGTGAAATAACCAGTCAAGCTGAGGTGAATTTAGCTGCGGTTAATTATCATTTTGGTTCAAAGAAAGAACTCATCAAAGCGGTGATGTCGCGTTACATGAATGAATTGTCTCCGCGCTTAGAAATTGCTTTAACACAAGTTTGTGATACTGAAGCACCAAGCTTAATCGATGTGTTTTCTGCATTTATTGATCCCTTGTTATCATTAAATGACTTTAAGAATAATGGTACTAGTAACTTCTTACAACTTTTAGGTCGAGGTTATACTGATAGCCAAGGTTTTTTACGCTGGTTTTTAACCACGCAATATCCAGGTGTTATTGATAATTTTGTTTTAGCGGTTCAAAAAGCTTATCCAGAGTTAGGCGCTGAAGAAATGTTTTGGCGTTTGCATTTCACTATGGGGACGGTGGTCTTTACCATGTCATCAAGTGACGCTTTAATTGATATTGCGAAAAGTGACTTTGAACGAGATCTACAAATATCGGATGTTATTCGTAATGTTATCCCATACGTTGCTGCCGGCGTTGGTGCACCAATGCCTAATTTTACGAGCAATAGCTAGCGCGGTATATCTTAACCTTAGCAGCTGAGTTAAATACTCTTGTTTTTCAAATGTTTGTTAAACATCTGTGAATAACTATTATTCTGTTAAGTTAAATGGCGCGCAAATTGGGTAAGTCTCTTTGTTTATTTGCGTTATTTAGGTAAAGTAGCCGTCTCTTAATATTTTAAAGTGTTGTTATGGGTCCAGTCATGCTTGATGTGCAAGGCACATCATTGTCTCAAGAAGATAAAGAAATAATTCAACATCCATTAGTTGGTGGGTTAATTTTCTTTACCAGAAACTATCATTCACCAGAACAAATTGCGGACTTAAGTCAGCAGATTCGAAGTGCAGCTAATAAACCAATGTTATTAGCTGTTGATCATGAGGGAGGACGTGTACAACGCTTCCGTGATGGGTTTTCTCTGATCCCCGCTATGGGAAACCTATGGCAAATGGCAGAGCAAAATATTGTCTTAGCGAAAGAGCTTGCGAAACAATCTGCGATATTAATGGCTTTAGAAATTCAGGCCGTTGGTATTGATATCAGCTTCGCACCGGTTCTCGACATTAACAAAATTAGTGATGTGATCGGCGATAGAGCATTTCATCAAGAGCCTAATTACGTTGCTGAGTTAGCTGAAGCATTTATCAGTGGCTTACATCATGTTGGTATGAAAGCAACAGGGAAGCACTTTCCTGGCCATGGCAGTGTTAAAGCTGATTCGCATATAGACTTGCCTATAGATCTTCGTTCAAAAGCCGATATTTTTCAACAAGACTTAGTCCCCTTTAAAGAGCTTATTAGCAAAGGGAAAGTTGATGCATTAATGCCAGCACATGTTATTTTTCCCGATGTAGATAGCCAAGCTGTGGGATTTTCTCGCCATTGGCTACAAAATATATTACGCGAACAGCTTGGTTTTAACGGTGTAATTTTCAGTGATGATTTATCAATGGAAGGTGCGGCAAGTGTGGGTGGTTATATTGAACGTACAGAGGCAGCACATAGTGCAGGTTGTGACATGTTGCTACTATGTAATAATCGCAAAGGTTGTATTGAGGTTTTAGATGGAGCGAATCTTGTCACTTCTACAACTAGTTCAGAGAGATTGACTAGACTATTAAAGAAGCCCAACGTTGATAACAAATGGTCGACACTAAATAAAAATTCGGATTGGCAAAATGCGAGTCAATTACTTAACCGCTACCGTTAGTTGATTCTAACTTATTATAAAGAGTACCAGTACACGAATGCGCGGGTACTCTTTATAATTGTTCTACCAACAATACGATTACAACATCTTTTCTTTCTGTAAACGTGCCAATAACACAATAGCAAATGCTGAACTGTAAACACCAAATATAAGCAGCATAACTTGTGGCATACTAAAGCCTAAAAATTGCCACTTTATATCACCACAATCTCCTGTCGCTTCAAATAAAGCAGGTAACCACTGGTGTAATGGTGCCCATGTTGGGAAGTTTGGTGTGAATTCACAACTGAATAAGAATGACATGGTGGAAGATTGCATATCAACATGCTCTAACGCAATGATAAATCCCCAAATAGCACCAGTCGCCCATAAAGCAAAAGCGGTAATACGTAATAATAAAAATTGGCAACCTAATGCGCCAATAATGCCCGCTAAAAATATTCCCCATATTGCCGTGCGTTGATATATACACATAATGCAGGGCTCAAGTCCCATAACATATTGAAAATACAGCGCGACTAATTCAAAACATAAAGCACTAACTGCGAGCAATTGCCACGCACGTTGATTTAAAGATAATTGACTTAAAAAATTCACGAAATGTCACCTATAACTGAGTAATTATTTTAGTAAATGCAGGGCATGCTAACAATAATCAAAAAGCGCCACAAGGGCGCTTTTGTTAGATTTTATATCAGCTTGCCACTAATTAAAATATGACTAATGTCCACTAGGGGCATCCATTGCCGGCTTAGCGCTGTGGTGTTGTATAATATCTGCATCGTAAAAATATTGCGTATATTTAGTTAACTGGCCTGTTGAAATAGCGAGTAAACCAACGATGGTTAATACGATGGTATAAGGTAAAGCCATGATAACCATGCGGCCATACGATAAACGAATTAACGGTGCTAATGCTGATGTTAACAAGAACAAGAACGCAGCTTGACCATTTGGTGTTGCCACACTTGGTAGGTTAGTACCTGTATTAATAGCAACGGCAAGTAAATCAAATTGGTCGCGGGTAATTTGACCTGCAACTAGCGCTTTTTGAATTTCTGTAATGTATACCGTACCAACAAATACATTGTCGCTTACCATAGACAACAAGCCATTAGCTAAATAGAACATCACAAGCTGCATGTTACCTTCAAAGGTCAATACCCAAGTGATAACTGGCGTAAACAATGATTGGTCAACAATAACGGCAACAACAGCAAAAAACACGGCTAATAAAGCGGTAAAGGGTAGAGCTTCTTCAAAAGCATGACCAATTTGATGCTCTTCAGTAACACCAGTAAATGCAGTAGCTAGAATGATCACCGATAAACCGATGATACCTACAGGGGCTAAATGTAATGCTAGGCCAACAATCAACCATACGGCAATAACACCTTGGATCACAAGTTTAGCATTATCAACTTTATTGCGTTTTTTACTCTCTGCAATGTCATACTCATTTAATACATTGTAAACATTTTCAGGTAGAGCTACACCGTAACCAAACCATTTTACTTTTTCTAATAGTACACAAGTTAGCATACCTGAAATAAATACAGGGATAGTAACTGGAGACATACGAATAGCAAATTCTAGAAACTCCCAACCCGCTTGTTGACCAATAACTAAGTTTTGCGGTTCACCAACGATAGTACATACACCACCTAAAGCAGTACCAACACCAGCGTGCATCATTAAATTACGTAAATAACCACGAAATTGTTCTAAATCTGTACGTGAATATTCAGCTAATTCATCGTCTGTAGTATGGTCGTGGTCATGATCAACCATCACCGCTTTACCAGAGGCTACCTTGTGATAAACCGAGTAAAAACCGACCGCAACACTGATGATTACAGCAATAACGGTTAGGGCATCTAAAAAGGCTGATAAGAAAGCACCGGAGAAACAAAAGAGTAAAGAGACTATCGTTTTGGAGCGTACTTTAGTTACTATTTTAGTAAACAAAAATAGTAATAAGTTCTTCATAAAGTAAATGCCGGCAACCATAAAGATTAATAGCAAGATAACTTCAAAGTTTAAAATCATTTCATGCATAACTTGATTGGGACTTGTCATCCCGATAGCCACAGCTTCAATGGCTAACAAACCACCTGGTTGTAATGGATAACATTTAAGTGCCATTGCTAAGGTAAAGATAAATTCAATGACTAATGCCCAACCAGCAACATAGGGATCAACGACAAAAAATAATACGGGATTAATAACTAAGAATGAAATAATGGCGAGTTTGTACCATTCTGGCGAGTTGCCCAGAAAGTTTTTATAAAACGCACTCATAAATGATTGCTGCATAATGAACCTTTTAAAAAATGAGGAGCTAGGGTTAGTGTTTATTTTGATGTATCTATTGTTTTATATTATTTACTATAATTTTATGACTCTCAGCAGTTTAAGCGCAAATGTAACTATTGTAAATATTTCACAACCAATATTAGACCGTATGAAAAGCAAGGCGATAACGCTAATTTACTGTTCAATATTCTAGATCAAATTTATTATTAAAGTTTACGTCGGAATAAACTTTTCTAGGGAGATATAATTTAAAAGCAGAATGAAAGTGGAGGAGTATAAAGTGTTTGATTTATTGTCGCAGCATTGTCTTTATTGAGTGGTTAATGAAAGGTAAAAGTGCCTATAAAGGAATGAAAATCCCAAAGCCTAGTAAGGGTAAGCTAAGTGAAGTTAAAACAAAACAGCGAACTTGAGAAAGTCATTGTAGAAAAACGCACAGTAAATAGGTACTTATCATCGTATTTCCCTGCTTTAGTTTATTGATTGGATCGCTATAGCTTTTTTATAATTCAATTTCGGAGCATAAAAGTATTAATAGCCTTGTAGGTAACTTGACGTTTTTTCATTAACTAACTTTCACAGTGTTGAAAGATACCCTTCAGCTTCTCCAGATGGAAAGTAGTTAGTGTTTTCTTGATGGAACCCATAGTAAATTCAGTAGCTTATTTTAAAGCTACTTCATGACAAACCAATAAAACCAATTCAATTAACCGATAGTCATATAGTCATGTAAAAGGAATGGAACCAACCTGTCGCCTGATAGTAAAATATAACCTTTGTGTGCATAACTGGTGAAAATGAATATTCGAGTCAAACTCTGGTGCATGATCGCCATCGTGGTCGGAAAATGGTTGTAAGTTAGTTTATGTTTTATACGGCACCAAAGAAAAGGGGGTTATTCAGTGGTTAGACACCACAACACAGAGAGTGAATATTATCGGTACATCGTTAACAGAACTCTGGGGACGACAATTTAATCATAGTCAAGATGCTATTTTTGTCAGTGGTAAAAAGATAATAAGCGATATATATGGCAGATATCATTAGATGATAACAATATCAAAGCGGTTTCAGAACAAGGTGCTTATATCGGCAAAATAGATAAAAATTCAGGTGTATTATATTACAATAAAGAAAATAAGGATGGCTTGTGGCGTTTTGATGCAGAGCTTGAGAACGATATATTAGTGATCTCTGATTTAAAACCTCAAAATCAATCAAATTGGCTCCCCGATGAGCATTATATTTATTATGTAGATAACAAAAACTAAAAAGATAACATCATGCACTTTGATACCACTAAAAAAGTCACTAAGAAAGTATCATCATTACCCAAAAATAGTGTTGCACAGTATGCAGTTGGTGGTTTCAGTATGAGAAAATAAGACGGTAATGCTTTTTTAATTTTTGTTCATAATGGTGTGTTTCAGGGCGATATTATGATGGCTAATATATTGTAATATCGTACAAAACATACCAAAGGTCTGAATTAAACGAGCATAGATGAATATCAACACTCTTTTTTAAAGACCGTAGTAGTACTCAATAATATCAGTCGCTGTTAAGTGCTTTGATATAAAAATAGTTGTCATTAACTTCTTTTAGATAGATAGCTTTGATAGTCAGGAATGCGGGCATGGTAAGCCTCGTTAATATGAGTTGAATCTAAAATGAAGTCAGCGGTCGCTATATTTGTTGCAACCGGGATATTCCACACTGCTGCTAATCGTAATAGGGCTTTTACATCAGGATCATGTGGGGCTGCATTCATGGGATCCCAAAAAAATATCAAAATATCTATTTTTCCTTCCGCTATTTTTGCTCCCATTTGCTGATCACCACCCATAGGGCCAGAAAGTAGGCTTTCTATAGGTAATTTTAATTTTTTTGAAAGGAGAGAGCCCGTGGTCCCTGTTGCATAAATATGATGAAGTTTTAACGTATCTAATCTAATAGATGCCCAGTCCAATAATGACTCTTTCATATGATCATGTGCGACTAAGGCGATACGTTTATTTTTGGCTAACGTTCGAGTTGTATATTCCATCAGTAAATCCTAACACTTGGTTAATTGCAGTTAATTTTATAAATTCTAACATCCCATTTTTTCATGGATGATAGAAAGTGACTATATGATCTACGCTCGACCAAAAGAGCCGTGCCCAAGCAAAGCCTGACTATTAATAAACTAACAGTACACAGAAGCTTAGTAAAACAAAATTCATATTACGTTAGACTGTGTTGATAACCTACACTGTTATAAATCACATTAATAAAATGTGCTTACTCCCAGTTTTAGTTGTTGGAATCGTTATTTATTTTCTAGTACACGTTAGCAAGCCCGTTGTTATAACCATTAATTACTATGGCGAGGTAGCAGATAGTCAAAGTGACATTAAATTTGGTTTGTTATGCTGATTTTAAGGCTAGTTTCTTGATGGTATGACTTAATTGAAAAATAGCAGCAACGCACATAAATGACCCGATGTAAAAAAGGATATCTTGAGCAATAGAAAAATCGTTAAAGGTATAAAGTGAACCTAACAAAATAGAGGCGCTAGCCAAAAGTTGATATCCTATGATCTTTAATTTCCTTCCAACGGAGCTTTTATCATTTCCGCTATAAATAACAAGTAAAGATGAAAGTACTAAAACTAAAATCAATACTTCTAATTTTGATTCCATATGTTAAAAATTTCTTATTGATATAATGGCAATATTATATCTTGTTTGATTACTATAATAAGCATCTATTCCAATCCACTCAATATTTGTTATTTCTGGCGTTTCTTTTAGCAGATCTCTAATAGTTGAGGTAAGTTAATTAGCATTTTCAATTTTTGCAATAATCACTATTCCACTATTGGCAATGTTCGTATTCGGATATTGCTTTATTATTTTTATGTATAGTGAGGGATTAAGCGAAATTAAATATTATTTTTTACTTGGAGTAGAACTTATAGGCATACTCTGGTGGAGTAAAATGTCGGTATGATGCACTAAAATAATTTAGCAATGCCTATTAAGTTTCTTACTCTAAATGACCATATGTTACCAATAGTTATTAATCCACAGAGCTTTAAATGTACAAAGCTTCTTAACGCTGGGCTCATATTGAACTCTAGAAAAGGACTATATGCTACTGACATAGACCTTAGCGCTCGCTATGACGTATGTAATATTCAAATTATATATGTCACCCCAATCGTACTTTCCGGTAACGATAAAGATAGATATAGATCTATCTTCATCGGGCCTTATAAATACTATAGATAGTCAGAAGTTCGGCTTAGATTTTATTGCGCTTGTGTCAAAGGTTTGTTCTGGTACAATCAGTTTCAATTACAGTCAACCCTAAGCAATGTGGAGCCACATGGTTATAAAAGCGCACAGTCCAGCTGGATTTGCCGAGCAGTATATTGTTGAATCTATTTGGAATGGTGGATTCCCACCGGGTACAATATTACCCGCTGAACGTGAATTATCAGAACTTATAGGCGTCACTAGAACAACATTAAGAGAAGTCTTACAACGTTTAGCACGTGATGGCTGGTTGACTATTAAACATGGCAAACCGACGAAAGTTAATAATTTCTGGGAAACGTCTAGTCTTAATATTCTTGAAACATTAGCGCAGCTTGACCAAGAAGGTATCCCTGATTTAGTGGATAACCTGATGTCAGCGCGTACTAATATTAGTGCGATATACGTTCGTGGTGCGATTAAAAATAATCCTGAAAAAACCATTGAGTTGTTGTCAGCCATTGAAGATGTTGAAGATACCGGTGAAGCCTTTGCAGAGTTTGACTATAAGTTAAATAAAGAACTTGTTGTTGCCTCTGGTAACTCTATTTACCTTTTGATTTTAAATGGTTTTAGAGGTTTATATTCTCGTTTGGGGAGCTTGTATTTTGCTCACCCAAGAGGACGTGAAATAACGCGTTTGTATTACAAAAACCTTATTGAATTGGCCAAAGCTGATCAATTTGATGAATCTGTTTATGCGGTTCGAAAGTATGGTATTGACTCAGGTAAGCTTTGGCTTGAACTGAAAGATGAAGTACTAAAAGAACTTTCTGAATAGTTTTAACATTAAGCGTTAAGTCGTTTATATAAAATATCAAAGCAACTGCGCTTATAAAGCGAAGCAGTTGCTTTTTTTATGCCTGCTCTTTCTCTAAGAATTATCTTATGCTGAGAAAATCACTATGTTCTTTTCAAAAAGCTCAACTGAAGGTAAATTTCAGGCAAATAAAAAGCCAGATATTATTCTGGCTTTTAAAAAATGAAATTAATTTACTTCATTGAACGTTATGCGAAGTTTGCTGATGCAAAATCCCAGTTAGCTAATGCCCAGAAACCTTCCATGTAGCTTGGACGAAGGTTACGGTAATCAATGTAGTAAGCATGTTCCCATAAATCTACAGTGATAAGTGGAGTTACATTTTCGTCTGTAAGTGGAGTAGCAGCGTTTGATGTATTAACAATAGCAAGGCTACCGTCTGCATTTTTCACTAACCAAGTCCAGCTTGAACCAAAGTTGTTGATAGCGCTGTCAGTGAACTTTGCTTTAAATTCTGCAAATGAACCAAAGCTTGCATTAATAGCGTCAGCTAGTGCACCCGTTGGTTCGCCGCCGCCGTTAGGGCTTAAGCTGTTCCAGTAAAAAGTGTGGTTCCAGATTTGTGCCGCATTATTGAAAACACCTGCAGAAGATGATTTAACGATATCTTCTAAAGACTTTCCTTCAAAATCAGTACCTTCGATAAGACCGTTTAATTTTACAACATAAGTGTTGTGGTGCTTACCATAGTGAAACTCTAATGTTTCTTGTGAAATATGTGGTGCAAGTGCATCCATTGCATATGGTAGTGCGGGTAATTCGATAGCCATTATATTCTCCAGAGAGTGATTATAAAAAATTATTCTAATGCAAATTTAAAGAAGTAGTTTGTTTTTTTCTAAAACCTAGTAAACTACTCAGGTATTAAAGTTTACATAGTTTACTCAGTATATAGGTATTACCATAGGTTTTATCAAGGCTATTATGTTTTAATATATAAATTTTTTGCTTTAGTATTTATTGTTCTGTTTATTTTGTCAGTTTTACTTTAAGTATTGAGCACAGTAAGTATTAATTTTTGAGGTTATTATGGACACTATCGAACGTATTAAAGAACAAATCAGTGAAAACACTATTCTCCTTTACATGAAGGGTTCACCAAAGTTACCGAGCTGTGGTTTTTCTTCACAGGCTTCTCAAGCGTTAATGTCGTGTGGTGAAAAGTTCGCTTATGTTGATATCTTACAAAATCCTGATATCCGTGCTGAATTACCAAAATATGCAGATTGGCCAACATTCCCACAACTATGGGTTGACGGTGAACTTGTCGGCGGTTGTGACATTATTATGGAAATGTACCAACAAGGTGAGTTACAAACCTTGATCACTGAATCTGCTGCTAAGCACGGTTCAGAAGAAAGTGCACAATAGCTATTGAATTATGACTCAACGCCACCATACTAGGTGGAGTTAACATTAAATAATGTAGATTTATTTTAAAAATTGGAGAATATAATGAGTGTATTAGTAGGTCGTTCAGCACCAGACTTTACAGCAGCAGCCGTTTTAGGTTCAGGCGAAATCGTTGATAGCTTTAACCTAGCAGCAGCTATAAAAGGTAAAAAAGCCGTAGTATTTTTCTACCCGCTTGATTTTACTTTTGTTTGTCCTTCTGAATTATTAGCTTTTGATCACCGTATGGAAGAGTTCAAAAGCCGTGGTGTTGAAGTTATTGGTGTTTCTATCGATTCACAATTTTCTCATAACGCATGGCGTAACACTGCAGTAAACGACGGTGGTATTGGTCCAGTTCAATATACTTTAGTTGCTGATGTTAAACATGAAATTTGTAAAGCATATGACGTAGAGCATCCAGAAGCTGGCGTTGCATTTCGTGCTTCTTTCCTAATTGATGAAGAAGGCAATGTACGTCATCAAGTAGTTAACGATTTACCATTAGGTCGTAACGTTGATGAAATGATTCGTATGGTTGACGCTTTACAATTCCACGAAGATCACGGTGAAGTATGTCCTGCTGGCTGGAATAAAGGCGATAAAGGCATGACAGCAACTACCGAAGGTGTTGCAGCTTACTTAACGGATAACGCTGATAAACTTTAATATTAAGTAACTCAGTAATAAAAAAACCGCTTCAGCGGTTTTTTTGTGCCCAAAATTTACCAAAGAGACAGAATGTATAATTGAAAAATTGAATTTTATAACTAAGCTAAAGTTAATCGTTCGCAATTTAGCACGCTTATGAAGTAAGAAGTAGAATAGACAAGTGAGCTATAGATGAAAAGGAGTTCAGGTGTTTTTCCCTAAAATTATTTATGAAACTATACCTTACTTATATTTGTTTACTGGTGCTTATCTACTTGCATTTTATGACGCTTGGGAAGTTTATATACCGGCAGGCTTATTTTATTTGATTGGTAGTATTATGCTAGTTAAGCGTTCTGACTATCGACGAATTGATCGGTTAAAAAGCCAGAAACAGACGTTACCATTACCTGTTTATGAGTATTTGCCTTATCTTTATTTAGCAATATCAATGACGGTATTAGTTAAGTCGCATGTTCCATGGCTGCAATTTTTAGCTTTCTGTTTAATGATGATTGCTTTAAGAAACATGCTTTTTAGAATGGGTAACCGCCACAAAATGAAATCGCTATTTTAATATGACCAGAGTTAAGCGATTATTTTAGTGATTAGTTCCGAATATTTAGTCTACTAAATTCTCTGGCACAGTTTCGTCTGAAATAACGGGTAAAGGCCAGCCACCTAGCTGTTGCCATCTATTGAGAATATAACAAAATAATTCGGCCGTTTTTTCTGTGTCGTATAATGCAGAATGAGCTTCACTATTATTAAAATCAATTTTCGCTGCTGCACAGGCTTTTGCTAATACAGTTTGACCTAGCGCTAAACCTGATAAAGTCGTGGTGTCGAAACTAACGAAAGGGTGAAAAGGTGAGCGTTTAATTAAGCAGCGTTCGGTAACCGCGTTAACAAAGCCTAAATCAAATGCTGCATTGTGCGCCACTATAATTGCGCGTTGGCAGCCGGCAGCTTTCATTTTCTTACGTACAAGTTTAAATATTTCTGTAATGGCTTTCTTTTCATCAACAGCGCCACGAAGTGGGTTTGTTGGGTCGATGCCAGTGAACTCTAATGCCGCAGGCTCTAAATTTGCGCCTTCAAAAGGGTCAACATTAAAGTGTATTGTCTCATCTAAACTAAATTGGCCGCTGCTTTCATCTAACTTAAGTGTCGTAGCCGCAATCTCCAATAGCGCATCTGTTTGGGCATTAAACCCCGCAGTTTCAACATCAATTACAACAGGAAAATATCCTCGAAAGCGTTGAGAAAGTAATGATTTTTCAGTGTTTGCACTAGTAGTAGTTTTATTATCAGACATAAAGGAAAAGTGTATTCGTTAACAAAAATAATGGCGGGATTATCGCAGAAATAAGCGTCTAAGGCACCTCCAAAATTAAAAGCAATGAAATTAATTTTGGGTAAATTTTATTTAACTGTTAAAGTTATTAGAGATTTTGTCGATAGTAAAGATGTCGCTATTAAATTTAGATTACTTGACATGAAAAGTGTGGCTATGAAAAAAATTATAACGTTAGTAACATTATCACTATTTATTTGCCAAGCTAATGCGGGCATTAGACAGTATCGTGCCGATATTGAAACCTCTAAGTGGCAGTTGATTGATGACTCCCGACTTCAATGCACGCTATCGCATCAAATTCCACGTTATGGTGAAGCTAAATTTTATAGCTCAGCAAATCGTAAAATGAATATGGAATTTGAATTAGAAATGATGCGACTTCCTGACAGTTATTCTTTAGCTGAAGTACGTTCTGAAGCACCTAACTGGCGTCCAGGTGTTGCCGGGCGGATGTTAGCTGATATGAAATTACATAAACAATTTTCTCCGAGTTTATCGAAAAAAATCGCCTGGAACATGCTAAATGAACTTGATCAAGGTATGAGCCCAACCTTTTATTATAATGACTGGTATAGCGATAACGACAAAATCACTGTCGGCTTATCGACTGCACGTTTTCAGAAAGCTTATCAAGCCTTTGTAAGTTGTGTTGGTAATTTACTTGATTTTAGCTTTGATGATATTTCATACACCGTACTAAACTATCAATTTGGCTCTGATAAGCTGACCAAAGCGTCACAAAAGCGTATGGATATGATTATTGAATACTTAGCGCTTGATTCTAAACTTGAGTTGGTATTAATTGACGGCTACTCAGATAGTTATGGCGGTCGAAATACGAATTTGAAAATGTCGGAACGTCGAGCAAATAAAGTCAGAGATCTTATGGTCAGTCAAGGTATTGCTGCTGACAGGATTGAAGCAAATGGTTACGGAGAAAAGCGTCATGTCGCTTCTAATGAAACCATTATAGGTCGTAGTAAAAACCGTCGTGTAGTCATACGCATGGAACAACCTTAAAGTATCGTTATATACCAATTAGCACTTGAAGAGGCCTGTAGATTCACTGTAATCTACAGGCCTCTTTTGTTTTGGGTAAAATCTATGAAATTATCTATTCGTTTTCTTACCATGATGTGTTGCGTTGTACAGCTCTCTTGGATTCAATCAGCCGCGGCGCAAGTCACAGATACATTAACTTATGCCAATTATGATCAAGTTAAAGTTAGCCATCTTTATTTAGATTTAGATGTCGACTTTGATGAAAAATCATTAAAAGGTTTCGCTGAATTAACATTAAATTGGCTCAACGCTGATGTTGCTAATGTTTATTTAGATACACGTGATTTAGAAATCCACCGTGTGATGGCAAAAAATGCCAATAACCAGTGGGTGAAATTAAATTATAAGTTAGCTAAACGTGATGATGTCATGGGTTCAAAGCTAAGTATTAAAACACCTTTTCAAACGCCAACGATAAGAATTTATTATAACTCTCTACCTCAGGCTTCTGGTTTGCAGTGGTTATCTCCTGAGCAAACGGCCGGTAAAGATAAGCCATTTATGTTTAGCCAGAGCCAAGCTATTCACGCTCGTTCTTGGATACCAATACAAGATACACCTAGCGTGCGCATGACTTACAATGCTCGTATTACAACATCTGATGACTTATTAGCTGTAATGAGTGCCAATAACGTACCGGATACAGAGCGCGATGGCGATTATTCGTTTGAAATGCCACAAGCTATTCCTGCTTATCTTATTGCGATTGGTGTTGGTGATTTACAATTTAAAGCGATGAGTGACCAAACGGGCATTTATGCTGAAGCGTACATCTTAGATCGAGCGGTTGCTGAATTTGATGATACTCAATTGATGATTGATGAAACTGAAAAGCTTTTTGGTGCTTACCGTTGGGGCCGTTATGATTTATTAATATTACCACCAAGTTTTCCTTTTGGTGGTATGGAAAATCCAAGATTGTCATTTATTACTCCAACCGTGGTTGCTGGTGATAAAAGCTTAGTTAATTTAATTGCTCATGAATTAGCACATTCTTGGTCGGGTAACTTAGTGACTAATGAAAGCTGGCGTGATTTATGGTTAAACGAAGGTTTTACCAGTTATGTTGAAAACCGCATTATGGAAGCGGTATTTGGTGCAGATAGAGCGCTAATGGAACGTGCGTTAGACGCACAAAATCTAGGTTATGAAATCGCTGAATTACCTCCGGGCGATACACAACTTTATATTGATCTTAAAGGTCGTGATCCTGATGAGGCTTTTTCAGGTGTTCCATATACAAAAGGGCAGTTGTTTTTAGTTTATCTAGAAGATAAATTTGGCCGTGATAAGTTTGATGCTTTCATCATGCAATACTTTGATGATCATGCTTTTCAAAGTTTAGGTACTAAGAACTTTGTTACTTACTTAAAAGCTAACCTAACCCATAAATACGCAGATATAGTCAGTGATAAAGAGCTTAATGAATGGATTTATGAGCAAGGTTTACCAAGCTTTACACCTAAACCTCGTTCGGATGCATTTGTTAAAATTGATAACACTATTGCGAAGTGGACAAACGACCAACTTACATTAGCGCAAATACCGACACAAAATTGGACTTTGCATGAATGGTTGCACTTTATTAATAATTTGCCTTTAAATATTTCTAACGAACGTATGGTAAGTTTAGATAAAGCCTTTAATTTAACCAACAGTACTAATGCTGAAGTTGCTCATGCTTGGTATTTGTTAGCACTGCGCTCAGGTTATGACACTGTTTACCCTGCAATGGCGACATACTTAGAGTCAATAGGTCGTCGCAAATTGATTGTCCCTTTATATAAAGAGCTGTCAATGTCTGCTAAAGGTAAACAATGGGCACAAGCTGTTTATAAAAAAGCACGTCCAGGTTATCACCCTCTGGCACAAGGTACGGTTGACGCTATTTTATTAGATTAAACTGAGCAGAATAAATACTGTTATTCACTATTATGGAATAGAGTTGATTAGTATTGGATAGAAGAAACATAAAAAAACATCGCAATTAGCGATGTTTTTTTATGGTCGAAAGTAAATTTTATATTAAGGTAAATAGCGTTTTTTATTAATTATTTATGCGCTTATCAACAATAATATCTACTTGACGAAGTTTATTTTGTTGTGAAATAACGACACGAATTTGTTGAGATTCTTGTTGGTAGTTTAAGGTTAAATGGCCACGTTTACGTTCACGATGAAGTGGCTCACCATAACTATCGTTATAAAAATCGATCACGTCATCTTCAGTACCTGAAGTAAAGTAATTGATCACTGCGGGGGTTTTCTCATCAAATTTTGCAAATACCCGTGCACCCTCAATAATAGGGATGTTAACCTGCTCCATGGTGCTTTTGTCGGTATTGGTGGTTTCTGCATTGATGCTAAAACTTACCATTAGTAATAGTAATGAACGGGATAATAATGAACTCTTTGGTATAAAGCGCGATGCTTGCATCACCAGATCCTTTTAAATTTTCGATATAAGTTAAATGATATACGTTACATTCAGTGTGCACTTTGATTTTTTTTCTGTCAAATTTTAGTAAAAATATCTATTTTGCTAGTTGAGTGCAAATTAAACACGCGCTCAAACAAAACCCAGAATGTGTATGATGTTTACTCTGTTTGTCTAAAAGTTAGTAACTTGCTGATTATTATTTGATTTCTATGAACGGTCAACAAATTCATCTCTATAATGATCAACCCAGAGCGCGGTAGCTCCACAAATAGCCACAGGCATAACAACTAAGTTAATAAATGGGATCATTGAAAATACAGCGGTGGTAATGCCAAAACTATAACTTAAGCCTTGGCGTTGTTTTAATGCTTGACGCATTCGCATAAAACTAATTTTATGGTTATCAAACGGATAATCTTTATATTGTACTGCCATCATCCAAGCCAGAAACAAAAACCACAGTACTTGGCCAATCACCGGTAATATCCAATACAATAAAAAGAAACCTAAAGCACGAGGTAAATAATACCCTAACTTGCTGACTTCGCGTCCTAATGTGCGAGGAATATCTTTAATAACATCGAAAGCGCTTCCACCGTCTAATGGTTGGTTAGTTAATAGTGCTTCTACTTTTTCTGATAATAAGCCATTAAAAGGAGCAGCTAACCAATTGGCAACTGAGCTGAAAATAAATGAAAAAACTATTAAAACGAATAGAATTGCCAGGGGCCAAATAAAACTACTTAGCCAAGAAAATGATTCTCCAAGCCAATCCTCAATCGTTAACATATAGCCTTCAAGTTGCAAAAACATATAATAAAAAGCGCAGCTAAAAAGTAACAAATTGACGGTTAACGGGATAAACACAAAGCGACGAATGCCAGGAGTTCTGATCAGCTCAAAACCTTTGATAAAATAACCAGCTCCACCGTTTGCCAAAGGGATTTTATTTTTGTTGTTCATTGTTGTTTTATTAACCTAACTAATTGATATTCATAGATCGATTATAGGATCCTTACCATGATATTAACAGCATTGTGATGTTACAAAATAACACAATCTCTGCTACAGTGGCGGCCGTTACTGAAGTTTTAATTAATTTATTTTTAATTGTACAATTTTGCGAATTTTTCGCTGAATTTTTATCCATAGCTAACAACATTTAGGTTATTCGATTTAATGCGACTTAAGCATATAAAATTGGCAGGTTTTAAATCATTTGTCGATCCAACAACGGTTCCGTTTGAACAACAAATGACCGCCATTGTTGGGCCAAATGGTTGTGGGAAATCGAACATTATTGACGCCGTACGTTGGGTGCTAGGCGAAAGTTCAGCTAAAAACCTACGTGGCGATGCCATGACTGATGTTATTTTTAATGGTGCCGCTAGCCGTAAACCTATTGGTCAAGCGAGTGTTGAGTTAGTTTTTGATAACACTCAAGGTCGCATTCAAGACAATATGGCCGACAGAAATCAAGTGTCGATCCGCAGAGTGGTTAATCGTGAGGGTACCAATAACTACTTTTTAAATGGTACAAAGTGTCGACGTCGAGATATTACCGATATTTTTCTGGGGACAGGATTAGGGCCTCGTAGTTACGCCATTATTGAGCAAGGTACTATTTCTCGCTTAATCGAATCAAAACCTCAAGAGTTACGTGTATTTATTGAAGAAGCAGCTGGCATCTCAAAATATAAAGAACGCCGTAAAGAAACTGAAACTAGAATACGACATACCAGAGAGAACCTCGCTCGATTAAGTGATATTCGTCTTGAGTTGGATGTGCAAATTGATAAATTACATCAACAAGCTGAAGCCGCAAAACGTTTTCGTACTTTAAAACAACAAGAGCGCAAATATAAAGCTGAACTAGCAGTATTACGTTGGCAAAAATTCGATGAACAACGTCAGCAGCATCAAACGCGGATTTTAGCGCTAGAAAGTAAAGTGGCAAGTCAACATGCTGAATCAAGTCAAAATGATTTGGTAATGATTGAATTAAAATCCACCATGCAGGGATGTAATGATAATAATCAAATGTTGCATCAGCAAAAACTCAATGTTACGCAAGATATAGCGCGAGCTGAGCAACAAGTTAAGTACTTAAAAGAGCAGTCAGAAAAAACACAAACTGATAATGAGTTAACTCAACAACAATTACTTAACGCACAACAGTTAATTTTAGCGGAGCAAGGGCAGTTACAGTCCTGCGATCAGCAATTAAGTCAGCAGCAGCCACAACTACAAAAAGTTGAAACGGCTTTGAGCGCTTGCCAAGTAGAGTTAACACAGCAGCAAGATGCCCAGAAAAAATTACAAAACCAATGGCAAGAGCAACTCAAAGAAAGAGAAGCACAGCAACAGCAAAAATTGACGGTACATGCCAATATTACTCAACAGCAAACTATTCTTGAACAGGTTGCACAGCAGATAATAAATGTACGTGAACAAATAGCGCTATCACCATTACAAGCTCCTTCTGCAGTTAAAGATTTTGAGCAACAAAAACGCACTGAATTTACCCTGCTTGAACAGTTCAAAACTAAAAGTGTTGAATTTAATCACACGGAAATAAGTTTACAAAACGAAGCTCGACAGCTGAGTAATCAATTGTCAGAAGTGACTAGCCAACATACGGTTAAATGCCATGTAATTGATGAGTTGAAAATAAAACTTACCGATAAATCTCCGTGGAGCGAAAAACAAGCTGAGTGGTTTAGTAATCAGCAAATTAATGACGTGATATCGTTGCAAGATCAGTTGGATGTTACACATGGCTGGGAACAGGCCGTTGAAGTAGTTTTATCACATTGGTTAGCAGGTCATGTTATTGAAACGTTACCTGATGCCGACCTTGATGGCGGTTTGAGTGCTGATAACTTGTGTTTTGTCTACCAAAAACCTGATAACAGCATTGTCAAACAAAGTGGTGATAAGGCTAGACTAGCCGAGGTTAAAACGAACACACTTGCAAGTAAAGCCACTGGCGTTGCTGCATTAAATAGTTATTTTTCTAGTATTTTACTTGCCGATGATTATCAGATGGCAAAGCAATTACTGACAGTGTTAGAAGTCGGTGAAAGTATTATTTGTCCGGATGGTACTTGGTTAAATCATCAGATGTTGACTAAGGGGAGACTTGAGCAAGGTTATGATTACATTAGCTTGCAACGTCAACTTGAAACTGAACAAATGGCTATAAAACACTTACTAACAACACAGCAAAATATTGAGCAGTTACAACATAAAAATAACCAACAGCTCGCGCTATTAGCGAGTGAGAAAAGTGCGCATAATGAAAATACAGCGTTACAACAAGCTAAACTGAGTGAGCTTGAGAAAACGATCTCACTGCATGAGCAAGAAAGCTTGCACCAACAAAGCCAACAGACAAAATTAGCCACACAGGTAGAAGCGCTGCTTAATACTAAAAGCACAGCTCAAAAGAAGTTAAATGATTTTCAAGCACAATTAACACCATTATTAGCTGATACACAGCAGGGTGTGGTTGATTTTTCTCAACAACAAACACAACGGCAACAAGCAATAGAAAAAATTCAAAGTCAAAGCCAAGACTTACATCAACAACGACATCAGTTAAGTTTGTTAGTTGAACAACTAAAAAGTCAGCGTATGCAGCATGAACAAAGTATTCGCTCGAACCAAGAAAATGTGAATTTACTGACGCAAAGGCTTAGCAATAATAGCCAAGTTTTTAATGATAACAGTCAGCCATTGCAAGCATTTGAACAGCAAATGCCAGAATGGCTTGATAATCTCTTAGCGATTAATGAAAAACTGCAATTTAATCAGAAAACTTTGAACGATAGCCAAACACGTTTAGCTGAATTAGAAATACAACAAAAAACCAGTCAAAATAAAATCAGTGCGCTTAATGAACAATTAGCGCGTTTACAATTAGATAGTGAAGGGTTTAAGTTAAGAGCTGAAAGCGCCTTGGAAGTCTTGGCTGAACTGCAGCAAAAGATTGATCATGTTATTGAAGCAATGCCTGAAAATGCTAAAGAATCTCTTTGGCAAGCACATTTAATTAAATTAGCAAAAGACATACAATTGCTTGGCGCGATAAACTTAGCGGCGATTGAAGAATACGAAACACAGTTTGAACGCAAAAGTTATCTTGACCAACAAGATCAAGACCTTAATAATGCTATAACGACGCTAGAAGCTGCAATTGCAAAAATCGACAAAGAGAGCCGACATAAATTTAAATTGACCTTTGATCAAGTAAATAAAGATCTACAACTATTGTTTCCTAAAGTGTTTGGTGGTGGGCAAGCGTATTTAACGCTCACTGGTGAAGACCTATTAGAAACGGGTGTTACCATTATGGCGCGACCGCCAGGTAAAAAAAATAGTACGATTCATCTATTATCAGGTGGAGAAAAAGCGCTGACCGCATTATCATTGGTGTTCGCGATTTTTCGATTAAACCCTGCACCATTTTGTTTACTGGATGAAGTGGATGCGCCTTTAGATGATGCAAATGTCAGTCGTTTTTGTAATCTAGTGCAGGAAATGTCGCAAACAGTGCAATTTATATATATAAGTCATAATAAAATTGCTATGGAGATGGCGTCACATTTAACCGGAGTTACCATGTTTGAACCAGGTGTTTCACGTATGGTAGCGGTTGATATTGACGAAGCAATCGCCATGGCAGAAGTATAAGAATAGGCTAGGTAATGGAAGATAATTTTAGAAATACATTAATTATTCTCAGTGCTATCGTGATAGCAGCTATATTCATTCATGGTTATTGGACGATCAGAAAACAAAAGAATCCTTATAAATTAAAAACTAAAGACGAACCCGTGCTCCCACAGTCGCGAGGTTTCGACGGTTCAGGCTTTGATCAAGACGGTGTTAGCAAACCAAAAATTGTTGGTGCTAACCCTCAGCGTGATGAGGTGCCTACTCCTGCAAACTTCCAGTCATCTTCTGCAGTAGATAAAGCCGACTTTCATCACAATAGTGCTATGCCGAGTGATGTAGCACCGAAAAGTAATAGAGAAAACATCGGTATACAAGAGCATGACTTTGGTGCTGTGCATAACGAAAGTGCAGCAAAGACTAATCATACAGAACAACACGTTTTGTCAGAAGAGTTAAGTCATGAAGAAGACTTCTTTTTTGAATCAGATGTTAATGAAACGACTCAAGCTCAAGATGAAATTGAGAAGTCAGTGCCATATGAGCCAGTTTATCAACAGCCCGTTACGCAAGCTAAGCCAGAAGTCTTAGTGAATAAGTCCGCGGCACGTAAAAAAAATGTCCGTAATACCAAGATTAAGCGCAACCAAATGGAAATTAATTTTGGCGGTGAAGCGGTAAAAGATATGCCTAGCATGTCAGCGACAGCGCCAATTGATAAACCTGCTGCTATCGAGATTGCACCACAGGTCATTGTATTATCTGTTGTAATGCCTGAAGGGCAAGTGATGTCAGGAGCTGCACTATTGCCGTCATTACTCACGTTAGGAATGAAATATGGTGAAATGAATATATTTCATCGCCATCAAGATAACGCAGGCAATGGCAAAGTCACTTTTAGCTTAGCTAATATGATGAATCCAGGAACATTTAACCTTGATGATATCGAAAACTTTAGCACCCAAGGTATTACTCTATTTATGACTTTACCTAATCCAGGAGATGCTTTTGCTGTCTTTGAGCAAATGTTAAATGCTGCTAAACAACTAGCCGTTGAATTTCGAGGGCAATTATTGGATGACAAACGTAGCGTAATGACGAAGCAAACAGAACAGCATTATATCGGTATTATTCGTGAATTCGAACGCAAGAGTCGCATAGGTTCATTGTAAATATAGATCTGCCCAATAACTCCATCGTCAATAAAGTGTTTAGTACAACTACGGTACTTTATTGACGGAAAACACTCATTTCAAAGTAACTAAAACTTATGCCTGAAGAAACTATTATTAATCGTATTGCTGAAATATGTCAGCTGATCAATCACTACAATCACCAGTATTACGTGCTCGATGAACCAAGTGTTCCTGATGTTGAGTATGACCGATTAATGCGTGAGCTAATTACTTTGGAAGCGGAACACCCGCAATTGAAAACGGTTGACTCACCTAGCCAAAAAGTAGGTGGCGTTGCGCTTAAATCATTCAGCCAAGTCACTCATCAATTACCTATGCTGTCGTTAGATAATGTTTTTTCAGCAGAGGAATGGCAAGCTTTTGCGAAACGTTTACTTGATAGATTGAATAAAAGCCAAGCAAAATCAACACTTGATTTTGCTATATGCGCAGAGCCAAAACTTGATGGGTTAGCTGTCAGTTTACGCTACGAGAACGGTGTTTTTGTTCAAGCTGCTACGCGTGGTGACGGCATGGTTGGTGAAAATATTACTGAAAATGTACGCACTATTAAGTCGATCCCGTTGCGTTTACAAGGTGCAAGTTACCCTGACATTTTAGAAGTTCGCGGTGAAGTCTTTATGCCCAAAGCGAGTTTTGAAGCCTTAAACAAACAAGCAGTTAAAAAAGGTGAGAAGGGCTTTGCTAATCCACGTAATGCCGCCGCAGGTAGCTTACGACAATTGGATTCTAAAATTACCGCAAAGCGAAATCTCGGCTTTTATGCTTACGGTATCGGATATGTTGGTGCAAGTGATTCTGACTCTGAAACTGCATCGAGCATTGATGAAACATGGTTAGCAAACTCCCACTACCAACGTTTATGCCAAATTAAAACACTTGGTCTACCTATGTGTCCCGAAGTTAAGTTATTGCAAAATGCCACGCAAGTAGAAGCTTTTTATCAAGATATTCTACAGCAACGTGAAGCACTAAGTTATGAAATTGACGGAACGGTTTTTAAAGTTGATGACATTGAATTACAACAACAACTTGGCTTTGTTGCTCGTGCACCGCGTTGGGCTACAGCTTATAAATTTCCTGCTCAAGAAGAGTTAACCGTATTAGAATCGGTTGATTTTCAAGTGGGTAGAACAGGCGCAATAACGCCGGTTGCTCGTCTTAAACCAATATTTGTTGGCGGTGTAACAGTAAGTAATGCCACTTTGCATAATCAAGACGAAATTGACCGTTTGGGTATACAAATAAACGATACTGTGATTATCCGCCGTGCTGGTGACGTTATCCCTCAAATTGTGAGTGTGGTACTTGAACGTCGCCCAGAAAATGCTGAAGTTATTAGCTTTCCAACACAGTGTCCTGTCTGTCAATCAGCTGTAATTAAAGCTGAAGGTGAGGCTGTGTTGCGTTGTACTGGCGGCTTATATTGCCAAGCTCAGCGCAAAGAAGCGATTAAACACTTTGCTTCACGTAAAGCGCTTGATGTTGATGGTTTAGGCGATAAATTAGTCGAGCAATTAGTGGATGAAGGCTTGATAAAAACCCCCGCAGATTTATTTAAGTTAACCACGCTTGACGTCAGTACCATGGAGCGTATGGGCAAGAAGTCTGCGGATAATTTAATTAATGGCCTTGAAGTGGCTAAGAATACCACCTTAGCAAAATTTGTTTATGCCTTGGGTATTCGAGAAGTTGGCGAAACAACGGCATCAAATTTAGCTCGCTATTTTCTTACTTTTGCTGCGATTAAATCGGCAAACGAAGAGCAACTGCAGCAAGTGCCTGATGTTGGAGTGATTGTGGCGAAAAACATCGTAAACTTTTTTGCCCAAGAACATAATGTTGAAGTTGTTGAAGAGCTTGAAGCGATTATTTCTTGGCCGGCCATTGAAGTTAAAAATGACGATGAATTACCGCTAAAAGATCAAACATTTGTGCTCACAGGTACCTTAAGTAAAATGGGCCGAAACGAAGCCAAAGCGGCATTACAAGCATTAGGTGCGAAAGTATCAGGCAGTATTTCGGCGAAAACTCACTATTTAGTCGCCGGCGAAAAGGCGGGATCTAAATTGGTTAAAGCCCAAGACTTAGGCATTAAAATATTAACTGAAGATGAAATGATAGCCTTGCTTAATAGTTAATAGGTTTTGAGTTCATCAGCTTAAAGTTTGATGTGATTTTTACGTTATTATTATTGATGAGGGTATATGACTGAGTTACTTGTAGATATTGGCCAGTGGTTTCGTGGTTATCAATATCAAACCGCTATGGCTATTGTCGCGACGTTGTTAGTTATTTTTGGTAATGACATTAACCGTGCCGTTCGAAAATTAGTTGCTAAGCAGCACTTTATTATTCGTTGTCTCACGTTCATTGCGGTTTGCGCGTTTGGTTATGGTCTGTTAACTATTTGGCTGACCGGCTTGTTAGCTCAGCAATTAGCACAAGTACCGAACAGTTATATTTTACCCTTAGTTGTCAGTATTTTTAGTTTTTTAGGGGTTTATGCACAACGGCGCAGGCACATTTAAGCGATAGTACGACTTTATCTATTATCTATTATCTATTATCTATAATTGATAATTAGAGAGTACCTAAGTGAATAAAGGCATAAATAAACAATATTATTGGTAATGGAAGAAGTATGGCGAATAATATTGTTTCACACCATTCAATCGTTCGATAGAACCTGAATAAAGCGAAATTCTCCTCTCTTGTTGAAGGCAGTACTTGAAAGAAAAACATAAAGGATGCAACGACTAAGCTTTCGATCGCAATAAATAAAATAAGTATCGCTATCCAAACTAATATACTGGGTGTTTTAAGTTGAATTTGTGACTGCAGTCCCACGAAAAGAGCAAAAAAGAATAGACTCCACATCAAAAGTTGCCATTTAAAGCGAGCAAATGTAATTGCAATATAATTAAAAAGTTCAGGGGTGATAGAAAATATCATTTAATGAAAAGTAACTCCGGTTGATGATTAGGCAATTAAAACGGATAAATGCTCGAGAAAGTTATGTGCCATATGCTGTTTGAATGTTGAAAGTAATACTAATTATCAACAGCAGTTAAGTATATCGATTAACGCAATGAAATGTCAGTAATAGCATCAAATTAAACTTTTGTGATCAGCACATTGACTATTTTTTTAGTAAACATTGTTATCTCGTATAGGCTCTCAAGCATTTTCCCTATTATTTCATCCCAAGTATTACTCTTAAATGCTGTTCTTAAACCTTACTCTAAAATATAACTCTAAAATATAACTCTAAAATATTGAAACACGCATTTTGTATCTTTGTGTAAATCCTCTGGCTGATGTTAGCATTCTTTGGCATACTCGCAGCTTAAGCGTAGTAAGGTATTAGCAACAATACTGAGGCTACATTAATTTAGGAAATTGAATGAACTTTAAGATTAAAAGCCTGTTAGGCGCAGCGATATTAATGATAAATACGAGTGCTAATTACGCGATGGCAACTAAGTTATCTGATAATTTAGTTGTTACACCAGAAAAAAAATCAATAACAATAATAAATGAGCATAAAACTAGTCATATTATTGAGGACTCTGTTGCTAAACTTGAGACTGAAGGTCAAGTAACTTCAGATAAAAAACCAACGCCATTAGCGAGAGCATTAGCCCAATCGTCAAATCAATTAGCAACTGATGAATTTAATGTCGATAAAACACTTACTCTGAAGATTAGCGAGCTTAAAGATAACAGTGGTCTCGTTTATTTAGGCGGTAAGGTTTCAGCAGCAGATCTTAGTCGCTATTTAGAGCAGCTTAAAAATGAAGTAGGCGAAGAGAAATATGCTACATATCGCCAATATCAATCAATCCGTGATCATCAATCTTTCCATGTCACTTTGGTAAACCCGTATGAATATCAGACTATAGATAAATTAAAATTAAATTTATCTACTCCATTTCGAGTTACTTTACATGGTGTAGGGCGTGTCGAAAAGGATAATAATAAAAGCTACTTTGTCGTGGCATCATCGTCTGATGGGCAATACATTCGACAAGGCTTACTGTTAAAAAACAAAGACTTTCATGTGACCCTAGGTTTTTCTCCAGCAGATGTTTTTGGTGTTAGTAAAGGCCGAGACACGCTAATCAATAAATAAATTTCATTACTTTTAATTGATAAACTTGTGATAAATTTGTGATAACTCTGTGAAAGTTTAGCAATGTTTACTTTGCATACTGAATGCGAAATCATTTAGTCATCAAGGAAAACTTATGAAACTTTTTAAAGCAGCATCAGCTATTGCATTAGCGCTTTCAAGCTCAGCGTTAATGGCACAAGAATTAGAAGTAGAATTTACTAACCTCACTCAAGGTATTTATTACACACCTATTTTAGTGTCAGCTCATGACGACAGCATGTCGTTATTTAGTGCTGGCACTGCCGCAACACCAGAATTACAAATGATGGCTGAAGGTGGCGACATTTCAGGACTTGTTACTTTACTTGAAGGCGCTAATGCTAACAATGCAGCAAACCCTGCAGGTGGCTTACTAGCTCCTGGCCAATCAACAACAGCAATGCTAAGTACTGATGAAGGCAATGGCTACTTATCTATTGTGACTATGTTATTACCAACTAATGATGGCTTTGCTGGTTTAAGTGGTTGGAAAATACCAACGGAAGCAGGTAGTTATACTTTTAATATTAATGCATACGATGCTGGTACTGAAGCAAATAACGAAGTGGTTAATGGTGGCGGTGCTCCTGGTGTATTAGGTATTCCTGCTGCTCCAGGTATGGATGCAGGTACAGGCGGCACAGGTGTTACTACTGAAGAGTCTAATAAAACAGTTCATATTCATCGCGGTAGTTTAGGTGATGATGACTTAACGGCAGGTACAAGTGACTTAGATAATACGGTTCATCGTTGGTTAAATCCGGTTGCACGTGTAACTGTTACAGTAAAATAGGGGAATATTATGACTATTTTTAATAAAAATCAGTTTGCCCGCAAAGGTATCTGGCCGGCATTAGGCTTTACGGTTTTGCTGTCAGCTTGTGGTGGTAGTGACAACAATTCAGCACCAGAGCCTGTTACTCCAACGCCTCCCGCACCAGTAACTTATACTTATGAAGTTAGCGTAACAAACTTAACTAATGCTCAACCATTATCACCTGTTGCCGTTGTTTTACATAATGAAGGTGCTTTGTTTGAACTTGGGGCTAGTGCCTCTGTTGCCTTGGAAAACTTAGCTGAAAGTGGCGACAACACAGAAGTTCTTGCACAAGAGATGGTACTTGCTGGCGCAAGTGGTGCTGGTGTTATTATGCCAGGTATGAGTGAAACCGTATCGGTGAGCCTTGTTGATACAAAACCAATGATGTTATCTACAGCTACAATGCTAGTGAATACTAATGATGCTTTTAGTGGTATAAATGCCATGTCATTAGAAAATATGGCGGTTGGCGAAAGTATTTCGTTGCGAACAAGTTCTTATGATTCAGGCACAGAGAAAAATAGCGAAACGATGGCAACAATTCCAGGCCCTGCCGCTGGTGGAGAAGGTTTTAATGCTGAACGTGATGATGTTGACTTTATTGGTATGCATTCCGGTGTTATTAGTAATGATGACGGCTTAATGCAATCGGTATTAACCCAAGCGCATCGTTTTGATAACCCAACCTTAGCGATATCGGTTACTCGTGTAGAGTGATTATTAATGCTAAATCATGACGTTTATATCATGATTTAGTCGCTACTTTTTGTATCTGTGCTTCGTTCTTGTCAATAAAAGATAATAATAATGGAGCAGAGCATGGATACCATTCTGGTGGTTGAAGATGAGCAAGATATTGCCGATTTGGTGACTTTAAATTTACAAGAGATTGGCTTAACGGTTGATCATTGTTTGTCTGGTGAAGTCGCTTTAGAAAAACTAAAAATTAACCAATACGACTTAGTGATGCTTGATGTGATGTTGCCAGGGATATCGGGTTTAGATGTCTGTCGACAGTTACGCGAGCAAAAACCGGAGCAGGTGATTTTAATGGTAACCTCAAGAAATAGTGAAATTGATCGTGTATTAGGCCTTGAGCTTGGTGCAGACGACTATATGACTAAGCCATTTAGTGTACGAGAACTTCAGGCTAGAGTACGAAGCCAGTTGCGACGTGTGCATTTATTATCAAAAATTAGCTTGCAGCAATTAGAAAAACAAGCCCCTGAACATTTATTGACGGTGGGAACATTGCAAATAGATAGCATTGCTCATCGTGCCTCGCTCAATGGTAAAACTGTTGAATTAACGTCAACGGAATTTGATTTACTTTTTTACTTAGCATCACATCCGGACCAAGTATTTTCCCGTGAACAACTACTAAGTTCAGTGTGGGGTTATCATCATAGTGGTTATGAACATACCGTGAATTCACATATTAATCGTTTACGCAATAAAGTGGAACGCGATGCAACCAAACCAGAGATAGTACAAACGGTTTGGGGAGTTGGGTACAAGCTTTGTCGTCAAGGTGTTACTGCGTGAAACTCTCTCTTTACCACAGATTATCTTTGTCATTATTAGTGGTATTCATTGTTATTATTAGTGTGTTTTTTGTTTGGGCAGAACATTTAGAGCAAACCACGCGCTATGAGTCAGAGCAAAACCTGCATTTATCACTGGCAGCGAATTTAGCTCGTGACAATCCTTTGTTACAAGAAGGGGCTTACGATCATCAAGCCCTAAAAAACTTATTTCATACCTTGATGGTATTAGGACCGGCATTCGAGTTTTATTTTGTTGATGATAATGGTGTTATTTTAACCCACTCTATTTCTCCAACGTTGATAAAGCGAGATCGTATTGATCTCACGCCATTAATTCAATTAACACAAAACCAAGTAAGCTTGCCTATTTATGGTGACGATCCTCAACACTTAGACCGTAAAAAAATATTTTCTGCAGCGCCAGTATTTAATGGCAGTAAATTAAGAGGTTATTTATACGTTATTGTTGCGGGCGAGCGTTATGAATCGGCTTACAGTCGCTTAGAGTCAGCACGTCAAGCTGAGCTTTCTATGGTGCTGCTAGTTGGCGCCTTATTATTTCTTTTTATTGTTATGCTCGGTATCTTTTATTACTTCACCCGACCGCTTCGTCGTTTAAATCGTGATATTCAACAATTAAAAGCCGTAGGTTTCGATAAATCGCAACTTAATTTAGTCCCGTGGATGTCGAATAGCAGTAATGAAGTGCATCAACTGGGTAGTGCGTTTGAAGAAATGGTTAACCAAATTAATGGCCAACTAACCCTATTGCAACAAAGTGATGTACAGCGCCGTGAGTTGCTCGCCGATATTTCTCATGACTTGCGCACTCCTTTGTCTTCATTACAAGGTTACCTTGAAATGATCGCCCACAAAGGTGAGAAATTAACGGTACAAGAGCGCGAAAAATATATCAACACCGTACTTAAAAATACGCTGCAATTAAAGCTATTGATTGATCAAATTTTCGAACTCGCTCACCTTGAAGGTGGTCAAGTATCACTAAACTTTGAAGCCTTTAATTTAGCGGAATTACTTTACGACGTTATGGCAAAATTCAACTTAGAAGCTAGCGCTAAAAATATTAGCATGTCTGTTGAACCGAGTAGTTCTTATACTCAGGTACACAGTGATATTGCAAAGCTAGAACGCGTGCTCAGTAACTTACTTGAAAATGCTATTCGCCATACCGGTAACAATGGCAAAATTGCTTTTGTCATCGAAGAGCTTAATGACAACCAATGTCGATTGACCATTACCGACAACGGTACAGGTATAAAAGCTGAAGAATTATCTTATATTTTTGACACTCGCTATCGAGCAAGTAATGCCGTACAAGATAAAAATAAACATACTGGTTTAGGCTTAGCTATTACCAAAAAGCTATTAGAGTTACTAAAATCTGATATCAAAGTAAAAAGCACCTTAGGCGAAGGCACTTCATTCTCGTTTAATTTAAGACGCATCAATCATTAAAACCCTTCATGATAGTTTTGTTCAATAAATAATTAACCATAGATATTTATATTCCCATTCCTTAGAATGAAGCATTAAAGAAGATATTTTAAAATTATCCTAGGGAACTAAATGAAAATTAAATTAGCAATTTGTCTTGCTGTTATTACATTGGCGGGCTGCGCAAAGTCTTCAACAGGTCGTTCACAATTAATGATGATGTCTGCAGATGAACTTAATAAAATGGGTGCGGCCTCATTTGAAGAAATGAAAACAAAAGAAAAAATTAGCCAATCACCTGAAATTAATCGTTATGTGCAATGTGTCGCCAGTGCTATTACAAAAAATGTGCCTAAATCTGCCCACGACGGCGCTTGGGAAGTAGTGGTTTTTGATTCTGAACAAGTGAATGCTTTTGCACTTCCTGGTGGAAAAATAGGGGTTTATACCGGTATATTAAAGGTTGCTGAAACTCAAGATCAGCTCGGTGCTATTATTGGCCATGAAGTCGGGCATGTTATTGAAAGCCATTCGAATGAACGTTTATCGTCAAGCCAAGCTAGTCAAATGGGCTTATCATTAGTTAATGTTTTACTCGAAAGTCAAAATATTGAAAGCCGCAATACCGTAATGGCTGGTTTAGGTTTAGGTATGCAATATGGCGTATTAATGCCGTATGGTCGCAGCCACGAAAGTGAAGCAGACATTGTTGGCCAAGACTTAATGGCAAAATCTGGTTTTGATCCAAAAGCAAGTATCAAGCTTTGGCAGAATATGGCTAAAATATCACAAGGTGCGCCGCTTGAGTTTATGTCGACACATCCCTCGAATGCTACACGTATTAAGCAGTTAACTGAACACTTGCCGAAATCAACACCATTCTTTGCAAAAGCAATAACGCCTAAATGTGTTAAACCTGCTATTTAGCGTTGGATAAATATTAGTTAAATTTAAGCCCGTTGATAAGGGCTTTTTTATGCTTAATTAATCATGAGTCATTAATGTTTATATAAAATATTTCCATTAACTAACTAGGGCTAATTCAATAGGATTAACTCACTAGAATCAACTAAAGCTACTTTTGCTAAGATTGTTGTTTGGTGATACGCCAAAAAGCAAAGCAGGCTACTACAAATAAAATCATTGGATAATAAGCATTAGCAACCACTTCGATAGGTGATATTTTTAAGGTAGCGCCCAATAATAAAGCCTGCGCGCCATAAGGTAATAAACCTTGGTTTATACAAGCAAAAATGTCTAATAAGCTTGCTGAGTGTGCAGGGCTAAGTTCGCCATCTTGAGCTAAATCTTTTGCTGTTTCACCGGTGACGATAATAGAAACGGTATTATTAGCGGTAAAAAAATTACAACAAAAGGCTAGCGTACCGATACCAAGGCCCGCGGCACGCTTTTTATTATTTGGACTTACTTTACGTGTCAAACGCTCAATATTTTTGGTCAGTGCACTTAAGCCGCCTTGGCGTTTAACTAATTCGCTTAAACCACCAATAAATAATGACAAAATAAAGATATCTTGCATGCTAGCAAAACCTTTATTGATATCGCTTACCCAACTCGCTAATTGATAGCCATTGTTTAACATGCCAATAGCTGCAGCTAAAATAATGCCGATGATCAACACTAAAAATACATTTACGCCGGAAAGGGCTAACGCCAAAATAACGATGTAGGGTAAGAAGCCTATAATATCAAGCTCTTGGTTGGCAACATGGTGAATCGGCACACCATTGGCTGCGAGAATAGCTAAACAGATTAATGCTGCAGGAACCGCAAACTTAAAATTTACGCGAAACTTATCTTTCATGTGCGCGCCTTGGCTGCGAGTTGAGGCAATAGTGGTATCAGAAATTATTGATAAATTATCACCAAAAATAGCGCCGGATATAATACAACCTGCGATAAGGCTAGCGTCAATATCGGCAGATTCTACAAAGCCCAACGCAATAGGAGCAACAGCAGCAATAGTGCCCATTGAAGTGCCCATTGCGGTGGCTAGAAACGCTGATACTAAGAAAAGGCCCGGTAATAAAAAGTAATCAGGAAACAGTGATAAGCCCAGCTGTACACTAGCATCTACACTACCTGTAGCTTTCGCGACGGTCGCGAAAGCGCCCGCTAAAAGATAAATAATACACATGGTAATAATATTTTGATGACCTGCACCAGCGATAAACTGGCTTATTTTATCATTTACCGTTTCACGTCCCATATAAACGGCCAGCAATATCGCGGGAATAATCGCAATGCTGGCAGGGAGTTGGTAAAAAGCAAAGTCAACGCCTTGCATACTTAATACAACACCAGTACCAAGAAATAACGCGAGAAAAACACCGAAAGGCAGCAGGCTTTTTAAGCTTTGCTCTGAATTGTTTTCAGTCGTTTTTATATTACTTAGGTGATCACTGGATGCGCTTTGTGAATTTTTAGATGTCATTAATAGGTTCTTTTATAGTTATTATTTTAATTATATCTAATCAAACAATAACGTTATTATCTTGAATGTCTAGGCTAAATTGCATTATAGAGGGTTAATATGCCATGTCAATCTAGACGTCTAGAAGTTTACTTTTGAGTGTTGTATTTTGTATTTTTATTAAAATAGAATATCTAAATTATTATGTGCTTTGTCTATGTTTGTATTAATGACGGCTCAATGACTACTTAGTTATGGACTCATAGAGTGAGTAAATGGGCTAAGGGTAACTCCCACAAATACTGTAGCAGCGGCTGTTCGTTATTTTTCACTGATGACTTGCATTAACCAGCATCTATTCATGGTTTAAATATGACATTCTGGCCATTATTCTATAAAATCAACGCAGATCTAAATAGTCTGACAGTGATCAGCTCTCCATAAAATGAAAATATAATGTCTACTAAATTACAAGCTAAACCCTCTAATAATACGTTTTTAGAACTTATCTATAATATTGCTATTCCGTCTATTATCTTAATGAAATTATCGGGGGATGATTACTTAGGTTCAATGTACGCGTTAATTTTAGCGTTATTATTTCCTCTGGGTTATGGCTTATATGATTTTATAAAAAATAAGTCGATGAATTTTATTTCTCTACTTGGATTTTTAAGTACTTTGCTAACTGGGGGCATTGGTTTATTTGAACTCGATGTTCAATGGTTAGCTATTAAAGAAGCAGCTATACCATCAGTGATAGGGTTGGTTGTGCTAGTTTCTGGCTTTTGGGGCAAACCTTTAATCGCTAGGATTTTGTTGACCCCCATGCTTTTCAACTTGGATCTTATTTATGAAACATTATCAAATAACGATAAAACAGAAGAGTTTAAAGCAAAAATTCAACGTTCTAATCACCTTTTAGCCATAATGTTTGTGTTTTCAGCAACAATGAATTATCTGTTAGCCAAGTGGATTGTTGTTAGTCCAGCAGGAACCGCGCAGTTTAATGAGCAACTGGGTGAAATGACTATGTTAAGTTATCCCGTCATTGCTATCCCTTCAATGCTGATGTTAATCGCAATCATGTTTTACGTGGTGAAAAGTTTAACGCGATTAACAAACTTAAAGTTTGAGCAAATATTAAACGCGGAAAAATAATGGGATATGATGATTATTCACGTTGGCGTTATGCTCATTGTGAATGAGATGATTATCTAAAAATATTAATGTCGTTTGGACGACATATAATATCACCCGCGATGTGTGACTGAGCGCTTTGTCTAGCCATCAATAATCTTGATGGCTACTTTCAACACTATAAAACCGTTTTTTCGTTAGAGAGCCTAACGGTTAAGTTAAGCTCTCTTAAGTTAAATTTTCTTAA
Organism: Cognaticolwellia sp.; assembly: GCA_049642265.1. GTDB lineage: Bacteria > Pseudomonadota > Gammaproteobacteria > Enterobacterales > Alteromonadaceae > Cognaticolwellia. The sequence continues at coordinate 24,270 of JBAROR010000085.1, read as the reverse complement.
GTTAAGTTTTCTTTCGTTAAGTTATGCTGCGTCTGTTTCGACAAATATTAATCAAGCCTTTCGTTGAACCATCCATATCAAGTGGTATATCGGTATTGGCAAGTTTGCTGAAAATATCATTACCTAGCGCTTTACCTAGTTCAACACCCCATTGATCGAAAGAGTTAATTTGCCAGATAACCCCCTGAACGAATACTTTATGTTCGTACAACGCAATCAGGCTACCTAAAGCTTTTGGCGTTAATTTTGGCATTAATAGCGTGTTGCTTGGTTTGTTACCTTTCATGACTTTATGAGACGACAAGTAGCTTATTTCATCGGTGCTGCATTTTGCTTTTGTCATTGCCGCGATGACTTGCTCTTCGGATTGACCTTCCATTAACGCTTGGCTTTGCCCCAAACAGTTAGCAATTAACATATCGTGATGATCAGAAATATCAACGTGCGGGTTAAGCGGTAAAATAAAGTCGACCGGAATTGGCGTTTTACTTTGATGGATTAATTGATGAAATGAATGTTGTCCGTTTGTGCCTTCGCTGCCCCAAATAATCGGACCCGTATCGTAGTTGGTTTCTTTGTTTTCTAAATTAACCGACTTACCATTACTTTCCATATCTAGTTGCTGGATATAAGCTGGCAAACCACGTAAATAATGATAGTAAGGCAATAATACTTGCGACTGTGCGCCATGAAAGTTTCTGTACCAAATACCTAGCAATGCCATGATCACCGGCATATTTTCTTCAAAAGGCGTTTTTCTGAAATGTTCATCCATTTCAAATGCACCCGTTAAAAATTCTAGGTAGTTGTCAAAACCGATACCAATAGCAAGCGGTAAGCCAATGGCAGACCAAATAGAGTAACGTCCGCCAACCCAATCCCACATTGGAAATATATTTTTTTCACTGATACCGAAGCTTTTTGCAGCTTCAATATTACTCGAAACACAAGCAAAGTTATGTTGAATGTCTGCAACGTTTGCTTGTTTTAAAAACCACTCTTTAGCTGATTCAGTATTTCGCAGCGTCTCTTGCGTGGTTAAGGTTTTAGATGAGGTGATCACTAATGTAGTTTCAGGGTCTAAAGTCGACAACACATCATGAATATGACAACCATCAACATTGGCAACGTAATGTACATTCAAATGCTTTTGACGATACGGTTTTAAAGCTTCAGACATGATTTTAGGCCCTAAAAACGAGCCGCCAATACCAATAGCAACAATGTCAGTAAAGGCTTTGCCGCTATAACCTTTTGTCACGCCTGATGAAACATCGTTAACAAAGTTTTTTATTTTTTCTAAGGTCGATTTCACCAAGGGCATAATGTTTTTGCCATCAACATATACCGGTTGATCAGAAAAGTTGCGCAGGGCAGTATGCAATACTGGACGGTTTTCTGTGGTGTTGATTGGGGCACCAGAAAACATTTGTTCTATCTTTTCACTAACACCACATTGCTTAGCTAAATCGACCAGCAAGTTTTTTGTTTCTGCCACGATATGATTTTTTGAGTAATCTAAGGTTAACCCAGATGCGCTGATGGTATATTTGTCGAATCGTGCAGCATCAATACGAAATAAAGACTTTAAGTGTATTGTTTTACTGTCTAAATAGTGAATTTGTAAGTTCTGCCATGCCAGTGAATTAGTTAACATGTTTAATAAGCCTTTATAGTATTTATGTTTGTTTTAAAAAAATGTATTTGTTAGCTAAGTCATAACCGCTTTTATTGCGCTACGGTGATTAAATGCTTTCTTTCATTCTCGCTAATCTAAGTGCTAAGTGATGAATGTATCACTTTAGTTGTTCAAGCTGTTCAAGTTATTCAAGCTATTTAAGTTATGTTAACTGAGCTAATAAGCGTTCTGCGGTGTATTCATTGGTTATTAAACCATTGATCAATTTGGAGCGAAGTGCACCTAATATTGCCAGCACCTTTTCTTCACCAGCAGCAATAGCGTAGACCGCCTTTTCAGGATTCACTTTTAGTGGTGTACTAGCGACGCGATCATTGACCGCGCAGTCAATTAAATTACCGTTAATATCTAAAACCCAACTAATGATTTCTCCCACTGCGCCTTTGGTTTGCAGCTCTTCGAGCTCTGCAGGGGTAACAAAACCATCAATATGCAACGGAGAATTAATCGCTAAATTGCCGACGCCGACAAAGGTAACATCAGCTTGTGCAGCTAGTTTCAAGTTATTAGCAACATAATGTTGTGCGTGTAGCTGGTCTTTTTCTTCTTTGCTGCAGGGCAGTACCGGCAATGGCATCGGATAATGCTTAGCATTTATATGCTCAGCCATGCGCATAACAACATCGTATGAAGATGCTGAGCCATCTGATGCCATATTACCGAGTAGTGCTACGATTTGATGATGTTCACAGTTCAATAAGGCAAGCTCTTCAACACAAGCACGTAAAACGCGGCCAGTACCTAGTGCTATCACCTTAGGTTGTGGTGATTTTAAGTGCAGTTCAATTTCTTTTGCACCTGCTTGGGCAAGCCCTAAGGTAGACGACGGTTCGCCATCGGCGCTGGGTACCACAATACAAGAGCGTAACCCGAAGCGCTCTTTAAGTTGAACTTGTAGATCCATACATTTAGCAATGGGATGCTCTAGTCTAACTTTAATCAAACCTTCACTGACCGACAGTGCAACCATACGTTGTGCTGATTGGCGTGATACGTTGAGTTTTTTGGCTATTTCTTCTTGAGTATGACCAGCAACGTAATATAACCAACCCGCTTTGGCGGCATCGTCTAACTTTCTTATGTCTGAATTAGAGCGCTTTAACACGGTTTACCTCTCGATTTTAGCTGATGAACTCAGTGACGGTAATTGTTCAAACAACTGGTTCCAATGCGCTATTGTACTAACATCTGCTAGTGCTTGAGTAGAGTTATCGCTATTTTTCAGATGACTAGCGCCAATATATCGAATGACATGCATATTAGCTGCTAGTCCTGCGCTGACACCTGCGTTTGAATCTTCTATTACTAAGCAGTGCTGAGGTGCTACCGCCATCTGTTTTGCTGCATGTAAAAATAGATCAGGTGCGGGTTTACCATTTGTTACTTCAGAAGAGGTAAAAACATGACCATCGAAATAGCTTGCAAGTTGGGTGTAGTGCAGTGAATTTTTTACCTTTTCAGGACTGCCGCTAGTAGCAACACAGCTTTTCACGTTAAGTTCAGCCAATATTGTGCTTAAGCCTTCCGTTTTTTGCAGCTCTGTAGCAAACACCGTTATTAGTGCTGCTCGATAACTGTCTCGAAACTCTGCAGTTAACGTGACTGAAAAATCAGCGAACACTTTAGCGGTAACATGCTCAAAATTAAAACCTAAAAAGTTAGTCAGAAAATATTCCTTTGATACCACAACACCTAAGTCTTTGAGCATACTAAGTAATACACGTTGACTTAACATTTCGCTGTCGACTAATACCCCGTCACAATCAAAAATGACTAATTCAATCGTATCAGGTATGGAAAACGTTTTGGTTTGAGGCATCTTTTTTCCTTTTAAGAGCAGAGGTTATGCTTATTATGAGTCGCTTAAGCTGATAGGCAAGAGAAGCTGTGTTTTCTCAGACCTATCAGGTAAAACTATTATATCAAAGCGCGTTAATGTTGAGTGTTATAAAGTTAATGTTGAGTGCTATAAATAAACTAATATCTTGATAACCTGACAATAATGAAAGCATTAAGCCGGATTCATAAATTGTTCAATATCAGCAAGTGACAATTCAGGTGTCGCGCCATGATTGCTCGCGACCATAGCACCGACCGCACAGGCAAAGTTAACCGCATATTGGGCGTTAGTGGTATTGCACAGCTGATATATTAACGAACCTAAGAAAGCATCTCCTGCTCCTACGGTATCAACGACATTGATCAAAAAACCTGAATTATAATAGTTTTTATCATTAATTTTCAGTAAAGCACCATGCGAGCCTTTCGTTACACAGATATAAGGGGTATTGGTTTTTTCAGCAATAAATTCAATGTTTTGCTCTAATGAATTAAATTTAGAGCCCATCGCGTGTGCTATTTCATATAATTCATCATCGTTTAATTTAATAAAATCAGCAGTTTCCATAAATTGTATTAAGGTTTCAAGCTGGTAATGAGGTTTACGTAAGTTAACATCAAAAACCTTGAATTGTGCCACATCAATTAGCTGCTTTAGGGTATTTAATGACATGGGGCTGCGAGCTACTAAGCTACCAAAAACAAAAATGTCTGATGACTTTACTTGTGCAATAAGGGCAGGGGTTAAAACGATGTTATCCCAAGCGGTATCGGCAACAATTTCATAAGACGCGGAGCCGTTATCATCTAATGTTACTTCGACGGTACTGGTTTTTTTATCGCTATTAATGGCGATAAAATCAGTGTTCATCTTACGAGATTTAATAATGTCTAAAAGCTCGCGCCCTAACGTGTCATCGCCAATCGCACTTAACATTTTTGCATTGATGCCGAGTGAATTTAAACGTAAGCAGACATTAAGCGGTGCACCGCCTAAACGTTTATCGTTAGCAAAGCAGTCCCATAATACTTCACCAAAACAGCTAATCGATATTTCGCTTGGTGCCTTATGATTAATGAATAAACTGTTCATTATTTTATCTCCGCACTAACTTTTTTATATTTCTTCGCAAGTGTGCTTTTCATAATCTCTTTAATATGACTACTTGGAGAATACAGCGCGTCAATGGCGTTACGATAATGCTCACTAAATGCCCGTTGTATGATTAAATCGCCGAACAAACTATCTAGCTTTAAAAAAGCGAATTTGTCTGTTGGTGTTTTTTGGGCGTATTTGGCCAACTCATCTCGCATTGCATCTTGAATATCCAAAGCTTGTTGCGCTTGGTTTACTTGCTTGTCACTGTATAAACACCAGCTGGCGATCACTAAGGCGGCTAACGAGCAGTCACGTTTTAGCGCTAAATTTTCGATGATGGTAGCGATTAAAAATTTAGGTAGTTTAGCTGAGCTTTCTGAGCAAATACGCGCCAAACTATCTTTGATATTAGGGTTTGAGAAACGCTCAATAAGGGTGTCTTTATATTGCTCTAAATCGATACCGTCTAATTCATCTAAGAGTGGGGTTACCTCTAAGTCCATAAAAGCACGTAGGTAATCGGCAAAACCTTTATCGGATACGGTTTCATCTATAGTCGCGTAACCATGAATCGAGCCGAGTAAACCTAGCACTGAATGACCGGCGTTTAATAAACGAATTTTCATTTTCTCAAATGGCGTTACATCGCTGACAAATTGCGCGCCGACTTTATCCCATCGCGGGCGGCCGTCACTAAAATTATCTTCAATAACCCATTGTGAAAACGACTCACAAGTGATTGGCCATTCATCAAGTAAACCAAAGGTTTGTGCTACGTAATCAATATCGGCTTTTGTTGTTACTGGTGTAATGCGATCGACCATAGCATTAGGAAATTGTACGTGCTGGGCAATCCACTGGCTTAGCTCGGCATCTGCTGGATTCTGTTGCTGAGTAAAGCTCAACAGCATTTTTCGTGTTACGGCGCCATTGTGCTGAATATTGTCACAAGATTGCACGGTAAAAGCCGGCATGCCGCTATTTTTTCGTATTTTTAGTGCCGCAACAATATAACCAAATGCTGTGCTTGGATCGTCCGGGTTTGCAATGTCATGAGCAATGCTTGCGTTGTTTAAATCAAGCTCGCCAGTTGTTGGGTTTACGTTGTAACCACCTTCAGTAATGGTTAATGAAACAATTTTAGTGTCGCTATGGGCTAATTTATTAATGACAGCTTGTTTACTATCAGGAGCGAAAATAAAATCAATCATTGAACCAATAACTTTATTGTCAATTTCGCCATTAGGATGGCGTACCACTAACGAATATAAGTAGTCTTGTTTAGCTAAAATATCACGCAAGCCGCGATTACTTTCTAATAAACCAATACCACAAATAGCCCATTGTTCAGAGCCAGGTGTTTTTAATAGCTCGTTGATATATACCGCTTGATGAGCACGATGAAAGCCGCCAACGCCAATATGAACGATGCCCGCTTTAAGTTGGCTGCGATCATACGTCGGTATATCAATAGATGTAGGTAATTTAGCTAAATTACCTTGGCACAGAGTTTGGCTTAGTGTTAGGTTTTTTGTCGTATTAGTCATGTCTTTTACCTTGCTCAATAAGATTGAACCTAAAAATTAATTAGGACAGTGCTACTGCTGCTCGCCCTATTAATGGTTGTTTTCTGCCTTATAGCTAACGATTACTTAGTATTTAGCTATAAGGAGTTATTGCTTTTTTGTCTTATTGTTAGCTAACACTATGCTTTGTAAGTAAGTGTTAGTTAACGATACAATCACTAATTATTAAGCACTTTATGACGTTTCAATACGATATAAGCACTGGCAAAATACATGATGGTAAAGATGAAACAATAAAGTTCAAATTGCGCTTTATTGGCTTCATAAATTGCCATGGTTTCGCTAAAAAACATCACCTGACAAGCGAATACGGTAATGATTAATAATGAAATAACGGATACGGCATTTAATACTTTGCTTAATAAACTGGTGTCTACAACATAAGCTTTATCGTTTCGTGCTTGCTCAGCTTGGTAAGTCGCGATATTTTGTTGCTCCAGTGCTTCGGCGACAACTTCCGCGCTGTAATCTTTATCGGCACCATATTTTTTCGCTAATATGGTATAAATAACAATGCTGAATATCCACGTTGGAATAAACAGATAGTAGAACGACATAACATCTAACGCGTTTAAACCAAAGCCAAATACCAAGGCAAGCGCCCAAGTCGCAATGGCGGGAATACTGCGAGAAATGTTTTGGTATTTAGCCCAATAACGCGTTAAGCCAATTTTTGGAAATAACATATGTTCAGCAAATACAATGCCGCCAACAGGTACAACTAATAAACCGGCGTAAGTCAGTAGCGGTAGCATTTGAGAAAAAACAAAAGGGAAGCAGGCAATGATCACAGTGACAACACCAACAACCGCAGTGGTTTTTTCACGAGAATGATTAACAAAAATAGACTGAGCGGCTAAGCCTGCACGATAAAGGTTGGCGTTAGCGGTGGTCCAGCCTGCAATAATAATGATGACAAAACCGGTTAAGCCCAACGCATGGTAAGCAACATCGCCAGGATCTAAGGCTGTAATGGTGGTTTTAAGTAATACCGCAGCACCTGCACCCATAATACCAGCTGAAATCCAAGCAAGGTAATGACCGAAAAACATGCCGACACCCGATAACAAACCGTAGCTTTTACGCTTAGCAAAGCGAAATATAGCCATATCAATTAAGCCAAAATGGGTGATTGAGTTAGCAGCCCATGCAAAGCCAATGACTTCCAGTAAGCCAATGCCTTCTTCACCATCACTGGTAAACCCTGTCCATATGGAACTGTCACCAATGGTCATGAAATCGCCCCAGCCGGTAAGCGTTGTAGTCCCTAAAACATGATTTGATAAGGCTGGAAACAAAGCAAATGAACCGGCAATAAAAATAACAAATAACCAAGGTGCACATATTTTAGAAAAATCTGCGACAGTTGCAAAACCATACATAGCGACCACAACAACAATGGAGCCGACCGCGAGCACGATGGCAACAAACCAAAAGCTATTGGGATACCAATTAAGTTGGGCGGGAATATCAAACAAAAATCTAACCGCAGTCGATGAGACGGTGATCATGGCCGCTGAGATCACCGAAAATATCACCACATTTGCCCAGTTATAGAGCTTGGTCATGGAATTACCTGCGATTTTATTGAGGTAATTATATAAACTTAAACGTGTTTCAACTGCTATCGGTGCTGTTAGTAACCACCATGAGCACATGGCTAATAAATTACCAATCAGTAGGCCGAGTAAAATATCAATAGTCGCAGCCCCTAATGCGACGAATGTTGCTCCGATTACAAATTCGGTTGCAGCTACATGCTCCCCAGCATATAACCCCGCAAAGTGTTTCCAACCATGCAATTTATTTTTTGCAACGGGCATTTGTTCCTCATTTATATCATTAAATGAGTTATCTCTATGAATATTAGCCACTTTTTGCTTTCCTCGTTATCAGCAATGTTGAATGAATTGTTGTCTGATAAATTTGTTTTATAATATTAATATTTTAAATTAACCGCTTTATTGCTTTAACTTTGTAACAGTCTTACCAATTTTATTGTAGTCAATATATTAGCTTGCACTTTAGCGTGTTATTAATTGGTATTTATTGTGGTTTTAGTTGTAAAAAAACCAATGTGAGCAACCGCTCAGTCGGTGAGCATAATCCCATGAAGGTTTTTTGTCGTCAACCAGTTTGTTAGTAAAATAGTCTAAATGTGCCATTAAAATAATATTAGTATTAATATTCAATGGATTATATGTGTTGAATATTTACTGTTATTGCATGACTGGAGAGTTTTTTGTTAGTCGTTAGTGTCAAGCTAGTACCACGTTAGCAAGGGTTACCTGATTTTCATTGGTGCATGGTGTATGTTAGTTGTCTTTTACTGCCTAATTTTCTTAACCTAATTTACTCAATAGGGTGCCTAAGTTTAATAAGTCAAGATGACTTCTCAGACCGACCGTTCAGCGCTACCTATATTAGCTAAGGTTACCTTAAGCTATATAAGAATAGCTTTCTCGGCTTTAATATAAGCACATCATTTTATTCAAAGGCTCTTCTCGTTAACCTTTATACCTTTTTTACTTGAAGCGTCTGACCTTATGTATTTTTGCGTGATAAACTGAGAAAAATTTACCGTATTTATAGGAAGAGTTATGCATTTTGTTATCGTGGGTTGTGGTGCCGTTGGTGGTTATTTTGGTGGTCGATTGGCGCAACACGGCGAAAATGTAACTTTTATTGCTCGAGGTCAACAGTTCGGAAATATGAAAGCATCGGGGTTAACCCTTGAGAGTATTGAAGGTAATGTGCATTTAGATAAAGTTAATACCCTTGATGCCACTAGCTTAACAAGTGATAGCTTAGCAACGCCGGCGGATGTTATTTTTATCTGTGTTAAGTCATACCAATTAAGTACTGCGATTACACAGATAAATCCTTTAATAACAGAGCATACCCGTGTTATTCCACTATTAAATGGTGTTAATGCGGCTGAGTTGATGCAAGCGCAGGGCATTGCGCCGGAGAATATTATTGGTGGCTTAGCAAAAATAATTGCTGAGAAAACTGTGGACGGTGTCATCAAGCATACCGGAGCCAAACCCCACATTACTTTAGGCTTGTTCACTGCTAGCACCTCAACAGAGCTTAATGAAGAACAAGTAATCGACAAGCAAGCCACGTTAGATGCTACAAAAACAGCACAACTGAGCCATATCGCAAAATGTTTTAAATTAGCTGGTATCAGCATTGGCGTAACCAGTGACATTGAACTCGCACTTTGGCGAAAGTACATGCTTGTTGCTGCATGGGGTGCATTAGGTGCAGCTCGAAAGCTTAATTTAGGTGAGATCCATGCACAAAGTCATATTGCCTTTTTATTAGAGCGTATCGTTAATGAATATGCTGATATTGCTCGTAAAGTTGGTGTAAACCTTAGTGATAAGCATATTAGAGAAACATTGAGCTTTTTAACGCGTTTGCCCGATAGTAGTGAAACATCGATGCAACGTGACTTAGCTGCGGGAGGTAATTCAGAGTTTGATGTTTTAGTGGCTTATCCAATGAGCTTAGTAGCAGCATTAAATCTATCGGCTCCCGTGTTAACACAATGTTATGAAAAAATAACAGCAGCTTTGCCAGAGTAAAAATTAATTGATTGTCATATGCAATCAATCACGATTAAAAATAAAAAGCTTATAATAAATCGCAAAATTTGCCTTGCCAGCACTTTAGACAAGGTTAACTTTATGCTATTATTTCGCGAATTTTATCGTATCAATTAATGTGAAGATTAAATATGTCTGAGAATAAAATCGAAACAATCGAACAACGCGTAAGTTATGGTGTAGGTCGTCAATTAGGTGACCAACTACGTAATAATCCTTTTAAAGATTTTGACGTATCAGCTGTACAAGCTGGTTTAGCTGATGCAATTGCTAATTCAGCTAGCCAAGTATCTGATGAAGACTTAAATGAAGCATTTGGTATTGTATCGCAAAAGATGCAAGAACTAGAGCAAGCAGAAGCGAAAGAAAAGTCTGCTGAAGGCGAAGCTTTCTTAGTAGAAAATGCTAAACGTGATGAAGTTACAACAACTGAATCAGGTTTACAGTACGAAGTAATAGCAACCGGCGAAGGCGAAAAGCCAACAGCTGCTAGTACAGTACGTGTGCATTACCACGGAACATTCGTTAGCGGTGATATCTTTGATAGCTCTGTTGACCGTGGTCAGCCTGCAGAATTCCCAGTTGGCGGCGTTATTGCTGGTTGGACTGAAGCATTACAATTAATGACTGAAGGTTCAAAGTGGCGTTTATATGTGCCATACAACTTAGCTTACGGTGAGCGTGGCTCTCAAGGTGCAATTCCTCCGTACGCAACGTTGATATTCGACGTTGAGTTATTAACTATCGTTAGTTAATTAACCTGTTTTTTAAAAGCCCTCAGTTGAGGGCTTTTTTATAAGCTTTATTTAATAACGGTCATTAATACTAAGTTAACGTGATCGAGTTTGAGTTATTTTTGAGTTATATAACTAATGCATAAGTTAGCCATAGAACAATTATTTCAGTGTTATCTAAAAGCGTTTCATCAGCAAAATATGGCCGATACACGAAAGTGCTATCAGTTGCCTTGTACTTTGCACACGCCAGATAAAGTGGTATTAATTGATAGTGATAAAACCTTTGAACGAGAGTTTTTAGATATATTCACCGTACTTAGTCATGCAAAAATAACGCGCTTTGTCGCTCTAAAAGCTAGCTTTAGCGTGTTGAGCGAAAACTTGATGCTGGCATGCATTGATTGGCAGTTTATTGACTCAGATGAGACAGTTTTTACCGACTTTTCAGCCTTTTATCATTTAGCGTTAAATGATGGGCAATGGCAAATTTTTAATGTGGTCTCACAAGAGCTTAGTCAGTCAATAATATTAGATAATGCCTTTGAAATTATTGATACTCCCCTTATTAACATTACACAGTAGGAAAACGTTACTATGAAAGTAAAAGTAGCTATTTTAGGATGTAGCGGACGTATGGGCCGTAATTTAATACAAGCAGCGATAGAGCATAAGTCTGTTGAGCTTATCGGTGGCAGTGTTCGTGTTGGTTCATCTTTTGAAAACTTTGACTTAGGTGAAATTGCCGGTATTGGTGCGATAGGCCAAAAAACAACGACAGACATTGAAACCCTATTAGCGGCCGATGTGTTCATTGACTTTACCTCAATAGAGTCAACTTTTGAACACCTAGCTTTGTGTCAGCAACATAATAAAGCCTTGGTTATTGGCACAACCGGTTTTTCAGATCAACAAGTTGAGGAGATAAAAATTGCTGGGCAGACCATGCCGGTGATTTTAGCGCCTAACACCAGTGTTGGCGTAAACTTGTTGTTTAAATTACTGGAAGTCACTGCAAAAGCAATTGGTGACTATACTGATATAGAAATTTTTGAAGCACACCATAGATTCAAGAAAGATGCTCCATCGGGTACGGCTGTGAAGATGGGCCAGGTGATTGCTGATACCTTAGGTCGTGATCTTAATAAAGTGGCGGTTTATGGTAGAGAAGGCATTACAGAAGAGCGCAGCAGAGAAACAATAGGTTTTGCTACCGTAAGAGCTGGTGACATTGTTGGCGAGCATACGGCGTACTTTGCCGATATAGGTGAAAGAATAGAATTAACCCATAAAGCGAGTTCACGAATGACCTTTGCTTTAGGCGCTATGCGTGCTGCATTTTGGTTAAGTGAAGCTAAAGCTGGCTTTTATGATATGCAAGATGTGCTAGGTTTAAAAGATTAACAAAAACACTTTAGTGAAATAAACCTGACTAGATGGTCAGTATTTACGGGTGTTTATTATAGAAAAGTATTGGTTTTGACGTCTTTACATCAATTACGTCAAAACTAGAGAGTTTTTACAATTATCACTAGACGAAAGAAGCATACAAGCGTAAAATAAGTGGATTTTGTCAAAAATTTACTGTTCATGATGAACTGGGTTAGGTTTTTGGCATTTTTTGTACGTATCGCTTTTATCGTTAATGGTTAAATTATTAGTTATTTACCATTAATATTCTTTCTTCTTAACGGAGGTTACATTGACTAAATCTGCCATTTTAGTGCTTGAAGACGGCACTGTATTTAAGGGCACCGCTATTGGTGCAGAAGGGGCGGCTGTTGGTGAAGTAGTATTTAATACTTCAATGACGGGCTACCAAGAAATTTTGACTGACCCCTCTTATGCAGAGCAAATTGTTACTCTTACCTATCCACATATAGGTAATACGGGTACTAATAGCGAAGATGAAGAATCTAGCACTATATGGGCGAAAGGTTTAGTGATTCGTGACTTACCGTTATTAGCGAGTAATTTTCGAAATGAACAAAGTTTAGACGATTACCTAAAAGCTAAAAACATCTTAGGTATTGCCGATATAGACACCCGTAAATTAACCCGTATTTTGCGTGAGAAAGGCGCTCAAAACGGTTGTATAATTGCAGGTGACTTAGCTGACGTAAGTGCAGAAGAAGCAAAGGCTCTAGCACAAGCGCAAAGCTTTCCAGGCTTGAAAGGTATGGACTTAGCAAAAATTGTATCTACTAAAGAAGCTTACCAGTGGACTGAAGGTAGCTGGGTGTTGGGTAAAGGCCATATTACTCCTGAAAAGTCAGAGTTTCATGTGGTTGCATACGATTTTGGTGCTAAACGCAATATTCTACGTATGTTAGTCGACCGTGGTTGTAAGCTAACCGTGGTGCCGGCGCAAACTTCTGCTGAAGAAGTCTTGGCGATGAATCCTGATGGTATCTTCCTGTCGAACGGCCCTGGTGACCCTGAGCCTTGTGATTATGCTATCACCGCGATTAAAAAATTCTTAACCACAGATATCCCAGTATTTGGTATTTGTTTAGGCCATCAATTGCTTGGTTTAGCTAGTGGTGCAAAAACAGTCAAAATGAAATTTGGTCATCATGGTGGTAACCATCCGGTGAAAGACTTCGAACGTAATGTTGTCATGATCACTGCGCAAAACCATGGTTTTGCTGTTGACGAGAATAACTTGCCTGAAAACTTGAAAGTCACGCATACCTCGCTATTTGATGGTTCAATTCAAGGTATTCATCGCACAGACAAGCCAGCGTTTAGCTTCCAAGGTCATCCTGAAGCAAGCCCAGGTCCAGCTGATGCTGCTCCATTGTTCGATCATTTTATCGACTTAATCGTTGCCGCTAAAAAAGCGTAAGCCCTAGACAAGAGAAGAGAGAATATAAAATGGCAAAACGTACTGATTTAAAAAGTATCTTGATCTTAGGCGCTGGTCCAATTGTTATTGGTCAAGCATGTGAGTTCGATTACTCTGGCGCGCAAGCGTGTAAAGCCCTGCGCGAAGAAGGCTACCGAGTTATTCTAGTTAACTCGAACCCTGCAACGATAATGACCGACCCAGATATGGCTGATGCGACTTACATCGAGCCAATTCACTGGGAAGTTGTTCGCAAGATTATTGAAAAAGAACGTCCTTGTGCGGTGTTACCGACCATGGGCGGTCAAACGGCATTGAACTGTGCACTTGAGCTTGAAGCTAAAGGCGTATTAAAAGAATTCAACGTTGAAATGATTGGCGCAACAGCTGATGCAATTGATAAAGCTGAAGACCGTAGTCGTTTCGATAAAGCAATGAAAGCGATTGGCTTAGAAACGCCACGCGCTGAAATTGTTCACACTATTGCAGAAGCACATGCAGCAAGTAAAAACTTAGGTTTCCCTTGTATTATTCGTCCATCATTTACCATGGGTGGCTCGGGTGGCGGTATTGCTTATAACCGCGAAGAATTTGATGAAATTTGTACGCGCGGTTTAGATCTTTCTCCAACCTCTGAATTATTGATTGATGAATCATTAATTGGTTGGAAAGAGTATGAAATGGAAGTGGTTCGCGACAAAAATGATAACTGTATTATTATTTGTTCGATTGAAAACTTTGACCCTATGGGTATTCATACGGGTGATTCAATCACGGTTGCACCCGCACAAACCTTAACGGATAAAGAATACCAAATCATGCGTAATGCATCGATTGCGGTATTGCGTGAAATTGGTGTTGAAACCGGTGGTTCAAACGTACAGTTTGGTATTTGTCCTGACACTGGCCGTATGGTGATTATTGAGATGAACCCACGGGTATCTCGCTCATCAGCATTAGCGTCAAAAGCGACGGGTTTCCCAATTGCTAAAATTGCTGCGAAATTGGCTGTAGGTTATACGCTTGATGAATTAACAAATGATATTACTGGCGGCGCTACACCAGCATCATTTGAACCAACTATCGATTACGTTGTTACTAAAATTCCACGTTTTAACTTTGAAAAGTTTGCCGGCTGTGAAGACCGACTAACCACTCAAATGAAATCAGTGGGCGAAGTAATGGCCATTGGTCGTAACCAACAAGAATCATTGCAAAAAGCATTACGCGGCTTAGAAGTCGGCGTTAATGGCTTTGATCCTATGGTTGATGTAACTCAACCTGGTGCTAAAACTAAAATCATGCATGAGCTACAAGAAGCTGGTTCAGACCGTATTTGGTACATCGCTGATGCGTTCCGCTTGGGTTTAACGGTTGATGATATTTATCGTTTAACGAAAGTTGACCGTTGGTTCTTAGTACAAATTGAAGACATCATTTTAGAAGAAGCGAAAGTTGCTGAAGGCGGCTTGAAAATTTTAACACCAGAATATTTACGTAAACTAAAACGTAAGGGGTTTGCTGACTCACGTTTAGCTGACCTTATTGGTGTTGCAGAAGCTGAAGTGCGTAAAAAACGTCATAATGCGAATATTTTCCCAGTTTATAAGCGTGTTGATACTTGTGCGGCTGAGTTTAGTTCAGATACCGCTTACATGTATTCTACTTATGATGAAGAATGTGAAGCTAACCCAACCAATAATGAAAAAATCATGATATTGGGTGGTGGACCAAACCGCATCGGTCAAGGTATTGAGTTCGATTACTGTTGTGTACATGCTGCGCTTGCTTTACGCGAAGACGGTTATGAAACCATTATGGTTAACTGTAACCCTGAAACGGTTTCAACGGATTACGACACATCTGACCGCTTATATTTTGAGTCGATTACGTTTGAAGATGTATTAGAAATTGTTCGTGTTGAAAAACCTAAAGGCGTTATTGTGCAATACGGTGGTCAAACACCACTTAAATTAGCACGTGCTTTAGAAGCGGCTGGCGTACCTATTATTGGTACATCACCAGATGCCATTGATAGAGCAGAAGACCGTGAACGTTTTCAACAAGCGGTAGACCGTTTAGGTTTATTACAACCTGAAAATGCTACGGTTACTTCTATTGATGAAGCTATGGCGAAAGCTGAAGCGATTGGTTTCCCATTAGTGGTTCGTCCGTCTTATGTTTTAGGTGGTCGTGCAATGGAAATCGTTTATGACTTAGATGATTTACGTCGTTACATGACTGAAGCGGTTAGTGTATCGAATGACTCTCCGGTATTGCTTGATCATTTCCTTGATGACGCTATTGAAGTTGATATTGACGTGGTTTGTGATGGTACAGATGTGGTTGTTGGCGGTATTATGCAACATATCGAACAAGCAGGTGTTCACTCAGGTGACTCAGCATGTTCATTACCTGCATATAGCTTGAGCCAAGAAGTACAAGATGTTATGCGCAAGCAAGTGACTGATTTAGCATTTGAATTAGGTGTTATTGGCCTAATGAATACGCAAATGGCAGTAAAAGACGGCAAAGTGTATTTAATTGAAGTTAACCCTCGTGCTGCACGTACCATTCCATTTGTATCGAAAGCAACGGCCGTACCGCTAGCCAAAATTGGTGCGCGTGTCATGGCGGGTAAATCACTGAAAGAGCAAGGTATTACTAAGGAAATTATTCCACCGTATTTCTCTGTTAAAGAAGTGGTTATTCCGTTCAATAAATTCCACGGCAGTGACCCATTAGTTGGACCAGAAATGCGTTCAACAGGTGAAGTTATGGGCGTTGGCGATACTTTTGAAGAAGCTTATGCTAAAGCTAACTTAGGTGCTGGTGTATCTGTACCAAAAGATGGTCGTGCCTTGATTTCAGTACGTCATAGCGATAAAGGGCGTGTTGTTGAGCTAGGCAAACAAATGGTTGCTTTAGGTTACCAGTTAGATGCAACTCACGGTACGGCGATTATTCTTGGTGAAGCTAATATACCTTGTCGTTTGGTGAATAAAGTACATGAAGGTCGTCCACATATTCTTGATAGAATTAAGAACGGTGAGTATAGCTACATTATTAATACTACCGAAGGTCGTAAAGCGATTGAAGATTCTAAAGTGTTACGTGGTGGTGCTTTACGTTACAAAGTCGCATATACTACAACTCTGAACGCTGCATTTGCTGCCTGTCAATCACATGCTGCAGATGATCGTAATATCGTAACCTCAATACAAGAGTTACATAAACGTTGTAAGTAGACAGCATGATAAATGAATTTGCTCACTGTATGAGGCGAGCATAAAGCCTGATAAAAGCGCAAATTCATTTTAAATTTTATGTAAGCGAATTATTTTCAAAAGGTGGTTGCCTACGACTCGTCGTATAGGTAGGCCGCCTTTCTTGTTAGAAAAAGAAGAGTAAAATGACAAAATATCCAATGACACTGTTAGGTGCTGAGCAATTAAAAGAAGAACTCAGAATTTTAAAAACGGAAAAACGTCCGCGTATAGTCAAAGATATTGCCACGGCTCGTGAGCATGGCGATTTAAAAGAAAACGCAGAGTATCATGCCGCTAAAGAAGAGCAAGGTTTCTGTGAAGGTCGTATTCAAGATATTGAAGGCCGTCTTTGTAATGCACAAGTTATTGATATAACTGCAATACCTAACCGTGGAAAAGTGATCTTCGGTACAACAGTAAAACTATTGAACCTTGATACTGACACTGAAGTGACTTACAAAATTGTTGGTGATGATGAAGCAGACTTCAAAACGGGTCGTATTTCATTAAACTCACCTATTGCGCGTGGCCTGATTGGCAAAGAAGTTGATACAGAAATAGAAATCACTACACCAGGTGGCGTGGTTGAATATGAAATTATTGCTGTAGAGCATATCTAGTACCTGATACCTAGTATCTATGTCTCGTGCTTAGCATCAACTGCTAATCATTGGATACACAAGCTAGGCGCACTTGATATTGATTAAGTAGTTAATAGCTACCTGTTAGGTCTTTCTTAGGTGCTCATTAGGTATTGCCTGCTATAACATAAGCAGGCAATGTTGATTAAACCAGTCGTTTTTAGGTAAATAATTTAGTTTAATAACTTTATTATGCTTATAAATTACTGGTTTTTTTGTGCCTGACAAACGTCATTATGTGGACAGCTGATCGCTTTGACATTTTTATAGCCTATACGTTGCAGTTGTTCGGCCGCTAGAGTTGCACGACCACCAGAAGCGCAATGGACATAAATCTCTATATCTGAGTCAGGGCAGTGCTGCGTAATATTCATCTCTAATACACCACGTGGGATTTGTAATGAGTTCGCAACGGGAGAGTTAGCACACTCTGCGGGCTCTCTAACATCAATGAATGTTGCATTTTTTTGAGTAAAAGCTTGTGCTGCACTAACACATTGCACTGACTTTTTAGCTTGTGAAACTAGTTCCGGTATCGATAAAATCATTTTAAAGCCTCTTTTTATGCTTAATTTAATTATTAGCATTCTATGCTAAGTCTAAAATATTGTATATTAGTTTTTTCTAATGTATGTTTTTAAGCTATGAAACTGAGGTTTTTAGGCTTAATCGTGAGAAAATTTGAGATAGGGAGTTTTGAGGCTATTTAAATTACTATTAGATGAGAACGCCAAGCCGCTTTTTAAACAAGATAAAAAATAGGTACAAAAAAAGGGCAAAAGCCCTTTAATTAATTACCAAGCGTTTAAATAAATTAAAGTTTTGGAATGCGTATTTTCTTTTCTTCCGTTGCACGGAAAATAATTAAGGTTTTACCGATAACTTGCACTTTAGTTGAGTTTGTTTCACGACAAATCGCGTCAACAATCAGTGCTTTATTTTCACGATCATCAGTAGGAATTTTAATTTTGATCAATTCATGATGATTTAAAGCGAAGTCGATTTCTGCAACTACTGCTTCAGTAAGACCGTTATTACCTAGTAATACAACGGGTTTAAGGCTATGTGCTAGGCCTTTTAAATATTGAATTTGTTTATTATTTAAGTTCATTAACAATTTTCGTTACAAGTTAGCTTGAATTATCGCTATTTTACCTCCATCTAGTTTGTAATACTAATATTGTTTACAAAGTGACAGCTTTTTCTCGTACTTTTATGGCTTATTTTTAGTTAATATAGTCACTGTGGTCTTTTAGTGGCAAATAAACGTAGTAATACCAAGAGAATGAAGTAAGCGATCAATAAATAAGCGTAATAAATTTGCAAAAATACATCTTTATTGTTTCAAGCTAAACATAAGTACTTACATTTAAGTAAAAAGGTACTTGATTGATTCTTGCATGGACGTAAGCCAATAGGATGACTCCGTAGTATATTGCAGAGTAATAGCAGACTGGATTTAACGTATCTAGATGTTAAATGGTTAGGCTATCTTAGAATGATCTATTATTTATTTTAATTGGTATAAATACACATAGGGAATTTACGCTTTAAACAGCATAACTATATAAGTGGATTGAATGAGTAAGAATAAAGTCAGTGTCAGTAGTGCTCGGTGGTTAAAAGAGCACTTCGATGATGAATATGTAAAAAAAGCACAACGATTGGGCCTTCGCTCCCGTGCTATTTTTAAAATTGAAGAAATTAATATCAAAGATAAATTAATCAAACCCGGCATGAAAGTGGTTGATTTAGGGGCGGCACCGGGCGGATGGTCTGAATACGCTACGAAAGTAGTTGGTGATAACGGACAAGTTGTTGCCTGTGATATTTTAGCTATGGCCCCAATTGCAGGTGTTGATTTTCTGCAAGGCGACTTTCGTGAAGAAGCCGTGTTAAATGCTTTGTTAACTCGAATTAATGGTAAAAATATTGATGTTGTTATGTCTGACATGGCAGCAAACTTTACCGGTAATGATGCTGCAGACGCGGCGCGAAGCATGTATTTAGTGGAATTAGCACTTGATATGTGTAACCAAGTTTTAAAGAAAGATGGCGCTTTTGTAGTGAAGGTGTTTCAAGGGGAGGGCTTTGAGCAGTTTATGAAAGATGCTCGAGCCGCATTTAAAACCGTTAGAACTCGTAAGCCTGAATCATCACGAGCTCGCTCACGCGAAGTTTATCTTGTGGCGACCGGCTTTAAATTGTAGTAAATTAGGTGCAATTAATTCATCGCACCATTTTGAACATTAGCAAGAGGTCATTAAGTTGAGCGATATGGCAAAAAATCTTATTTTATGGTTAGTTATTGCAGTTGTACTCATGTCTGTTTTCCAAAGTTTTACACCGGGAAGCAGCAATGAACAACAAGTAGATTACACGCGATTTATCCAAGACGTACGTCAAGGGCAAATTAGAGAAGCAGACGTTGATAGAAATGGTGTTATTAAGGGTATTAAAAGTAGCGGCGAAAACTTCGTTACTGTAATCCCTGGTGGCTTCGATCGTGATTTAATTAACGATTTAGTTAAGCAAAACGTTAAAGCAACGGGCGAATTACCGGAAGAACCTAGTTTCTTAATGACAATTTTTGTCTCTTGGTTCCCAATGATTTTGTTAATTGGTGTATGGATTTTCTTCATGCGTCAAATGCAAGGTGGGGGCGGTAAGGGCGCAATGAGTTTCGGTAAATCGAAAGCGCGCTTATTAGGCGAAGATCAAATTAAAATTACTTTTGCCGACGTTGCAGGTTGTGATGAAGCAAAAGAAGAAGTTTCTGAGTTAGTTGATTACCTCAAAGAACCTTCACGCTTTCAAAAACTTGGTGGTCGCATTCCATCAGGTGTGTTGTTAGTTGGACAGCCTGGTACGGGTAAAACTTTATTAGCTAAAGCCATTGCTGGTGAAGCTAAAGTACCTTTCTTTACCATTTCAGGTTCAGATTTTGTTGAGATGTTTGTCGGTGTTGGTGCTTCTCGTGTTCGTGATATGTTCGAACAAGCGAAGAAAGCGGCGCCTTGTATTATCTTTATCGATGAAATTGATGCTGTAGGTCGCCAACGTGGTGCGGGTATGGGTGGCGGTAATGATGAGCGTGAACAAACACTAAACCAAATGTTAGTTGAGATGGATGGTTTTGAAGGTAATGAAGGCGTTATTGTTATTGCCGCAACTAACCGTCCTGACGTATTAGATCCAGCCTTGCTTCGTCCTGGTCGTTTTGACCGTCAAGTAACGGTTGGTTTACCTGATATTCGTGGTCGCGAACAAATTTTGAAAGTGCATATGCGCAAAGTACCATTAGGCGATGATGTTAAAGCATCGGTTATTGCTCGTGGTACACCTGGTTTTTCAGGTGCTGACTTAGCTAACTTAGTGAACGAAGCGGCTCTATTTGCTGCACGTTCAGCGCGTCGCGTTGTTGGTATGGCAGAATTTGAAAAAGCAAAAGATAAAATTATGATGGGCTCTGAACGTCGTTCGATGGTAATGAACGATGCAGAGAAAGAAATGACTGCTTATCATGAAGCCGGTCACGCCATTGTTGGTCGCTTAGTGCCTGATCATGACCCTGTTTATAAAGTAAGTATTATGCCGCGCGGACGAGCGTTAGGTGTCACTATGTATTTACCTGAACAAGACAGATTCAGTCATAGTAAACAGCATTTAGAAAGTAATATTTCATCTTTATATGGTGGTCGTATTGCTGAAGAGATGATTTACGGTTTCGAAAAAGTATCGACTGGTGCTTCAAACGATATTGAACGTGCGACACAACTTGCTCGTAAAATGGTAACACAATGGGGCTTTTCTCAAAAAATGGGTCCTATGCTATTTGCTGAGGAAGAAGGTGAAGTATTCTTAGGTAGAACATCATCTAAATCGTTAAATATGTCTGACGAAACAGCGCGTGCTATCGATGAAGAAATTAAAGAGTTTGTTAATCGTAACTATGAACGTGCAGCGACCATCTTAAAAGAAAATGAAGATATTCTACATGCAATGAAAGACGCATTAATGGAATATGAAACTATTGATGCATTGCAAGTTGATGACTTAATGAATCGCACTAAAGTTCGCCCACCAGCAGACTTTGATGCATCAGGCTCTGACGATAAATCAGACAATAATGCCGATTCTAGTAAACCATCAACAAAAACAGACGATGATAAAAAAGAATCTGCTGAGCCAACAAGCTCAAATGATGCTTCGGACGTCCCTGTTAAGTAGTTAATCAAGACTCTATCTAAAGCCTCAATGGTTTGAATCAATTGATTTGATACCTATTGAGGCTTTATTATTTTAGCCTTTGAATATTGTATAGCAGTAGTTAAAGGCTAGCGTAATAAAATGCTAAATTAGCAACGTTCTGCTCTCGTGAATTACTGATCTAATAAAGTACTGAGTTGGTAAAGTAAAAGCATAACAAAGTAAAAATTTAGCAATACCACAGTTTAAATGAAGAGAATAAAGTGCTCAATCAACTTAATTGTCCCAAGTCAATATTAGATTTATCTACACCACAAGTGATGGGAATTCTTAATGTTACCCCTGATTCTTTTTCTGATGGCGGTAAGTTTGCTCACTTTGAACATGCCTTAGTGCAAGTTGAACGTATGATTGCAGATGGCGCCACCATTATTGATATTGGCGGTGAGTCGACGCGCCCAGGCGCAGTAGTTGTCAGCGATGAAGACGAGTTAGCTCGAGTTATTCCCGTTTTAAAAGCAATTAAACAACGTTTTAATGTTTTCGTTTCTATTGATACCAGTAAAGCTTCGGTAATGAACGCTGCGATAGCCGCAGGTGCAGATATTATTAATGATGTGCGCGCATTACAAAATGAAGGTTGTTTAGCCACAGTCGCACAAAGTAATATTCCGGTTTGTTTAATGCACATGCAAGGTTTGCCTCAAACTATGCAAGACAGCCCATGCTATGAAAATATTATTAACGAGATTGAGGCGTTTTTTCATCAACGGATTGAGGCTTGTGTTGATGCTGGTATTGCTCGTGAACGTATCATACTCGATCCAGGTTTTGGTTTTGGTAAAACACTAGAGCAAAACTTTCATTTGCTCGCTAACTTATCATTATTTCGTCAATTCGATTTACCTTTGTTAGCCGGATTATCGCGTAAATCTATGTTAGGTAATCTATTAGGACGAGACGTTGAACAACGTCTCGCTGGCAGCATAAGTGCTGCAATCATTGCTGCGCAACAAGGCGCACATATTATTCGTGTTCACGATGTTCAAGCAACTGTGGACGCATTAAAAGTATTAAAAGCCGTAACTGCTCATCAAAAAATAACTGATTAAGCAATTAGGCATAATTATTCGCATTAAAATGCTGATGCCGACGTGCATAGCAAAAGGGAGAAAATAATGTCAGAAAGAAGATACTTCGGTACCGATGGAATTCGCGGCCTAGTCGGCCAATATCCAATTACACCACAGTTTGTGATGAAGCTAGGCTATGCTGCAGGGCGTGTACTCGCTGCACAAGGCACCAAAAAAGTGTTAATTGGTAAAGACACGCGTATTTCAGGTTACATGCTGGAATCTGCATTGGAAGCGGGCTTTTCTGCTGCCGGTATTGATGTTGGGTTATTAGGCCCTATGCCGACACCCGGTATTGCCTATTTAACTAAAACTTTCCGAGCTGAAGCGGGCATAGTGATCAGTGCGTCACATAATCCATTTTACGATAACGGTATTAAATTTTTCTCTCAAGACGGACAAAAATTACCTGACGACGTAGAGCTAGCGATTGAAGCTGAGCTAGATAAAGAAATGGGTTGTGTAGAGTCAGCGCATTTAGGTAAAGCGAGTCGTATTGTTGATGCGGCAGGTCGTTATATTGAGTTCTGTAAAAGTAATTTTCCAAGCCAATACTCATTAAAAGGTATGAAAATAGTCGTCGATTGTGCCAATGGCGCAACATACCATATCGCACCAAATGTTTTTCGTGAGCTAGGCGCTGAGGTTATAGAGATTGGCGTTTCACCAAATGGTACCAACATTAACCATGAATGTGGCGCCACTTCTATGGCGGCAATTAGTGCTGCGGTTGTTGAGCATCAAGCTGATTTAGGTATTGCCCTTGATGGCGATGGTGATCGCTTAATGATGGTTGATCATACGGGCTATGTTATTGATGGCGATGAAAGTGTTTATGTTATTGCTTGTAATGATTTACAAAATGGTAGTATCGATGGCGGGGTTGTTGGCACACTAATGAGTAATATGGGTCTAGAGCTCGCATTAGCAGATATGGATGTACCATTTGCTCGTAGTAAAGTCGGTGATCGTTATGTTATGGAGATGCTAAAGCAAAAAGGTTGGAAATTAGGTGCTGAAAATTCAGGCCATGTTATCAATTTAAACCATACTTCTACGGGGGACGGTATTATCGCAGCATTGAACGTATTAACTGCTGTTTGTAATACCGGTAAAACCTTGTATGAATTACGCCAAGGTATGACAAAACTACCTCAAGTTTTAGTTAATGTAAGGTTTTCTGGAGACACTGATCCTCTGACCAATGATGGTGTTGTTGCATCGGTAGATCGTGTTAATGAAAAACTAACTGGTCGAGGTCGTGTTTTATTAAGAAAATCAGGTACTGAGCCTTTAATTCGTGTCATGGTAGAAGGCCCAGAACATGACGAAGTTACTGCCTTAGCACATGAAATTGCCGAAGCCGTAAAACGCGCTTTTTAGTCAATAAAGTGTGCATGATTTTATTGGTCGAGCGAATATTGAGCAATTAGACATGATATTGCTTGAAATGCTTGTATCTTGCCGGAAGGTTAGTTAATATCTCGCCGCTTTGATTTAGGAATGAAAAATGAATAGACGCGCAATAGTTGCAGCAAACTGGAAAATGAATGGCAGTTTAGCATTAGTCAACTCGATGGTTTCAGAATTAAATAACGT
>JBAROR010000083.1:0-1903 GCA_049642265.1 Cognaticolwellia sp. | reverse complement strand
GGCTCAGCTAGCGGCGCCGCAGCAGTCGCGGGCTACCCGCACATTACCGTTCCGATGGGAGAAGTGAACGGCATGCCTGTCAATATGAGCTTTATTGGTGACGCAAAAAGTGAAGGTCTGCTGATTGAGGCGGCTTATGGGTTTGAGCAAGCAACTAATGCGCGTATCACTCCGCTACTTTTCTAGCGTATAAAAACCGTTGGCTGTAAGACCAGTGCCTATCGGCACTAAAGCACGCCGCAGCGAAAATGATAAAGGCGGCTAAAATGCCGCCTTTATCATCCAATTCAATTGGTTAATCTTTTATAACTAACCTGTCACCTACTTTTATATCATTTTTTGCAAACCAACCTTGATTCATCTCAACTGCGTAAACTACCGCTTGAGATGCCCCAACTGAGGTTAAGTCGTGGGGTTGCATCGCTTTAATATCGGTGATCACACCGTCACTGGTGATAAAGGCGACGTCGAGCGCTAAAAATGTGTTCTGCATCCACATACTGGCTTTTTTGACACCTGAGAACTTAAATAACATTCCACATTGGTTACACAGCGTTTTACGAAACATTAAGCCTTTTGCTCTTTGCTCAAACGTATAAGCATATTCCACCTCAAGAGGCTGTTTACCGATAGTAATGCTAACCAAAGGTAACGTCTGATATGACTCGTTCTCTTGGGCATTTGCCCCTAGCATCACACTCAAACTAAAAAAGCCTGCAAGCAAAACAGACGTGAACAAGCGAAGTGGTTTAATCAACATGTGTATTCCAATGATTTAGATAAAACCCTCGAAGCTAGCTGGCACGTAGCGTGTAAGCAATAACGGAGTTTTATTATTAATTCGGTTAAAACAAACTTAAAAACAATGGGTTAGTTTATTTATCAGACTAAAGTCTACTTTACCAGAAAACAGAAAGGAATAGCTCGAGAACACAGATTGTATCAAATACGGGTTTACCAATAAAAAAAGCCGAACTAGGCATTCACCCGTTCGGCTTACACTATTTTATTCTGATTTAATTATATAAATCAGTGATTAAGCAATGTTAAGAGCAGGAATAATCTTCTCTTTCGCAGCAGCTTCTGCTTGCTTGAACTCTTCGATACGGTCGAAGTTCAAGTAACGGAAAACATCACCAGACATAGACTCGATCTTGTTCGCATATTCCATGTACTCAGCAGTAGTAGGGATACGACCAACAATCGCACCAACAGCCGCAAGTTCAGCAGAACACAAGTAAACATCAGCACCATCACCTAAACGGTTAGGGAAGTTACGAGTAGAAGTAGACAATACTGTTGAGTTAGCTAATACGCGTGCTTGGTTACCCATGCACAATGAACAACCAGGCATTTCAGTACGCACACCCACACGACCGTAGATGTTGTAGTAGCCTTCGTCCAGCAATACGGCTTTGTCCATCTTAGTCGGTGGAGAGATCCACAAACGAGTTGGTAAGGTCTTGTTGTATTGCTCGAGTAGTTTACCTGCAGCACGGAAGTGACCAATATTCGTCATACAAGAACCGATGAACACTTCATCAATTTTCTCGCCTGCAACGTCAGACAAGGTTTTCGCATCATCTGGATCGTTCGGGCAACAAAGAATAGGTTCGTTGATATCAGCAAGGTCGATCTCGATGGTTTCAACGTACTCAGCGTCTTTATCCGCTTCCATTAGTTCTGGGTTAGCCAACCACTCTTCCATCTTACGAGCACGACGCTCAAGGGTACGAGGGTCGCCGTAACCTTCGTTGATCATCCAACGTAACATGGTGATGTTAGACGTTAGGTACTCAGCGATAGATGCTTCAGACAACTTGATAGTACAACCCGCAGCTGAACGCTCTGCAGAGGCATCTGACAATTCAAACGCTTGCTCTACAGTCAAATCGTTCAAACC
>JBAROR010000050.1:0-21462 GCA_049642265.1 Cognaticolwellia sp. | reverse complement strand
ACTAAATAAGACCAATGAAATTATGATGACAGCAATAAAGGTTATGAAAGTACGGCGTGCAAATAAATTGGCTTCAGCGCTATGATTTCTAATGGCAACGCGTTTTTTGAATGCCATTATTTATTCTCGATGGTATGGGTGATTATTATTAATTGACCAAGCACGATAAAGGCTTTCCGCGACAACAATTCGAACCATAGGGTGTGGTAAGGTTAGCGGTGATAATGACCATTTTTGCTCAGATGCTTGAATGCAGGCCGGTGCTAAACCTTCAGGGCCACCTACAAGCAGTGCAACATCACGACTATCAACATGCCAACGTTCTAGTTGCTTGGCAAGTTCTGGAGTTGTCCAAGGCTTACCTTCAACTTCTAATGTCACAATGCGATTACCCTTTGGAATTGCGGCTAACATTTGCTCACCTTCTTTTTCGAGAATGCGGGCAATATCGGCATTTTTACCACGTTTCCCCGGTGAAATCTCCACTAAGTGGAAACTCATATCACGAGGAAATCTGCGGCAATATTCGCTAAATCCTTGGCTAACCCAAGCTGGCATTTTATTACCAACGGCATATAAGGTAATGCGCATTGTTGTTTAGCTTATTCCCAAAGTTGTTCTAATTGGAAACGATCGCGAGTTTCATCAGTCATCACATGAACAACAACATCACCTAAGTCGACTAAAGACCATTCACCAATATCATTTCCTTCAACACCTAAAGCTTCAATGCCAGCAGCGCGACATTCAATGGTGAGTGATTGGGCAATGGAAATAACGTGACGTTTTGAGTTACCAGAGCAAACTAACATGTAGTCAGCGAAACTCGACTTTTTAGATATGTCTAGTATGACGATATCGCGGCCTTTCATATCTTCGATTTTTTCGGTAACAAAAGTGATTAGGTCTGAACTTTGCAAAGTGGGATCTCTATAATTATCAATAATCGGCGATAATAGCATTATTTTGTTTGTCAGTTAACCATCTAATGTCGTCAATAGCAGGTTTTTTACACAACAATTGATTTATTTCACTTACTCATGACCTAAATAAGATGAAAAGTGCGTTTTCAGCTTTGGTTATAAGATAAATGGTAGCCTTATCTATACAGCTTATATTGCTCTATATAGTTATATACAGACTCAGGTAAGTATTGGTTGTAGTTTAAACCTGCTTTAATTTTTTCTCTTATCTGAGTTGATGCAATGTCTAAAGGCGTACTTTCATGGATAATAATTTTCCCTGTTTGCTGGGGGCGAAATTGGGTGAGACTATAAATAAGGCGAGCACTCAAATTAGGATCAAGTGCGGCCTGTAATGCGTGATGTGGATAACCGGGGCGAATATTTACTACCAAATTACATAAGGTAAGAATTTCTTGCCAGCGGTGCCATTTTGTAAATGACAATAACGAGTCCATTCCCATAATAAAATATAGATCAGCGCTTGGCTGTTCAGCCTTTATTTCATGTAGCGTGTCGACTGTATACGATGGTATTTGACGATGAAGTTCACGGCTATCGAGAGTGAATAAATCACTACCATCGCAGACTAAAGATACCATTTTTGCACGCTGTTCAGCGCTGGCATGTGTCGCGTTTTTATGAGGGGGAATATGAGCAGGGATTAAATATAATTGCTCAGCACCTAACCAGTGCGCAGTTTCTTGACCGGGTAAAATATGACCCAGATGAATGGGGTCGAATGTTCCGCCGAGTAAAGCGATAAGCTTTGGCGATTTTAGGTTAGTTATACTCATAATTTAAGCTGAAATTTTGACTTATATTGTCGTGGAATAAACTGATAAAAACATCGCTGAGTAATATGAAAGCGTTAAAGTCACTACTCGTTTTACTGAGTAAATCAACTTGCGCTAACCTAGCTAAAGCTTGCTCAACCTTACTTAAACTCATGTGGGTTAAAGCATGTTGATACAATGGTTTTTTCTTATCCCAAATACGGTACTGCTTAAAAATATCGTTAAGATTACTACCTTGCTCTATTTTTTCTAGCATGGCATATAATTGACTTATTTCTTTATGTACTACCCAAATTAGTTGGCCGAAGGCACTACCGTCATGCTGCATTTGGTCTAACATATTAAAGCACTTTTTAAGATCACCAACGAGCAACGTATCCATGAGTTGAAAAGGATTAAATTTTGCTTGTTTAATAAAAAGCTGTTCGGCATCTTCAAAACTTACGGCTTGTTGTGCGAACAATATGGACAGTTTTTGCAGTTCTTGGGCGAGTGCTGGTAAATTACCTTCAAATAATTCGGCCATTAAATCTATTACGTCGGGATTTAAGTTTAACTGCAATCGTCGAGCTTGAGTGTTCAACCATTGCTTTAATTGCTTACCTTCAATGTCATATAGCGGGAGAAAACATCCTGCAGCTTCTAAAGATTTAAACCATTTGCGTTTTTGTGTCGCGGCATCAATTTTAGGACCATGAAATATAAGCTGTATGTCTTGATGTAATAAGGCAAGTAACTGCGCTATGCCTTTTGCACCATTATCACCAATTTTACCGGTGATAAACTCTATTTCGATAATACGTAAGGACGAGAATAAGCTCATTGATTGATACTCTTGAAAGAGCTCATCCCAATTAAACTTATCGTCGATACTAAAGCGGATTACTTCATCGAAGCCTTGCTTTTTTGCACTATTTTTAATTTGTTCTAATGCGTCATTTTTTTGCCATATCTCATCGCCAAACACTAACCATATAGGTTTAAACCCTTTATTAAGGGTAGCGTCGAGTTGATTATGGTATATGCGCATTTAAATAAGCCTACAGTTGAATACTGGCCATATCACGTAGAATTTTCTTGGCCGCTTCTTGGCGCATTTCTCGTAACATTAATGACAGTTCTCTACTTTTTGCTAGTGCGATATCAGGATCGTCTTGATAATCACGATTAAGTTCAAAACGGAAGTTTTTAACCTCTTGACCGGGGATTAGAATTTGATAGCGCACGGTATAAATAAGTTCATACTCCGCAACTTGACCATTAGGAAAAACAGAGAGTGTTCTTCTGTCTAAGTTGTCTTTCAGCATGCGCATTTGCGGAATAGCGTCATCGCTTTGCTGTACTAAGACTACATCATTAATAGTTAAGTGCTGTTTGACCAAGCGGGTCAGTTCACCGTATTGATCAACTGAACTAAATTGCATAGTTTGAAGTTCTGGCGCTAATAAATAATTGCCGCGTAATTGAAAACCACAACCATTTAGTAACATTAATATAATGCTAAAAGATAATAGTTTGCTTATTCGGCGAATCATTAATTGGTTCATAACATGTTCACTTCTAATAGGTAAAATTCAAGCAGTGCATAGGCGATGATTTGCGCTATGCACTTAAAGACATTTTTGTTAACGGCTAACTAGCGCTAGTAGAATGAGCAAAAATTAGTTGGCAACAATATTTAATAGCTTACCAGGAACGTAGATTACTTTACGTACGGTTTTGCCATCGATAAATTTGCTGACACTTGGGTCATCAAAACCAATTTTTTCAACAGTTTCTTTCGACGCATCAGCTGAAACAGTAACCTTAGCGCGCAATTTACCATTTACTTGCACAATAATTAACTTTTCATCTTCAACCAAAGCACTGTCGTCAACCACTGGCCACGCTGTGTTTTCAACAGGGTTACCATCACCAATCATATTCCATAAATGATGACTTAAGTGCGGCACGATAGGCGTTAGCATTAATACTACCGCACGAATTGCTTCGTGCATAACTACGCGGTCTTCATCGCTTTCAATGCTTGCTTTACTTAAGTGATTCATTAGTTCCATGACTGCTGCAATAGCGGTATTGAAAGTATTACGACGACCAATATCATCACTCACTTTAGCAATGGTTTTATGAAGTTCACGACGTAAGGTTTTTTGCGCTGAATTAAGCGTTAAACCGGTAATGCTCGGTGCAGCATTTGAAAGCTCTGCTGCTTGAGTGAAGTCATAAGTCAATTTCCACACACGTTTTAAGAACCTATGTGCGCCTTCAACACCTGAATCAGACCATTCTAAGGTTTGCTCTGGTGGTGAGGTAAACATGATAAATAAACGTACAGTATCAGCGCCGTAAAGCTCGATAACTTCTTGTGGGTCAATACCGTTATTTTTCGATTTTGACATTTTGCTCATGCCAGCAGAAATAACGGGTTTGCCATCTAATTTGCTAATGGCAGACGTTACGTGGCCTTTTTCATCGCGTTCAACATCAACATCGGTTGGTGCAATCCAATCTTGTCCACCATTATCAGCTTCACGATAATAAGTATCTGCTAGTACCATACCTTGGCATAGTAACTTTTTGAACGGTTCATCAGACTCAACTAAGCCAGCATCACGTAATAATTTATGGAAAAAACGCGCATAAAGTAAATGTAAGATCGCATGCTCGATACCACCAATATATTGATCAACAGGTAACCAATAGTTAGCTTTAGCAGGATCTAACATTTGCGTGTCATCATTTGGTGAACAATAACGTGCGTAATACCATGATGATTCCATAAAGGTATCAAAGGTGTCCGTTTCACGAAATGCTTCTTCGCCATTGAACGTGGTTTTTGCCCATTCTGGGTTATCTTTGATTGGCGAGGTTACACCATTCATGATGACATCTTCAGGCAATTCAACAGGTAGTTGGTCGGCCGGTACTGGCACCGATTCACCATTGGCTAAATGCACCATTGGAATTGGGGTACCCCAATAACGTTGACGAGAAACACCCCAGTCACGTAAGCGGTAATTTACCGTTACTTTACCTTTGTTTTCACTGACTAATTTATCTGAAACTGCTTTGAAGGCTTCCTCAAAGCTTAAACCATCGAATTCGCCAGAGTTAACTAAACTATTTTTTTCAGTAATCGCAGCTTTAGTAACGTCGTCACTTTCAGTGCCCGCAATAACTTGTTTAATCTCTAAACCGTATTTAGTGGCAAATTCCCAATCTCGTTGATCGTGACCTGGTACTGACATAACCGCGCCAGAGCCATAATCCATCAAGACGAAGTTAGCAGCCCAAACCGGTACTATTTCACCACTGATAGGGTGTATTGCTTTTAAGCCAGTATCAACGCCTTTTTTCTCCATTGTCGCCATATCGGCTTCAGTAGATTTGTTGGTTTTACAGCTTAAAATAAAATCAGCAAGTTCAGTGTTACTTTCAGCAGCTGCTAGAGCTAGAGGATGCTGCGCCGCTAAAGCGACATAAGTAACACCCATTAATGTATCTGGACGTGTGGTATATATGTCAAAGCTCTCTGTGGAGTCGACCACTTGAAAGGTCATTTCTACGCCTTCAGAGCGACCAATCCAGTTGCGTTGCATGGTTTTAACTTGTTCAGGCCAATCAGTTAATTGATCTAAATCGTCAATTAACTCTTCAGCATAATCAGTAATCTTAATAAACCACTGTGGAATTTCTTTACGCTCAACTAACGCGCCCGAACGCCAACCACGACCATCAATAACTTGTTCGTTAGCTAGTACGGTTTGATCAACTGGATCCCAATTAACCGTAGCATTTTTCTTATACACTAAGCCTTTTTCATAAAGCTGAGTGAAAAACCATTGTTCCCAACGGTAATAGTCTTTTTTACAGGTTGCTAGCTCACGACTCCAGTCGTAGCCAAATCCTAATGATTTTAATTGGTTACGCATGTAATCAATGTTTTCATAGGTCCATTTGGCCGGAGCTGAGTTGTTTTTAATCGCCGCATTTTCAGCAGGTAAACCAAACGCGTCCCAACCCATAGGTTGCATGACGTTTTTACCTTGCATACGTTGGTAACGAGAAATCACATCACCTAAGCTGTAATTACGTACGTGGCCCATATGGAGACGACCACTTGGGTATGGAAACATTGCCAAGCAATAAAACTTTTCTTTTCCTGGTAACTCTTCAGCTTTGAAGGTGTTGTTATCAATCCAAAATTTCTGAACGTCGGCTTCAATTGATTGGGGGTTGTAAGTGGATTCCATTAAGATTTCTCAAACACGCTAAAATAAGAGCTTCAACCAACTTTTATAACAAATTTGTTTCGATAAACTTGTTATCTTAAGCTTAGGTTTCAGCGATAAAAATAATCTTGATAGGATACCTTATCTCTAGCCATTGCGACAAGTTAAAGCAAGTTAATGGCAAATATTTTTCTCGATTAACAATAAATGTTGTTATTGTAAGTGCTTGATAGTTGATCAAAGTCACTTTAGTGTTTAATACAAGTATTATAATAATATGATTGATGATGGCGGTTATGGTCACAATAATACCGATTTGATGAATATAATTGGTACATCTCGGCTAAAAGGATATTCACACTTTTCCACTAATAAGGAAGCGTTATGAAAAAAGAACAATCACGTATCGAAGAGGTTTATAAAAAACTACAAACCTGGCTTGAAGAAACTAAAGAGAGTGAAGTACGCTCAATTGCAGAATTACTTGAGCAAGCAAAAACTATTCTCATTGCAGCAGAACAAATTCCTGAGCAGAAAGTTAAACAATTTATTGCTAACCTTAAATATGATTTGAGTGATTTTTATCAGCAATATCAAGCCGACATTAAACATTCAACTTATTTAGATTTGTTAAATGAAAGTCTGTGGTCAGATTTAGCTCAAATTACCGATAAATCACAAGTCGAATGGGCAGAGCTGATGGATGATTTTCAGCATCAAGATGGTTACCATGTTGGTGATTATGTTGGCTTTGGTCAATTACAATGTCAAACATGCCAGCATTGTGTCACCTATACCCATGCGAATGTGGTGACTGATTGTATCGCCTGTGGCGGAAAAGACTTTCGTCGTTTGAGCTTAACCCCGTAAGTTAACTTTTAAAGGTTATTTTAATATTGTTTTTGCTGTTCGGGGCCGTGTCGCTGTACACTGTATTTAATGAAGCAGTATTTATACTAAGCGGATAAATAAATTTATTCGTTTAGTATTATTTCACCTGATATTAATATCGCATTCCCGAGAGATCTTCTATGACAAATGTGTCGACAAATACACGCCTTAAACCTGATCAACTAACCGCAGATTTAACGGTTAAACAATTTGCCAATGCCACACCTACCGCAGAAATTGAACAAGTATTTATTGGTCATGAAAGAGCTAAAGAAGCACTAACTTTCGGGTTGTCGATGCAAGCGTCAGGCTTTAATGTTTATGCTATGGGCGAACATGGAACTGGGCGCCAAACACTAATTAAGCAAATGTTGGCGACAACAGCTAGCCAAGAGCCAACACCGGATGAGTGGTGTTATATTAATAATTTTGATGACCCTAACTCTCCTCATAGTTTATATGTTAGCCCTGGTGATGGTAAGCAGTTACTTACCCGTATGAATAAATTTATTGATGAGTTGATGGATTTATTTCCAGAAATTTTTGATAACCCTGGCTACCAAAGACAAAAAGCGGCTCTCGATCGTGACTTCAATAAAAAATATGATGAAGCCATTGCTGAAGTAGAAGAAACAGCTTTAAAGAACGATGTTGTGCTGTATGAAGATAATGGTGAAATTGGTTTTTCACCATTAGTAGAAGGCAAGCCACTTGATGATAAAGAATTTGCCAACCTGACAGAGCCCAAGCGTGCAGATTTTTATATTTTATTAGCAAAATTAGAAGATTTACTTTCTGAAAAATTAATCGAGCTACCACAGTGGAAACGTATTTCTTCTGACAAGCTACGTAAGCTAAAACATGAAACTGCAGCACAAAGCATTCAACCATTTTTAACTGAATTAGAAACTGAATTCGCCAGCAATACAGGCGTGCTTAAATACTTAGCTAAAGTTAAAGCGCATGTTGTTGATGCTGTTTTAGAATTATTGGTTGATGAAAGCAACGATGCACCGAATGATAAAGACCTACGTAAATTGATGGTAGAACGCTTTTTACCTAATTTATTAGTCACTCGCAACGCTAATGAAGGTGCTCCGGTTATTTATGAACAGAACCCAACCTTTCAAAACTTATTTGGCCATGTTGATTTTGGCAGTTTTCAAGGGAGCAGCTATACCAGTTATCGTTTAATCAGACCAGGTGCATTGCATAAGGCAAATGGCGGTTACATTTTACTTGAAGCTGATAAGCTACTGACTCAGCCGCTTGTTTGGGCTCGATTAAAGTTGGCTTTGAAGTCGCAAGAAATTACCATTGAAAACCCGCATTCAGAATATTTACAACCAGGTGCTTTTAGCCTACAACCAGAGAAAATCCCGTTAAACGTTAAAGTGATTTTGTTAGGCGACCCTGAGATTTACTATACCTTACAAGATTATGATCAAGAGTTTACCGAGCTATTTCGTGTTTTGGCTGACTTTGATCGCCATCTAGAAAAAAGTCAGAGTAACTTAAATGATTATGCCAATTTAATACGACAGCGTGCTCATCGTAATAATTACCCTGAAGTGACTGATGAAGCGGTATTAGAATTGGTGAAATATGCGCTCAGACGTGCAGAACATCAACACAAGATATCCGCTAATATTGTACAAGTTAATGACTTATTAGATGAAGCTTTCTATTTATGGAAGTTGTCAGATGGTAAAAATGGCCTTTGTGGTAAACACGTCACCATGGCATTAGCGGCACAACAACGTCGAACGGGCCGCATGAGTGAAGCATGGTTAGAAGAAATTAAAGAACGCCAATTATTGATTGATACTGAAGGCGAGCATATTGGTAAAATTAATGGCCTCACTGTTTTAGAAATTGGCGATAGTGTTTTTGGTACACCGGCACGAATAACCGCTACAGTCTATGCAGGAAGCCAAGGGGTTACTGATATAGAAAGAGAAGTTGATTTAGGGCGAGCTATTCATTCTAAAGGCGTGCTGATCTTAACCGGCTACTTGGGGCACAAATACGGACAAAAATTCCCTGTTACTATTTCTGCTAATATCGCTATAGAGCAGTCTTATGGACATATTGATGGTGATAGTGCCTCAATGGCCGAGCTTTGCGCACTCATTTCTGCTATTGCGAACTTGCCTATTGCCCAAGGTATTGCGATAACTGGCTCAATGAATCAGCACGGTGAAGTGCAGTCTATTGGCGGCGTTAATGAAAAAATTGAAGGCTTTTATCGTCTTTGTAAAGATAAAGGTTTAACTGGGCAGCAAGGCGTTATCATTCCAAAAACCAATACCATTAATTTGATGTTGGCACCTGATGTGATTCAAGCCGTAGCAGACGGACAGTTTGCTATTTACGCGGTAGATAATATTGATCAGGCGATAGAAATTTTAATGTCGCTACCGGCTGGAAAAATCACGCGAACAAAACGTTATCCAAGAAAATCAATCCATGGCATGGTATTGGACAGGCTCTCAGCATTTTCGGACTTACTTAATGGTGAAGAAGAGTAAGGATCGTTAAAACTTATTGCATTGCTGTTGGCCATTAACCAATAACAACACCAATAACACTCCCCTATAAATAAACACAGCAAACACTGTGTTTATTGTTTTATAACCGCATACAAATAATACCAAATGTAATAAGTTATCGATCAATTGTTTATTTCAATTGGTATAAGGTGTCATTTATAGTCATTTCGTTAAATTATTGCTTCACATGTATTGCTTCACATGTATTGCTTAAAGTAATCCACAGTGTCGTTGCTATCATGCCTAATAGCCAGCTATTACCTAATCGAGCACTTTACAATTAAATACTCTCCTCAATACAACAAGATCGCAAAATTAAAAGGCTTGGTACTACTTAATTTCATTTCACTCACTCACTTACTAACTATTAGTACTTTTGACGATAAACTCCTTAAATAAGTGTCCTTTTAGCCAATAACTATTGAATTCCTCCTGTATTGATAAACTAATTTATTTAAGTTTTTGATATATTGGGTTTTTATTGTTGGCGTGATTTTTGATTGCTACTCAGGTAAGAATTTAAAAATAATCAAAATATGACAGGGAATAGATCAATGAGTTTAACTAAATCATTATTTTTTATCACGGGCGCATCACTTTTAAGTGGCTGCATTGTTGTTGCTAGTCCATCACATGCTAATCATCATATTCAACAAGAGTTAGTGCTTGATGCTAGGCAATTAAATGCTTTTGATGTAGAAGCCGGGGCAGGCTCACTAGTTATTTCTGGTTCTGAACATGCGTCGACGATTACTGTAGTTGCTGATATATATACCGACAAGCGAAATGCTGATAATTATGAGCTTACACTTACAGATGCAGGTCATAGTGCTTTTTTAGTAGCGAAAATTAACAGTAGCCATGGTTTTTGGCAGGGCGATTCACCACACATTGATATTAAAGTTACCATACCTAGCCATATGATGTTGAAGGTTGAAGATGGTTCGGGCGCCGCAAGTATTAATGACATTTATGGCACCGTTGAAGTTAAAGATGGCTCTGGTGAGCTAACTATAAAAGGTATCAAAGGCAGCTTAGATATAACTGATGGCTCAGGCAGTATGCATGTTAGCGAAATTGTTGGCGATGTTACTATTGTTGACGGCTCTGGAAAAATTGAACTCAGCAATGTTGATGGTAATGCCAATATCGACGATGGCTCTGGTAGTATCGTTGCTAAAAATATTTTAGGTAATGCACGCTTTGAAGATGGCTCAGGTGACTTAACAATCAAAAAGGTCGAAGGGGTAATAACCATCGACGATGGCTCAGGCGATATAGATGTAGAACAAGCTGGCGGCTTAAAAATTCTTGATAGTGGCTCTGGTGGTTTACGCGTAAAACAAGTAACAGGAGGTTTTGAAATAGATAGTTAGAGAATACGCTTATCGGTTTATGGAATATAATAAAACAGCTTAACATTGCTTTTTACCTATTTTGAGCTGTTTTTAATGTTAAATACGCTAAAATCTATATTATCTCTTGTATAATTTTACCGCATCTGTATAATGCGCGCCTCTGTAATAGTGAATCGAAAAGTGTTAACGCTAAATTTAAACTAAAATTAAGCTTAACTTCGAATATTATAGTAAATTTTAATGAGTGGGGTATATCCGCCCAATAGACTTGCCCAGTTAACTATTCAACGTTAACGTAATGAATGTGCCTTAAGTCTTCCTGGTGGTTTCCTCGTATATGTACGTAGGAATTTTGGCGTATAGCCAGTTCTTACCATGAGAAGACAAAATTATATGACTGATCTTAACAATGCCTCTGTAGGCTTTGACGCCCTTGGTTTGCCTGAAAACTTAGTATCTGCTGTAAAAGCACTAGGTTTTGAATCATCTACTGCAATTCAAGCGCAAACAATTCCGCCTTTATTAGCCGGTAAAGATGTACTTGGTGAAGCGCAAACAGGTACCGGTAAAACCGCTGCTTTTGGTTTGCCAGCACTAGCAAAAATTGATGTAACTTTACGTAAGCCACAATTAATGGTGTTAGCACCAACTCGTGAGCTAGCTATTCAAGTTGCTGAAGCAATCGAAACGTTTGCAAAAGACATGAAAGGACTTCGTGTTGCTACCTTATATGGTGGTCAATCTTACCAACCACAATTTCAACAGTTAGAGCGTGGCGCACAAGTTGTCGTCGGAACGCCTGGCCGTTTAATGGACCATTTACGTCGTAAAAGCCTTAAATTAAATAACTTATCATTTTGTGTGCTTGATGAAGCTGATGAAATGTTAAACATGGGCTTTTTAGAAGACATCGAGTGGATCTTAGAGCATTTACCAAAAGAAACACAAATGGCTTTGTTTTCTGCAACAATGCCAGCACAAATTCGTAAAGTAGCTAATCGCTTTTTGAAAAACCCTGAGCACATTAAAGTTGCTGCAGTGAAAAAAGCAAAAGCCAACATTACTCAATATGCTTGGAAAGTTAGCGGCATTAACAAAATGACAGCATTAGAACGTATTGCTGAAACTGTTGAATATGATGCGATGCTAATTTTTGTTCGTACTCGTAATGACACCATTGATGTTGCTGAGAAATTAGAACGTGCAGGCTATGCAGCTGTTGCCTTAAACGGTGATATGAACCAAGCACAGCGTGAACGTACTGTTGATCAATTGAAATCAGGTGTGTCGTCAATTCTAGTAGCAACAGATGTTGTTGCTCGTGGTCTTGATATTCCACGTCTTTCATTAGTTATTAACTATGATTTACCTGGTGACAACGAAGCATATGTTCACCGTATTGGTCGTACTGGCCGTGCAGGACGTAGTGGTACAGCAATCTCATTTGTACGCCCACGTGAAATGTACTCTTTACGTCATTACGAACGTTTGACTTCTGGTACAGTTGCTATGTACGACTTACCAAATATTCAAGAAATTGGTAAAGCGCGTATTGAACGTACTCGTAATGAGTTATCAAGTGTTATTGCTGATAAAGAATTAACGGCAATGCGTGAAATTATTGAAGCAATGGCAAGTGAGTCAGAGCTTTCAATGACAGATTTAGCGGCAGCGTTACTTTATCAAAAACAGTTAAAGCAACCATTACAACCAAAAGAAGATCCTAAGCCACGTCGCGATGCTCGTGAAAGAAATGATCGTGATAGCAATGGCCGTAATGATAGCCGTGGCGGTCGTAACGATAGTCGTGGTGGTCGCAATGAAAGCCGTGGTGATAGCCGCAATGAGAACCGTGCAGAGCGCGCTCCTCGTAAAGCAAAAGTTGCACGTTCAGATGTTGATTGGCAAACTTACCGCCTAGAAGTGGGTAAAGAGCATGGTGCACGTCCTGGTGATATCGTTGGCGCAATCGCTAATGAAATATCATTAGACAGCAGCTACATCGGTGCGATTAACTTGCATGACAAACATAGCTTTGTTCAATTACCTAAAGGCATGCCTGAGAAGTCTTTTACACAGTTAAAGCGTGTTCAAGTTCGTCGTCAAGCATTAGCGATTACAGTATCAGATGTGCAGCCTGCTGCAGATCGTCCGTCTCGTCCACGCAAAGAGCAACGCTCTAGCTAATGGCTTGATAAAATAATATTTCTAAAGCACTAACACTTAATTGAGTTAGTGCTTTTTTTTTGATAAAAAATGGTTATTTACTTTCGTCACTTACAGCTATTACAAACGCTACACTTCTGCTCTATTATTCTTCAAGCTTATCTCTCTTAAAAATAACATCTACATGTCATTGCACACAGTTCACTCATCTCAGCTAACACCATTACGCCGATGTTTTATATCTTTATGAAAATTCAATCGTTCAATGTCGAAATAAAAGCTTAGTGTGTAACACATGTCACTAATCTAGTGCCTATACTGACTCGATTACCTACTCAACGGTTTATCTACGCTGGTAATAATATAAATATATGTAGCTTTATTGCTCTTTATTATTATATAGCTGGAAGCTAAATACCGAATAATTTGTGGCTTAACTGAGCAATTTTTTTTGGCATAAATTTGCTGTAAAGATATTATTACACCTGTAGGGGCTGCCAGATATAGCTTAGATCAGCGTCGAAGATAATTTGTCCGTTTCTTACGTAAAAATAGTTTTACGCCTTAAAAAATATCAGTTTTTTCATTCACTTCCTCTCTGCTGCATTCACAGTAATAATCGCTTCATTGCTACAGTGAGAGAAATAATTATGACAGAAGTAACTAACCCACTAAATTTACGTGGTATAGAATTTATTGAATACGCAACTCCAGATTCTGATTTTATGGCGAATGCTTTTTATGGCTTCGGTTTTTCAAAAACAAAAAAATTCATCGGTCGCGATATCGATTATTTTAACCAAAACGATATTCATTTTTTCTTAAACAATGAACAAGCAGGTTTCTCTAAAGAATTTGCTAAAACTCATGGCCCTGCTATTTGTTCGATGGGCTGGCGTGTAGAAAATGCCGACTTTGCCCTTGAACAAGCTGTTGCTCGTGGTGCAAAATCAGCGCAAGACGTTGATAACAAATTACCATACCCGGCTATTTTTGGTATCGGTGATAGCTTAATTTACTTCATTGAAAAGTTTGGCGCGAAAGGTTCAATCTACCAAGATGATTGTGAAGATCTTGCAGAACCAGTAATGGTTAAAGACAAAGGCTTTAAAGCTGTCGATCATTTAACGAATAATGTTTACCAAGGCACAATGCAATTTTGGGCTGATTTTTATAAAGACATCTTTGGTTTCACCGATGTTCGTTACTTTGACATTAAAGGTGAGAAATCAGCATTAGTTTCATATGCTTTACAGTCTCCGTGTGGCACGTTCTGTATTCCTATCAACGAAGGTAAGGGTACTAGCAACAACCAAATAGACGAATACTTAAATGAATATAATGGTCCTGGTGTTCAGCATTTAGCTTTTATTTCAGATGATTTATTAGGTTCTTTAGATCAGCTTGATAAAAACATCATTGATACCTTGAACATCGTCCCTGAGTATTATGATGATGTTTTTGACCGTATTCCTTGGGTAAAAGAAGATCTACAACGTATCCGTGATCATCAAGTATTGGTTGATAGCCAAAAAGAAAACTCGTATTTGTTACAAATATTTACTAAGAACATCTTTGGACCTATCTTTATTGAAATGATCCAACGTGTAGACGACAAAGGTTTTGGTGAAGGTAATTTTACCGCCTTATTTAAGTCAATTGAACTTAATCAAATGGAACGTGGTGTGCTTTAACTGTAACGCGCCATAATCACTTAGAGAGCCAGCATTTGCTGGCTTTTTTTTATATCTTAAGCCACCTCTCCATTTTCTCTGTCAGTATAACTTTGAGCTTATTAGCTACGTTCCTTAGTTACTCTTATGTTTATCTCCTTGTAAAAATATTTCAAAGCATTAGGCGTTTTAAAGGTCAAAATAAAATAGTAGTGGAAAGGCTCTTTGGTAATGGGTAGTTGTGAGGAATAACTTGGCAATTAAGTTTTTATTATTGTAGTTGCTCAAGCTTGATAGCCAGATAACACCCAAAAAAAATTCGTACATATAATGTGGTAAAAACAAGATATTTCACCAAGTAGACATTAATTTTTAGATAGCGGTTAATATATTAATACAGCATAGTTCAACGCTTGCTAACTGACTATCAAAAATTATGCTAGCAGTGGAGTATAGTCTTTGTTACTTTATTTACGCCTAATGTCATTGTCGAATAATAATACTTATTTAAGCGGTCTAGTTATTAAATAAAAATAATAAAAATTACAAAACTGAGTGAACTATGTCTAACAAATATACCCTCTATGGTACGCCATTCTCGTTATACACAGGAAAAGCTCGAGCTTACCTTATTAATAAAAATATACCCTTTGATGAAGTTTTCTCTTCACTTGATGTCTATAAAAAAATTCTCGTTCCGCAAACCGGCGTTCGTTTTGTTCCCGTGCTAAAAACACCAGAGGGCGAGTACTTACAAGACACCTCCGTTATTATCGATACCATTGAAAAACGCCATAGTAACAATCCACTGATACCGTCTAGTCCTAAACAAAAATTGGTGTCACACCTGTTTGAAATTTGGGCTGATGAATGGTTGTTAATTCCAGCTATGCATTATCGTTGGAATAAAGATAACTTTCCTTTTATATACCATGAGTTTGGTCGTATTGTTATGCCGAAAATGCCAGCATTCATTCGTGGTTTTATTGGGAAGAAAATTGCTTATAAATTTAAAGGTTTTGTTCCTGTGTTGGGGATAACACCTTCTACGATTCCAGCAATTGAAGATTGGTACGAAAACCACGCTTTACGTTATTTAGATTTACACTTTTTATCACATAACTATTTATTAGGGGCAAAACCGAGCTTAGGTGATTTTTGCTTGATGGGGCCACTTTATGCTCATCTTTTAAGAGACCCTGCTTCTGGTCAAATAATGAAAAGCATTGCACCTAATGTTGTTAAATGGATAGAGCGTATGAATAGTTCAAATACCCAACAAGGCCAGTGGCTAAGCAATGACGATATTCCTGCTACCTTAGTGCCATTATTACAGCGTATATTTTCCGAATTTTGGCCTGTACTGGAAAGTACCGTTGAAGAGTGTCAACAATGGTATAAACAAAACCCAACGATAAAAAATATACCAAGAACAATAGGTGAACATGACTTTTCAATTGGTGGCGTGAGAGGAAAACGTGCAATTATGCCTTTTCACCAATGGAAATTGCAGCGAGTTTTAGATTGCTATAATGATTTTGATCCCGAGTCGAAAAAACTAGTAGACGTTATGTTATTCAACTTGGGTGGTAAAGAGGCGATGCAACTTAATATTGTTAAACGAATGGGCCGAGTAAATAATCAACTTGTTTATGTTTAAATGACGTAATTATTCATATTCTTCCGTTATGTATTTATGCGTTAGTATTAAAACTATCTTTGAAAGCAATATAGAAAGCTAATATAGAAAGTTAGTATACAAAGCTAGAAAAATTCATAGATTACAAGCATAAAAAAAGCGCCCAAAGGCGCTTTTTAACGATGAGTATTAAGCCTTACTTGCTTAATGCATCACCTAAATGAGGGCGAATATCTTTTAAGATTTCTTTGGCTAAACGTGGGCTACTTGCCACGATGTTACCTGAATTGCTGTGATTATGGCCACCAATAAAATCAGTTACTAAACCACCAGCTTCAATTACCATTAACTCGCCTGCTGCGGTATCCCATGGCTTTAAGCCAATTTCAAAATAACCATCAACTCGACCAGCGGCAACATAAGCTAAATCTAACGCGGCAGAGCCAGCGCGACGCATATCAGATGTTTTACCAAAAAGTGTTTTAAACATTTCTAAATAAGCATTCGTGTGTTGCTTATGTTTAAAAGGAAAGCCTGTTGCTAAAATAGCACCTTTAAGCTCTTTTGATTGTTTTACACGAATACGAAAACCGTTTAGTTGAGCACCTTTACCGCGACTTGCCGTAAATAGTTCACCACGGATAGGATCGTAGATCACAGATTGATCTAATTTCCCTTTCACTTTTAAAGCAATTGACACTGCAAAGTGAGGAATACCTTTAACAAAGTTAGAGGTTCCGTCTAATGGATCAATAATCCATTGGTAATCGTTATCCTTACCTTCAATTAAACCACACTCTTCACCAATGATAGTGTGATTAGGGTAAGATTTTTGAATTGTTTCAACAATAGCTAGTTCAGCACTTATGTCAACATTAGTAACGATATCGTTAGTACCCTTAGATTCAATTTCAATCTTATCTACTTGTTCAAAAGCGCGCAGAATTACTTTGCCCGCAGCACGTGCAGAGCGCACGGCAATATTTAGCATCGGATGCATTATCGACTACCCTATATGTTGTAAAATGTCATAAACAGCTATGTAAAAGAACGAGGTTAATAATAAAAGCCATACAGTGATGAACCCCTAAAATTAAGCGCGCGAATTATAGCAAACTAATTATCAATTTGCGACCACCTTCTTCAGCATTAACCTCTCGTTTTCGCTTAGGCTATATAATGTATAGTCTAAGCGACAGGACTTATTTTATTTTCATCTTCACTTATAAGTAAAAGAACTAGCCCATATTGATAAACACTATAAAACCAATATGAAAATCGTGATTTTTTCTCAGCACATGGATAGTGTTCTGTGTTAACATTATCGACAATTTTAGCCATCTAGATAGGTAATAATCTTAGCTGCACCAAATATTGCTAGCTTATTATTACCCTCGAATTAAGTAAGTGTAAATAATGTCAGATTCTTTATTAAGTAAAGTCCGTATTGTTCTTGTTAATACCTCCGATTGTCGAAATATCGGTTCAGCCGCTCGTGCCATGAAAACAATGGGGTTAACCGATCTTGTTTTAGTTGACCCAATAGAAATGCCTAATGGCCAAGCTCAGGCTTTAGCCGCTGGGGCTACCGATGTGTTAAAAAATGCCAGAGTAGTGGCAACACTAGAAGAAGCTATTAGTGATTGTGGTCTAGTCGTTGGTACAAGCGCTCGCTCACGTACATTGCCTTGGCCAATGCTAGAACCTCGCGGTTGTGGTGAGAAGCTAATAACTGAAGCGCAGGAATACCCAGTAGCGTTAGTTTTTGGCCGTGAGAGTAGTGGTTTAACGAATGAAGAGTTACAACTGTGTCATTTCCACGTACAAATTCCAGCTAACCCTGAATATAGCTCGTTGAATTTAGCTATGGCTGTACAAACGTTAAGTTACGAAGTACGTACTAGCTTTTTAATTCATCAACAAAAAGCTTTTACGTTGAATGAAACCGAAGATTTCCCCATTGTTGATGAAAGTGAACGCTT
The DNA here is from genome assembly GCA_049642265.1 of Cognaticolwellia sp. GTDB lineage: Bacteria > Pseudomonadota > Gammaproteobacteria > Enterobacterales > Alteromonadaceae > Cognaticolwellia. The sequence goes on along the minus strand of JBAROR010000050.1, from coordinate 3,210 downwards.
CTATCAGCATTTTGAAAATGTATTAAAAGAAACGGGCTTTATTGTGCCAAGTCATCCTGGATTAGTCATGACTAAGTTGCGTCGTTTGTTCAATAGAGCACGACCTGACGTAAAAGAATTGAAAATGATGCGTGGTATTTTGGCCTCTGTTGAGCGCGCCGCGAAGACATCGACTAATGAAAATAATAACGATTAATTATAACCGTTGATGAATTGATTTACTGCGAATAGAGAACTGAGAGTTAAGGAAGTAGTATGTTTAACCGCATGAAAGAAGATATTAATAGTGTATTTGCTCGAGATCCCGCGGCACGCAATGTATTTGAAGTGTTAACTAACTATCCTGGTTTACATGCTGTCTGGTTTCATCGTTTAAGTCACCGTTTGTGGAAATGCAATTGGAAATGGTTGGCACGCTCTCTTTCGACATTTTCACGTTGGTTAACAGGGATTGAGATTCACCCTGGCGCGACTATTGGCCGTCGTTTTTTTATTGATCACGGCATGGGTGTCGTAATTGGTGGTACCGCTGAAATTGGTGATGATGTTACCTTATACCAAGGTGTTACGTTAGGTGGCACAAGTTGGAAAGAGGGCAAGCGTCACCCAACCTTGATGGACAATGTTGTTATTGGTGCAGGAGCTAAGATTTTAGGTCCAATTACTATTGGTAAGCATGGCAAAGTTGGTTCTAATTCTGTTGTGGTAAAAGATGTACCTGAAAACGCCACAGCTGTCGGAATTCCAGCTCGTATTGTTAATCCTAACAAGGATGCCGGTGCCGCTAAAAATCGCAAGAAAGTAGCTGAAAAATATGGTTTTGATGCTTATGCTGTTGCTACTGACAACCCTGATCCCGTGGCAAAAGCAATTGGTCGTTTACTTGACCACATGCACTTAATGGATAATAAGATATCTTCTTTATGTCGAGAAGTTAATCAACTCGGTGGTGAAGTTTGTCAAGAAGCGTTACCTGAATTAAGTGTGGGTGAGTTTGATGAAGATGAAAAAGCGGCAGCGAAACGCCGTGAAGGGGCGACTGAATCTTTTGACCCAACTATTTAGCTTTATATAGCCATGTGTAATTAGTCATGAATAATCACGGACAGTAAATACGTCTGACTCGTGATTATAATAAATGCTCTAAGGGCATTTTCGTTACGTTGATACGGTGTCATAAAGGTAATTTTGTCGATAAAACTTAACCGTATAGACAGAATACATTCTAATATTTTCCTTTTTATTGACTAATTTATAAAGCGGAGTAAAATACTTGAGTAAATCACTCGGGTATTTAGTTGACTATTTTATAGGGATATGTAAAATTGCGCAGCAAATTGATAGGGGTAGTAAATGAAATTGACGTCTAAAGGCCGATATGCAGTAACAGCGATGCTTGATGTGGCTATCCATGCCGTAACAGGTCCTGTTCCATTGGCTGATATATCAGAACGCCAAGGCATCTCGTTATCATACTTAGAGCAGCTTTTTTCCCGCCTTAGAAAATACGGACTTGTTAACAGTGTTCGTGGCCCTGGTGGCGGTTATCGATTAGGTCAATGTTCAGCACAAATTACGGTTGCTGATGTTATCAACGCCGTTGATGAAAGTATTAATGCCACAAAATGTGGTGGGACAGGAAACTGTCAAGATGGCCAACAATGTTTAACGCATTACTTATGGTCAGATTTAAGCGATAGAATAGAAGATTTTTTAAAAAGCATTTCACTTGCCGAGCTCGTCGAGCAACGAAATGTTAAAATAGTGTCACAGCGACAAGACGAAGCAAAAGCTCGCAAGTCTCCGGCGTTAGAGACATTAATTACCACCCGCAATATTATGAATGACTGGCATTAACTGCTAGTTCAATTGGAGATTATTAATCAATGAAGCTTCCTATTTATTTTGATTATTCAGCGACCACACCTGTAGATAAGCGTGTTGCTGAAAAAATGATGCAATACATGACCACTGATGGTTTTTTCGGAAACCCAGCATCACGTTCACACAAGTTCGGCTGGCAAGCAGAAGAAGCGGTTGATATCGCTCGTAATCAAATTGCTGATTTGATTAATGCTGACCCACGCGAAATTGTTATTACCTCTGGTGCAACTGAATCTAATAACCTTGCTATTAAAGGTGCTGCTAATTTTTATAGTAAGAAAGGCAAGCATATCATTACCTGTAAAACAGAGCATAAAGCTGTGTTGGATACTTGTCGTGAACTAGAACGTAAGGGCTTTGAGGTAACTTACCTTGATCCTGAGAAGAATGGTTTAATCGACTTAAACAAGCTTAACGATGCTATTCGTGAAGATACAGTGCTTGTTAGTATTATGCATGTGAATAATGAAATTGGTGTCATTCAAGACATTGCTGAAATTGGCGAAATGTGTCGTGCACGTAAAATTATCTTCCATGTTGATGCTGCGCAAAGTGCCGGTAAAATTAACATTGATTTACAGCATTTGAAAGTTGACTTGATGTCATTTTCAGCTCACAAAATTTATGGTCCAAAAGGCATTGGCGCACTTTACGTACGTCGTAAACCACGTATTCGTCTTGAAGCTCAAATGCACGGTGGCGGCCATGAACGTGGTATGCGTTCAGGCACACTTGCGACTCATCAAATTGTTGGTATGGGTGAAGCATTTAGAATAGCAAAAGAAGAATTAGCACAAGACGAAGCGCACGTAGTGAAAATGCGTGACCGTTTATGGGCTGGTTTAAACGATATGGAACAAGTATTTGTTAACGGCGATTTTGACAAACGTTACCCAGGTAACTTAAATGTTAGCTTTAACTTTGTTGAAGGCGAATCGCTTATTATGGCGTTAAAAGACCTAGCGGTATCTTCAGGTTCTGCCTGTACATCTGCAAGTTTAGAGCCGTCATACGTACTTCGAGCTTTAGGACTAAATGACGAAATGGCGCATAGCTCAATTCGTTTCAGCTTTGGTCGTTTTACTACAGAAGAAGAAATTGACTACGCCATTGACCTGATCAAAAAGGCAATTGGCCATTTACGTGACATGTCACCGCTTTGGGAAATGTTCAAAGACGGTATCGATTTAGACTCAATTGAGTGGGCTGCTCACTAGAGCAACAGGAGAAATAACATGGCTTATAGCGAAAAAGTAATTGATCATTATGAAAATCCACGCAACGTTGGTTCTTTAGATAAAAACGATCCACAAGTTGCTACGGGTA
>JBAROR010000047.1:0-2013 GCA_049642265.1 Cognaticolwellia sp. | reverse complement strand
TTCGCCTGTTCAACGGCCTGCGTCAATTCATCAGCAGACGTTACCATGATATTATCAGCATCTTTTAGATATGTTTGAATCTTAGGCTCTAGCGCTTTCCATTGCTCATTGGCCGCAGCAATATTGGTTTGTGCTTGACTATCAATTTTCGGCAAGTCATAGCTATTACCTTCTGCATCTGTGATTGTACTGCCTTGCTCAATGGCAGCAATCGAGCTGGTGATTAGCGCAGTATTTTGTTCTAAACGGCTTAGCACTCGTTGTATGTGCGGAGAGTTAGTATCCTCACCATAACTACTGTCCAAGTCGAAAAGATCTTTAATTACTGCCTGTGCACTATTCGCAACTTGGTTAGTTTGGTCAATTAAAGCGGTGTTTCTTTCTAATAAATTTGAGGTATAAAACGTAAACGCCAGCAAAGCACCGATTAGAGATAAAAATAGTGCAATTGAAATAATCAGACCTTGATAGCGCTTATTGTCAACATTAGGTACGGTTGCCATCTTCAGAATTCCTTAGTTCAATTGCTTAGTATTGGTGTCAGAGTCGCTCTTTTCAGCAGGGTCAGCTTCACCCAACCAGCGCGCCTCAATTTCTTTAAATGTCCCTTTTTCTTTTAGTTTGGCAATACCTTCATTAACCGTTTTGATAAGCTGAGTATTTTCTTTTGCCATGAGCACCACTTGCTGGGCTGAAGGCGCATCTGCAGCTTCATAGGGTACAATTTTCACTTTATGCTCAGGATAGCCTTTGACGATATATTGCAAGACTGGCATATCGTACAAGAAGACATCCGTATTACCTTGAACCAAATCCTGATACGCCAAAAATGCTGTAGGTCTTGAAATTAGCTCAACTGAACTGCCCATCTCTTTTAGCGTGTCTTCTTCTTTAGATCCTTCTAACGTACCTGCTTTTAGACCTTTTATATCGTTTAAGCCTTTTATATCGAACTTACCTTCCAAATACATGATAGTAGCTGGGTTGAAAAAGTATGGTGTTGATAGACCATATCTCACTGCCCGATCGTCTTTGTAAGAAATACCAGAAATCGCTAGATCACGCTTTCCTGTTTCGACGCTATCGAACATGTCTTGCCAAGTTTCCTTGTAAAACTCGACTTTGAACCCCTGCTCTTCACCAATAGCACGAATTGAATCAACATCAGTGCCTTGCATATTGCCATAGTCATCCTGGAATGAAAAAGGCGGCAAATCACCAGTCATGGCAACTTTCAATGTTGGCGCTGTATCAGGTAGCTTACTCACAAAGCTATCTGTATTTTCCTTTACTGGTGTATTTGCACTTTCTTGAGTAGCAGAATTACCACAGCCAAATAGGCCCACACTCAACAAAATCGGTAACGCTCGATATAACTGCTTCATAATCTATCCTTGAAACCTAACGTTGTTTTACGTTTTAATTAATTGACAATCTAGCAATGTTAAGCAATGTCTATACATATTAACTTACAGAAAGTTACGCTAGATAGTACTTGCCTAATTTCACGATTGCAATAATTATGTTTGGTCATTATTTAAGGTAAGCCATATATAGTAAAGGCTGCATATAATCGTGAATAACATATACTCGTTTATAATCAATAAATTCCATCATATAAAACGCCTATAAAATTTAATTTTGCTCTGAATAAAAATATATAGAGTGCACAAGAAAGCACTCATACGCTGTGAACGTATGAGTGCTTTTTAAAATACCGCTAACTTAAAATAGAGACGCTTTTACTCTGCATCATCTAAATTAAGGTTACGATCTATCTTCCAAATGAGGAAAGAACCGAGACTCATTAATGAGAACAGGGCAATACCAACTTTGAGGACAGGGTTGACTGGAAACAGGTTCAATAATAAACCGCCAAAGATACCGACGGAAAACATCAGCGAGCCTTGTAGTGCACTTGCCATACCAGCACGGCGTTTCTGAAAAGCGAGCGCAATTGCAGAAGCATTAGGCTGAGTCAGACCCAGTCCTGCGATACAAAAGAAAATACAA
>JBAROR010000045.1:0-49487 GCA_049642265.1 Cognaticolwellia sp. | reverse complement strand
ATTAATGTGACGCCAGTGAACGATCCGCCAGTGGCCGCGGATGATACCTTCAGTGTCAATGAAGGCGAGAGCATTTCAGGTAACATCATTACGCATAACGATGGTGACGGCATTGTCGATACCGATGGTGGCGATGGCGCAACCTTGACCGTGACTCAAATTAACGGCACGGACTTAGTTTTTGATCCAATTACGGGTGTGGCAACTGTCACCATTGATGATGGCACCTTAGTCATCAGTGCCGATGGTAGTTTCACCTATACCCATAACGGCGATGAGCCGGGCACACCACCAAGCTTTACCTACACCTTAAGTGATGGCACCGATGTTGATACCGGTAACGTAACAATTAATGTGACGCCAGTGAACGATCCGCCAATCGCCGCGGATGATACCTTCAGTGTTGACGAAGGCAGTACCGTGAGCGGTAACATCATTACGCATAACGATGGTGATGGCATTGTCGATACCGATGGTGGCGATGGCGCAACCTTGACCGTCACTCAAATTAACGGCGCGGACTTAGTTTTTGATCCAATTACGGGTGTGGCAACTGTCACCATTGATGATGGCACCTTAGTCATCAGCGCGGATGGTAGTTTCACCTATACCCATAACGGCGATGAGCCAGGTACGCCACCAAGCTTTACCTACACCTTAAGTGATGGCACCGATGTTGATACCGGCAATGTAACGATTAATGTTATGGCTGTGCCTGCTGCTGAAGATGATATTTTCAATATTAATGAAGGTGACAGCGTTACAGGTAACGTCATTACGCACAACGATGGTGACGGCATTGTCGATACCGATGGTGGCGATGGCTCAAGCTTATTTGTTACACAAGTTAATGGTGTAAACTTAGTTTTTGGCATTGATGGTTATGCAAACATCACTGTTGATGGTGGTATTTTAAGCATTAATGCGGATGGTGACTTTACTTATCAAAATAGTGAAGGCTTTGTTTTAGGTGCAGATTACCCAAGTTTTGAATACACGCTAAGTGATGGAGCTGAAACAGATACAGCCACGGTATCCATTAGCATTAATGATTCCGCGCCTATTGCAATTGATGATACAAATTCTGTTGTATATAGCAATCGAAATGGTTTTGCAGGCAGAAAAGCAATCAAAGGTAATGTTCTAGTAGGTGGGAGTAGTGGAGATAATGAAGATACTTCCCCTGACGGTCCTTTAACTATCACTCAGTTTGAGTATGATGGACAAGTTTATGTTTTTGATGCTAGTAATACTTCTTACACTATAAATACTGGTTTTGGTTTCTTTGTGATGAATAACACAGGTGAATATAGTTACTCTTTACCTACAGGGACACCTATTAATGCTATCCCACCATCTATAGCTATTATCTACACTATTGAAGATGGCGATGTTGTTAATCCTGAAACTGATACAGCAACCTTAACGATTAGTTTTTCATCGACTAATACTACAAATGCAGCGAGTACTTCTTCTGACGGTGAGCTTATTGATATATTTTATAACGAAGAAGCTTCTGCGCTAAGTTCAAATGATGAGTATATTAATCCAGCTATGGGTTATGATCTAAGTGACTTACTGGTAGCAAGTAGTAATGAAAATCTGGATGAAAGTATGTTGAATAATTTACTTTCTGAAAATGGTGCTATTAGCCCTGATCAGCAGACTGAAGTTGTGTCATCAACGGTTGTTGATACATTAACTTTAGAAAATACCGAACAAACAGAAGTGGTGCCGAGTGTTGAAACAATAGTTACCAATGGTTTCTTAGATAAAGGTGTAATGCTTGTCAGTGATGAATCATCGGAAGTAGTACCGCTTCCTATTGAACTTGACTCTACAGACCATCTATAATTAGGCTGGCATAATTTGTAATAATTACAATGATCTAATGATGTAATATATCGTTAGATCATCCGTTTGTTTTCAGGGATCAAATAAATAGTGCAATCAACAGAACAACAGTCAGCACAATGGACTATTAACGCAGCACAAAAGTTAGGGTCTGATCCATTATTAGATAGCTTAGTACTTCTTGCTGAGCATTTTGGCAACCCATGCTCTGCTGATGCACTATCAGCAGGTTTACCACTTACAGGAACAAATTTAACCCCGGAACTCTTACCTCAAGCAGCTTCTCGGGCAGGGTTAAGCGCAAAGTTAGTCCGTAAAGGTTTAAATGAATTACCATCAATGTTGCTACCTTGTATTTTGATGCTGAAAGATAAAAAAGCCATCGTATTACAAGAGCTCGATATTGAAAAAAACAAAGCCATAATCTCTTTACCAGAAACAGGTGGCGAAGAGCAATTAACGATAGAAGCATTAGAATCAAGCTTTGTTGGCTATTTATTTTTGATCAAACAACAATATCGAGGTGATAGAAATTTTGATGTTCACCTTGATAACTCTAAAGAACATTGGCTATGGCAAAAAATCAAGAATACATCTTCCATTTATCGTGATGTTATTATCGCATCAGTATTGATAAATATCTTTGCCTTAGTATCGCCACTTTTTGTGATGAATATTTATGACAAAGTCGTACCTAACCTTGCTTTTGAATCACTATGGGTACTTGCCATAGGTGCAGGTATAGCATATATTTTTGACTTGATTTTAAAGCAGCTTCGCGGTTATTTAATTGATGTTGCGGGTAAAAAAATTGACATCGAAGTTTCCTCAAAGCTCTTTGCTAAAGTCATTGGTATGCCACTTGAAAAACGTTCTCCAAGTGTTGGTGGCATGGCGAAACAGCTTAGTGAGTTTGATAATGTTAGAGAATTTTTATCTTCTGCAACAATAAGCGCGTTAGTTGACTTACCTTTTGCTGCTCTCTTTATGTTTTGTATATGGTTAGTGGCAGGGGATTTAGTGATGTTTCCTATTATTGCCTCAATACTGATCATTAGTTACACACTTTTAAATCAAACGAAATTACGAAAAGCGATTGAAGAAACTAATAAATTCTCGAGCTTAAGGCATGGGCACTTAATTGAGTGTTTAAGTGCATTAGAATCTATTAAGGCCAATGGCGCTGAAGGCGTTGTGCAAAGAGCATGGCAACAAATGATTGGCCATACATCGACCTGGCTACTAAAATCGAAAATCATCACCAATTCAGTACTCAATTTTGCAAGTTTTATTGTGCAGATATCTGTAGTCGCTGTTGTAGTTTTAGGTGTTTATCGAGTGTCAGATAATTTAATCTCGATGGGCGGTATTATTGCAGCAGTAATGCTTACAGGACGTGCGATATCTCCAATTGCTAAGCTTGCAGGCTTAATGACTCGCTCTAATCAAACACTAAGCGCATTAAAACAACTTGATAGTTTAATGGCTCAAGAAGGCGAGTTTGAAGACAAAGCACATTTGGTTAGTAGAACAAAACTAAACGGCAATATTCATGCTGACAACATCAGCTTTCAATACCCTAATTCAGAAAGTGACACGCTCCAACCAATGTCAGTAAAAATTAAACAAGGGGAAAGAATTGCCATCGTGGGTCATAACGGCTCAGGTAAAACAACGTTGGCTAAATTGTTGTTAGGCCTCTATCAACCAAGTAAAGGTAGTATTCAATTTGACGGGTTGAATCATCATCAAATTCATCCTAGTGATCTTCGCAAAAATATTGGCTACTTACCTCAAGATATTGTTTTATTTCACGGTAGCATTCGTGACAACATTCTATTTGGCACTCGTCAGGTAACAGAGTATCAGCTTATAAGAGCTGTTCAGTTATCAGGTGTGAGCGCTTTTACCGACCATAATAGTCAAGGACTTGATCAACAAGTAGGAGAGAGTGGTAGTGCATTATCACGTGGTCAGCGACAGTCTATAGTGTTAGCCAGAGCAATATTAAATTCACCACAAATATTACTATTAGATGAACCAACGGCTAGTTTAGATGCTCGTGCCGAAAAACAATTTATTGAATCAATCAATGCGACGGCAAAAGACCGGACAATGTTATTAATTACACATAAGATGGATTTATTAAAATTGGTTGACCGCATTATTGTTTTAGATAAAGGTAAGTTAATTATCGACGGTCCAAAGGATAAAGTATTAGCACAAATGAAAGGTGAAAAATTGAATCAAGAGTCAAGCTTATGAAGGTCAGCCAACAAGATTTAGAAATGGCTGATGATGTCTATGGTGCAATGTTAACTGAAGTACCAAGCTTACATCGACTAACCATTTGGGCGATGGCTGCGTTACTTTTTTGTTTCCTTGTTTGGGCATATTTTGCAGCACTTCAGCAGGTTACCTCGGGTATGGGGAAAGTAATACCATCGACGCAAGTGCAAATTATTCAAAGTTTAGATGGAGGTGTTATACAGAAGCTGTTTGTTCAAGAAGGCATGCAAGTTATTAAAGGTCAGCCGATTGCTAGTATTGATGATACCCGATTTCGATCAGACTTTGCCGAACAAAAACAAGAAGTAAGTAGTTTAAGAGCGAATGTTATTAGATTACGAGCAGAGCTTTCAAGCATCTTAATAGGTAGTAATGAGCAATGGAAACGACAAATAGAAATAAATAAAAATGTGCCTGTTTATCCAGAAGATTTAGAGAAAAACGCTCAGTTTATGGTGGAAAGACAAAAAGAAGAATACTCAGGTCGATTGGACAATTTAATCAATCAGTTAGCTATACAAGGTCAACAAATACAGCAGAGAGAGCAGGAAGTTGCTGAATTAGACTCTAAAATAAACACTTTAAAAATTAGTTATCAAATTGCCAGTAAAGAGCTTGATTTAACCTGGCCGCTTGCTGAAAAAAATATTGTTTCCAAAATAGAGCTTTATAAATTGGAGCGTAGTGTTAATGAGCTAAAAGGCGAATTAAGTGCCGTCCGTCTATTACTTCCTAAGTTAAAATCAGCGTTACAAGAATCAATATTGAATCGCCGAGAAACAGCACTAGCTTATAGAACAGAAGCTAGATCTGAGCTTAATGAATTACAAAATAAATTATCACGCATTAATGAGTCACAGGTCGGTGCTCAAGATAAAGTCACTAAAGCCTTAATATTATCACCGGTCGTTGGTACAATAAAAACGATACACATTAATACATTAGGCGGAGTAGTAAAACCTGGAGAAACAATCGCTGAAATAGTGCCAACAGAAGATAAATTAATGGTCGAAGCAAAAATTAAGCCTCGCGATATAGCATTTATCTATCCAGGCTTACCTGCAATTGTTAAAATTACCGCTTATGACTTCACGCGTTATGGCGGACTTACAGGTAAGGTAGAGCATATCAGTGCAGATACCACACAAGATGACGAAGGTAATAGTTTTTACCTTATTAGAGTACGCACTGATGCCTCTAGTATTAAAAATAAAAATGGTGAAGAAATGCCTATCATCCCAGGCATGTTGACAGAAGTTGACGTTATTACTGGTAAGCGAACTATTTTAGAGTATATTTTGAACCCAATATTACGGGCAAATGAAGCAGCACTTAGAGAACGGTAACGCTTAGCTAAAAATATAAAATAAATAATAAATAATAAAGATACGGAATATTTATGAGTAACGTTATGTTTAACTTAAATAAATTGGCACTAGTTGGTGTTTTAGGTTTATCAGCATTGTGTTCGACAAATATCAATGCTCAAAGTTTAGAAGCCGCTGTTGCTACAGCACTTGATACACACCCTGATATTCGTCAGGCATTCGCGCGATTTAAAGCTAAAGAAGAAGATGTTAATCGTGCATCTGCAGGTTATTTTCCTACCATCGATTTAACTGCAGGCTATGGTTACGAATATACTGATACTCCTAGCAATAGAAGAAGTGCGCTTACCGGTGATAATGGTCAAACCGAATTAGCACGTGGAGAATTTGGTATCAGTATTAAACAGATTCTTTTTGATGGTATGTATACGAGTAATGAAATAGATAGAACCAAATTTGAAGCCAGTGCTGAGCAATGGACATTAATTGCCAATGCCGAAGACCTTGCATTGGAAGTGGCTAAAGCATATTTAAATTTTATAAAAACAGCTGAGCTGGTTAAATTATCAGAAAAAAATATTGAATCACATCAAGCAATATACGAACAAATAAAAGAACGCACAGACTCTGGTTTAGGTAACATTGCTGATCTATCACAAGTCACGGGTCGATTAGCACGTGCACAGTCAAATATGATCTCTGCACGTAATAATAACCTTGACGCAAGATCTCAATTTATTCGTTTAACTAATACCCAACCGGATAACTTAGTATTACCAGTACCAGATGCTGACTTATTACCTAAGAATAAAGTTACAGGGCTAACTTTAGCGATTGAAAGTCATCCTGTAATAAGATCTGCTCAGCAAGATATTAGAGCTGCTCGCTCATTCAAAAGCGCCGCTAAAGCAAGTTATTACCCAACATTATCATTAGAGCTTGAGGCAAATTCTGATAATGATATTGGCGGTGAAAGCGGTATTAATAGATTAGGACCAGATGTTGGCGGTCATAGAAATGATGCGACAGCAATGTTACGAATGCGCTATAACTTTTATTCTGGTGGTAAAGACATTGCTTCAGAAAGAAGCGCCGCGTATAAAGTTTCAGAAGCACAAGAAATTAACTACAGTGCTCATCGTCAAGTTACCGAAAGCTTTGCTCTTGCGTGGAATGCTTTTGAAATGCTAGATTTACAAAAAAAATATATAAAGCAACATGTTATCACTTCCAAAGCTACACAAGTTGCTTATAAGCAGCAATTTGATATTGGTCAACGCAATCTTCTTGACTTACTTGATACTGAAAATGAGCTATTTCAATCCCGCAAAGATTATTTAGATGCAGATTTTAATGAATTAAGCGCGAGATACCGTTTATTAAATGCCACAGGGCAACTACTTGACTCATTAAGAGTAACACGATCAACTGCGTGGGAAGGTGAACATGAATATGATCAAGGAGCTTACAATGAATAAAGTGTTATGTAATCCACTAAAAAATAGCTATCAATATTTGATCGTCGGATGTTCTGCATTATTTCTTTCTGCTTGTGCAGATACCGGTATTATTTCGTTAAAAGAGCCCGTTGTGCAGCAGCATAATCTAATAGATTACGATCATGATGGTGTTGTAAAAGCCCGTGAGAAATGTGACAAAACTACATTGGGTGCTGCTATTGATAATTATGGTTGTGGTACTAAAATATCTGAAATAAAACCTTTTAAAATAGATATTAAATTTGAGAATAACTCTTATGTTTTACCTGCAGGTGCTCATAATGAAATTAAAGTATTAGCTGAATTTCTTGAAAAATATCCTGATATCAATGTTGTTATCGAAGGACATAGTAGTAAAGTTGGTTCAGCAAAGCTAAATAAAGAGCTGTCAAATAATCGCGCTAAAGCGGTAGCTTTGATGTTAGTGAATGACTTTAACATTGATGACAGTCGGATTTCTTCTATTGGTTACGGTTTTGAGCGTTTAGAAGCTATAGGAGATAGTGAGAGAGTACATGCAACTAATCGTCGTATAATGGCTGAAATATCTCTTACAGAAAGTATAGATGAACTTAAGTGGACCATTTACACGGTTGACCAAACTAATTAATTATCAATGAGTAGTATTAAAAAACATTACTTGTCAAAAAGGGTTTTTATAAAATCTATTTTAATACTACTCATTAGTACCGTGTCTTTATCTAGTATTTTTGCAAAACCTCCAGTGCCGCTCAATGAAAATAAAATTATTAGCTCATTAGAGCAAAGCTACGGAAAAAGGGCGGGTAAAAGAGGTAAAGCTTGGTTTAAATTAATGAAACCAAAGGCAGAAAGTACAGCACTGGAAAAATTAAAAAAAGTAAATCAGTTTTTCAATATGTTTAGGTTTATTGACGATATTAAGCTTTGGGGAGTTAGTAATTATTGGGCTACTCCGGTCGAGTTTATCGGCGTTAATGGTGGTGATTGCGAAGATTATTCAATTGCAAAATATTTCACCTTACTAGAACTGGGTATTGCGGATGAAAAAATGAGGATCACTATGGTTAAAGCAGTAAAACTTAATCAATATCATATGGTGCTTGCTTATTACGAAACACCAAGCGCTATGCCGTTAATACTAGACAATCTGGACGGAATTATTAAGCCGGCAAGTCAGCGTAATGACCTGATCCCCATATATAGCTTTAATGCTAGTCAGTTGTGGTTAAACAAAGAAAAAGGACGTGGAATTCTTAGCGGAAAATCATCAAAACTTAAACTTTGGCAAGACTTAAGACAACGTATATCGACATCAAAACTCAAACAACCCAAAATAAAAATGGAGTTTTAAGAACATGACCTTATTTAGAGAAATAAACTCACTATTGTTCGGACTTTTTTTATTAGTCATGTCCAGCTTAGTTTATTTTCAATTCACTCAAACACGTGATTTTATGAGTCAACAAATGGAATCTGACTTAAATAATACCATCACTTCGCTAGGGTTAATGTTGAAACCTCATATAGAAACAGGAGATATGGTTACAGCTGAAACCTTAGTTAATGTTATTTTCGAAGGTGGATTTTATCGTAAAGTGACACTCAAATGGCTGGTAGACGGTAAAGAGCAAGTATGGGAAAACCCTGTTGTTATTCAAGGGGTTCCACAGTGGTTTATTGATCTAGACTTATTTAAAACACAAAAGAAAGAAAGTTTAATTACCTCAGGTTGGATGCAGTTAGCAACCTTGGAAGTGGAAAGCCATCCTGCCTTGGGTTACCGAGAGTTATGGCGAGTGATGAATGACACTTTAATGATTTTATCTTTACTTTTTATTCTGTCTATTATCGCCTTAAGATTTAGACTTAATCGCATTTTAAGACCACTTCATACTATTGCCACGCAAGCGAAAGAAATTTCTCAACGTAAATTTGGCCAAGATATCGCTTTACCTAAAACGTCAGAATTAAAAGATGTTGTCGATGCAATTAACTCTATGTCAGGACAATTAAAACAAATATTTTCGACTTTAGACGAAGAAGTAAATGAGTTAAAAGAAGACCAACTTATTGATCAAGTCTCTCATTTGCCTAATCGCCAATATTTATCTGCGCAAATTAATAATTGGTTAAATGAGCCTGGCTTTGGTGGTCTTATTCTAGCTAAATTTGATTGGCTTGAAGATATTCACAGTAAATATGGCTATCAAGGTCGTGATGAGATAATTAAAGTCGTGTCAAAACGAATGCAGGCAGAGTTACCTCTAATTACTGAGAGTATTATAGCGCGTATAGCGAACACTGAATTTGCATTTTTGATCACTAAAGCTGAAAAAAGTACCATTGAAGTTTACTTACAATCATTAATTAGGTTGATTAATCAAGAGATCACTAAAGCGGGTTGCACGCCTAATACGCGTTTTGCTTTAGGGGTGAGTCAACGCATTGAGAACATGGACTCCGCAGATTTATTATCGCAATCTGATAATGCATTACAACAAGCGCAACGTGATAATAAAATAAGCTACTGGATAGATGCTGATCAACCACAAAAATACAGTCGCGAACAATGGCGTAGTAAACTGGTAGATGCCATTAATAACAACCACTTTATGTTTCAATGGCAGCCCATTTTAAGTATGACAACGCAAAAGGTTATTCAGCGTGAAATATATTGTCGTTTAAACATTGATGAACAACTTATTACCGCGTCAGAATTTATGCCATTTATTGAATTGTTATCATTAGGTGCTCAACTTGATAGGTGTTTATTAAATACAATTAAACAACAGGATATATTAGCTTCAGCTGAAGAAGGGGTTGCGATTAACTTAACCCATGACAGCATACAAGATCCTGGTTTTAGTCAATGGTTAGCACAATACCTCAAACAATCAGTTTATGCTGAGCGTATTTTATTTGAAATTCCTGAGTCAGCGGCCATAAACTCATTTGATCAGTGTTATCAGCTAGCAGAAATTATTAGAGCGGCAGGTGCAAAAATTGGTATTGACCACTGTGGTCGTCAAATAGGCTCTCTAGAATATCTACAAAAACTACAGCCAAATTATATTAAGCTAGATCTTTCCTTCGCTTATTATGAAAAATTAAATCAAAATAAAGAGCTATGTAGAGCATTGATAAATGTAGCTAAAGGATTGAATATTCCAGTTATAATTACGGGTATTGAAGACAAAGAGCAGTTAACGCATTTTATTTCATTAAAAGCAGAAGGTTACCAAGGTTATATTTCTCCTGTTGAAGATGTTGATATAAGGTAGTTTTTCGTTGATAGACGACTCTTTCTTTTAACTTTGTATTTTAGTTAGTCTTAAAAATAGTTGTAAAGAGTAATTGTAAAGAGTAATTGTAAAGAGTAGCTGTAAATTGTACGGACGTTAGATATTTCATCATTAATATTGTCTTAACTATCAACAAGCTTACCTGTATAGGTAAGCTTGTAATGACTATCAATTTAGTGAAGTGATGTTAGTGATCTAGTGATGGTGTTGATCTACATAAGGACGGCCTGGCTTTATATATCTATCAAATATTTCTTGATATTCACCAGTAGATTTAAGCCGTTTTAATTGTGTATTAAATTGATCTCGCATCACTGCTGATTTAAACAAAAAACCATTTGGGCTAGCACCAAATATAGCAAAACGGTCAACCTTTTGAGTTATATCAATTTTATTGTGACTTTCTACATTAGCGCGATAATAATCAAAAATATTTCCATCCATTTGAACTACATCTACTTTATCTGAAAATAACATTTTTACCTGAATTGATTGATCAAATGTTTCGCTATACCTCTGGTTTTTGTTAGCCATTTCTGCATAAGTATCACCTAAATGAACTGCAGCATCTTGCCATGAAAGTAAGCTGTGATTTTCTAGATCACTTATTTGTGTAAAATTAAATTTTTTGTTGTGTAAGCTAAAGGCAAAGTTTTCATAAGAATATGCCGTGTCTGAAATAAAACCTTTTAAATCATGCCCTCTAATAGTGTTTAAATTTACATCAGAGACAACGTCAATTACTCCCGCTTTGTATACTTTAGTTCGTCTCGCATAAGGTAAATAAAGATGTTCTATTTCATAACCTAATGGCGTCATAGCCGCTTCAAATATATCGATAATAATGCCGGAGTTGTTTTCGGCTATTACCCAAGGCGCTAACCTTTCACCAAAAGCAATTGTAATTTTTTCGCTTGCATTAGCTAGGAACAAAAAGAATAAAAAATAAAAGATTATGCATGATTTTGCTATCGATTTTATATTCATTATGAGCCAATTAATGATGATATGTTCTTAGATATTAAACACAGTCATCGGATTTCACAAGTAACATTCTCAGAAGGACAATGACTATAATTTAACGTTAATATTTAAAGGCACTTTGGTCATAGTTAACAGGTTCTAAAATAGAAGTTGATGTTTAACTTACAACAGATACATTACAAACCAACGACCAAGACGATGCATCTCATTTGCTTTTTTATATCTTGAATAGGGAAATATATGAATCATGAAAGATGATTATAAATAAACGAATTTTATTAGTGATACCTTATTAATGAGAGATTATTAAGCACTAATAAGGTGAAAACTAATGAAGTTATCAAAGTTTTCATCATTCAGTTTATTATTTTAGCGCTTAAATTGATGCTCTTATCGATGAGTTAATGCCGTGAATATAGCGTAAAAGACGTTAAAGCGCGCAACTGTAGCTACCGGCTAATTTGCAGCTTAATATATCATAAATGTATGTTTTTTACGCATAAGAGCCTGATCAGACATCTCATCGATAATTGTTACATAAATTAAGCTAATTATTACGCTAAACAGTAGCATTTTGCCTCGCTTTAGATTAAGTTTGCGTTTTTATTTATTACCGTTAACAAGAGCGCCTTATGTTAGAAAATACTCTCCCTGAACTCGAACAATTAATTGAGAAAATCATCGAAAAAAATAACCTGCTAAAAAACCAAGTGGCAGAATTAGAGCAGCAGAAAACAATCCTCACAGATGAAAATGAAATGTTGCAATTAGAAGCTCTAGAAGGTGAAGAAAAGCAAAAGCAAACAAACACAGTATTAACAAACCTATTAGGTAAATTACAAAGTGTAGAAGAGCTTAGTTAATGTTTGGTGATGACTCTAAAGGGATCAGCATCGAGATAATGGGGAAGCAACATAAGTTTTCTTGCTCGGCAGAACAAGCTGAGGATTTAAAGCAAGCAGCGAGTGATCTCGCTGTTATGTGCGAAGATATTAAGCAACAAAAGGGCATGGCTAGTAGCGAGCGTGCTTTGTTGGTTGCCTCTATTAATTTAAGTTATTCGTTGCTTATGGCAAATAATAAAATTAAACGTTATCAACACGGGCAAGATGCTTTGATTTCGACACTTAAAAGTGCATTATAAACGCTTTCAATTTTTTATTATTGCCGTTATCTAATATGAAGGTATCGGCAATAATCGCGACTTAATGTCTAGTTGCACTATGCTTAGTTGTATTAATCAGGTAAATTACATCTAGATACATAGAGTTGTTTTATTTAGGAATATTTTCATTATGGCAGATGCCAGCATTGAATTTAAAGGGTCAAGTTTCACCCTGTCTGTTTTACATTTGAGAACATCAACATTAGCTGACATTCGTGCTGATTTAATAAAAAAAGTTGCTCAAGCCCCTGACTTTTTTTACCTTGTACCTATCGTGGTAAGTATTGAGCAATTAACGTGTTCAATTGACTATCACGCGATCAAAACATTAATTGAAGAATTCAATTTTACTTTCGTTGGTTTCACGGGCTCTGTCTTGAAAGAGCAACGTACGCTTATTCGAGAGCTTGGCTTTTCTTTTCTTAATGCTGCGAAAGTTAATAGCCCCAAAAAATCGACAAGTACTCAAGAAAACGAAACAGCTGAATCGAAAGTAGTCGCGGTAACCTCAGAATGTCATTTATATACTGATAAAGTTCACCGAGGACAAATTCGTTCTGGTCAACAAATTTACGCTAAAGATCAAAATTTAGTTATTATTGGCTCAGTTTCAGCGGGAGCTGAGGTGATAGCGGATGGTAATATTCATGTCTATGGTTCATTACGTGGTCGTGCAATAGCTGGAGCTAAAGGTCACCATAAAGCTCAGATATATTGTCAAAAATTAGAAGCTGAACTGGTTTCTATTAATGGCAATTATTGGCTAAGTGAATCCATGGAACTGCATTGGGGTTCACCAGCATTTATACATTTGACTGACAATGAACTAACGTCATCAAAACTTACTTAATTTTTTACTCATAAAGGATATTCGGTCTATGGCACGAATAATAGTGGTTACATCAGGCAAAGGTGGTGTTGGTAAAACAACATCAAGTGCTGCAATTGGTCTTGGTTTAGCGTTGAAAGGTCACAAAGTCGTTTTAATTGATTTTGATATAGGCTTACGTAACCTCGATTTAATCATGGGTTGTGAACGTCGCGTAGTTTACGATTTCGTCAATGTGATCAATGGTGAAGCAACATTAAATCAGGCCTTAATCAAAGATAAACGTGTTAGCAGTTTATCTATCTTACCGGCTTCACAAACACGCGATAAAGATGCATTAAATAAAGAAAATGTCGGTAAGGTGTTAGATGAACTTGGAAAAACTTATGATTATATCATTTGTGATTCACCAGCTGGTATCGAAGCGGGTGCAATGATGGCACTTTACTATGCCGATGAAGCAATCGTTACTACCAATCCTGAAGTATCATCGGTCCGAGATTCTGATCGAATTTTAGGTATGTTAGCAAGTCGTTCACGTCGAGCTGAGCTTGGTTTAGAGCCTATCAAAGAACATTTGTTACTAACACGTTATTCTCCTAAACGAGTGGAAGAAGGTGAAATGCTGAGTGTCGAAGATGTTGAAGACATTCTATCTATACCGTTATTAGGTGTGATACCTGAATCACAGGCGGTACTTAAAGCATCAAACGCTGGTGAGCCAGTCATATTAGATACTGAGAGTGATGCAGGAAAAGCCTACCAGGACGTGATTGATCGTCTACTAGGTGAAACGGTTGAATTTAGATTTTTACACGCTGAGAAAAAAGGCATTCTTAGTCGATTATTTGGAGGTTAAAATGGCATTGCTTGATTATTTTTTACGGAAAAAAGAAAAGCAGGTAACAACGGCTTCTAAAGCCAAAGAACGTTTGCAAATTATTGTGGCACACGAGCGTAATAGCAGAAATAAACAACCAGATTATTTACCACAACTCACTGCAGATATACTTCAGGTTTTACGTAAATACATCAAAGTTTCAGATGAAAGTTTTTCGATAAATCTTGATAAAAAAGACGGCGATTTAAATGTCTTGGAATTAAATATTGAATTACATGATGAGCAGATCACCGATTAAGTTCACTACAAGATAATTAGTGCTAATAATAAATAATTAAAGGCACTAATTTTCAAACCCAAACCCAAATGAATAAAAGTGACCGTTGAATAGGGGGAACGTTATTCGTTTTGCTTTATTTTTCTGTGGGCTCCTTTCTAGGACTATTTTCAGCAAACAATAATGTGCAAATTATTTTCTGGAAACAATTCCCAGTGAAAAATCACAAGCTGTGACACTATCAATCACTTTAAGAATAGTTTTAACGTTTAATTCTTTAGTCTATGTAATGATTTCTATTGGAGGGCTAACCACTATTTTTTTCTCAATATATCATGCTAAAAAATCAACTTAAATATTACCGCTATGTTGATTTTATTTATTGGTGTGCAACAATATCGTCGGCCTTTTATATTACTTAAAAAGCTTACCTGGCATACGAGTGCTTAAATAAAGTACTGTCGCTATTATCGATCTATCTTAGGTTTACTCAACATAATATTACGCCTTCAACTGGGAATTTTTGGTAAAAAAGTTAACAATAATCTTTGTCATATCATAAGTCCTTCCATCTAATTTTGGCCATAAATATTGGCTATAATTTCAGACTTCAGTTGTACCTACTTAGGGGCTTTATTCAATTGATAGTAATCACCAGTGATGAGAATTTTACCAGAGCAGTTATCGATTAAATGTCTATGTGACGACGATATTTACGCTAAATTATTTAGGTATTTAACAAAAAGCTTTTTCAGTTTTTAATTTTAACCCATACTGTGTAAATATACAGTATGGGTTGTTCTATGAAAATAATCCCCATTTTTATTGAAGCTGGTATATCTGCCTTTGAGTCTCCAGCAGCTGATAATATATTGCACGCGCTATATCAGCTATTTTTGAATGTATTTGTATGGATGGCGTCAACTTTTATCGTTGCAGCGTAAGGGCTGTAGAGCTTGAAAGTAAACAATTTCAACAACATGATTTTTTGTTAAATAAGGATGATCCAGAATTAATGCGTTGTTATGACGGTATAAATAATCGTTACGGTAATGGTACTTTGCAACTGACAGCAGAGGGGCAAGTTGAAACGTG
The DNA here is from genome assembly GCA_049642265.1 of Cognaticolwellia sp. GTDB lineage: Bacteria > Pseudomonadota > Gammaproteobacteria > Enterobacterales > Alteromonadaceae > Cognaticolwellia. The sequence goes on along the minus strand of JBAROR010000045.1, from coordinate 34,042 downwards.
GCAGATGCACGAGAATTTCTGTCACCAAGCTTTGCGAGTAAATGGCGTGATGGACTTAAAATTATTTGTTAAAATTTAATATGGGCAGTTAAAAATTAACTAAGTTATAAAAAACGCTGAGTAAATTTAATTCACTCAGCGTTGTATTTTATTACTTCAGTTAGGAAGGCGTTATTTTTTACCTAATAAAGTGAATATTTTTTTAGCAATGTCAGTATTGTCTTGAAAACCGTTAAATACTTCACTGCCTTTACCAAAGGAAAATACAGGAACATCGATAGCGGTATGTGTCCCAGAAGGACTAATTGAGCCCCAACCAGTATTGGTTTTTACATCAATGATTTTAGTTAATACATTCAGAACTAATTGATATGGTCGAGGATTTCTTTTTCCTTTTTTGGCGTCAGCAGCTAAGAGCTCAAATTTCTTCATCGCTTGGACATCAGCAAGTTTCGCTTGTTGTAAGTTTTCCATATCTGTAGTGGTAATTGGGAATGTCAATAATTCGCCCACTTGTTCACTGGATAATTCACTATTAGTAAATTTCTTTGCCATTGTTTCTGGCGACATAGTCATGTTGCGTAAAAATTCTGGTTTCCATAAATAACTGCTATTAATATTGGCGTCAGAACGTTCAGTTTTTTTACCTATACTTAAACCACCAGTACTATGATCTGCCGTGATCACAACTAAAGTATCTGGATGCTTTTCAACATAAGTTTCAAGGTACTCTATGGTTTTGGCTAAATCATCCATTTCATGCATTGCAGCAGCAATATCTCTAGCGTGTCCGCCGTAATCAATTTGGCTACCTTCAATTAACATGAAAAAGCCGTCAGTATTTTCTAATTGCTTTGTAGCTGCTTCCGTCATCATCGATAAACGATATTTGTTGGTATCATCTAATGCCCAAGGTAAGCCTGTTTTATCAAATAAACCCAGTACCGGTTTATTTGCTGGAATTGTGCTTATTTCGCTGTATTTATCAAGATAATGGAAACCTGATTGGACAAACTCATCAACAATATTTCTGTCTTCTCGGATAAAGTATTTCCAACCACCGCCAAAATATAAATCGGCTTTTATGCCACCGTCAATATAGCTATCGGCGATAGCATTATAGTTATAGCGATGCACATTATGAGCTAAATAAGAAGCAGGGGTCGCGTGATTAATTTGCAAGGTAACAACAACGCCAGTTTTCTTACCGCTTTGTTTCGCATATTCTAAAACAGTTTCTATTGGTTGTCGGTTTACATCAACTCCAATAGCCGCATTATAAGTTTTAACACCGGTAGACAATGCGGTAGCGCTTGCCGCTGAGTCGGTAACGTAGCCAGATTCAGGAGCCGGATAAGTACTACTGGTACCGACAAAATGGCGATCAAAAACCGTTTGCTCAATTGCCGGTGTTTTTGGATCATCATGAAAGTATCGGTAAGCGCTGGTATAAGCTGGCCCCATACCATCACCTACAATCATAATAATATTTTTGGGTGCGTTATCTACAGTAGTGTTAATTATTTCATTATCTTGAGCCTGAAGATGGCTACATGACATGATCATAATACTGGCTAATAAAGTAGGTACGAATTTTTTCATATTTATGTCCACTAAGAGTACTTCGGTAAATATAATTGCTTAACTGATCACTAAATTAATCATTAGTTTAAGATAAGGCAATTATTTGTTAGTTAAATCTTTAAAGGTTAAGTCTACCCACACAAGGCGATGATCAGAAGATGCAGCGCGGTCTTTAATTAAGCGATATTCGGGCTCGCTTGCTGTAGGCCAAAAGATGCCAGAGTCGCGAACATTTAACTGCGCTTTAGCAGGTAAAACATAATCGGCTCTCATTCCCCAAGATGCGGTATGATTTTCCGCATGAGGATTGTCTTTACGATGAAATTTACCACCATTGCTATTTGGCTGAGGATCTATCACTCGAGGATGATGTGTTAGACGGTGAATACCTGATTTTATCGCATTACCATCAACGGCGTCAGCATTTAAATCGCCAAGAATAACAAAAGCTTTATCTTTAGCTAAGCCGCCGTAATGATTTTTATCGTCATAAATATAACTAGCAGCACTTGGTGTTAAATAATCAGTCCAAAAACGTAATTCATCAAAATTTCTTTTGCCATTTCTATCTTCTGGACCGTCAAACACTGGTGGTGTAGGGTGGCTAGCTAATATGTGTAATTCATTACCATTGACGTTTACAGGCACGTCCCAATGTGATTTAGATGATAGACGAAATTTATTCCATGCTTGCTCACTGTACCAAGCCGTTTTTGTCTCAGGATTTATTGGTATTAATGCATTTGGCATATCTCGCCATTTGAACATTTGAAAGGTACGAATTTTTTCTTCGATAATAGGGTACTTAGATAACAACGCCATGGCGAAATGACCTGGGAAATGACCGTAACCGTAGGCATCATTAGGTAATTCACCTGCTTGATTGTTGTTATTTAAATCATAATTTGTCGCAACGCCAGTATTAACAGGACCCTGATAAAAGTATGGGTAAGTAACGGGTGTATTACCTTGTTGGCTTTTTGCTAAATATTGCGCCAAAAAGCGTTTTAAAGATTGATGGTCGTTGTTATTACTATCAAATTCATTCAATAAAATAATATCAGGGTTTACCCGTTGGATTATTTCAGCGATATTTCTTATTTGTTGATGGTTCTGTTTTAACGCTTGCGCCAGTTCGTTACCAGTAACATTGACGTCTTTACCTGCCACAAAAGTCACGTAGTTTAATGCTTCCATGCTAACATTGAAGGTAGCAATACGTAAATTTTCTGGAGACAATTTAGGGGGTTCTGACATAGCGATACTCGAATATAACAATAAGGTCGTTGCCAATAATTTTGTTAGTACACTCATGTGAATTCCTACTTTAAACCACAACCGCGTAATATAAAATCAGTTAAAAACTCTGTAACTTGTGTAATATCGTCTTCTTCGTAATCGGCTCGATTCATAATAGTTAAGACTTGTTGCTCAAAATCAGCATAATGTTGAGTCGAAGACCAAATTAAGAAAATTAGTTTTACAGGATCAATATCCTTCATTTCTCCGTTATCAATCCACACTTGAAAAATTTTAGCTTTTTCTCTTACCCATTGTCGTAAATAAGTACGGGCGAACTCTTTTAAATGCAATGCACCTTGGATAATTTCCATAGCATAAATTTTAGAGGCTTGTGGGTGTTGAAAAGACATTTTTACTTTTGCAGCAATAAACTTTTCAATAGCAACAACGGGGCCGTCTTTGCTGTCGATATCACCAATACCTTGATCCCAAGTATCTAATGTTAGCTGCAATACCGCATGATAAATATTTTCTTTATTTTTGAAATAATATAAGACGTTTGCTTTGGGTAAACAGGCACTATCAGCGATAGCTTGAACGGTCGCTCCTTTATATCCTTGTAATATAAACTCCTTCTGAGCCGCCATTAAAATAACAGCTTCACTTCGAGTTCGAATGCTTCCTTGCTTTTCATTTGTGGTGTTGTTGCTCACACGTATAACCTTTATATTATTATTTAATTGACGCTATATTATTGGCTTAACATGACATTTTGTAGCGTGATCATTGATGATAATAAACTTTCAATTATAGACACTAAAACTGTCAACGATATGTTGAAGAAAATATTGCGTTTAGGTTGTTAAATCGACATCTATTCTTTTAAAATCAACTAGTTTATTTGAATTCTTGAACTAAAACACTTTTTTAATAACTACCGTCTGACTTTAACCACAGTTTTTTCATGTTTTTATTCGTTCTGTTCTAATGGTTAATTAAATGTGTTTAATACAGCCCTTTATAAACTTGGCTAAAATCATACTTTATTTTATCTTGACCAGATGGTTTGTTTTTATGATTTTTTGTTATATCAATTGTTGTTTTTTGTATTTATTGTTATAAGGTGTTTTTGTCTCTGTTTTAATTTTTAATGTAATCTATTGTTATTAAAGCGGTTATCTTTGTCTTTTTTGTTTTATTCTTTAATTTTTCCAAAAAATAAAAATGACCAAAAATAGAGCTGTAAAAGTTTGTAATGAAAATGTAATAAAAGTCTGTTTTAATTTCGGATGAAATACACTTAATAATAATAAATTGATAAAAATAATAAATAAGTGAATCAAAAATCAAACACTTTACAAAACAAAATTTTAACTTATACCAAGGAATAAAATGATGAAAAACCATCGTCTCTCACGTATTACTGGTGCAGTTGTACTTGCGCTAGGATTGACAACATCGGCTATGGCTGATGATACGTCATCGTCAATTCGCGGAAATATCTTATCTACTTCAGGTAGTGCTGTTACTGATGCAACTATTACTATTGTTCATGAGCCTTCAGGAACTCGTAAAGTATTAACGGTGAATGATACTGGTAACTTTTCTGCAAAAGGCCTACGTGTTGGTGGTCCATATACTATAACTATTGATTCTGATGTTTATACAGATAAAAAGTTAGAAAATATTTATATTACTTTGGGCGATGTATTTAAACTTAATGAAGTTTTAGATAATGCCAATATCGAGCGTATTTCGGTAAGCGGTTCTTCAACATTTTTTGACCCGTCAAAAGGTTCATCAAGCGTATTTAGTGGTGATGATTTAACTAAGTCAGCTGCATTCAACCGTGATTTAAAAGACATTGTTCGTCAAAATCCAATGGCTGTTGTTGGTAATGATGGTAATACTTTATCTTTAGCCGGTAGTAACCCTCGTTATAACAGCTTAGCTGTTGATGGTGTTAACTTAAACGATGATTTTGGTTTAGCCGGTAATGGTTACCCAACTGAACGTTCGCCTATCTCTTTTGATTCAATTGATCAAATTAGTGTCGCTATTGCACCATTTACTGCTAAAGAAGGCGGTTTTTCTGGTGGTAAAATTAGCGTAGTAACTAAGTCAGGTACTAACGATTTTCACGGTTCTATGTTTATTGAACAAGCAAAAGATGCTTGGGCAGGAACACCAGAAACAGATAGTGGTGATAAAGTTGACTTAAGTTTTGATGAAGAAACATGGGGCGCTACTTTTGGCGGTCCAATTATTAAAGATAAATTATTCTTTTTTGCTTCATATGAAACCTTTGAATCACCAAGTGCTGTTGATAAAGGTCCTTCAGATTCAAGTGTAGCGAATAAAGTTTTTCAAGTTTCACAAGCTGAAGTTGATCGCGTAGTTGGTATTGCACAAGACAAATATGGTTTTGATGCAGGTAGCTGGAATGATTCTATCCCGTTAGAAGATGAAAAGTATTCATTGAAGATAGATTGGAACATCAATGATGATCATCGTGCCGCATTTACTTATTCACATGGCTCAAGTAATAGTGCTGGTAACCAAGGTAGTGGTCGTTCTGATGAATTATACTTATCTTCTCATTGGTATAATCGCTCTAATGAGTTTGATACTTATGTTGCTCAGTTATTCTCATATTGGTCTGAAGATTTTTCTACTGAAGTAAAAGTCTCGAAAAAAGAATCAGTGAACGGCCAAGTACCGTTAGGTGGTTTAGAATTCGGTGAAGTTAAAATTGAAACCGCTAATGGCGGTGAAATTATGTTAGGCGCAGACGACAGTCGCCATGCAAACGAATTAACCAACGAAACATTACAAGTACGTGTTAGTGGTGAGTACTTATATGAAGAACATGCTATTTCTTTTGGTTGGGAATATGAAAAAGTAGATGTGTATAACATCTTTATGCAACATTACTTAGGCTCTTGGTATTTCGACAGCATCGATGACTTTGCTGCTGGCAAAGCTGATTGGTTTGAATATCAAAATAACCCAAGTCTTAATCGTGATGATGCCGCTGCTGAATTTTCTTTAGGTACACACTCTTTATACCTTGAAGATAGCTGGGAAGTTAATGATTCACTTAACATTACATACGGTTTACGTTATGAGCTATATGCTAATGATGATAAGCCAAACTTTAATGCAAGTTTTTACGATCGTTATGGCTACGGTAATGATGAAAACCTTGACGGCTTAGATATTTTATTACCTCGCTTTGGTTTCACATGGAATGCAACGGATGACTTAACTATTCGTGGTGGCGCAGGTTTGTTTAGTGGCGGTCGTCCAAATGTATTTGTCTCAAATGCTTTTACTAATGACGGTTCAAGAATTGCTTTATACCGTAGTTTTGGTGATGACATTGCAACGAATACGTTTTTGCAAGATGCAAATCCAAATGGTATTCCACAACATGTTCAAGATCAAATCGCTCAATCTGAATTAGGTGGACCAAATTCTAACATTGATGCAATTGATCCTAACTTTGAAATACCAACAACGTGGCAATACAGTTTAGCCGCAGATTATGTTGCTGATCTTACTGAGATTGGTTTAGGTGACGATTGGCGCATCAGTGGTGAAGTACTTTATAAAGATGTTCACAAAGATATGGCTTGGTCAGATCTTTCACGTACATTAGATACTTCTAAAGGCAATAATGGTTACACTGTTGAAGGTCGTCCAATTTATACGTTTGCAAATCCAGACAGAGATGCTCGTGACGTATTATTAACGAATACATCTGGTGGCCATACGTTAATTGAAACATTGAGTGTTGGTAAAAATTGGCAGAATGGCTTAAAAACTAACTTCTCATACACACATTCAACAATTACTAACCGTATAGATGCAACAGGTACTTCTTCAAATACTGCTTATAACTTTAATCCAGTAGTTGACCCTGAAAATCCAGGTGTAGGTACTTCATCTTACCAAGTTAAACATCGTTTAACGTTTAACCTTTCATATAACACAGAAATGTTTGAAGGTTATAACACAGGCATGCACATGTTCTGGGAACGTAAATCAGGTAGACCATTTAGCTACTTGTTAGGTTATAACAACTCTGATGGTTTGTCGGGCAATCTAGATCTTACAACAGCTAACTTAGCTTATATCCCAACAGATGCTAACGATGCTGCAGTAGATTTTGACAATGGCTTAAGCTATGACGAAATTATGGCTCAGTTAGCGAAAGCGGGTATTAGCTCTGAAGGTGGTTACCTTGACAGAAGTAGTCATACAGCACCTTGGACTACTACAATGGATTTACGCTTCGAACAAGAAATCCCAGGTTTCTTAGAAGGGCATAAAGGCTTGTTCTATATTGACATTAAAAATGCTTTAGCTATTTTTGATGAAGGTTCAGCACGTGTTTATCAATTACCATTTGGTCAATCATCATCAGATATACTAGATTATAGCATTAATGATGCTGGTCAATATGTATACGAAGATGCCAATATCAGTGTTGGTGAATCTCCAGTTGAATTTAAAGACCGTGAGTCTACTTGGGCTATGAAAATTGGTGTTAAATACACTTTCTAATCTTTCATAAACCATACTAAAAAAAGCCAACAGTGATGTTGGCTTTTTTTTATTTTAAATTTCTATGTTTAGATAGTCGTTTAACATTATTTGATCGCAAACCAATTAAATCAAAATAACTTTCTCAATCACGATAAATTTGCTGATAAATAATTAATTTGTAAAATTTAAATGCATTAATCAACATAATAGAGTGATTATAAGTTGCTTTTTTATAGGTGATTTATTACGATGGGTAATAAGTTGACCATTTGGTCAGTTAAAGGGTTTGATAATGTCACATATTGAAGATAACGAAATATCAGCGCTTGTTGAAGCCGCAAAGGATGGTTTCACAAAAGCTTATGCTCCTTACAGTAACTTTCATGTGGGTGCTGCGGCGTTAACCGCTAATGGCAATATTGTCAAAGGCTGTAATGTTGAGAATGCTTCGTATGGTTTAACAGTATGTGCAGAACGTAATTGTTTGGCACAAGGTGTTATCTCAGGCGAACAAGAATTTTCTGCGATTGTTATTTATACCAATCAAGAAAAGCTAACGCCGCCTTGTGGTGCTTGTCGACAAGTCATTGTTGAATTTTTAGCTCCAGAGGCATTAGTTATGGCTGTTAACCATAACAACGATAAAAAGCAATGGACAGTTAATGAATTATTACCTGACGCTTTTACGCCAAAAGATTTACTTGAAAAATAAGGATTAAAATTAATGTTATTACCGCAAGAAATAATTCGCACCAAACGTGATGGTGGTTCACTCTCCCAAGAACAAATCCAAAATTTTGTTGATGGTTTAGTAACATTAAATTTTAATGATGCTCAAGCAGGTTCTATGGCTATGGCTATTTTTCAAAAAGGCATGGAAACTCGAGAAATTATCGATTTTACTATGGCGATGAAAAATTCAGGTGATGTTCTTTCTTGGCCAGAATTAGATGGTCCCATTGTTGATAAGCATTCAACGGGTGGCGTCGGTGACAAAGTTAGCTTTATGCTAGCTGCAATTGTTGCTGCTTGTGGGGCTTATGTTCCAATGATTTCTGGCCGTGGCCTAGGACATACCGGTGGTACATCTGATAAATTAGAAAGTATCGCAGGCTTTAATGTTCAGCCAAGTATTGGTGAATTTAAACGAATCGTAAAAGATTTGGGGATGGCGATTATTTCTCAAACAGATAATTTAGCCCCAGCAGATAAACGCTTATATGGTATTCGTGACATTACAGCGACTGTTGAGTCTATTCCTTTAATCACAGCATCTATTTTGTCTAAGAAATTAGCTGCTGGACTTGATTCTTTAGTGATGGATGTCAAAGTCGGAAACGGTGCCATGATGTCAAACATTGATGATGCCAGAGCGTTAGCACAAAGTATCGTTAATGTAGCAAATGGTGCGGGTGTACCAACGCAAGCTATTATCACTGATATGAATCAAGTTCTAGGTGCTACTGCGGGTAATGCTTTAGAAATGGCTGAAACCGTTAAGTATTTAAATGGTACGTTGCGAGAGCCTCGTTTACATGCTGTCGTTGTTTCGCTGGCAAAAGCTATGCTTGTTAGTGCAAAAGTGGTTGATAATGAGAATCAAGCCTTAACAAAAATTAATGAGGTGTTAGCTTCAGGCGCAGCCGCAGAAATTTTTGGCAAAATGATTCATGCATTAGGTGGTCCAAGTGACTTTATGGAAAACCCTTGGGGATCAATGCAACGTGGTCATTGTATTAAAGATGTTATTGCACCAAGTCAAGGTTACATTAATGGTATGCAAACACGTGATATAGGAATGGCTGTGGTTGGTTTGAAAGGTGGTCGTACGGCCAATGGTCAGCAAATTGATCATAGCGTAGGTTTCGATCGCATTTTACCTCTTGGCACGCTTGTTAATCGTGGTGACGTGGTGGCACGAGTACATGCTAGTGATGAAAACTCAGCACAGCAAGCTAGTGAACAATATCTAACTGCTTTAGTGATTAATGAACACCAAGCAGAGCAGCAGCAAGTTATTTATCAAACGATTACAGCTTAGTATTTGAATGTGTTTAGTGTATTAAAAATAGTGACATTACTTAATGTGACTATTTTTTAATTTATAAAATAATGCTTAATGTTATGACGCATTTGTTTACCGTATTTATCAATACTTATACGGTTACTTGGTGATATAGATAATACATACAGGATAAGTTTTGTGATTTAAAGCGCTTATGGCAATAAAAAAGGATGAAAAATATCATCCTTTTTTATTGCCATAATGTGTATTACTTACTTTAAATTAGCTCCAAACTTGTGCTTTAAAGTGTTTTCGGCATAAGGACTCGTAACGTTCATTACCGCCAACTTCTATTTGTTCACCACCTTTGACGGCGTTACCATGTTCATCACATCGCATGACAAAGTTCGCTTTTTTGCCACAATGACAGATAGTTTTTAGTTCTACTAATTTATCGGCCCAAGCGAGCAGGGCAGCACTTCCAACAAATGTCTCGCCAAGAAAATCAGTACGAATACCATAAGCTAAAACAGGTATCTTTAATTCATCAACAATATTCGTCAATTGCTGTACTTGTACTTTAGTTAAAAACTGAGCTTCATCAATTAATATACAAGCAATTTTATTTTCTTTTACATGGCGATTTACTTCGTCGAATACATCAGTGCTTCCATCAAATAAAAACGCGTCCGCATGAATACCTAACCTTGACGATACCTTACCTTCGGCAAACCTATCGTCAATCTTTGCAGTAAACAATAGTGTTGTTAAGCCACGCTCGCGGTAATTATATGACGACTGTAATAAGTGAGTCGACTTACCAGCATTCATGGTCGAATAATAAAAGTATAATTGTGCCATCGCTTTATTGATATCCTAATTCTGATTGTTTGAACTAACTTAATCCATTGAACACAATTCGATTAATAGCTTGCTGGATCCGCGGTATTATTACTAGCACCCAAAGTGTTGAGTAGGTTTGTTAGCAAGCTACTTGCACCAAATCTAAAGTTAGCTTTAGTAGCCCAGCTTTCGCCTAGAATACTTGTTGCTAAATCAAGGTAAATAGCAGCGTCTTGAGCATTTTTGACCCCACCAGCTGGCTTAAATCCGACTTGGGTATTTTTATCTTTAATAACTTTTAGCATTAACTCAGCAGATTTTGGTGTGGCATTGACCGCAACTTTCCCTGTTGATGTTTTAATAAAATCAGCACCTGCAGCGATAGCAATCTCACTTGCTTGGGTAATAAGTGCGTCTGTTTTTAGCTCACCGGTTTCAATGATAACTTTAAGTTGTGCTTTAGTTCCACAGGCAAGTTTACAGGCTTTAACAAGTTCAAAACCTACACTGTCATTACCATTTATTAATGCATTGTATGGAAATACCACGTCGACTTCATCAGCGCCGTAAGCGATAGCCGCTTTTGTTTCAGCAACAGCAATGTCAATATCATCGTTACCGTGAGGGAAATTTGTGACTGTGGCAATTTTTATCTCAGGTGTACCTTGTGCAGCTAATGTTTTCTTTGCTAAAGGTATAAAACGAGGGAATATACAAATGGCAGCGGTATTTCCACAAGCTGATTTGGCATTTTTGCATAGTTGGATAATATCATCAGCGCTTTCGCAATCGGTTAAGCTGGTTAAGTCCATCATCTGAAGTGCACGTTGTGCGTATTGTTCTATCGTACTCATGAATATGCCTCATATAGTATAAAGGTATTTAAAGGTTTTATTGAAACAGCCTAGCACTGAAGGCTAGGCTTTTAGATTTTTTACAGGCCAATAATTAATTGTTTATAAACTAACAAAAACCCCAGCAATTGCTGCACTCATTAAGTTAGCCATTGTTGCTGCTAACATCGCTTTCATCCCTAAACGTGCAATGTCAGGACGACGACTTGGTGCCATAGAGCCAATACCGCCTAATAAAATAGCAATTGATGACAAGTTTGCAAAGCCACACAAAGCAAAGGTAATAATCGCTTGAGTTGTAGGAGAAAGGGTGTCCTTAATTTCTACAAAATTAACATAAGCAAAAAATTCGTTAACGACTACTTTTTGTCCGATAAAACTACCTGCTTGTAGCATTTCATCAAAAGGTACACCAATAAGGAAAGCAAATGGGGCGAAAAGGTAACCTAGTAACCACTCAATAGTAATACCTTCAAAACCGAGCAAATTACCAAAACCTGACACCATTGAATTAAGTAATGCAATAATAGCAATGAAAGCAAGCAGCATCGCACCAACATTTACCGCAAGTTTCAAACCAGAAGCTGCGCCAGTTGCGGCCGCATCAATAACATTAGCAGGTTTATCTTCTGCTTCAGCCATTTCAATAGCGCTGTAATCATCGTTAATTTCTTCAGTTTCAGGCATCAGCAACTTGGCCATTAGTAAGCCACCAGGTGCAGCCATAAACGACGCGGCAATTAAATACTCAAGCTTGACACCTAATCCAGCATAGCCGGCAAGTATAGAGCCCGCTACAGAAGCTAAACCACCCACCATAATGGCGAAAAGTTCAGATTGACTCATTTTGGCAATATAAGGACGGATAACCAATGGCGCTTCTGTTTGACCTACAAATATATTTGCAGTGGCAGATAACGATTCTGGTTTTGATGTTTTTAAAAGTTTTTGCAAACCACCGCCAATAATCTTTACTACCCATTGCATGATATTAAGGTAATAAAGCACAGCGATAAGTGATGAGAAGAATATAATAACGGGCAATACACGAATAGCAAAAACGAATCCAACACCATTTTCATACATAGCGTCAGTACCTAAACCACCGAATAAAAAGCTTATTCCGGCTTGTGCACTGTTAATGACTTGTTGAACACCATTAGTAATTGAACCTAAAACGTCTTTACCAAAAGGCACATAAAGTACAAATGCACCTAGTAAAATTTGTAATGAAAATGCAAAACCTACCGTACGCCAGTTAATAGCCTTTCGATCTTTTGATAAAAAGAACGCTACAGCTAATAGCGCGAAAATGCCAATGACACCTCGAAGTGCACCTAATTCCATATTTACCTCATAAATTACGTTGTTATTATATTTATTTTATTTTTACTAGACGCTTCAAAGGCGTTTATGTATTAGTTGACGAATTTTAGCTTTAAGCATTTCAATTGCCATTCTATTTTTACCACCACGTGTCACGACAACATCAGCAAATGGTTTGTTTGGTTCGATATATTGATGATACATAGGGCGAACAGTGGTCAAGTATTGCTCAGTAATTGATTCGATGCTACGAGAACGTTCAAGTGTATCTCGATTTATTCTACGTACTAAACAGATATCTAAAGGCGTATCGATATAAATTTTAATATCGAATTTATCTCGTAATTCTTTATCAGAAAATAAAAGAATACCTTCAACTAAAATGATAGGCGTTGGTGATAAATGTTGAGTTTCTTCTAGACGGGTATGAGTTTTATAGCAGTAGGTTGGTACTTGAACATTTTCGCCAGCACTTAATTGAGTTAAATGCTGTGATAATAAACTGTGCCCAAAAGCACTTGGGTGATCATAATTAGTTTTAATACGTTCTTCCATCGATAGATGGGATTGACTCTTGTAATATGAATCTTCTTTGATGATAGCAATACCGCTTGGTCCGAGCTCAGGAAGGAGTTCATCGTAAATAGTTTGCGCAAAAAGAGATTTACCTGATGCTGAAGCACCCGTTACCGCAATAATAGTCGGTTTATTGGTTTGCAAAATGTTGACCTTTCCTAATTTATCACTTCAATTAATTATTCTATATTATCTAACTTAGATACTGAGAAGTAAAACATATATATTTGTTAGATCTTATCATAACCTGACCATATGGTCACATTTATTCAGTGCTTTTTTAAATAAAAAATTTTGCGCTTAAATTCATCGCTTTTGTTTAACTTGTTGTATTTAAAGTGTTAATTGTTCTTTTTTGTATTCAGAAAAATATAGGTTAAGTTTTATCAATTGCCATTTAGTATAATTAGGTGCTAATGTAATCTTACTTTAACTTGACTTCTGTGTCAGGTTTTTTTTTAGAATTTTGAATTTAATATTTTAGGAACGATAGTGGCAAAAGCAATTATTTTAGTTATTGATAGTTTAGGTATAGGTCATGCTCCTGACGCAGCAGACTTTGGTGATGTTTCAGCTAATACATTTGCTAACCTTGCTATTGCCTTTCATCAACAAACAGGTAAGGCTTTCAAGATACCAAAACTCTCTTCTCTTGGTTTAGTAAGCGCATGTGAACAAGCATCTAATTTAACCTTTCCTTATGAAGGTGTGCTGCCAGAAAAAGGCGCCTTCGGCTATGCCGCAGAAATTAGTACCGGTAAAGATACACCCAGTGGTCATTGGGAAATGATGGGAGTGCCAGTACTTTTTGATTGGGGTTATTTTTCGAATAGAAAAGAAAGCTTTTCAAAAGACCTTATTGAGAAGGTTAATAAAGCCACTAACTTTTCAGGGATACTTGGTAATTGTCATGCTTCAGGCACTGACATTATTGCTGCTCTAGGCCAAGAACACATTAAGACTGGGTTACCAATTTGTTATACTTCTGCTGATAGCGTCTTTCAAATAGCTGCACATGAAGAGCATTTCGGTTTAGATAACTTATATACTTACTGTGAACAAGTAAGAGCGTTACTTGATGAAGAAAATTTAAATATTGGCAGAGTCATTGCGCGACCATTTATTGGTGAAGACCCTGTAAGCTTTACTCGTACCGGTAATAGACGTGACTACTCTGTTTTACCACCCGCTAAAACATTACTTGATAAATTATCTGCTGCAGGCGGTCATGTCATTAGTGTTGGCAAGATTGCTGATATTTTTGCTCATCAAGGTATCTCTGAAAAAACAAAAGCAACGGGGTTACCTGCTCTTATAGATAGCACTATTGATCATATTCATCGTGCTAAAGACAATAGTTTAATATTCACTAATTTAGTTAACTTTGATCAAGATTTTGGTCATCGTAGGGATCCTGTTGGCTATGCAGAGGCTTTAGAATATTTAGATACTCGCCTAGAAGATGTTTATCAAGCGATGAGCGAAGACGATATACTCTTTATCACGGCTGATCATGGCTGTGACCCAACGTGGCCTGGTAATGATCATACAAGAGAGTATGTACCTATGTTAGCTTATCATCACAACATATCATCAGTTGACTTAGGTGAAAGAAGTACCTTTGCTGATTTAGGTCAAACCTTAGCAGAGCTTTTTGAATTAAACGAAATGTCGTACGGCACAAGTTTCTTAGCAAATTTAAATTTTAAAAAATAAAAAATTATACGTGAAAGCTTTGCACGTCAAGTTATAATAAACAAAGTTATAAAAACACATCAAAACATAAACAGTTCTTGGGAGAGTACTTAATGAATGTTTTCAATAAAACGTCGCTTGCACTATGTGTAAACGCGGCTATTTTTGCGTGTGGTGCAGGTGTAACAACATCAGCATTAGCACAAGAAAAAACAGGTAATAAAGAAGTTGTTGGTATCGAAGTTATCGAAGTTACAGCACGTAAGCGTACAGAAAATGTAAAAGATGTACCTATTTCTGTGTCGGCGCTTACCCCTAAAAAACTCGAAGTATTGGGTTCTTCTGGTATGGATGTAAGATCTCTTTCTGCGAAAGTACCAAGCTTATTAATTGAGTCTTCTTTTGGTCGTACTTTTCCACGTTTTTATATTCGTGGTCTAGGTAATACAGATTTCGATCTACTAGCTTCACAACCTGTATCTCTTATTTATGATGATGTTGTTTTGGAAAATGCCTTAACGAAAGGTATGCCAATGTTTGATATTGAACGCGTAGAAGTTTTACGTGGTCCACAAGGAACTTTATTTGGCCGTAATACACCAGCGGGTATTGTTAAAGTTGAATCGAAAAAGCCAACTCAAGATTTTGATGCTAGCATTTCTGGCTCGTATGGTAGCTTTGGTTCAACCGACTTTCGTGTTGCTGTAGGTGGTGGTTTATCTGATACTGTATCAGCGCGAATTGCTTTATTACAACAAGATCGCGATGACTGGATTGACAACAAAGCTCCTGGTTTTGAACAGAAAGATCAATTAGGTGGCTACAGCGAAACAGCTGGGCGCTTGCAACTATTATGGGAGCCAAATGACGATTTTTCAGCGTTATTTAATTACCACTTTAGAGATGCAGAAGCCGATGCACGTGTATTTAGAGCTAACATTATCAAGCCAGGTACAAATGACTTAGTTGATAATTTTGATCGGGCAACTGTTTATCATGATGCTGCTTCTCGTAACAACCAAACGGTTGATATGAAAGGTGCTAGTTTAAAGATTGAATATGATTTTGGTGATTACACGTTAACGTCTATCACCGGCCATGAATCAGCTGAAATGTTTTCAGTAGGTGATATTGATGGCGGTTACGGTGCGGTATTTTTACCTACAGGTGGTGGTCCAGGTTTAATTCCATTCCCATCTGAAACCGGTGCTAGAATGCCAGACCATGCGCAGTCTACACAAGAGATTCGCATTGCGAGTAACGACTTAGGTGCGTTAGATTACCAATTTGGTTTCTTCTTGTTTGATGAAGACTTAACCATTAATAATTTAAGCTTTAATACCTTGGGCGGCGGTGTACAAGACGGTCTTGCTATTCAAAAAATGGAAACATCGGCTTGGGCGGTGTTTGCTTCACTAGACTATGAAGTTTCAGATAGATTAAGCATCAATGGTGGTTTACGCTATTCAGATGATGAGCGTAAATGGGATGGTGAATTAGTCTTATCACCATTTGGCGCACCAGGCTTTTCTGAAAGCAATGATGTTGATGATTCACAAGTTAGTGGTGATTTAAGTGCGTCTTACGTGCTTAACGATGAAACGAATATTTATGCTCGTATTGCCCGTGGTTATCGCGCACCAAGTATTCAAGGTCGTAGTTTATTATTCTCAGCTAATTCAACAACCGCTGATTCAGAAACTGTTGACTCTGTTGAAACCGGCTTTAAATCAGTATTCTTAGATAATACGGCTCGTGTTGATGGTTCAATATACTACTACGTTGTTAACGATCAACAATTAACTGCTGTTGGTGGCTCAGGTAATGTTGCGAGTTTACTCAATGCAGATAAGTCTGTGGGATACGGTTTTGAGCTTGATTCAGAATACTACTTAACGGCTGATTTAGTACTTGCTGCTAGTGTTAGTTATAACCATACAGAGCTACAAGATAGTAGTGTTGCTGTACCTGGTTGTGGCGGTGGTTGTACTGTAACTGACCCAATAAATGGTGATGGCTTAGCACTAATTGACGGTAATTCTTTACCACAATCTCCTGAGTGGATAAGCAACTTAAGTGCGCGTTGGACCAAAGAAATTGGTGAAGGCGAACTTTATGTTTACACAGATTGGTCTTATCGCAGTGAAGTGAATTTCTTCTTGTATGAATCAACTGAGTTTACTGGTGATGCATTATTAGAAGGTGGTGTTCGTGTTGGTTATGAATGGTACACCGATGGTGCAGAATATGAAGTTGCATTATTTGGTCGTAATATTACTGATGAAGAGCAACTTACTGGTGCAATCGACTTTAACAATTTAACTGGCTACACAAACGAACCACGTTTCTGGGGTATTGAGTTTAAAGCGAACTTTTACTAACTAACACTCGTTAAACAGTAAAATAACAACATGAAAAAGCCGGTTATCAATTTGATAACCGGCTTTTATTTTTACTTAACGTTTATTATGTTTAGTTTATTATCTTGTATAAACTATGACGTTCTGGTTTTAACAGCATTCGCTAAAACAGTTAATATTTCTTCACTGGTATCTAGGTTAATACAAGCATCAGTAATACTTTGACCATATACTAAAGGTTGTTTTTCAATAACCTTCTGATTACCTTCGACCAGAAAACTTTCCACCATCACACCAAAGACAGATTGATTACCTTGCTGAATTTGCTCAGCGAGTGATTGAGCTACATCCATCTGTTTATTATGATCTTTGTAGCTATTACCGTGACTACAATCGATCATTATTTTTTCAGATAACGATGCTTTAGTTAATGTTTTACAAGTCGCTGCTATGTCGTCTTCGTGGTAATTCGGCTCTTTACCGCCACGTAAAATAACGTGAGCAAAAGGGTTACCATGTGTTTGATAAATACACATTTGACCACTTTTGTTTGGTGAATAAAGTACATGCGGCACACTTGAGGCTTTAATCGCGTCAACCGCAATTTGAATATTACCGTCAGTGCCGTTTTTAAAACCAACAGGGCAAGAAAGTGCAGAAGCCAACTCTCTGTGTACTTGGCTTTCGGTGGTGCGTGCGCCGATAGCGCCCCAACTGATCAAATCAGAAATATACTGGCCTGTTACCATGTCTAAAAATTCAGTACCAGCCGCTAAACCTAATTTGTTTATTTCCATTAATAAATTACGCGCTAAGTTTAATCCCTTAGCAACACGAAATGATTTATCTAAATCAGGATCACTAATTAAGCCTTTCCAACCGACAGTAGTACGAGGTTTTTCAAAATAAACACGCATCACGATCAATAGCTCATTGGCGTATTTCTCCTGAAAGCTTTTTAGTTTTTTTGCATAATCTATTGCCGCGTCAGTATCATGAATTGAGCAAGGGCCGATAATAACGAGTAAACGTTTATCATCGCCTTTAATAATGGCTTCAATATCTTTGCGGCTTTGGATGATAAAATTAGCGGTGCTATCGTCGAGCGGGATTTGCTCAGCTAGTTCAGCAGGAGAAACTAAGTTATCAATTAATGTGGTTCTAAATTCATCTGTTTTTATGGTCATGTGCTATCAAATACTGGTGAGCGTGCATATCTTAGTGCAGCGCAATAATTACATCGCGCTAACATAACGAATATAGGCAATTAAGTGAACCGCTTTCTAAGTTTTTATGCAACTAAATTGTTATATATTAATATTTATAGCGCTGAAGACCTGTTTCTGACAATATTTTTGCTGTTATCTCTTCAACAGAAAGTTTTGTGGTATTTAAAAAAGGAATTTTTTCCTGCTTATAAAGTTTTTCTACTTCTCGCACTTCCATACGACATTGGCGAGCTGAAGAATATTTAGTGTTCGACATTCTGCCGTCACGAATATCGACTAAACGTTCAGCATCAATGGTGAGACCAAATATTTTCTTTTTATACATTTTTAAAAAAGATGGCAGTTTAAGTTCGTCCATATCATCATCAGTAAAAGGATAGTTTGCCGCTTTTATGCCGTATTGCAGCGCTAAATAAAGCGCTGTCGGGGTTTTACCTGAGCGAGATACACCAACGAGAATGACATCGGCATGTTCATAGTTGGTAACGTTTGAACCATCATCATTGGCGAGAGAATAGTTAACAGCATCAATTCGGTAGTCATAACTGTTTTCATGAATGCTGTGTGTTCTATGTGCTTTAGGTTTTGCTTTCGTGCCTAAGGTTTCTTCAAGCGGTGCCACAAAGTGCTCAAGAAAATTGTAAATAATACCATCACAACCGTCGATAATTTCTCGGATGTCTGGATTAACAAAGGTATGAAAAACCAAAGGGGGAACACCTGTTCGCTTGGCGGCTTTATTTATTCGTTTACATGCTTCGAGTGCTTTTTCTTTGGTTTCGACAAATGAAATAGTGTCGTGCTCAAATTTTACCGGAAAAAGTGACAATAGAGCATGACCGAAAACTTCAGAAGTGATTGCTGTACCGTCAGAAATATAAAAAGCTGCGCGCATAGTAAACCTATTATTTTATTTTGTAGTTGATAGTGAAAACTTTCAAATAGTGCTTTAGTTTCAAGGTTAGCAGTGTAAAATGTATGTAGCGCGAAATACAACGTTTAATGAAAGTTAGTTTGATAAAAACGTTAAGAAAGTTATTTTACATTCATTTTTATATTTTTATATTTAAATATTTAAATATTGTTTTAAAGATAGCTTCCTTAAATTTTATTATTTCCAGTGGAGATGTTGTCGTGCAAGAATACGTACTTTGGTATGAAGATTTAGGAATGAATGATGTTGATCGCGTTGGTGGTAAGAACGCTTCATTAGGTGAAATGATTTCTAACCTTTCAAATATGGGCGTGCAAGTACCGGGTGGTTTTGCAACTACCTCATTTGCCTTTAACGAATTTCTAGAACAAAGTGGTCTAAACGATAAAATTTATCAATTACTTGATGATTTAGATGTTGATGATACGAATGCCTTGGCAGAGTGTGGTAGTAAGATCCGCCAATGGATTATCGAAACTCCATTTTTACCCGATATGCAAAAAGATATCGACCAAGCTTATGCAAAACTCGCCGGCGGCTTCGCTGACGATGCTTCATTTGCTGTTCGCTCATCGGCAACCGCAGAAGATATGCCAGATGCCTCATTTGCTGGCCAACAAGAAACTTTCCTTAATGTCCGTGGTTTAGACGCGGTAATGATCGCGGTTAAGCATGTATTTGCCTCACTATTTAATGACCGTGCAATCTCTTATCGTGTACATCAAGGTTACGACCATCGTGGTGTAGCACTTTCTGCTGGCATCCAACGTATGGTTCGCAGCGATATTTCTTCTAGTGGCGTAATGTTCTCTATTGATACAGAATCAGGCTTTGAAGATGTTGTGTTTATTACTTCAAGCTATGGTTTAGGTGAAATGGTTGTGCAGGGCGCTGTTAATCCTGATGAGTTTTATGTTCATAAACCAACATTAGCGAAAGGTAAACCTGCTGTAGTACGTAGAAATATTGGCAGCAAAGCAATTAAAATGATTTACGCAGACACTCAAGAACACGGCAAGCAAGTTGAAATTGTTGATATTGAGCAAGCCCAATCGGATACTTTCTCACTTACTGATAAAGAAGTTGAAGAATTAGCTATTCAAGCCGTTGTGATTGAAAAACACTACGGCCGTGCTATGGATATTGAATGGGCGAAGGATGGTCTAGATGGTAAGCTTTATATTGTACAAGCACGTCCAGAAACAGTTAAAAGTCGTGAAAATGCCAATGTAATGGAGCAATTCCAATTACAAACTACCGCAGATATTATTT
The DNA here is from genome assembly GCA_049642265.1 of Cognaticolwellia sp. Classification (GTDB taxonomy): domain Bacteria; phylum Pseudomonadota; class Gammaproteobacteria; order Enterobacterales; family Alteromonadaceae; genus Cognaticolwellia. Next base: position 13,571 of record JBAROR010000045.1, on the reverse strand, counting down.
GTGAAGGGCGTTCAATTGGTCACAAAATCGGTAGTGGTAAAGCGAAGGTTTTATCGTCACTCGCTGAAATGGACCAAATATTACCTGGTGATGTTCTCGTTACTGACATGACTGACCCTGATTGGGAGCCAATCATGAAGCGTGCTTCTGCGATTGTTACTAATCGTGGCGGTCGAACTTGTCATGCGGCGATTATTGCCCGTGAAATGGGTATTCCAGCAGTTGTTGGTTGTGGCGACGCTACCAGTAAAATAGCAACGGGTGATGAAGTTACTGTCTCGTGTGCAGAAGGTGATACCGGTTTTATTTACCAAGGCAAGCTCGATTTTAAAGTAACAACGTCTGAAGTTGACTCTATGCCTGATTTGCCATTGAAAATAATGATGAATGTCGGTAACCCGGATCGCGCGTTTGCGTTTGCTCGATTACCGCATGCGGGTATTGGTTTAGCACGTTTAGAGTTTATTATTAATAAAATGATCGGTGTTCATCCCAAAGCGCTATTAAACTTTGATGAGCAATCTGCCGATCTTCAAGATGAAATTCGCGATATTATTGCCGGTTACGAAAGCCCTGTTGAGTTTTACATTGCTAAGCTTACTGAAGGTATTTCTACGTTAGCTGCGGCTTATGCGCCTGAAAAAGTTATTGTGCGTATGTCTGATTTTAAATCAAACGAATACGCTAATTTAGTTGGCGGCGAAGGTTTTGAGCCGGAAGAAGAAAACCCAATGATTGGTTATCGTGGTGCTTCTCGTTACATCTCTAAAGATTTTAGAGATTGTTTCGCGCTTGAATGTGAAGCGATTAAACGTGTACGTAACGACATGGATATGACGCATGTTGAGGTGATGATCCCATTTGTACGTACCTTAGAAGAAGCATCTCAAGTTATTGATATTTTAGCTGATAATGGTTTAGTACGTGGTGAAAACGGCTTGCGCGTTATCATGATGTGTGAACTACCGTCGAATGCTTTATTAGCCGATCAATTTTTAGATTATTTTGATGGTTTTTCAATTGGCTCTAATGACTTAACTCAATTAACCTTAGGTTTAGACCGTGATTCTGGCTTAGTTGCACACTTATTCGACGAGCGAGATCCAGCAATTAAAATCTTGTTAGAAATGGCAATTAAAGCTTGTAAGGCGCGCGGAAAATATGTCGGTATTTGTGGTCAAGGCCCATCAGATCACGCAGATTTTGCTGCATGGTTAGTTGATAAAGGAATCGAAAGTTTATCGCTTAACCCTGATACTGTCTTACCAACATGGTTATATTTAGCTGAGCAACATAATAAGAAGTAAGCATTACGGTTAGTGATGACATTGCTCAGCGCATTACATCGTTCAGCAGAACATCATTATTTCAATTGCTATAAAATTAAGCCTAGGGACTTTTTGTCATGACGATGATAAAAAGTTCTTAGGCTTTTTTTGTTAAGTGAGCAAATTGTTAAATTGCCATGATATAATATTAAGCACTTTATATTGTTAATAGAATTTTCATCCATGTTACCTCGCTTAAGTCACGAAGAGTTAGTTTCTCCTTTATATCAAGAATTTGCCAAAATCTTGGCGACTAAACAATTTACCGGTGATATAAATTTTCAATATAGTGCCCGCTTAGCACACGCGACAGATAACAGTATTTATCAACAATTACCCCAATTGGTTTTACATCCACGCAGTAAGCAAGATATTCAAATTATTACGCTACTGGGCTGCGAAGAAAAGTTTAATGATATCAAGTTTAGTGCTCGTGGTGGCGGCACTGGGACTAATGGACAAAGTTTGACACCAGGCATTGTTGTTGATTTATCAAAATATATGAATCGTATACTAGAAATCAATATTGAACAAAACTGGGTTCGAGTAGAAGCTGGTGTGATCAAAGATCAACTCAATGACTATCTAAAACCTCATGGTTTTTTCTTCTCACCTGATTTATCGACCAGTAATCGTGCCACTGTTGGCGGTATGATAAATACTGACGCCTCGGGGCAAGGCTCTTTAGTTTATGGTAAAACATCAGATCATGTTCTGGGTCTTGAAAGTGTCTTGGCCAATGGTGAATTACTTACTACTAAACCTCAAACAATGGAAGCTGCGCGAGCATTAGCTAAACAGGATAGTTGTGAAGCTAAACTGATGCAGCAAGTACTAGCATCTTGTTTTGATAATCGAAGCTTAATATTAGAAAAATTTCCTCGGTTGAATAGATTTTTGACTGGCTATGATCTAGAAAACGTCTTTAATGACGACTTATCTATGGTCGATCTAAGTCGTATTATTACCGGCTCAGAAGGTTCATTAGCCTTTGTTTGTGAAGCAAAGCTTAATCTAACACCGATAGCGAAAGCAAAAACGCTGATCAACATTAAATATGACAGTTTTGATTCAGCACTTCGCCATTCTCCGCGTTTGGTCGAAGCAAAAGCAACGTCGGTTGAAACCATTGACAGTAAAGTGCTGAACTTGGCTAAGCAAGACATTGTTTGGCAACTAGTAAGCGACATGTTGCAAGATGTTGATGGTGCCGTTATGGATGGTATCAACATGGTGGAATACAATGGCGAGAGTATTGCCAGTGTTTCAGCACAAGTAACGGCATTATGTGCAGAGCTTGATAAAGATATTGCCAATAAAACGGGGGTTATTGGTTATCAAGTAACCTCAGATTTAGCCAGCATCGGTAAGTTATATACCATGCGTAAGAAAGCGGTAGGGTTATTAGGTAATACTAAAGGAAGTCAAAAGCCATTAGCATTTGCCGAAGATACCGCCGTTCCACCAGAAAATCTGGCCGATTATATCGCTGAATTTAAAGAATTACTTGATGGCCATGGTTTACATTATGGTATGTTCGGTCATGTTGATGCGGGTGTGTTGCATGTTCGTCCAGCATTAGATATGTGCGATCCAGAACAAGAAGTTTTACTGAGAAATATTTCAGATAAAGTGGTTGCTCTTACTGCCAAATATGGCGGTTTAATGTGGGGGGAACATGGCAAAGGTTATCGTAGTGAATATGGTCCAGAATTTTTTGGCGCCACGTTATTTACCGAACTAAGGAAAATTAAGGCCGCCTTTGATCCCTTAAACAAAATGAACCCAGGTAAAATTTGTACACCTTACCTTTCTTCCGCTAAATTAGTCTCTGTTGATGATAAAAAACGTGGCTTTTATGACCGACAAATACCCGTCACCGTCAAAGAGTCGTTCAATTCAGTACTCGATTGTAATGGCAATGGTTTATGCTTTAATTACGACGTAGATAGCCCAATGTGCCCCTCAAGCAAGGTAACGCGTGACCGCAGGCATTCACCGAAAGGTAGAGCTGGCCTGATGCGAGAGTGGTTGCGCTTATTAGAGTCAAAAGGCGTCGATGTTTTAGCATTAGAGCAAAATATACAAAATTGGTCGGTCAAAAGTTTATTAGATAAAGTAAAAAACCGTTTTAATAGTCAATTTAATCGTGGTGACACAGATGATTTTTCCCATGAGGTTATGGAAGCTATGCAGGGGTGTTTAGCGTGTAAAGCTTGTGCTAGTCAATGCCCAATTAAAGTTGATGTACCTGACTTTAGAGCACGATTTATTAACCTTTATCACACACGATATTTTAGACCATTAAAAGATCATTTAGTGGCAAATGTAGAATCGATGACGCCAATAATGGCGAAGGCGCCTAAAATTGTTAATAGTATTTTGGCATCCAATATCTACGATAAACTATCTCGTGCAAGCATTGGTTATGTCGATACACCGCTATTATCTATTCCAACCTTAGAGCAGAGAGCAACTGAACATCAATTTGCTACATTTGATTTATCTCAACTTAAAGCGATGTCTGCTGATGCACGTGCAAAATCACTGTTAATTGTTCAAGACCCGTTTACTTCATTTTATGACGCAAAAGTGGTTGAAGATTTTATGCTTTTAGTGAGTAAGCTTGGATTTAAACCCATACTGTTGCCTTTTAAACCAAATGGAAAGCCTCAGCATGTGAAAGGCTTTTTAGCTAAGTTTGCAAAAACGGCGAAATCTACGGCTGATTTTTTGAACCAAGTTTATCAATTAGGTGTGCCTATGGTGGGCTTAGACGCATCACTGGCGCTATGCTTTAGAGATGAATATAAGCAAGTGTTAGGTGATAACCGTGGCGAATTTGAAGTGCAGTTAGCACATGAATGGTTGATAACGATTATCGATCACCAAAATAACAGCCGTATTATTAATACGGCTAAACGTGAAAATATTATTGATTATAAACTCTTTGCCCATTGCACGGAAAAAACAGCTTTAGCGGGCAGTGAAGGGCAGTGGCAGCATATATTCCAACACTTTGGGTTATCGCTATCAAGTGTCGCTGTTGGTTGTTGTGGGATGGCAGGAACGTATGGTCATGAAAAAGTTAATTTAGATAACTCTAAAGCACTTTATAAAATGAGCTGGCAAGATAAAGTAGCTGATTTAGCAACAGAGCAAATATTGGTAACAGGCTACTCTTGTCGTAGCCAAATAAAGCGTTTAGATAGCAAAGTCACCTTACATCCCGTACAGGCTTTATTAAACGCACTATAGACTACTGACGGTTTATTCTCTAACTTAACAAACGTAGTTCAACTTTGTTAAACAGTGCAATGAACATTACATTATTCATTTTCAGTTCATAAAAAAAGCACCTTGCGGTGCTTTTTTTATGAACTAACTTTATTATCTAAAAAACTAGTTCGCGCCGTTAGCGATAATGTTACGCGCCATTTCATCGGAAATAAAACCTGTAGGCATATTATTAGCTGCGGCAGTTTCAAAAATAGTCATTAACGTATTGTAAATATTTTCGACTAACTTTGTCGCGCTTTTTGCACAATAAGGTTCAGGGTAAATTTCTAAAGCGACATTGATAATACCACCAGCATTGATGACATAATCTGGTGCATATAAAATACCTTTATCTAACAATATTTTATCGTGTCTAGCTTCTGCTAGTTGGTTATTAGCGCAACCGGCAATAATAACAGCTTTCATTTGCGCGATGCTATTGTCATCAATAGATGCACCAAGGGCACATGGCGAAAAGACATCAACATCTTGGCTATATATTTCATCTAAACCAACTACTGTCGCATTTAGCTCAGTGGCTGCTTTATCTAACGTAGCTTGATTGATATCTGTGACGAACAACTCAGCACCAGCAGCATGAAGTTTCTCACAAAGAGAATAACCAACACTGCCTAAGCCTTGAACAGCAACTTTAATACCTGTTAAGTCTTCTTTATTTAATTTAAATTTAACCGCTGCTTTTATACCTAAAAAAGTACCTAAAGCAGTGAATGGACCTGGATTACCACTTTTGCCTTCAAGGCCAGAAACATAATCTGTACTTTGGTTAACAACGGCCATATCACCCGTCGTGATATTAACGTCTTCAGCAGTATAGTAACGACCATTTAAATTATTAACAGCGTTGCCAAAGGCTTTGAAAAGCGTGTCTGATTTTAGCTTTTTTGGATCACCAATAATCACGCCTTTACCACCACCTAACTTTAAGCCTGCCATCGCATTTTTGTAAGTCATGCCCTTTGATAAACGTAAAACATCTTTTAAAGCAGCTTCATCACTTGCATAATCCCAAAAACGACATCCACCAGCTGCTGGCCCTAAAGCAGTACTGTGTACTGCAATGATGGCTTTAAGTCCGGAAGCTTCGTCACTACAGTAAACGACTTGCTCGTGGTTATCAAAATCCACTAAATCAAAAACGGCCACTATCGTAATCTCCAATGATTTTATAAATAGCTCAATTATAAATTTTTATTGAACTAAGGTTGTAATAATTCGCTGCGCACAATACCATTTAGACAAATGCTTCGCTAGTGGAGCTATAAATAAAGTTGAATTTTTCTGTGAAGTAATTAATACAACTTTTTATTGTTAACATCTTATTAAAATCAATTACAAAAAAGACCATAAATATGACTGAAAAAGAATCAACTATTCAAGAACAAGTATTAACTGAAGAGCAAAAGCAAGCTTGGATACGTGAACAATACTTAAAAGCAACTAAGTATCTTGCTGAGAAAGGTTTGGTACCAGAAAGTGTGGCGGAAACAGAGAGTCGTTATTTAGTTCCTATTATGACGGTTTGGAAAATTAACCTATTAGATAAAACTAAGGTTTGGGTTATTTGTGGTGATTTACCTACAGATCATGTGGTACTAGATAATGGTGAGCCGGCACGTGATGTTGTAAGACACTTTTCACTCAAGTGGCAATTACAAGCGGAAAATTTATTGCGAATAGAAAGCAGTGAGCAACAGGAATTTGCCCAATTATTGATTAGTCGTGCAAATGGACTGTATCAGCTTTATGAAAATGACAAATTGTGGGCGCAACAGTAGCGTCAATCCTCATTAAAAGATTCAAGCCATTAATAACTAATGGCTTGAATAATGATTTTCAACGCTAATCTGATTTAACTGACAGGTCATCTTTTGTTTTGGCATTCCTGCCTCCATAAATACGGCGCCTGTGGTATCAAAGTTAAACTGTTTAAAATAGTCAATAACATCCAATGGGCTATAGATAAACACTTCTTTAAGCTCCATCTCCTGCGCTATTGTCACTAGCGTTTGTATTATGACTTTATCAACTTGCTCCTTGCGATAATATTTTAGTACCGCAATTCGACTGATCTCCCCGGAAGAAAATATTCGTCCGGTGCCGATTGGCTCTTGTGTTTTGTCATGACAAGCTAATACATGATAAGCAACGTGATCTTTTTGGTCGAATACGATGCTTTTGGGAATGCGCCATTCATAAACAAATACTTGCTCCCTAATGTTTTCTAGTAAGGGAGCTGCCTGCTCCCACTGTACTCTGCTCACTGTGTATGACATGTGTTTATTCTATATACCAATAACCCTTATTCAATACACTAGTTAACAATTTGCTGTTTTTCAAACAGTTATTGAATTTTTTTATTTCTGCTGTACTTAACGGCTTTTGCTGTGCTAATTTTTCACCTAACGCAACTGTTTGATCTTCAAGTGGAAAACTATCACCATTAATGAAAAGTGTTTGCTGTTTGTCATTTACTATTGCGGCTTTTAACCCTGATACGGGCATAAATACAATATCTGGCTCGGATAGTATATCGAGCAATTTAGCGTTATCTATATCGTTAACGGGAACTAAAATTTCCAATGCATGATGACCTTGGGTTAGATATTGACCAATAAATTGCTCATAGAGTTCGTCATTATCAAGTTGCGCTAACATGAATGCCTTCAATTGCTTTTTGTCATGCGTTGTTATGGTAAAGTTTTGCTGGCATTGAGTTCTATCTGGATCGCTGAACCTTTCTTCACCTACATTCAAGTCAATGAGTTTGTCAGCAAAGCTTGACCATAGATCTTGGCTCGATGGTGCTTGAAAGCCTATCGAGAAGTTAACCGAATTTTCAATAGATACGCCATTATGAGGGTGGTTAGGTGGAATATAGAGTAAATCACCTGCCTCAGTTATTTCATCAATAATAGGTTGAAAACTTGAAACTTGTTTGAGATCTGGATGAGGCAATAACGTGCTTAAGCTTTTATCAGGTGCACCTACTTGCCAACGACGTTTGCCGCTGCCTTGAATGATAAACACATCATACTGGTCTAAATGTGCGCCGACACCGCCATCAGGAGTCGAAAAACTTACCATAACATCGTCGATGCGCCAGCTTGGAATAAAAGCAAATGGACTGAGCAGCTCATGGGTAGGGCGAGACCAATTATTAACGGCTTGCACTAATAGTGTCCATTGAGACTCTCCATATTTAGAAAAGTCTTCGAAAGGACCATGATCGACTTGCCAATCTCCCTCGTTGTTAACACTTACAATGCGTGACTCTATTTCGCTTTCCATCGCTAACCCGGCGAGTTCATCCGCTGGAATAGGGTCCTGAAAATTAGTAAATGCCTGTTTGATGATTAATGGTTTTTTTTGCCAATATTCAGCAAGAAATTTTTCTGGAGTTAAATCACCCCAATTTAATGAATCCATATTCATAAGAAAACCTCATAAGGTGTTGGTCATAAAACGAAAAAAAAGGGAGCCAACAGGATCCCTTTTTCATCATTAAAAACTGAGTGTCTAGTTAAAAACTAGTCTAGTTCATTAATAAAAGTAACGGCACGGCCAATGTACGATGCTGGTGTCATTTCACACAGTTGTGCTTTTGCCGCTTCTGGTAATTCCAATGTCATGATAAATGCACGCATTGAATCACCATCAACACGCTTACCACGTGTTAATTCTTTAAGTTTTTCATAAGGCTTTTCAATACCGTAACGACGCATAACCGTTTGAATTGGCTCAGCAAGTACTTCCCAGTTCGAGTCAAGTTCAGCAAGTAAGTTGGCTTCATTTACTTGTAGTTTACTGATGCCTTTACGTGTTGCTTGATAAGCAATTAATGTGTGAGCAAAACCAACACCTAAGTTACGTAAAACGGTTGAATCTGTAAGGTCACGCTGCCAGCGAGAAATAGGCAATTTCTGTGCTAAGTGATTAAATAAAGCATTAGCAATACCTAAGTTACCTTCAGAGTTTTCAAAATCAATCGGGTTAACTTTATGTGGCATTGTTGATGAGCCAATTTCACCGGCAATAGTTTTTTGCTTAAAGTGGCCAATGGCAATGTAACCCCAAATATCGCGGTCAAAATCAATTAAGATAGTGTTGAAGCGCGCAATCGCATCAAATAGCTCAGCAATATAATCATGCGGTTCAATTTGCGTAGTAAATGGGTTAAAACTTAAACCTAATGAATTAACAAATTCGTTAGCAAAACCATGCCAATCAACACCTGGATAAGCTGATAAATGGGCATTGTAATTACCCACGGCGCCGTTGATTTTACCTAACATTTCAACGTTCGCAATTTGTTGTCGTTGACGTTTTAAACGAATGTAAACGTTAGCCATTTCTTTACCTAGCGTGCTAGGAGATGCTGGCTGGCCGTGAGTACGACACATCATTGGAATGTTTTTATATTCAACAGCAAGTGCTTTGATATCTTGTAGGATATCGTAAATCATTGGCATTAGTACTTGTTCACGACACTCAGAAAGCATTAAACCGTGTGAAAGGTTGTTAATGTCTTCAGAGGTACAAGCAAAATGAATAAATTCAGTAATTGCATTGAGCTCAGCATTATCAGCAATTTTTTCTTTTAGAAAGTATTCAACCGCTTTTACATCGTGATTAGTTGTTGCTTCAATGTCTTTTATTTTTTGCGCTTCAGCTTCAGAAAAGTCGCTAACAATAGCATTAAGTAATGCGTTCGCTTGTGCAGAGAAAGCAGGAACTTCGATTATTTCTGCCGTAGCGGCTAGCTTTTGTAACCAACGTACTTCAACCGTAACACGATATTTAATTAAGCCAAATTCACTGAAGATAGGGCGCAATGATTTAACTTTACTGCCATAACGACCGTCAACCGGTGATATTGCACTTAATGCTGAAAGTTCCATAGTAATTTCCTGAAGTTAGTTTTATATTTCTTTAAGTAATTGTTGGGCACACGCGACCATTTTTGTGCGACCAAATAGAATATTTCGACGCTTTCCGCCAACTTGACGCCATAATACGCTAGAGCGAACACCAGCAAGTAATAAGGCGCGAATTTTATGTTGATTACTCTGCTGCTTAAGTAAGCTAGGCTCACCTGCCACTTGTATAGGCGTACCGATAGGACTTAATAAGTCGCTATAAATACTGGCTAAACTAGCAATTAGCGTATCACTGGTGATGTCGTAATGTGCAAGCTGTCGTTGGCTTTGTTCAATACGCTCACCCAGTAATGAAAACTGATTTTTTTTGTTAGCTAAACGACGCTCTAACCCTAATAAGCTCACGACATAGCGTGTTAATTCCGGATCTTTTTCCTTAGTTTGGCTACCTAGCTGCTCGATTAAGGTTTTTAACCCAAGGGTTAAATGCGAAACATCATTATCATAGACATCTAAAATACTATCTGGTGACGTTTTCATAATACTGTTCAGCATTAGGGCTAGATCTGGCTCTGCTATAGAGCCAGTACGTGCAACTTTCTGCACTAATGCTGAAGCTTGGCAGATAGCTGCCATGGTAATTGTTTGTTTTTCTATACTATTCATGAATGCCTTATATTAACGAATAAGGGAATTAATAATACCGCCACCCAGGCAAATATTATCTTGATAAAACACCACAGACTGACCTGGTGTTACTGAACTTTGTGCCTCGGTAAACATAACTAAATATTCGCCATTGGCCATCGGTGATAAGTTACAGGCCACATCTTCTTGTCGATAGCGTGTTTTTACGGTACAAGTGATAGGAGTGGTTAATTCAACGCGGTCAACTAAATGTAATTGATTGGCAATTAAGCCTTTAGAAAATAGGCGAGGGTGATCATGCCCTTGACCAACAATTAACACGTTACGTGTTAGGTCTTTGTCAACAACATACCACGGCGCTTCACCTGCATTAGCAAGACCGCCGATACGCAAGCCTTTGCGTTGACCTAATGTGTGATACATTAAACCATCATGTTCACCAATAGCTTCGCCTTCTGGCGTTTCTATCACCCCAGGTTGAGCAGGTAAATATTTGCCAAGAAAGTCTTTGAATTTACGCTCGCCAATAAAACAGATACCTGTACTGTCTTTTTTGTTATGGGTAATTAAGTCAGCTTTTTCTGCAATAGCTCTTACTTCTGGTTTTTCAATATGGCCAACAGGAAAAAGTGTTTTGCCCACTTGTTCATGGCTTAGTGTATAAAGGAAATAACTTTGATCTTTATTACTGTCTAGACCACGGTGCATCTGCCATTTACCATCATTGAATTGGCGTTGTACATAATGGCCTGTCGCAATGTAATCAGCACCTAGGTCCTCACAAGCAAATTCAAGAAAGGCTTTAAATTTAATTTCCTTATTACACATAATATCAGGATTAGGTGTTCTGCCGGCTTTATACTCGGCAAGGAAATACTCAAAAACATTGTCCCAGTATTCAGTGGCAAAGTTAATAGTATGTAGCTTCATGCCTAATTTTTCACAAACATTTTGCGCGTCGGCTAAATCTTCTGCTGCGGCGCAATACTCATCGTTGTCATCCTCTTCCCAATTTTTCATAAACAGGCCTTCTACTTGATAGCCTTGTTGCTGTAATAAATATGCGGAGACAGATGAATCAACACCACCCGACATACCAACAATCACTTTTGTGTCTTGTGGTAATTTATCGTTTGGCTCAATTGAGTTTAAATTTACATGTTTGTTCGAGGTCATGACAACTACATTTCAATGGAAAATGGCGCGAAATTATAGCATGGTCATTTAGCGCGAAGATAGATTAAAGATTAGATTTTAGGTGACTTAATGGGATTTTTTTACCACTGAGGTAATCTTCAATACATTCGAGCACTAATGGGCTGCGTAATTGTGCAGATTTTGCTTTTATTTCTGCCAAGGTTAACCAATGGCAAGCAATAATCTCATCATCTTGTGGTTGGCATGAAACGAATGTGTTGAACTCAATAACAAAACAAAAACGTAAATAATATAAATTAATGTCGGCTCGATAGTAATAGTAAATACCGCACAGGTACTCTGGAGTAGCGTTTAATCCTGTTTCTTCTGCTAATTCTCGCATGGCAGCATTAACTAGGTTTTCATCAGCCTCTAAATGACCTGCAGGTTGATTATACACGGTCTTGCCGTGTTCTTTTTCTTCAACTAAGAGGAATTTATCTTGGCATGATACAACTATTGCAACGGTAGTGTTTGGCTTAAACTGTTTACTACCGTGCGGATCATCGCTATCAGTAGGTGCTGTCTGCTGAACAACTATATGACTTTTATCTTCGACATTAGACATGATTTAACCTTTTATAGTTACCGTTATCAATACCATCTAAGGTCCATTGACCAATACGGTATCTAACTAACCTTAACGTAGGGTAGCCAATATGGGCCGTCATTCTTCTAACTTGACGATTTCTGCCTTCTTGTATGGTAATTTCCAACCATGTTGTTGGAATAGCCGCTCTTTCTCTTATCGGAGGCACTCTTGCCCAGATATTTGGCTCAGTCATGATGTTAATGATTGCTGGCTTTGTTAGTCCATCTTTTAATTTAACGCCTTGTCGAAGCGCGTTAATATCTTGCTCTGTTGGTACACCTTCAACTTGTGCCCAATAAGTTTTATCTGTTTTTTGGCTAGGATTAGCCAATTTATGCTGAAGTTTGCCATCGTTTGTTAATAATAATAAGCCTTCACTATCTCTATCGAGACGACCTGCTGCGTAAACGTCTTTCACATCAATGAAATCTTTTAAGGTTTTTCTATTTTGATCATCGGTAAATTGGCTCAATACATCAAAAGGTTTATTGAAAAGTAACACTTCTGTCTTGAAGTCAACTGGTCGTACCTTTACTGGCTTGCGCTTAAATTTGTTATTAAGTGATTGATTTTGTTTAATTGTCACTAACTTTTCCTTTGTGGAATATACACGAGTCATAATTCATCTATTTTAATGCGCTTTGAATTCCGATACTATGCGCGCGAAAAATATTTTTTATCGATAAAATGAATATCAATTTATCGTAATTGAATGGCTATTCATTTTATCGATTAATGGCAAATCAGCAAAGGATTTTAAATGACCACAAATACTTCAAAAATTATTTATACTATTACCGATGAAGCCCCAGCTTTAGCTACGCATTCTTTCTTACCTATCGTTAAAGCATTTACGGCATCTTCAGCAATTGATATCGAAACACGTGATATCTCATTAGCAGGACGTATAATCGCTAACTTTCCTAAGTATCTTACATCTGAACAGCGTATGGATGATGCTTTAGCTGAATTAGGAGAATTAGCAAAAACACCTGAAGCTAATATTATTAAGCTTCCTAACATTTCAGCTTCTATCCCTCAATTGCAAATGGCAATTAAAGAGCTACAAGCGAAAGGTTATAACTTACCTGATTACCCAGAAGAACCACAAAGTGAAGCAGAAGAGTCAATTAAGCTTACTTATGCGAAAGTATTAGGTTCAGCTGTAAATCCTGTTCTACGAGAAGGTAACTCTGATCGCCGCGCACCAGGTTCAGTTAAGCAATATGCACGTACTAACCCACATTCAATGGGCAAGTGGTCTCCTACAACTAAATCACATGTAGCACATATGCAATCAGGTGATTTTTACGGTAGTGAAAAATCAGTAACAATTGACGGCGCAACAAACGTTAAAATTGAATTTGTTAATCAAAATGGTGAAGTTGCTTTATTAAAAGAGCATTTAGCTTTATTAGATAAAGAAGTTATTGATGCTTCACTCATGAGCAAAAAAGCCCTTGTTGAGTTTTTTACTACTGAAACTGAAAAGGCAAAAGCTGAAGGCGTTTTACTTTCTTTACATCTAAAAGCTACGATGATGAAAGTCTCTGACCCTGTTATGTTTGGTCATGCGGTAAAAGTATTTTACAAAGACGTATTTGCTAAACACGGTGCTACATTTAA
>JBAROR010000030.1:0-5995 GCA_049642265.1 Cognaticolwellia sp. | reverse complement strand
CCATTGGCAGCTTCTTGAACTTCAGCAACAATTGCTTTTTTGTCATCAAGATTGATAGCCATTGGCTTTACTCCTGGTTCACCGGCAATAAAAAACCGGTATTTACTATCCCTAAACAAATTATTATTCGTTTAGGCCGTTACGGCGAGGACCAGAATTAGGAAATACTGGGTAATCACCATCTACGTAGGAAACATTAAGCTTTCAACGAAGAATCGTATCAGCTCCTACGGTCTTTGACGGGGTTGTCTTTAGCAAATAAATGCTAATATATGGACAACACCTACCAAAATTTAAGGGGCGAAATTATAGTCTACAATTTCGCCCTTGTAAAGTGTCAATAATAAACACTTCACAGAAAATTACTGAGTTAAACTTGCTTGGTTAACGACAACGCCGGCACCCATAGTAGTTGAAACAGAAACTTTCTTAATGTACTGGCCTTTAGCATTAGCTGGTTTTGCTTTTTTAAGCGCTTCCAATAATGACTCAAGGTTTTCTTGCAATTTAGCATCTTCGAAATCAGCCTTACCAATAGTAGTATGGATGATACCGTTTTTGTCATTGCGGTAGCGGATTTGACCCGCTTTTGCGTTGTTGATAGCAGTAACAACATCAGGAGTCACTGTGCCAACTTTAGGGTTAGGCATTAAACCACGTGGGCCTAAAATCTGACCTAGTTGACCAACAACACGCATAGCGTCTGGAGTAGCGATTACAACGTCAAAATCCATATTACCGGCTTTAACTTGTTCTGCTAAATCTTCCATACCTACGATGTCAGCACCAGCTTCTTTAGCCTTGTCTGCGTTAACGCCTTGTGTAAATACAGCAACACGAACATCACGACCAGTACCGTTTGGTAACACAGTAGCGCCACGTACGTTTTGATCTGATTTACGAGCATCAATGCCAAGGTTTACAGCAACATCTACACTTTCACGAAAGTTAGCAGTAGCTAGTTCTTTAAGTAAAGAAATTGCTTCGCTGATGTCATATTCTTTTAATACGTCTACTTTTTCACGGATAAGACGAGCGCGTTTTGATAATTTAGTCATAATTAGTCCTCTACCACTAAACCCATTGAACGAGCAGAGCCCGCAATGGTACGCACTGCAGCTTCCATAGAACCAGCAGTAAGATCAGCTTCTTTAGTCTTAACGATTTCTTCAAGTTGTGCTGTAGTTACAGTACCAACTTTTTCTGTGTTAGGACGACCTGAACCGCTCTTAACACCAGCAGCTTTTAGAAGTAAGTAAGCAGCAGGTGGAGTTTTTGTTTCAAATGTAAAAGAACGATCAGCATATACAGTAATTACTACTGGTACTGGAGCGCCTTTTTCCAAAGAATCTGTTTTTGCGTTAAACGCTTTACAGAATTCCATGATGTTTACACCGTGTTGACCTAGTGCAGGACCAACTGGCGGTGACGGATTTGCTGCGCCAGCAGCAACTTGTAGCTTGATTAAAGCTGTGACTTTCTTAGCCATGGTTTTAATACCTTTAATATGGGTTCTAACGCTGTTTATAAAAAGCAGCTCCCCGTTAACAAAAATCGACTTTTATCTTCATCAGATAAATTCGGCAGCGGATTATATATTATTCAAGGGCTATTGTGCAAGATAAGATAGTGTATTTGTTTAAAAAAAGAACATACTACAGAATATCCAGTTGGAACTGAATAAAGTTTACTAAAAGACAAGGACTTAACCCAAGTGTTAGTGGAGAACTCTCTTTTGATTCAGAAATCCCGACCCAACGATCTCAAATCACAGGCATAAAAAAACCAGAGTAGAGACTCTGGTTTTCATTACTTAGTAAGAACTAACCTTTTTCGACTTGACCAAATTCCAAATCAACCGGTGTAGAACGACCAAATATAAGTACAGATACTTTGATACGGTTTTTCTCGTAATCAAGCTCTTCAACAACACCATTAAAGTCAGCAAATGGGCCATCGATAACACGAACCACTTCGCCAGGCTCAAACAATGTCTTAGGCTTAGGCTTATCAGTATCTTCAAGACGCTGTAAAATTCTATCTGCTTCTTTTTGAGAAATAGGTGCTGGTCTTTCTTTAGTGCCCCCGATAAAACCTAAAACACGTGGCACACTTTTAACTAAATGCCATGATTCATCATCTAATTCCATATGAACTAAAACATAGCCAGGGAAAAATTTACGTGAACTTTTACGTTTTTGTCCAGCGCGCATTTCGATGACTTCTTCAGTAGGAACTAAAATCTCACCGAATTTTTCTTCTAAACCATGAATGCCAATATGTTCAAGCAATGTTTTTTGTACACGACCTTCATAACCAGAAAACGCTTGTACTACATACCAACGTAATTTAGGGTT
Organism: Cognaticolwellia sp.; assembly: GCA_049642265.1. Classification (GTDB taxonomy): domain Bacteria; phylum Pseudomonadota; class Gammaproteobacteria; order Enterobacterales; family Alteromonadaceae; genus Cognaticolwellia. Next base: position 3,638 of record JBAROR010000030.1, on the reverse strand, counting down.
GTTATTTTTTTCAGGCGTATCTGTAATTGTAATTTCTTCAGTCATGACGGTACCTTAACCTACTTTTAATCCAGTAATTAATCCAACTACCCAGAATAGAACTGAATCTAAACCCCAAAGTAATAAAGACATAATTAATGTTGCCACCAAAACAATACCCGTTGTTTGCACTGCTTCTTGACGCGTTGGCCAAACAACTTTACGTACTTCAGTACGCGATTCTTTAGCAAATTCTACAGCGGAGCGACCTTTAACTGTTTGCATAGCAACAAGGCCAGCAATAACAATAGCAGCAACAACTGCCAAGGCACGCACTAGAATTGATTGCTCAGCAAAAACGTAATTACCGACAACAGCGCCAGCTAAAAGTAAAACGATAACGCTCCACTTTAAAAAATCAAATGAACCACTAGGTTCAGTTTCAGTACTTGCATTCATATCTACTACCTGTAATTACGTGTCTAGTCTAAGACAATGCAACCTCAACATTATTGAGATTAAAATCTAAAGTGCCTATGAAACCATAAGCTCTTTACTAAAAAATGGCAGGGGTAGAGAGATTCGAACTCCCAACCGTCGGTTTTGGAGACCGCTGTTCTACCAATTGGAACTATACCCCTTCAAATTGTACTTACACTTACCGAGTGGTCTTAGTTGTTTGGGAAAATTAAGAGATACTCAGAAGTGAAGCGCTATTATACTGAGTCAATCATTTTACTCAAGGGATATTTGCAAGATAATATTTGGAGACTGAATAACCATCAGCATTACCTATTAAAATATCGATGAGTTGACCTAAAAATGATTGTTAACGTTAATTTTATTGCTTGTGTCTTTAGTAAGCAGCAAACTGAAAAAAAATTACTTCTTTGCTTTAGTTTTCTTTGCTTGCAGTAGAATACCGACAGTAATGATTCGCTCTTCAACCATCTCACGCACATATAATCTTACATCATCGAACACCGCCACTGCACCAATCGCAGGGGCTTTATCAAGCTTATTCTTTATCACTTGTTCTAAACTGTCTTGTGTTGTCCCTTTAATTTCTATGTTGTATGAATGTGAAATATCAATGACTTGAGTAGTTCCTTTGACAGTTAGCTCTTGAGTAAACAACTCATGGCTCTCATCATCTGTTTTTCCTGAAAAGACACAATCAACAAATGTCCGAGTATTAGGTTTAAGTACAATAAACAACTGATCATCCGCTTGTAGCAGCGTCGAACCTCGTGGGGCTATAACATTATTGTTACGAGATATCATTGCCATTACAGCACTCTCTGGTAACGCTAGTTGTGATAAACGACAACCTACTGCACGTGATGTACTCCCTAAAGTATATTCAACAATATCGGCGTCGACATCGCCTAGAGCGGTTATTTCTAGTGTTGCAGCAGGTGTCACGGGCGGTGGTAATGTTAATTTCAGTTTTCTCGCCATCCAAGCTAGGCTTGATCCCTGCAATGTTGCCGAAATTAAAACCACAAAAAATACGACATTAAATATCAGTGCTGCGCCCTGCATACCGAAAATCAGTGGGAATATAGCCAAGATAATGGGTACTGAGCCACGTAGCCCGATCCAAGACACTAAAGTGATTTCACGAATATTAAAGCCGAATATAGCTAAAATAGGAATAACAGCCAGTGGTCTAGCGACAAAAATCAATACAAAAGCGATGATCAACCCTTCAAGCCAAACATCTAATAATGATGTTGGCGTGATCAATAAGCCTAGCACTACGAACATGGTTATTTGACTTAACCAAGCTAGGCCATCATGAAATAAAAATGTACTACGTTGAAAGACAAATCGGCTGTTACCAATAACCACGCCAGTAATGAAAACGGCTAAAAACCCACTGCCACCAATATTCGCTGTAATACCAAAGGACAGTAGGCCACAAGCGGCAACTAACACAGGATATAAACCAGCAGCAGATAACTGAATTTTATTGATCATTCGCACTGATAACCAGCCTACCGCTAAGCCCACAACAGCACCTAAGCCCATTTGTGACAGAAACATGATTAATAAATCCGTTCCTGGCTTCATATCGTTTACCAAAATCTCTAGTAAACCTACGGTTAAAAATATAGCCATAGGGTCGTTCGAAGCACTTTCTATTTCTAAAGTTGCCTTCAGTTTTCCATTTAAGTGAATACCCGCATTGCGCAATAATGCGAATACTGCCGCTGCATCAGTAGAACCCACGATCGCACCAAGTAGTAGGCCATGTAGCATAGGTATTTCGAGTATGTAAGCCGCCGCGACGCCCGTAACAGCCCCGGTAATTAATACACCAAAAGTGGCTAAGGCTGATGCAGGCTTCCAGACTTGTTTGATCGCTTTAAAGGGAGTTTGTAATCCTCCATCAAATAAAATCAGTGCTAATGCGAGAGTTCCCAAAGAGTGCGCTGCTTCTGCATTATCAAAAAAAATGCCTCCAGGACCGTCTTCACCAGCAAGCATACCTACGATTAAAAACAACACGAGTACAGGTAGACCCAGACGAGCAGATAATTGACTCGAAATGATGCCAAGTAAAATTAATACAGCGGCCAATAAAATTATTTGGTCAATAAAAAACATATGCACTCTCATTAATAACTAAGTGGACTTATTTTATTGCAAGTAAACATCCTCACAATTGCAATAAAATTAAATTATTTTTATAAATAACAGATAACGAAAAATTAGTTGTGACTAGATGAAATTAAAACTAGCCGACAACGACCTGTTTTGTCAGTGAAAATATTTCCCTACATTTTCATCTGTTTCTTTGTGACGAATTACTAATGGCTTGAGTAAGCATTATTGAATTTGATTTCAGAAGTAACGCACTCCCTTAACTTTATCAAATATTAGGTCTGCAGAATATGGTTATTTTGTATTTTAATTATTACAATTTTCGTGATTCAACACTTTGTAATAATCACAAGCTTATAAAAATAAGGCAGTTAATCAGACGTATGCAAAATAACCTAAAATATTTGTAACTACCTAACTAGGTATTTATTCACTTATAGTGATTAAATTTTCGTAATTAAAAGAACATTTATCCATGTGATCAGTTTCAAACCATTATTAGCCATTAGGGGATAAAAAGTGCACCAAACCCCAGATACATCATCAACAGAAAGGTTTCAGTTTCATCATATTAATTCTTACTAAAACTGCTAGAAACATAAAGTGAGTAAAAAAATACAAAGCAATACATCAGTTAAGGTAATAGAAGATACAACACCTACACCAACAACGTGTCGCCAAGTTTCGTCCGATAAGCTCTGAAACTTAAACGACTGAAAACAAAAAAGACGCCGAAGCGTCTTTTTTTAAGGTTTGGTGTCCAAAAATTATTAAGCAATACATCCGTTGAGGTAAGAGCGATACAACACCTTTACCAACAATGCGACGTCGAGCTTCACCGATAAGCTCTTAAACTTATACGGCTGAAAACAAAAAAGGATGCCGAAGCATCCTTTTTTAAGTGTTTTATTTAAATCAGCTATTAAGCGATACTTCGTTAAGGTAATAGCAGATACAACACCTACACCAACAACGCGTCGCCAAGTTTCGTCCGATAAGCTCTGAAACTTAAACGACTGAAAACAAAAAAGACGCCGAAGCGTCTTTTT
>JBAROR010000026.1:0-12655 GCA_049642265.1 Cognaticolwellia sp. | reverse complement strand
ACAGTGATTTCTACTGTACCTCTCCAGTTTAAAACAAAATAAGAGAGGTTAATAAAAATAAATAATGACTTTGTCAATTATGCATAGTTTTGGCAATTGACATGTGTAAGTTCTTTAAAAAACTATCTTGTTTAATTAAGCTATGTAGCAGAGTCTCTATCCCGCTAATTATTCTTAATCATTGCCAGAACATTAATCTTCATTGAACTTCTATTAATTACACTAAAATACCATGGTCATAAGTGACTAGCGCTATTTTACAATCAGCCCTTAAGTATTTTTACTCACTCAGTACTCAGTACTCAGTACTCAATTGCAGGCAGGCAACTGTAAATTTAAAGATAAAGTTTGTAATAAGACATAACGTAAATTTAAAAAAGAGGAACTGTACAGACAGCAATGATATGATATATCAGTAAGGTAAATTAGATGATGATCGTGCTACGCGCTAAAAACTAAACCTTCAGTGACTCAACAACAGTAAATTAAATGTTAGAGGGTTTTATAAGTAGTATACGACATTGGAGATAGTGCGATGAAAGAGCAACAGCTAAACAAAATATTAGATAAAGCACAGGACATTTGTAATCATTCCGGTGGCCGTTTAACAAGTAAGCGCAAAGGGATTTTAGAGTTAATGTTGCTTTCCAATGTCCCTTTATCAGCCTATGAAGTAACTGATAAGTATAATAAAAGCACTGACTCTTCTATGGCAGCAATGTCGGTTTATCGGATACTTGATTTTCTAGAGTCTGAACAACTAGTTCATAAACTTAGTTCAACTAATAAGTACGTCGCTTGCTCACATATTGCCTGCAGTCATACCCACCAAATACCACAATTTCTTATCTGTGGAAAATGCCAAAGTGTTAAAGAAATCGCCATTGCTAAACGTATTGCTGATGAGTTAGAGCAAGAAGTTGCAAACGCCGGTTATAAACTTGTTAATTCGCAACTAGAATTGCAATGTTTATGCGAGAAATGTTCACAAATTAAGAGTTAAATAGCCATTAGCCTCGTCTAAAGTAGTGCTATCGAATAGCATAGCGTTATCTAATAAAGCACTCACAGCGCGAAGCTGTGTTACAACTATTTAGTCAAGGTGAAAAACCTTATACATTACAGGCAAGTGACTTGAAGCCTTCAATACTATTTAAGGCTAATTTGTTGATGCATTGATGCATTGATGCGTTGATACATCAATGCTTAATGAGCTAGCAAAACATAGCTTATCTCATTAAGCATTAAGAATAGAACGGGTTTACGCCCAACTAGTTAACATTTTTTATCACCTAAAAATACTTTACCCATCGTATATGGGTAGCACGTTTAAACTGACTAAATTTCTTGCTCGGCCAATATAAAACAAAAATTAACCCCGCAGAAAAAAGCCAAACTTGCCCTATGTGATCAAAAGCAAGATATCCTTGTTGAGCATTACCATAAAAAATATTGGGCCCCAAAATTTGATAAGCAATAAGGTAACAAAAAAGCAAAGTATAGAGGTGTAAAATATAGAAAAACATGGGTGCTGAGCCTAAGATGTTAACTTTATTAAGCCAAGCTGCTTTAGCTGTTTCTAACCACGCTAAGGTTAACGCCCCAATACTGATAGAAAATAGCAAAAAATCGAGCGAAGGTGGATACTTGGTATAATTTAAAAACGCCATAATGGTCATTAATACCGTAACTTGATTTGTCCATTCAAGCGTTTCGCCATAAATGTTAAAGCCACGTAGAATAAGTAATAGCGCTATTAAGCTAAAGCCAGCTTTGATTAAGATTGACTTACGTTTTGCAGAACTCACGTTTGAAGAAAATAGTGGTCCAACAGCGTATCCAAGCATAATGACACCTATCCACGGTAAAACAGGATAAGAAACTTTTACATTCACCCAAGCGTCACTGATTAAAAAACCGCGATCGTGTAATACAGTCCAAACGCTATAACCAAATTCGCCTGCACTAAATTGAATTGGTGATAACAAGTTATGACCGATAACAATTGTTAACCCGATTGCAATTATCCATTGTCGAGGTAAGTATGCAGCACCCGCGAGTACAATCATGCTTAAGCCAATTGCCCAAATCACTTGCAAATAAAGCGTATGATAAGCGCCAAACCAAGAAAAATTGATTAAGGTTACTTCTAGCAGAATTAAAATAAGGCCGCGTTTGAATAAAAAGCTTGGCGCCGAACGCTTGATACCACTGCTAGGATTAGCATATAACCACGCTGATACCCCGGTAAGAAAAACAAAGATAGGCGCACACAAGTGAGCACTTAAACGAGTGAAAAATAATGCTGGCTCGGTATTATTAATATCCATCGGATCGAGTACTTGTTTGTGCAAATAGAATCGCTCTCTAACATGGTCAACAAGCATCAGTAAAATAACGAACCCTCTAAGGATATCGATAGAGGCAATTCGGCTAGGTTTTATATTTGTCATAAGTTTTTATTAGCGCCTCTTTCGAAGCGCTTTTCACTAAGGTTGTTTAAAAGTTGTAGCTAATGCTTGCTTTAATTCGTCTCGGTTGTCCAGGCATTGTCCATAGCGCAGAGTATGAATTAGCAAAATAGGCTTCATCAAATAGGTTCTCAATATTGGCTTGTATTGTTATGCGTTCATTAACGTTTAATGTACCGAACACGTTAACAATGGTGTAACAGGGTAGTTCATAATCTGGATCAATCGTTTCACCTAAACGGTCGCTAACACTTAAGGTATGAGCGCCAAACTGTAAAAGTTTATCTGCTATTTCGGTGTAATGAATAAGCGACATATTTAAGGTGTGTTTAGGTACATTGATAAGCTGGCTATTGGCAGCAATGTTCACTCCCCAGTCAGGATTCGTCATCTCATTTACCGTGTGTGCATCGATGTAGGTATAGCCAATATCCAATACAGTGTTTTCAGTCAGGTTAAAACGAGAATCTAGTTCTATCCCTGAACTTTCAGCTTTGCCTAGCGCTACAGAAAAACCAGAATTGATAGGGTCTGCGGTTAATATATTGGACTTTTCAGTTTTAAATAACGCCACGGTGCCACTGAATACATCATTAAATAAAGACCATTTGACACCCGCTTCAACTGATTCACTTTTTTCTGCTTCAAATGCGTTGTTATTGGTATCTGCGCCAGAGTTTGGTCTGAAGCCTTCAGCATAATTTGAATATAGCGTGATGCCATCATCAACTTGGTATGAAAGGCCAATTCTTGGGTTTACTTCAGACGCTGACTGGCTAACGGTATTTCCGTCAAAATTATTAGTTATGTCTTGCTCAAACTTATCAAAACGAACACCTATTAACAGATTGACTCGCTCACTTAATAACATTTTATCTTGCAGATAAATCCCGTAGGCATTTTGCTCTTCGAGGTTGTCTTGAGTTGGCGATGTCTCAGGTGATGTTTGACCATACACAGGGTTGTCACCATTAACTGAATAAGTTGTATCGCCGCTCCCCCAAGCTGTTCGCCACCTTTCTTGTCTAGAATGTAACTCATAATCGTAACCGTCTGCGCCAATTAATATATTATGCTTTGTGCCTAGCGCCTCAAGTGAGCCGTTAAGTTCGACTCTAAGTGATGCGTCTTTCGCATCATAATCACGGTAACGTCTTTGGCGGCTGACGGTTTCACCATCAACATAAAACAGCTGTCTGCCCGGTGATAATTCTATTTCTGATGAATATCCTTCTAGGAAAGAATCTCTATAACCACCACCGAATGATAAAAACCAATCAGCATTTATTTGATGTTGCAATGTTAGTTGATGTCCAATGGCTTCTACTTCCATTGGGCCGTCATTTGGTTCACCTAAAAAGGTTTCGCGCGCAATATTAACACCAGGTAAAACAGGAATACCGCGATCAAAGGGGATTTCTTGATCAACATATTCAAACTCATAAGTTAACGTTGTAGCATCACCTAACCTTACAAAAATAGAAGGTGTGATTGCCGTTTTTTTATTCTCAATGGTGTCTCTAAAACTTTCTGAATCTTCATGTGAACCATTAATTCGAAATGCGACATCATCTGTAATACCGCCAGTGTAATCCCCTTCAAGGCGTTGATAGGCTTCATCACCCGCAGAAAGCTTTATGTAACCTTGTTGCTGAAACTGAGGCTTTTTAGTCATGATATTTACAGTACCTCCAGGCTCACCACGACCATAAAGTGCAGAAGCTGGACCTTTCAATACTTCAATAGACTCAATATTAGAGGTATCTCTTAAACCGCTAAAGCCACGTCCTGCGCTAAATCCGTTAATAAGATAAGCTGATGGCAGGTTTTCATCACCAGAAAAACCGCGGATAGCAAAGCTTTCCCAAAGCCCGCCAAAATTGTTTTGACGTGACAAGCTACTATCTAAACTTAATGCCGTTTGAAAGTTTGAGATGCCCATGTCATTTAGCTCTTGTGCGGATATCACAGCAACCGCTTGTGGCAGATCTTTAATGGCCACGTTACCTCGATATGCTTGCTTGTATCCAATGACCTCAACTCTCTCTACTTTCTCTACTTCAGCTAGTTCATTAGTTTGGGCAAATGTTTGTGGTGCAAGCAAAGCTGATATCACAGTTGCAATCACTGTTTTGCCTATTTTTATTTTTTTGTTATACACATTATTTCTCTGACGGCTTAGTTTGCGCAAGATAATATATGTTATGATACAACATAACAACAGTGTAATTGAAAAATCATAAAGACCAGTGATAAGTGCGGAATAATCATCAATAATGCCTAGATAATGCTAAGCTGGATAAACTAAAAAAGTGTAATGCTATGATTATTTTTGGGGTGAAAAGATTAAATGTATTGATCCATCGAGCATCAATGATGGGTATAGAGCTCATCAATGTTTCGTAAAACATGCTTCTCACTTTTTATCTTGGTTTTCGACACTCAATTATCAAAGCCTACTTACGCACCAACACTAACAAATATTAGTGCTCAAAAATGAAGTCATTGAGAGGGGGGGGGAATCGTCAATTATGCCTCAAAACGGTCCTAATTATTATGTGAATTATCACCAATATTATGCTCACTACTTTCAGAGATAGTTGACAGTTAGAAGAGTATTTCTAAGTCGAACGCTTTGCGATATATATCAATTTTTTGGGTTCATTATATATTTCTATCGAGAAAGATTTAATTAAGTGGCAAAATCAACGACGCCATTAGGTGCTAGCCGCATTAACAATTTCAAGAATCGCTGGATGCTTTAATCTTCGCTCCGGAGAAATAATATAATAAGGCTCTTTAAATTCGTCAGTTCGACCTAAAATTTTAACTCCATATTTATCTGCAACGTATTCTTCAATAATAGTTGGGCTACTAAACACCCCAAAACCTGTTTGACCAAAAGATTTCATTAATGCGCTATCATCAAATTCAGCGACAACATTTGGCGCAATATTGTTTTTTTCTAACCATGATGATAAACGTGCTCTTACCGCAGATTTTTTGCTTTGCATAAGCCAAGGGAAGTTTGCCAAACATTGAGGGAACTCTTCATGGCAATTTTTCAGTAAAGTTTGAGCTGCAAAAAAGGTAAATCCACTTTCAGTGAGCAAATGATTGTATGCTTTTAAATGGCTACCTAATTGAAGAGGTTGATCGGTTAAAATGCAATCAATTTTATTGACTGATAAATCTGTTAATAAATGGTCCTGATCTCCTTCAACACAAATCAAGCGAACAGGTTCACTCATTTTTAGTACAGGTGCGAGCAACTCGTGTGCTAATACTTTAGGTATAACGTCGGTTATGCCAACAGTGAATGTATGCCATATTTCTGGTTGTTTTCTTTTTAAAATATTCTTTACTTCATCTCCTAACTGAAAAATTTCTTCGGCATAGCTATATATGAGCACGCCGAGTTCAGATAAAGATAATTTTTTTCCTTTTCGTTCAAATAAATTGACACCGATTTGCGCTTCAAAGCTAGTTATTTGACCGCTTATCGTTTGCGACGTTAGATTTAATCTTGCACTTGCTTTGGTAATGCTGCCTTCAGTAGCGACGACATAGAAATAATACAGGTGATTATAATTTAAAGGGCTCATAATTTTTTTATCAGTTTTATTCGATGATAATGTAAACAATATTCGAATTTACCACCAACAACAAGTGAGCTATAACAATATAGTCTTCGTAACTTATTTGATTGGAAAATTATGAAACATTGTAAAAATCGCTCTTTATTTTTGATTGTTATTCAGTCTGCTTGTATTACAAGTAGAGCAAAAGTTCGTCGCTTTGCTATCGTGTTGTTAACATCATTCTTGTCTTTCTCTTCGGTAGCTACTGAAGTAAATGGAATTAATACTGATAAATACTTGCTTAGCTCATGCAATGCTTTTCAAACAACACACGATAACGCCAAGACGTTGCCGTGTGTCATGTACATTAAAGGATTTTTTAATGGTCTATTAAATGCTGGTAATGCGAGTGTTTCAAACATTGAAGAAAACAATAAAGAACCTTCTACATTAGTAGAAAGAGCATATGCTAATAGAGTTGGACAGTTAGCACAGCGTAAACCGTTAAGTCATTCATGTATAACGGTTGATGAGTTAAAAGAGCTTATTATTGAAAGCCTCTCTAATGATTCAGCTAGTTCATTTCTTTCAGTAAAACAGCTTAATTCTTTTCTGATAAATACATTAACAACAGCATGTTCGTCTAGAAAAAAGTAATTAAGCAATGAAAATAGACATTCAAAATTGTTTGAGTGAGATTGATCAGTCAATAGAAGAAGATATTCAACTTAAGCTAAGGCTTGCGCTATCAAAGATGGCGGCATATATCTCGTCTATTACTTTCATAGTATCTGAGAATATTGGCCCAAACGGCAAAACTGAAAAACATTGTTCGCTAACACTGTCACTTTATAGGATGCCGAATATAGTCACTGAAGAAACTCAAGCTGATCTGTCTTTCGTCATTGATCGTGTTATCCAAAAAGCGGCACGGAGTCTTTCACGAAAACTTTCATTGTAAAGGGTGATTAATCATCCTTTCACTTAACAAAGCAACGTTATTAAAATGGTTCTTATTGAGGGTTTATGAAACATACAGTCAGCTTGTTTATTACATTGTCGGCATTTTGGCTGCTTAATTCAGGTCATTATTCGCTGTTAATTTTATTTCTTGGCTTCGCGTCTATCACGTTGGTTTTAGTCATAGCGAATAAAATGGATGTTGTTGATCAGGAATCCCAACCAATACATTTAAAGAGCAACATCTTTGGTTATTTTTGGTGGCTTATCAAAGAAATTGTCCAAGCTAATATTACTGTGGTTAAACATATTTGGTTAAGCGGCGATAATATTTCACCCACGCTAAAGAAAATTAAAATTAGTCAACAAACTGATATGGGAAAAGTGATATATGCCAATTCCATTACGTTAACGCCCGGTACCGTTGCAATAGATTTGGTTGATGACGAAATTATCGTACATGCCTTGCTGTTGAAGGATGTTGAATCATTAGAAACAGGTGAAATGGATCGCCGTGTAACTATGTTGGAACGCTAATGTTATTTGCTGCAACGCTCGCTATTTTTATCACCATGCTCTTAGCAATCATTCGAGGTATTGTTGGACCAACCTTGTATGACCGTATTTTGGCGGTCAACATGTTCGGAACAAAAACGGTACTCTTGATCGCTTTATTAGGTTTTGTTATGGGGCGACCTGAATTTTTGGACATCGCTATTGTATATGCATTGATCAACTTTATCAGTGTTATTGGCGTATTACGATATTCCGATACTCACCAATTTAAACATTCACCGACGCTAGATGATCCGGTTGAGAAGGAGGATTAAATGGATATAATCATAACAATTAGCAGTGGTTTTTTTTTACTGGTTGGTAGTTTTTTATGTTTCTCTGGCGGTATTGGCCTTTTACGTTTTCCTGACTTTTATACCCGTATGCATGCCGCTGGTGTTACCGATACGTTGGGCGCTGGTATGATTTTAGTAGGGCTAATGATACTTAGTACTGATCTTTTAGTGTTCTCTAAGTTAGTTCTGGTGCTGCTTTTAACCTTATTGATTGGCCCTACAACCAGTCATGTCTTAGCTAAAGCCGCTTATCATAATGGTTTAATGCCCAAAACTTTAAACAATCATGAAAAAAATAATGATAAGGAGGTTTCGTCATCGAACCCTTAATTAATATTATTTTACTTACCTTATTGGTTGTTGTTGCCATTGCGATAATTCGCATGAAAGATTTGTTTGCTGTGGTCATGCTTTTAGGTATTTATGGACTTATATCCGCGAGCTTTTTTATTGTTATGGATGCGGTTGATGTTGCATTTACTGAAGCTGCTGTTGGTGCGGGTATTTCAACTTTGCTGATGTTGGTTGTCATTGCGATGACTGGACGAAAGGAGAAAGCCAATCGACATAAACCATTTTCGGCGTTATTCATCGTGTTGGTTACAGGAGGTTTACTGATCTACGGTACTTTGGATATGCCACATATTGGTGCTGCAGATGCGCCAATTCACAAGCATGTAGCACCTCGGTATATCAATGATTCAATGGCAGAGATTGGTGTACCTAATATTGTAACCTCGGTACTTGCTAGTTATAGAGCATTCGACACTTTTGGTGAGGTAGTGGTTATATTCACTGCGGGTATAGGGGTATTAACACTGTTATCGGTTGCTCGTCGTAAAGAAGATGAAGAAGAAATTTCATCAATCAATGACTCTATGCATGAGCAGCATCTGGTTATTCGTATTGTGGCAAAAATGCTGATCCCTTTTATTTTCTTGTTTGCGCTTTATGTGCAATTTCATGGTGATTTTGGGCCTGGGGGCGGGTTCCAAGCGGGCGTGATTTTCGCTGCCGCTACTATTTTATATGCGATGCTATTTGGTTTAAGTACCGCCCGTAAGGTCATCAACCAAACATTCATTCAACTTATTGCCGCTATTGGTGTGTTGCTTTATGGCAGTGTTGGTATTGTCTCCTTAATGAGCGGTGGGAATTTCTTTGATTACAATGTACTAGCTAGTGACCCTATCGCGGGTCAACATTTAGGTATTTTGTTAATCGAATGGGGCGTTGGTTGTACGGTTGCTTCAGTGATGATTATTATCTTTTTCAACTTTGCAGGGCGCCAAGAATTACATCAACACAAAGAACGCGTGCAAAATAAGGAGCCATCGTAATGTTAATGGATCTTTTTAATCACTGGGTTGTTATCACCCTGATGATGAGTGGTTTATATATTGTGATTGCTCAAGGCAACTTAATAAAGAAAATTGTTGGGCTCGCCGTTTTTCAAACCTCTGTATTCATATTTTATATCAGCATGGCTAAAGTTGAAGGAGGAACTGCACCTATTTTAGCTGATGGCATTACTCAATATTCTAATCCTTTACCCCATGTACTTATTCTTACTGCCATTGTGGTTGGTATTGCTACCACTGCTTTAGGTTTGTCATTAGTCGTTCGTATAAAAGAAGCTTACGGATCAATTGAAGAAGACGAAATTCAACAACAAGATAATCAAGCCTTGTCAGAAAGTAACATGGAGAAAGAAGCGTGATAGCACACCTACCTATTTTGCAGGTGATTATTCCACTTATGGCGGCACCTATCTGTTTAATGTTAAAGCGTACTCAACTGGTATGGCTCTTTTCAATTATTGCAAGTGGCTTGGCATTTGCTGTCAGTATTTTGTTATTACAACAAGTGATGACATCAGGCGTGATCAGCTACGAGCTGGGTGGTTGGCAAGCCCCATGGGGAATAGAATATCGAATTGATAAGCTCAATGCGTTTTTGCTGTTAATTATTTCAGGCATAAGTACTGTCGTTTTATTTGCAGCTCAAACCAGTCTTGAAAAAGAAATACCGAAAGATAAACACATTTATTTTTACGTTTTGTATCTATTATCGCTTACCGGTATGTTGGGTATTGTTGCGACAGGCGATGCCTTTAATGTTTTTGTTTTTTTAGAAATCTCATCGTTATCTGCTTATGCTTTGATCGGTATGGGTAATAAAAGACAAGCGCTTTGGGCTTCATATCAATATTTGATCATGGGAACCATAGGAGCCACGTTTATTTTGATTGGCATTGGCTTAATGTATCAAATGACCGGTACGCTCAATATGCATGATTTGTCACAACGTTTACCTGAAGTTGAACAATCACGTACTGTACTCGCTGCGTTTGCCTTTGTGATTGTTGGTGTATGTTTAAAATTAGCGATGTTTCCACTACATTTGTGGTTACCCAATGCATACGCCTACGCGCCATCAATTGTAACCGCATTTTTTGCCGCAACGGCAACCAAAGTTGCGGTCTATTTACTCATTAGATTTACCTTTTCAGTTTTTGGCTTCTCATTTTCTTTTACGCATATTCCATTGCAGACAATATTCATGGCGCTTGGCCTAGTTGGTATTTTTGTCGCTTCAACCTCTGCAATATACCAAAATAACGTTAAGCAGCTTTTTGCCTATTCGAGTATCGCTCAAATAGGTTATATGATTGTTGGCTTTAGTTTGAGTACCGTAACAGGGTTAACGGCAACCTTATTGCACATGTTTAATCACGCGTTAATGAAAGGTGCAATATTTTTAGCCTTAGCGGCGGTTATTTATCGAGTAGGTAACGTTGAACTTAATAATCTTCGTGGCTTAGGTCGTCAAATGCCAATGACCATGGCGGCAATAGTTATCGGCGGATTAAGCTTAATAGGTGTGCCGTTAACTGTTGGCTTTGTCAGCAAGTGGTATTTACTGATGGCGTTAATCGAACAAGGTTGGTGGCCTATTGCTGTGCTTATTCTTTTAGGGTCGATGTTGGCGGTTATTTATGTTTGGCGCATTGTCGAAGTGGCTTATTTCAAAGAACCACTCAACAAAAACTCAACAGTTAAAGAAGCGCCTATGAGTTTTCTTATCCCGATATGGGTGCTTGTCATCGCCAATATTTATTTTGGTATAGATACTCGACTTAGTGTTGGGGTAGCAGAAGCCGCTGCTCAGAGTTTATTTGGAGTAGCATTATGAATATTACCTTAGAGTTAATGCTGCAACTCACGATTGCTATACCTTTATTATCAACTTTTGCGATTGTTGTAACAGGAAAATATCCTAACCTTCGAGAAAGTGTAACAATTGCATCTTGTTTAATATTAATATTTTTAGTCGTTAATTTATATCAAGGTGTATTAGCGGGTGAATCTATCAGTGTTTTCTGGTGGGAGCTTTTACCCGGTTTATCCATTAGCTTTGATATTGAACCACTGGGTATGTTGTTCGCGTTAATTGCTAGTTTTCTTTGGCTGGTGACAACGTGTTATGCCATTGGTTATATGCGTAGCCACCATGAAAAAAATCAAACGCGTTTCTATGCCTGTTTTGCCATCGCTATTGGCGCGGTGATGGGGCTGGCTTTTTCAGCGAACCTTTTCACTCTGTTTATTTTCTATGAGGTATTAACGCTTTCTACTTATCCTTTGGTTACTCACGCAGGTACTGAAAAAGCGAAAAAAGGTGGGCGTACTTATCTTGGTATTTTGTTGACTACCTCAATTGTTTTCTTTTTGCTTGCAATTGTCATCACTTGGTTTGTTGCAGGGACATTAGATTTTACACCAGGCGGTATATTTACTGACGACGTAGATAAAGTGCTGGCTGGTATTTTATTAGTTTTATTCATTTTTGGTATTGGTAAGGCGGCGATTATGCCTTTCCATCGCTGGTTACCTGCTGCAATGGTTGCACCCACACCAGTAAGTTCAT
Source organism: Cognaticolwellia sp. (assembly GCA_049642265.1). Lineage (GTDB taxonomy): Bacteria > Pseudomonadota > Gammaproteobacteria > Enterobacterales > Alteromonadaceae > Cognaticolwellia. The sequence continues at coordinate 862 of JBAROR010000026.1, read as the reverse complement.
TATTGCATGCGGTTGCCGTAGTAAAAGCTGGAGTATTCACCGTACTTAAAGTCTGTGTCTTTATCTTCGGTTTAGATTTATTGGCGGTGTTACCAACGACACAATTTCTGCTTTATTTGGCTGGCGCTTCGGTATTACTCGCTTCTATCATTGCCATGCGTCAAGACAACCTCAAAGCACGACTAGCATACTCAACAATTAGTCAGTTAGGTTACGTAACCATAGGTGCGCTATTAGCAACATCATCAGGGGTTATCGGTAGCTCTATGCATATCGCTATGCATGCTTTTGGCAAAATAACCTTGTTCTTTTGTGCCGGTGCCATTTTAGTGACCTTACATAAATCAAAAATTAGTGACATGCGTGGTATTGGCCTAAAAATGCCAATAACGATGGGCGCATTCTTTATTGCTAGCCTGAGTATTATCGGGGTTCCTCCTACAGGTGGAACATGGAGCAAATGGTATTTAATGATGGGCACCATAGAAACTGAACAGTTTGTACTGATGGTAATTTTAATGTTGAGCTCGTTACTTAATATTGCTTACTTATTACCTATTTCTTTTCATGCATTTTTTCCAAAATTTAGCCGTTTTAATGCCTCTGCTAGTAGTACCAAAAACTCGGAAAATAGATTGCCGATTTTTGACATAAAGGAAGCGCCTTTGCCTTCATTAATAGCGATTGTTGTCACCACGTTAGGTTGTTTAACCTTATTTGTTTACCCCCAACCATTATTTGAGTTGGCTTCAGCAGTATTGACTGGTAGGGAATAGTTCATGAAAGATGAGAAAAAATACCTATTTGATGATCCCAAAAATATAAAGAGATTGCTCAATATATTTTATCTTTGTTGTGTTTT
>JBAROR010000116.1:0-6272 GCA_049642265.1 Cognaticolwellia sp. | reverse complement strand
TGTCTAATTTGCTGAATTTGAGCAAATAGATATCTATCATTGAGACTTTTATGACTTTAACAACTCGATTTGCCCCTAGCCCTACGGGATATTTACATGTTGGTGGTGCTCGTACTGCTTTATATAGCTGGCTCTATGCACAAAAACATGGCGGCGACTTTATTCTTCGAATTGAAGACACCGATCTTGAGCGTTCAACACAAGCTTCAGTAGATGCCATTATGGATGGTATGAATTGGTTGAATTTAGCCTGGACTCACGGGCCTTATTTTCAAACCCAACGTTTTGACCGCTACAAAGAGGTTATTGAACAACTACTGGCATCAGGCAACGCTTATCGTTGTTATAGCACCGCTGAAGAAGTTGATGTTATGCGTGAAGAAGCGAAAGCCAAAGGCGAAATAGAAAAATATAATGGTTTATGGCGTGAACGCACGGATTACCCAGAAGATAAACCTTATGCTATACGCTTTAAAAATCCATTAGACGGTGACGTTGTTATTAAAGATATGGTTAAAGGCGACATTACTATTAGTAATGAACAGCTTGACGATTTAGTCATTGCACGCTCTGATGGCACACCAACTTATAACTTAACCGTTGTAGTTGATGATTGGGATATGAAAGTATCACATGTTGTACGTGGCGATGATCATATTAGTAATACACCAAAACAAATTAATATATTAAAAGCGTTAGGCGCAACTGTGCCTGAATATGCTCATATCCCTATGATATTGGGTGATGATGGCAAGCGTTTATCAAAACGCCATGGCGCGGTTAGTGTTATGCAATATCGTGATGACGGATACTTACCTGAAGCGTTACTTAATTATTTAGTACGTTTAGGTTGGTCACATGGCGATAAAGAAATTTTCTCTCGTGAAGAGATGATTGAATTATTTGATCTGAAAGATTGTAATCGTGCTCCTTCAGGCTTTAATACGGATAAACTTATCTGGGTTAATCAACATTACATGAAAACACTTGATCCCGCTTATGTTGCTACTCACCTAGCATGGCATATGAAAGAGCAGGGCATTAATGTTGAAAATGGTCCCGCGCTTGAAGAAATAGTGAAAGTACAAGCAGATCGCGTGAAAACATTAAAAGAAATGGCACAAATTAGTCGTTATTTCTTCGAAGACTTTACTGAACTTGATGCAAGTGCGGTTAAAAAGCATTTACGTCCAGTGGTAAAAGAGCCGTTGTTATTAGTAAAAGAGAAATTAGCTGCTTTAACTGATTGGTCACCTGCACCAATTCATGCCGCTATTAACGATACCGCAACGGAACTTGAAGTAGGCATGGGTAAAGTTGGTATGCCACTGCGTGTTGCTGCTACTGGTGGTGGTAATTCACCTTCATTAGATATTACTTTAGCGCTATTAGATCAGCAAAAAGTCTTAGCGAGAATTGATCAAGCAATTACTGTTGTTGAAGCACGTATCGCGAATAGCTAGTGTGTAAACGTTAACATGTAGTGATGCAGTAAATAAAAAAGCCAGCTTAACAGCTGGCTTTTATGTTCAGGCTTTAAAGTAGCAATTAGAACTTTGTTGTATCGGTAAATAAGCCTACTTTTAAATCTTTTGCCGTATAAATAACACGACCATCAACAGAGACTGTGCCATCTGCGATACCCATAAATAATTTACGCTTAATAACACGCTTTAAGGTGATTTTATAAGTAACTTTTTTAGCTGTTGGTAAAATTTGTCCGGTGAATTTTACTTCACCTACACCTAAAGCTCTACCATGACCTGGGCCACCTGACCATGCTAAGAAAAAGCCTGTTAATTGCCACATAGCGTCTAAACCAAGACAACCAGGCATCACAGGGTCACCTTTGAAATGACAATCGAAAAACCAAAGATCTGGGTTGATATCTAGTTCGGCAATAATTTCGCCTTTACCATGTTCACCACCATCGTCAGTGATGCTAACGATTCTGTCCATCATTAACATATTGTCTGAGGGTAACTGGCTGTTGCCAGGTCCAAACATTTCACCAGTACCTGCTTTTACGAGGTCTTCTTTCGAGAACGAGTTTTGTTGTTCCATGATATCACTTGCATCTATTAATAATTTTAAAGCCGTACTTTAGCGAACACTTGTACGCTAAACAACTCCGAACAGTTAAATAAATCCAGTTTTCACTTAACAAAGCGCAATAAATTTGTCAAAATCGGTTATGCGTAACGGTTGGTTTTTTTAATGTTAAATAGGTAAGGTGCTGATGAATATAAAAAATAAAGCGTTAACTAATGCTGAAAAACAAAAGCGATATCGAGATAGACAAAAAGAGCGTGGTAAAAAAGAAATGCGTGGTTATCTCTCTCCAGAAGCTCAAAAATGCTACGAATTGATTGCTGACCAAACAAAGTGGAATGATAGTATCATTTTAAGTAACGCAGTACGTTTGACTTATGCAGCATACAAAAACGGTCAAATAGGCTTGTTAAATAGTTGGTTAAATAAAAACGAGCTATAAACATGGCAGTTTTTTGATTGTGTAAATGCAACAAAAAGAAGAATTTAGATTGTGTTAGAGCCCAATTAGCTATATTATTTTCGGCTTAAATCTACTGTTTTTATAAAGTAATAAGGTAATTTTACGTTGATAAATGTTTTGTTAGTGGATGATCATGAGTTGGTTCGTACTGGAATACGAAAAATCCTAGACGAAGTAAAAGGACTTAAGGTGATTGGCGAAGCCAAAACAGGCGAGGAAGCTGTACAATTCTGTCGTAAAACGGAACCCGATGTTGTGCTTATGGATATGAGCATGCCAGGTATTGGTGGTTTGGAAGCGACAAAAAAAATTATACGTTATGCTCCCGATGTAAAAGTTATTGTATTAACCGTCTATTGTGAAGATCCAATTCCAACCAAAGTTATGCAAATTGGTGCCGCTGGCTATCTGACTAAAGGTACTTGTCCTGCTGAAATGATTAATGCGATCCGCGCTGTCAACAGTGGCCAACGTTACATAACACCAGAAATAGCGCAAAAAATGGCATTAAGCCAATTTAAATCAATCGACGAAAATCCATTCAGTAGTTTATCTGAACGTGAATTACAAATTATGTTGATGATTACGCGTGGTGAAAAAGTACCTGATATATCAACGCAATTAGTACTAAGCACAAAAACGATTAACAGTTATCGTTATCGTATGTTTGAAAAGCTTAATGTTGGCAATGATGTTGAGTTAACCCATTTAGCTATTCGCCACGGTATGATGAAAACTGAAGTCTTGTAGCATTGTCTGAAAAAACCTTACTTAATGATGATCGAAGCTTCGATCATCAAGCCTTTCTAGCTGCGGTTTCCGAACAAGCTGGTGTATACCGTATGTACGGTGTGGATCAAACGGTAATTTATGTTGGCAAGGCAAAGCAGTTAAAAAAACGCCTCGCTAGTTATTTTCGCAAAGATGTCGGTAGTAATAAAACTCGCGTATTGGTGAAACAAATCACCGCTATTGACGTCACCGTAACTCATACGGAAGGCGAAGCGTTGATCCTTGAAAATAATTATATTAAAAAATATCAGCCTAAATATAATATTCTTCTACGCGATGATAAATCTTATCCTTATTTACTGATCACCGATCATAAACACCCTAAATTAGGCCTACATCGCGGTGGTAAAAAAATTAAAGGCGATTATTTTGGACCGTATCCGACGGTCGGTGCTGTCTGGGAAAGTTTGCGCTTAATGCAAAAATTATTTCCATTACGTCAATGTGAAGATAGTTATTATCGTGCCCGTAGTCGTCCCTGTTTACAATATCAATTAGGACGATGCTCTGCGCCATGTGTCGATAAAATATCGCCAGAGGATTACCAAAAGCAAGTTCAACTCGCTAAGCTATTTCTTAAAGGCAAAAGTTCGACGGTTATTGAACATTTAGTCGTTAACATGGAAAACGCCAGTAAAACGCTAAACTTTGAGCATGCGGCAAAATATAGAGATCAAATAGCAACCTTGAGGAAAGTCCAACAGCAGCAATTTGTGAGTGGTAGCGCTGCTGAAATGGATGTTATAGGTCTACATCGTCATAAGTCACAAGCATGTATCCATTTACTCTTTGTTAGGGATCATAAAATATTAGGCAGTAAAAGTTATTTCCCAACGGTGCCAGTAGATACCAGTGATGCAGAAATAATAGAGGCCTTTATTACCCAACATTATATTGGCAACGAGCTTAACTTAGGGGCTATTCCAAAAGAAATTATTATCCCTGAGATTATTGAAAGTCAGCAAGAAATTGTGCAAGTGATTAGTGCTCAAGCAGAGCATGAAGTAAAAATATCACACAATGTACGTACTGAGCGTGCACAATACCTGAAATTGGCCTGTACGAATGCTGTAACGGCGCTAATGACTCACAACTCGCATAAAGAATCAATGCAAGCGAGATTTTCAGCGTTGAATGAAGTCTTTGAGTTAACCAATGGTATATCTCGTATTGAATGTTTTGATATTAGCCATACCATGGGCCAGCAAACAGTCGCCTCGAATGTGGTTTTTAATCAGGAAGGGCCATTAAAAAGTGATTATCGGCGCTATAATGTTTATGGCATAACCCCTGGTGATGATTATGCAGCAATGGCCTTTGCTCTAGATAAACGCTATAGCAAAGTGACCAGCGAAGAAAAAATGCCAGATATTATTTTTATTGATGGTGGTAAAGGTCAGCTAGCAAGAGCAGAAGATTTTTTTGCCAGTATTGAACAAGTAAAAACACCCTTGTTGGTCGGGGTTGCTAAAGGCGAATCAAGAAAGCCTGGATTAGAGACGTTAATATTGGCAGGTAGTCATCAGTTAATATCTTTACCTGCGACATCTCCGGCATTGCATTTGGTACAACATATACGTGACGAGTCTCATCGCTTTGCCATTACAGGACATAGAGCAAAACGACAAAAAGCCAGTAAAAAATCAACATTAGAAACTATTCCAGGTATTGGGGCGAAGAAAAGGCAAGCACTTTTACAATATTTAGGTGGCTTACAAGAAGTTTTAAAGGCAGATAAAACCACACTTGAAAAAGTTCCAGGTATCAGTAAATTATTAGCAGAAAATATTTATGACGCCTTGCATGACAATTAGCACTCGATCTGTGTAAAATGTCTTCCAGCTCGACTTACTCTCGATTCACTCTTGATTAGATAACGATAAGAATATTAGACATATTATGTGGACTATCCCCAACCAAATTACATTATTTAGAATTGTTTTAATCCCGGTATTTATTGTGGTGTTTTATTTACCCGTATCGTGGAATCATTTTGGTGCTTTTGTTGTCTTTTGGTTTGCTGCTATTAGCGATGCACTTGATGGCTATTTAGCACGTAAACTTAATCAGTCTTCAGCCTTTGGTGCATTTATTGATCCCGTCGCTGATAAATTAATGGTTGTGGCTGCATTAGTTATATTAATACAAGACCTACAAGTTTGGTGGATCTCAGTATCAGCGATATTGATGATCGCACGAGAAATATTTATTAGTGCCTTGCGTGAATTTATGTCTTCTCGAGGTAAAAGAGACGATATTGCGGTTTCACAAATGGGTAAATATAAAACTGCGGCGCAAATGTTAGGCATCATGGGATTAATTTGGTATCCAACTTATGATATTCCATTAATTCTATTTGAATTTCCGCATGAAATATTAATGTTTGCTGCATTTAGTTTTTATGCGCTTGCTACAGTGCTGACTTTTTGGTCAATGGTGATTTATTTTAAAGCAGCTTGGCCAGAGTTAACTAAGTAATATATCGTTAAATATGGACTTTTTAGCTAAAAAAACACCATATTAGTCGCTTTTTGAGCAGTCAAAAATAAATTGATATTAAATGGTTGACTCATAAATTTTTCAATGTAGAATGCGTTTCCAGTTGACAGGGAGTCAGCAGATGAAGCGGCTGTAGCTCAGCTGGTAGAGCATCACGTTGCCAACGTGAATGTCACGAGTTCGAGTCTCGTTAGCCGCTCCAATTTCTCTTAATGAGAATACTCTAAGGAATACTATCTTATTGATAGTAAGTAAATATAAAGGCGGGTTGGCAGAGTGGCCATGCAGCGGATTGCAAATCCGTTTACCTCGGTTCGACTCCGGGACCCGCCTCCATATTGCCCGGGTGGTGGAATTGGTAGACACAAGGGATTTAAAATCCCTCGCTCATAGAGCGTGACGGTTCAAGTCCGTCTCCGGGTACCATTTACTTATTACAGTTAGACGGTTAATACATATTGGCGTA
>JBAROR010000005.1:0-6126 GCA_049642265.1 Cognaticolwellia sp. | reverse complement strand
GCGTTTTTCCACCAGCTGGTGCAACCCATGGAAGATAAGAAACAGTAGTAAGGCCGATTAAGCCCGCTTCACTAATTTTTTCGACTTCAGGCCAAAGTGCTGCAAAATGGTGTGAATTCTGAATTGCGACTGCAGCAAGTCCAAATTTTTTAGCGGCATCAATCAATGGTGGTAAGCAATGTTCATGTGTAAGTGGTGCATAACCGTTTTTACCGTCACATCGAAATATGATAGGTGTGACTTCTTCAATTTCAGGCGTTGCTGTGCCAACAACCTTTTTGCTTTGAAGCCCAACAATATACCCAGGAATTCGAAAAAGCCCGTGAGAAATTGCTCCGTCTCTCTCGGCAATAGTGACCGTATTTGCGATCGCAGCGGCATTTTCTTCATTGGCTCCCTGACTCAACAATGCTGTTTTCGCTAGGTCGTATATTTCTTCAAGGGTGAGGTTAATAGTCAAATGGCTCATTAGGTAAACTCGATTGTTGAATATAAAAAGATACTATAACGTATCAAAAAAAAAACTGGTTGAAAAAATCAAGAGTTTTCATGTTAATTAGTCCCTTTATCTTGTTCGTTCATTGGCCAAGTATCACTGATTCGGTAACATTGTGGCCATGGGTAGTAAGGATCTAACATTTCGTAAATTATGACAATGTTGTATTTTTTAGATAAACTAACTCAGTTTATTAGTCATAGTATTAAGCTTTTGTATAACCCAGAGCAATATTACTACTGGGTTATACTTTGCTGGATTACCAGTCTTTAGTGCCAAGAATACGTGGTAACCAGAGCGCAGTTTCTGGAAAAGCGAGTATGACAAATAGGACAAGTAGTTGAATACAGATAAAAGGAATTACACCAGCGTACATGTGCTTTAGCGTTATACTGGGCGGTGAAATAGCTCTGAGATAGAAAATTGATGGGGCGAGCGGTGGCGTTAGGTAGCTGGTTTGCAATACCACTAAGAATGCAACACAGAACCAAATGTCATCAAAACCGAGCAAACGCACAATTGGAATGGCGACAGGAATAATGATCAACACAACAGACATCATATCCAGTAAAAAACCTGCAATAAAGGCAATAAAAAGGATCAAGCCAAGTACGGTATTTGGACTGAAACCAGAACCTGTTAGTAGTGATTGAACAGTTTGCATGCCTCCTGTAGCAAAGAATATTCCTGCAAACATGTTGCCAGCCATTACGATCAGTAAGATCATGGCAGTGATGTTTACGGTGCTGAGCATCGACTCCCAAAGAACTTTTAATTTGCAGCTTCTGTAGCAAACAGACAAAATGACTGCGCCTAATGCACCACAAGCCGATGCTTCTGTTGGTGTCGCAAGCCCCAGTAAAATAGTACCGAGAACAGTAAAGATCAGAGCAGCTGCTGGAATAATTGCAGTAACTGTGACTTTCAATCTTTCAGCAAGCGAGACGCCTGGTTCATCGTCTAGTTCTCGTGGTGCCATATTGGGTTTAAAATACGCTATCGCAATGACATAGATGATAAATAAAGCAGCCATTAATAGGCCAGGTATAAGCAATCCATTAAATAGCTGACCAACTGATATTCCTGCAACAGGCCCTAGCACAATGACGGTAATAGAGGGAGGAATAGCAGTACCTAAAGAACCACTTGCGCAAATGACCCCGGATAGTAAGCGTTTGTCATATTGGTGTTTTAGCATGACAGGAATTGTTAGTAAACCAATAACCGCTTCGGTTGCACCGACAACGCCACTGGATGCAGCAAAGATAGCGCCAAGCAAGATAGTTCCTACACCAATCCCACCCGGAAGGCGCTTTGTCCATAAATGAATAGCGTGAAATAGTCGCTCTGCTATTCCAGATTTCTCTAACATAGCTCCCATAAAGATAAATAGCGGAACCGCAGCCAATATAGAGTTGGAGGCCGTTTCTTCAATTTTTGTTAGTAGTTGATAAGCAGTTACGTCACCAAACATTATTAAGCCGAAAATAGCGGCTGTTAGGAGCATCGCAAAAGCAATTTGTACACCTGCAAAGATAAATAAGATAAGTACAGGGAACATTAAAATAGGCAGAAACTCACTCATATTAAGTCATCCTCTTTTCCACTAGTAAGGGTGATGATGGCTTTAATAAGTTCTGCAATCAGTTGCAGAACTAGCAAGAAAAAGCCTAAGAACCAAGTAAAGTAAATAGGCCAAACGATTGGGTTCCATGCTGAGCGTCCAGAGCGCTCACCACTTTCAAAAGCCTCGTAAAAATAATGAGCCAGCTCCCATGTTAGCCACATAAGGATTGGCAACAACATGAAGTAAAATATCGCTCGAATGAACGCAACTACTCTAATTGGCATTTTCATGGTGAGCAAATCTACGCTTACATGCTGCTTGAGGCGAAGAGCATTCGCCATGCCAAGTACGAAAAGAGTGCCCATTACCATATAGCTAATTTCAAATGCCCAAACAGTCGGCGAGCCTAAAACATGGCGGCTAAAAACTTCGACAATCAGCGCAGCAACAAGCGGTAGTATTAATAGGGCTGCAATGCCACCAAAGAACCGTGTTGTCATTTCTATTATTTTTATTATCTTGATATGAATCATGGTATTCCTAATGTGACGGATCCGAATAGGAGAAAACTGAAAGGGAATAGACCGTTGCTCAGTCGCTTCCCTTATTTCTTATAGTTCTGATTCTCCAATTTTTAGGCGGTACTCTGACCAGTTATTCATGTCTTCTTTAAACTTACGCTGAGAAGTAAGCACTTTTGCAAACCAAGGGTTTTTTGCAGCGTTTTCGTCTTCCCATGCTGTTGTTTCTTCAAGAATCTTGGTGATAAAGCTAGGATCTAAATTAACGATTTCGTTCTTACCATCTTTTAGTTCTTGGTAAGCGGCTAGGTCAGCGAATGAAGATGCAAGCCATGAATCGAATACAGATAGCTTGGCTGAGCTGCGAAGCACGTTTTGCTCTTGTTCGTTTAAACTATCCCATTTGCGTTTGTTTACCTGACATTCAAGTACGCCACCAGATTGATGCACACCTGGAACCATTACGTATTTAGCAACTTCATGAAAACCAGTCGGTTTATTCATTTCTGGGCTTCCCCATTCAGCAGCATCAATTACGCCACGTTCAAGTGCGCTATAAATTTCACTACCTGCCATAACAACGGTAGATGCACCCAAGCGAGAGGCGATTTCAGCCCATGCACCTGAAGTTCTTAGACGTAAACCTTGAAAATCTTCCAGCGTTTGTACTTTTTTACTTGAGTGAAGAAAAATTTCAGTACCTAAAACTGAACAAGGAAACGCGATAACTTTAGACTTCTCTAAACGAAACTGTTCGTATAGTTCAAGACCGCCACCTTTATATATCCACAACATAAACTCTTCTGGCGTTAATCCACTTGAGTGTCCAGCGAGTAATGAAGTGGTTGGATCTACGCCATAGTCATAGCTAATATAATTATGGCTTAACTGTGCTACTCCTGACTTTACCGTTTCAGTCACTTTTAATGCGCTGCCTAAGGTGCCACCTGGAAATACTTTGATATTAAAGTCACCGTTACTCAGCGTATTCACGTGATTTGCAAAATTTTGAGCATCACGCTCTAACCAAGGACCGCCTGACCATGGTGTTGCCATGCGCCAATCTTTTTCAGCAGCACTAATGGAGGTACTAGTAGACATTACCGCAGTGGCGATTAATGACATTGTTAATAGTTTTTTAAGTGATTTCATGTTCATTCCTTTGTTTCCAGTTAGTTCAGTAATTTATTAAAGTTAGAGCAGAGTTATTGGCTGATAATTGAGAACATCCTTAGTAACTTTTTTTCTCTAATATGCAGATTTTGGTGAGGATAAGTAGAATAAACGTCATTTTTCGTTTGACCTAAGCATTATCATAACCCCATTATTAACGTTAATTAGTGTTAACAACTTGCTAGCCGTTGTCTTTGCGCTTAAAACAAAAGTGGTAACCACATTTATACTTTTTTGTATGAAAATATTGTTACCTGTTTGCATTTTTTGTCGTCAGGTTTTTATCGAGTTTTGTTAATTTTCTGTTGAGAGTTTGTTAAAGCAAATTTAGTGCCAACATAAATAAAAACCTTTGATCTGAAAACTTAAGGGTTTAAAATCATATTGTTACTGGTTATTTTTATTGTTGATGACAATGTACCGAGTGCATATCAGGCAGCTTGTTGGAGTCAAAAACAGGTGCTTTAATAGTGCAACTAGCACCACTATGATCCTTTTGTAAGCTTGCCCATCTTTTTGAGGATAAGTAGAATAAACGTCATTTTTCATTAGATCTAAGCATTATCATAACTCTATTATTAATGTTAATTAGTGTTAATTAGTGTTAACAACTTGCTAGTAACTTGTTGCGGGCGTCACCTTAGCACTGAACCTGTTATTGAACCTGATTGATTAGTTGATGAATGTCACAAAATTGTAATGTTAGACGTCTATCTTTAAGGAATGTCACAAAATTGTAATGTTAGACGTCTATCTCATACAGTCCATTTTGATTATTTGTCCGGTAACATAAATAATCATAATTATATTTATGAACAGACTTAATCCACCCCAGCGATAGGTCTTATCAAATGCCAATAAAATCATTACGGCGGGATTTAGCTGCTACAGAAATGAGTCAAATATTGAGGAACGGTCAAAATTCAGGTAAAAATATCTCGCAAAACTGGCAGAAGAACGCTGCAATTGAACATTTACAATGGAAAAAGCCGAGGGTCTTTCATTTTGCATTATTTTGTTTTTTAATTGCAGCAAACTAACCAAGCCCCCTTTTTATAAACAATAATGGTGCTTCTTTCTTCATCCACTGAGATAACTTTTTATGACAATAATCTTGATGTTAATTCTTCAGTCTGCATTGAAAATTGTAATCGGCAAAGTGGATCTTATATTTGCAAAGGGACAATTCCAACGCTTCAATTTGTGCTAAAGGAGTTAGATCAATTTACCCTGAGAGTTGTGTTGAAGAATTAAGTTTCCCCGCTTGCAATTGGGCAATAGATTGCTAAATTACTGTATTAAATGAGTTGGTTTGTCGTTTCAAGTTAAAACCAATATTAGCCAAGCGTGATATGCAGGCAACAAGCAAACAGGTCACAACCAGCAACAAGGCCATTAAATCGGACATAAAACAGCTGGATTTTGTGGCTGGCGTTAGCTTTACAAGGAGTCCCATTGAGCATTATCAAACAATCAAGCCTATTTACCGTGTTTCTGATTATTTTTGGTTTTATTCTTCGTTATTACTCTATTTATAACTTAGGTATAAACATTAATTTTATGAGCATGGCTCTAAATGTATTAATTGCAGGTTTAATTGGCGGCGCTGGTTTTTATTTAGGGCAACTTACAGTTAAAGAGTCGTTAGCGATAAAGCACTTAGCGTTCTCAGCAACCTTGGTATTCTTAGTCTCTCATACGCTAAGTTATTTATTAGGCTTATACCAGATATCCTGGTTTGCATATGTTGCCGTTGTATTTGTTGCCGCATTTATTGCAGCAGTTCGAATCCCTAAAATATTCAGCAAAGCAAAGAACAGCTAACAAGTCATTAAACTAGGACAAAACAAAAAGGCAGGCCTCCATACCTTATAATTTTTGGAGAATACAAAAGCTCTAGTTAAAGTAATGAAAAGATGCAAAATGAAAGATCTGCCCTCATGCCCTTAATTCATGATCTTCGGTGGCTATGTTAATTCTATTGACGTATACACGGGTAAGACAATCCACTGGTTGCATGCCTCATTATGTAAGCTTACATTTGTACAACGAGTTTATTTATGTAAATATACAAATGTAATACGCGATAAATTTGGCAAGTAAATTTGTTAAGGACAATCTATGAAAATAAATATTTCCGGTCACCACGTTGATGTTACGGATAGCATCAAAGAGCACTTAGAACAAAAATTCGCTAAAATAGCTACCCATTTCCCCACACTTATCTCGCTAGATATTATCATTTCCAAAGAGCATGGTGAGTTTGATGTTGAAATCCGCACTAATTATGAAGGAACCAGCATTGCCGCTAAAGGTAACAATTCTGTCATGTACCCGGCTATTACAAGTGCCGCTAAAAAATTAGATAC
>JBAROR010000105.1:0-68077 GCA_049642265.1 Cognaticolwellia sp. | reverse complement strand
CTAACAGCTTAATAGACGGAATAATTCCGTGTTTAAACACGGAATTATTCCGTCTATCATGATTTTTAATTATTATTAAAATACTCCCTTTCATTATAAACATCAAAGACTTTAATAGTATTTCATTAATTTTAACATTGCGTGCATTACGGAATTATTCCGTCTAACAAGGACACATTTATAATCTCGACCATACTGTATATAATAACAGGTACTTTTTGGTGTTTTTATGTCTAAATCTTTATTCTTAAATAGTCTCAATGAATTTATGATCACTCGCCGATATGCTAAACGCACTATTGAAACTTATATATATTGGATTAAGCGATATATTATTTTTAATGACAAACTACACCCAATAAAGTTAGGCAATTAAGAGGTGGAGCTCTATTTAACTTATTTATCTACTACTGAAAATGTCGCCCCTGGTACACAGGCAATCGCATTAAACTCATTAGTATTTTTATATGAATTAAGAGGTGACTCACCATAAATTGAAAAATATAACTTATGCACTTTCACAGTTATTTTCATTTTAGGATGAGTGCCATATTTAAATTTCATAAGCTAAAAACCCAATAATTTCTAGACGACCTAAAATAATTTCTTTTAACTCTATCTTTGACAAACTTCCACTCTTTATCTGCTAATACGTTAAGATATGAGTGAAACAAATAACCAGACGAGCTATTAGAATAAAAACAATGCGTTATAGATTTAATAATTTTGAATTTGATAGTACAAGTTTAGTACTTAAAAAAAATGGTCAGACATTGGCTATTCGACACAATGAAGCCAAAGTACTAAAACTACTGATTGAGCATTCGGAAAATGTCTTTAGTAAAGAAGATATTTTATCTCACGTTTGGCAAGATAAAGTGGTGTCAGAACAAGCTGTTTTTCAAAACATTAGTCACCTAAGAAGTCTTTTCGGTAATCAAGCCATTAAAACCTTTTCAAAACGAGGTTATCAATGGCAGCTTAAAGTTGATTCTATTCACCCTGATACTGAAAAGACACAAAGCGTTTTAAGTTCAAGTATATCCCATCAACAAGCAAGTGCTTTAGCCAAGCCGAAAAGTAAAAATCATTGGCTAGTCATAGCCTTAGCGAGTTTAATTCTCTTTATCATTGCGGCGATTAATTTATTACCTGTATCTCCTCAAAAAGAGAAGAACGCTGTTATTAATATGGCCTATATCCCGATAAGTGTTCAACAAGAGGCGAAGGTTGTTAGCCTCGATGATAATGAGCACTTTGATTTTACCGAATTATCTCAGTTAAACACGGCAAATTTTCAGGCTTCAGTGGAGTTAGAATACCCTCTTTTGGCCGATGAACATCCCTTAATTTTATCTGGCTCTATTCGTCGCTATAACCAACAAACTTATCTTGATTTTATATTAAAAGGTCCATTTTCTGATTGGCAAGGTCAAATTTCAGGCCTAGACCAACAAACGGTTTTAAAGCAGCTGTTACAACATTTACAACAACCCGTTATTTATAATCTTCTGAATCAAGTGCAAGCTCCAGAGCTTAAACAGGCAAACTTATCTATTGCTCATCAACAAGCGCCAAATGACCTTATTATCCTTGGCCAATTAACCGAGACTTACATAAGACTAGGAGAGTTAGATAAAGCGATGGTGATGGCTAATAAGTTAGAAAACACCTCGGCTTCACAAAACAACGCACAATATGTCGGCAATGCTTTACTCTTTCAAAGTCAAATTTTGACTCGTAAAGAGCTCTTTGATTTAAGCGCTCATAAACTCGATAGTGCTATTGAGCAGTTTAAAAAAATCAATGATTTAACTCGGCAAGCAGACGCCTGGTTTGCACAGTCTTGGATAGATCATAATCAGGCTAATTATCAAGCGATTAAGGCAAGTCTGCTTAAATCTGCACAGTTGGCTTTTGATGTTCAAGATAAGCAACGAGAGTTGAGTGCTTTAACTTACTTGTCTGTATTAGCCTATAAGAATCATCAAGAAGATGATAAGTACCTTTATTTAAGACAAGCTGAAAATAAGATGAAGGCTTACCAATTACCGAGTTATCACTTTGCTATAGTGCCTTATCATTACTCTATTTTCGCTAAAAGCCCTCAGGACAAAGCTCCTCATTTTAAACAAGTATTAGAACTTGCCAAGTTGACGCCTGACTTTTGGGCCGCACAAAACAGCCGACAACAATTGATGAAATACTATATAAGTCAAAACCGTCTGACAGAAGCTCAAGCACTTATTAGTGATCTCACTAAAGATAACGCACAGAACTCTTACTTGAGAACCTTATTAGCGCAAGCACAACAAAATGATGATGCCTTTGTCAGTCATGCACAACGTACCTTTGAACAAGCAGAGTTGGCGGGTGATATTCATCTTGGTTTGGATATGGCTTTACTTATGTGCAGCACAAAAAGCACCCAAGTTAATTATGATTTTTACTTTCAATACATTGATAAGAAATCAACAGCCTATTGGCGACGTAATAATAAAGAAAAGCTGTTAGCACTTAACCTTTAGCATCACGCGACAGTGGGTTAATTTAAGCTGTAATAAAGGCAGCGATATCGCTGCCTTTTACTTTGTACTTTAATTTTAATTTTAATTTTTACTTACTGAAACTATCCCTGTTTTAGGTTAATCCAATTTAGCTTCCAGTTACTATCAAGTGATTGTAAGGTTAGTTTGTGTTTACCTTTTTCAAGGTAAATTTTAGCGCCTGTTTGCGTTTGCCATTCATGGTAACCACCAGTATTCGTTATTTTTTCTACGGATAACTTTTTACCATTGACCAATATCACAAAGCCTTTAGTGTCTCGAGGGGCAGCCACACGGTAGCTAAGGTTATAATGGCCTGATTGTGTTACTTCAAGTTGATAGTCCATTATCGCTTTATCACCAATACCTACAGACCCCGTTAAATTAAACTTACCATCAATATCAGAGGTTCTCCCTACGCTAGAATCAGTGAGCTCAGCTGCAGCTTCGGCTTCCACTCTTCCAGGTGCATACACCCACGAGGCTTGAGTTTTTACCGTATTGCTATAATCGCTTTGTTGGTGATGCCTAACCGCCACCACGGTATATTCATATTGATGACTATCGATATTGGCATCTTTAAATGTTGTTTCGATTATATTCGACGCTAATAATTTAAAGGTACTGCCAGTGGCTGCATTTCTATAGATACGATAGCTCTCAATGTCAGTTTGCGGGCTCTTGTCCCAGTTTAAAATGACGAGACCATCTTCTTGATTTAATGTTAATTTTGTTACCTTGTCTGGATAAGGCAACATAGCATCACGTCTTAATTTTTCGTTTCGTTGAGCTGTTTTTAACTCTTTAATAAATTTTTTAGTGTTGTTCGATTGAGTTGGTGTTACACCATCAAGCGCTATTCGAAACCCTTCTACAGCGCCAACAAAGTCTTCACCCATGACACCCCTTTGACTAACCGAGAAAGTATTCCAATGCCAACTGCCACCTCGCGCTACGCGGAATTCACAAACGTCATCTATCCATGGCTGACCATCGCTTTTTGCATCTTTATAATTATCTTTATAACAATCAGCAATAAACTCAACCACATTACTAACCATATCGTGCAAACCAAAAGGGTTAGGTTTGTATGTGCCAACGATACTTGCATAAGCCGAGTGATCAACGCAGTTTGATTTGCCATTAAAAAAATTCACATAGCTTGTTCCGCTATCTCGTTGCAAAATATTTTCACCGGTTAAGTCGGCAGTATTTTCATATTCACAAACTAAGGTCTGTTCGGGATCGTCACCAAAGTAATACTTACTGCTTGTACCTGCCCTAACGGCATATTCCCACTCAGCTTCGCTCGGTAAACGATAAGGACGCCCGGTTTCTTTTGCTAGCCATTGGGTATAAGCATTAGCCGCTTGCCAGCCAATACAGTTTACTGGTTGAAAATCACTGGTATTGAGCGAATTGTTTTCCCAAGTGCCATCGGTTTTACCGTAATTAAACCAACCATTTAGTTGATGAGTACATTGAGAAGGCATTTTATAACCAGTTTCTTCGACAAAATGACGAAACTCTTTTACGGTAACTTCATACTTCCCTAAGCTAAATTCACTTAAGGTTACGGTATGAATAGGTTGGGCATCTTCTTCATTGATATCACCCATCTGAAAGCTACCAGCAGGAATGGTAACCATAATAGGTTCAATTAACTCACTGCTATGCTCGTTTGCATAAAGTGCAAAACTACTTACTGATAAAAATAGCGGGACTATCAGTTTGTTTAACTTATTTAGTTTCATTTAGCTTTCCTTTTTAATGAGAGCGTAATAATGAAAACATCAGCAAATAAAATCTTATTAAAAATCTAAATACGGCTAAAAATAGAAAAAAAATAGATTTAAAACACTTAACAAAACCCTAAGTAATTAATAAGTAATGACTTATTATATTTTTACAATAACACCATGTTTTGGCAAGTAGGGAATTGCTAGAGGTTATTTGTAAAATACAGCGCATAAAAAGTAAAATTTCTTCAACGTTACTATATTTAAATCACTCATTTTATTGGTTCGTATTTAAGAAAACTTATAACATTCGCCTGTTTTTTATTAAGTAAAATCTTGGCTCAGTGATATTTTTTTTCTCTAAGTGTCGCAATAAAAAAGTGTCAAATATTTTTACAAAGACGATATAAAACCACAAAGAACAAATTTTATGTCTATGAAAATATTGTGCTTACCTGCCGCGGTGTATTACTTGCTTAGGTATTACTTGCTTAAGTATTAAAAAGCAGTAGGTGCTTAATTTTTCTTGAGAAAGTCACTATTAATAATAAACCATATAGGGTTAGTGTTATAAAAACACTAACCCTTTTTATTTTAATACCCGACAGGGTATACCTTCCTCACCATGCTAAATTAACTCAACAGTTTGAATAAGTACTTACGACTTGTAGAGGTAATCCATGCCAAGCACAGTTGATTCAGTTGATTATGACGGCAGACCTAAATATCACCCTAAAGCTGCACTGCATTTATTTATTTATAACTAAATATTTACTGATCAATCGTCATGTCAGCAAACCACGTATAAGTGTTAAAAAGTGAAAACAAGTTTCAGATGTGCGCTGAGCATTATTTATCAGGCCCCCAATAGTAACGTCTACCTATTTCACTCAATAAAATACGCTTAATTTAACCTGTCTAAGTTTATTATTTTCATGTCATCGTATTTAACATGGGTAGCCTGATAATGTATGACGTAATTGATACAAAAAAATCTCTTATGAAATAATTTGCTAGGTGAATACTTATAATAAAACGCATTACCATAAGTATTCTTGTAAGGTTCCCTTGTTCTCTTTGATCACAACCTTGTTAATAGGTATTGTGCTTAACGGGGATACTCAGTTCAATGATCCCTGCATTTTCAAATTTAAATTGAACGGTTATTTGCTTATCTTGACTAAAATCAGCGGGATTAATAGCCATAAACATTAAATGATATGACATAGGTGCTAACACTAGTTCAGAATGCGCTTTAATCACATTATTTGACACATGAGTCATGGTTGCCATGCCCGCAGTAATTTGTGTTCGATGCAACATAACTGCAGCCACATCACTATGCACACTAATTAACGTATCGTCTACTTCACCTATATTTTTAATCACCCCGTAACCGGCAGTGC
Organism: Cognaticolwellia sp.; assembly: GCA_049642265.1. Lineage (GTDB taxonomy): Bacteria > Pseudomonadota > Gammaproteobacteria > Enterobacterales > Alteromonadaceae > Cognaticolwellia. The sequence continues at coordinate 62,386 of JBAROR010000105.1, read as the reverse complement.
TTCGTGCCACTTCGGCTGCGTCCATAATAAAGAACTGTTCAAACACAATCTCTGGTTGGTTGTTTGCGTAGGCCGAAGAAATAAACACTGAAAGTAGCAATATCAATAAGCAATGACATCTAGTGATTATATTATTCATTTATTAATCCTCTGATTTTACCAACAAACTCTTCTTGAGGTGTCCCTGTGTATTCAATACTACGAGTAAAACCTGATTTATCAATCAAATAAATCGTTACGGTATGGCTGTAAAGAGATGATTTATCTTCTTGAGTATTACTTTCGTCTGTCAGTGTTTTTTGTGTCACTTGGCGAATATTTTTAGTGGGTACCATGTTTTCTGCTGAGAGTTTTTTATACTTAGCTTGAAACAATGACACAATGTTATCTATTTGCGGTTTAGTCCCAGACAAACCAATAAATTCTGAATTAAAATGCGCCATAAACTTTTTTAAATGCTCAGGGGTATCGTATTCAGGATCCACAGTCACAAAAACAACGTTTATTTTTTTCTGTTCATCTTTCGTTAAACCAGCGTATATGCGGGATAAATAACCTAAGGTAAATGGACAAATATCTGCGCAGTTAGTATAACCAAACGTTAATAGTACCGGCTGACCTTTAAAGTCATTAAATTCTATCGTTTTTCCGTCTTGGTTAACGGCTGAAAAATTCCCTCCAACGCCGCTATATATTGGTAATTTTTCCTCGGCATGAGCTGTTTGCATCCCTAGAGAGCTAATAAATAATAATACTGCTAGATTTTTTAACATAATAAATTCTGCCATGGGCCAATATCTGGAAGTAAATGTTCTTCTTTAATGAACGTCACATACCACGTATTATTTTCTTTAAGCTCATACGTAATGGTTTGATGAATTTTTGCTAACACAGTTTTCCCTTCAGCATTAACACCTTTCCAATTAATAATAAGATCTAATATAAATGTGTTGTCACGACCTTCAACGGTATTGCCCTCTATACTGCGTAAGGTGTGCCTACCCTTAGATAAATAGGGATTACGTTCTGCTAATGTCGATAAAATAGAACCCTCAATCTTTTTAGTCCCCATTTTCACTGTATAAACAGCAGTATTAAACCAGTCTTTCCCTTTAATACTGTTATTTGTGTTCACGCCATCAAGATAAGCTAACCATGTATAAGCAAATTCACGCTTTTGATAATAACTATAATCAAAGGTTGGCAATGACATCTCGATAACGGATTGCTCTTTATTTCTGGTTTTCTTATCAAGAATCGCTTGGCCTGAGGGGGTAATATGAAAAACAAAGGTTTCATCTAACTGCTTCGCTTGAATAACATCGTCCTGCAGGTAGGTTATTTTTGACTGAACATTAAAAGCGTATTCACTCACTGCTAACTTAACTAAATCTGTTTGTGTGATTTTCAAACCTGTAATCTTATTAGGATAATGAGTACGACTTTCATTCCATTTAATATCAGGTGTTACAACAAACGTTGAACCGTCATGAGGCAATAGACTTCCATACCACCCCATCAATACAGAGGCCATTGAATTAAGTGACTGAGCATATTCAACTTTACGCTCTACTCCTGCAGCAGTAGCAGGTGCTACTGCTGCAAAAAATAGGCTGATGAATAAAATAAACTTTATTTGATTCATTATAAAATCAGTCCCTATAATTATTTAATAGGACTAGGTTTTTGAACTTGTTCCATCAAATCATTATTCCATTCACCTTCAACAGAAACATGACCAGCAGCACCTAACATAATCGCTTCAATTAGGTTGTGGTTAACATAAGCATAAAGACCGGGTTGTTTAAAGGTATACAGAGCAGCGCCTGCTTCACCACCAGCAATAGCCCATGTTTCGCGATTAGTTGTTGGAACATCATCAAATGAACCACCAGTCCATACAAGATCACCATGACCACCAATTAAATGAATGCGTGTATCACGATTTGCTTGAGAATGAAGAAATAATACTGTTTCTCCTACTTTTGCAGTCATAGCATTTTTACCGGTTAAAGCGCCTACTTTGCCATTAAAGGTTAAATGAGTAGGCGTAAGTGTTTTCATAACTTCCATGGTATCCGCCATACCCATTACAGGAGTAGCATAACGCTTGAAATTACCTTTTTCATCTTTAGGCACATACCAGTCTTGCTCGCCGATATAATAAGCTTTGTCGTAAGTGACCAATTTTCCTTTATTGTCTTTCAAACCGTCACGAGGAAGGATCATAATTGCACCATTCATACCTGATACAACATGATAAGGAATCATAACGCCACCAGGTGCGCAATGATAAACAAAAACGCCCGCTTTAGTTGCTTTAAAGCGAAGAATAACTTGTTCACCCGGAGCTACGTCGGTTAGTGCACCGCCACCTAAAGCACCTGTTGCTGCATGAAAGTCAATATTGTGAACCATAGTATTGGTTTTAGGGTTTTTCAGTGTTAATTCAACATAGTCATCTACATGAGCAACTATCATTGGGCCAGGGTTTGAACCTTCAAAAGTCATCGCTTGCACAAAAACATTCGGAGCTATTTCCATTTCCTTTTCAATAATATTCATTGTCATTTGAATGACTTTAGGACTGCCTTTAGCAACCTGATCATGTTTTGGTAAAAATGGTGGTGACACTAAAGTTTGAGTGACACGTTCCAATCCCTCCGTTTTAGATTTAATGCCAATATTTTCAATATCAAATGCTTCACCGGCAAATGACAGTGATGAAAATGAGATTAGTGAAATAGCGAGTGTTATTCCTAAACTTTTAAATTTTTTCATTATTTTATTGTTCCAAAAATTAGCGTTATTAATAATAACGAGTACCTGTTACAAAGTATGAGGTGATATTACATAAAGCACTTTGACTTAAGTCAATATGTATACAAAATATTGAAATATAAAAAATAATAGTAGAAAAAATTCACAATAAAACATTGCTAAATAGACGATTACAATAAATGGTTGAGTTCAATGAAGGTTAATAATAGCGACACCTTGCACGTCAACATTACAAGAGCTAAATGTATTTTTAGTTGATTACACGCGCAGACAACACAAAGCGCATACAAAAAATGATCATTCGTATTTATGTAAATTAAGAAAAGAAGGTGGATTACTTTACGGTTATCTGACTTGTTATCTGAATTGTTATCTACCATTTATGATTTTATCACCAAGTTTATAACTATACGCTAGTTTGAATACCTGACGGAGATGTTCGCAGAGATGTTTTTACCTAATGAAACTTAACAAGAAACTATGACTTAAATAACGATAATATCTTGATGTAAACGTCTGCAAGGTCTTAGTAACTGCCGTTAATATTAGTCGTGTTAATGGTAACTGAGACTACAGAGCAACTAAGTATGAAATACATTTAATGTAAAAGATTGTGATGCACGGGGTTAATGTGATGTGAAAACGTTTAATTTGTCGGTAAAAAAAAGACCGTGAATTAAAATAACTTTGTAGTGAAAAATATCCAATGAAAAATTATTTGTTGGAAACTCTGCTGCTAGTTTAAAATTAAAAGCGTTTAGTTGCTGAACTACCGTTATTGATTTTTTATAAGTGCTAGTTTCTCACCGTTAAACTCATCATATAGCTGCTGATGCGCGGCTTTAGAGAAACTATCAGTGCGTTGCTCATATTGTGCTATCCAGTCAATCAACATGGCTAAGTTGTTGTCTTGCTCGGCTTTACTGTTGTACTTATGAGGTTCCCACGGACGTTTTTTTGCATTATCAATACAAGACTCAATAGGTAAATTAAGAAATATAATTTCACTACACTTATCCAATGTCTGTACTAATAAATCACTATAACAACCTTCTATCACCCAAGCATTATGCTGATGAATGAAAGCATTAATCTCTGTCATTGAAATATCAAGGTGCTGACGTTGCGGTGGTGAGGTAGGAGAAGCAGCAGGCAACCAAGCTAAGGTGTCGAGATCTAAATGTGTAAGCTGCTCTTGCTTTGCTAACTTTTTCGCTAAGCTAGACTTACCTGATGCTGAATTGCCAAAAATAACGATTTTTTTTACTTGTTTTGTCATGTCTTGCATATAAACCGTCCTAACTAAGCTTGTTTTCGCTGGCTTGGCTTACTTTAACCTGATTTAGTTTACTTTAACTTAACCTGATTTAGCTTGATTTAGCTTGATTTAGCTTAGCTTAGCTTAGCTTAGCTTAGCTTAGCTTAGCAACATACCACGGCAAGGTTTTTAGTCTGTTGACGTTGTACTTGCCTCATCAGCCAAGGTATTGCTCTGTGCTTCTTTTGCCTCAATAGCCGCGCGTTCAGCCTTAGAAACATATTTAGGCTTGTTGGTTTTTTGCTGCTTGGCATTCATTTTCTTAACTTTTGCTTTCAAGACTTGATTGATTTTCTTTTTACGATTCATAGTGCAAGTGGGCTTCTTGTAATTACTGACATTTATATTAATGCTGATTGGTTAATTTAATGAGCTTAAAGCCAATTAAATTAACCCGCGAGCCAATACTGGTTTATTTGCTCTGAACTTTGCTCTGAATTTTACTTTGGAGACCAATGTATAAATAAACCATTAGCTTATTCGAGTTCAAATTATTTAAGTAGTGGATGATCAGCTGGTAATTGTTTTGCAATCCATAAAGCTAATTTGTGCTTCATGCTTGCTAAATCTTCGCCATCTTTTGGCAACGGCTGAATAAGTTTATCATTTACCAACAAACGATATAAGCTTTCAATTTTTTCTTTCGCTGCATTAGTCGCTGAAAAGCCTTTATAACCACGATTTTTTGCGTAACCTTCACCAATTGTAATGGCTTTTTTTAATAAATCAGCTTCATTTTTTAATTTTTTCATTTGCAGTATTCTTTCCTTTAATTACTTACATCTACGATTTAACAATCAGCTAGGGCCGTACGTTAACTTAATTACCACAAACAGAGATACTCTTTCGGCTAATAGCTCTGTCATAGTAAAAAGACATGCTCAATCAATTTACCTTATCTCGCTGCGCTTCAACCTATAGATTTCAGTGTTTGAAAAGCAGCGGTATAACAATCTTATCGCTAAGCGACAGGCATATCTAAATAAAAGGCGTTAAGTTTGTTACCATCTAAGTCTCGAAAATAACCTGCGTAAAAGCCAGCCATTTCACCGCGCGGTCCTGCGGGTCCTTCACAGGTAGCGCCTAATTCAAGCGCTTTTTGATAAAAGGCATCCACTTCATCAGTTGAACTAAGTTCAATAGCGACCATAACACCATTACCAACAGTTGCAGGTTTACCATCAAATGGCTTGGTGATAGAAATTCCTGCTTCGCCAGCACCTTTAGACCAAGCAACAAATTGCTCAGTTTCTATAAAACGGCCTGCGCCAATACTGCCGAGTAATTCATCATAAAACGCAACAGCTTGCTCTAAATTATTAGTACCTAAAGTAACGTAACCTATCATGATATATTCCTTACTATCGTTTATATTAATTGAGTATCGTGATTATTCTCACGACCTATTATTAATGAGCAGTGATCAGTAATCGGCTAACATTAACGCATCAAACTGATCAGTTGATAAAGTTAAATTTTTCTCTTCTATACGTGTGTTCAACTCACTAATATCGCTATTGAGTTTAGACATTGTTAGCGTGTTGTCATCTAATAAATAAATCTGCTTTAAGCTAGCATAATAAAAATTCAAAATTATCAAAGCATTGATATCATCATTACCGGCAGCGGCTTTTATTTTTTTCAGTTTACGGTAGACAGCGTTTTGTAGCTGCTTAACTTGCCAAACGTAATACACTTCACTAAAAAATGTGCTAGCGCGTAATCTATGTAAAGCAAATACACAGGTCAGTAACGCCATTAATACGCCTAAAAAGTTATATTGAAAATTATTTTCTGGCTCTGCAACTTCAGCTACTTCTCCTGCAACTTCAGCCGCGGCAGTCACAACAGGCTCTGGCGTTAAGTTCACGCTATCAGCAAATAGCATTATTAAGCCTTGTCCATAAGCTAGCGCTAATACGAGTAAACTGGCAATAAAGCCAACAATAATAATATTTAAATGTTTACGGTATACTGTTTTTTCAACTTCTCTTAACTTCATTTTCAATCTACTTCTATAAGGTCTGTAATTTCAATAACGATTATTGATTACTGGTTATTGATCATTGATTACTGATTACTGATTATTGTTCTATTGCGAGTCCAGAATGGCGTTTAACTTGCTGACTAACGCCACTTTGCCATACGCTTTGACTGCTCGCGATGCTCAAGCGTTGCTTCGCTCGGGTAATGCCAGTATATAATAATTCACGTGACAATAATCTATTGTCTTTTTGCTCAGGCAGCACCATAGCAACGTGTGCAAACTCACTACCTTGGGTTTTATGAATGGTCATGGCATAAACGGTTTCAAATTTAGGTAAACGCGATGGCAATATCCAGTCATAACCGCCCTGCGCGTTCTCAAATACTGCCATTAAATGACCATGACTATTACGCCATAATAAACCAATATCACCGTTGTATACGCCCAAGCGATAATCATTTTCACTGATCATTATCGGCTGACCCGCATACAAGGTAGTGTTTGACTCAAAACGATTAAAAGGAATAACACCTTTGTCGCGTAAAATATCAATTACCAGTGCGTTCAGGTTTTCAACCCCTTGTGGGCCTTTGCGCGTAGACGATAAAATTCTAAACTTTGCCAGTAAAACAAAAGCGTCTTCAACTTTACTGCACTGACTTATGCCTAAATAATATTGCTCAACGAGCGGCGTTAACCATGTTTCGATACTGCCAGAAAGTAATGTCAGTTCTTTTTCGTTATCAAAAAGCTCAGTTTGCGCCGAATTATCAAGCGCTGCACTTGCTTGTAACAGTTGCCAACTCTCTTGATAGTTACCCTTGATAACATCATTAGCGATACGACCAATACCACCCTCACCATCGAAGCGACGGCTTTTCATTAAAAAAGCGACACAGTCAGCTGCGCTGTATTGCCTATTTTCTGCTAGTACCGTGACATCTTTTTCGAGCGACTGATAACCGGTAACCTGTGCTAAATATTGATGATTTAAAGCGCTATAACCCACATGTGGTCTGGGGGCAAAATCCGCTAAAACACTGCCTACAGCAACTGACGGTAATTGATCCGCGTCACCCAATAAAATAACTTTGGTGTGAGCAGGTAAAGCGCGAAAAATACGCGTCATCATAGGTAAGTCAACCATAGAAACTTCATCAATCAGTAAAATGTCAATGGCGAGTTGGTTGTCTTGATGATGACGAAAGTTTACTTGTTCAGGAATAACGCCCAACAATCTATGGATGGTTTGTGCTTGCTCAGGAATAAGATCTAATACGGCGTCATCGATTTTACCGCGAAAGCCCTTAACGGCATTAGTGATAGATTCAGATAATCGCTGTGCGGCTTTACCGGTTGGCGCGACTAAAGAAATACGTGGTGCGATAAAGTCACTATCGTTATTGTCTTTATCAGCATCAGAACTGTTGCTTTTACTAGTGGCGTTCGCAAGCATTATCAACGCTGCGAGTAATTTCGTTACGGTATAAGTTTTTCCCGTACCTGGACCGCCAGCAATAATAGCAAAATCTTTATTAATCGCATTGGCCACGGCAACTGCTTGCCAATCAATATCGTTATCTTTACTTGCATCTTGTTGTACTGATTCAGGAAATAAAGTTTCAATAATGCTTTTTATCTCACTAAGATTAGCCAGTGCTGTGCTGCCATCTGCTGACAAACTCGTTTGTTGCTCGCTAATATTACGACGCTCATACACTACTTGTTTTAACTCTTGCTCGAATTGAAAGTAGCGCCGTAGATATAAACGCTCATGACTTAATACGATAGGTTCAGCTTGATTAAGTGGCTGCGCTGTTTGTGCCCGCTCATTTTCGTTTAACGGTGCTAAAGGCAGTTTTGTCATTAGCGCGTTGAGGGTAGTTAAATCGCTAAATAAAAAGCCTTTATTGTTAATGTTGGTGCTAGTGCCACTTTGATTCATCGTATCAGCGAACAAGCGTTTACCCGCAACTTGCGCCAATGGTAAACAACTATGACCGTCTCGCAAACTTGCACTTAAGGCTATCAGTAAATGAAACCATTGTTGTTGCTCGTGACCTTGCTCAAGTTTTTCGCTAGCAAGGTTTGCTGACTCAAGACTCGGTGTAACAGAGGCGGAAAAGCCTAGGCATTGACTGATTTCTTTGGCGAAGAAGTAATCGACCGCGACTAAACCTTCCAATTGACGAGCGGCATGAGCAAAAGAGGCGTAAATGTTTGCTGTTTGCGCATTAGTCGTGCTTTCACTGTTCAGAATAAGCTCAGGCATGGGTGTTTTCTCCCGCAAAAATGTTATCTAGTTGTTCTAATTCTGCCAGCGTGATTTGGCGATAATAAACGCCACAATCTTGATGGTCAGTTTCGCTGCTCATTCCCCTTAAATACAAGTAATAAATACCACCAAAATGTTGCTCAGGATCGTAATCTGCCAAGGCATATTTCAAATGACGATGTAATGCCAAAGAGTAAATAAGGTATTGTAAATCATAATGATTTTTTTCAATATTATGACGCATCGCCGAGTCGTTATAATCGCTATATTGATCGCCTAAATGACTAGATTTATAATCACAAACATAATATTTGCCATCGGCATGAAAAATTAAATCGATAAAACCATGCATCATGCCTTTCAGTTGCTGATATGACGGTAAGTGTACTCGATGTTTCCTTTGGTTGTTGCTATTAGCATCCGCACTAATATCACGACTAAAATTGTTATTTCTATGCTCGGTCAGCAGTTTAGTTAATGCACTACTACTGGCTGATCGCATCGGATAATAAAATTCAGTTTCACGTAAAGTATCTTCTGGCGTTAACTGCGCTAAAGACAAGGCACTATCACGGTTAAGTGGCGTTTGCAGTACTTCGTCTAACCATTGTACTAGCAACTCTTGACCTTGGTTTTGTTGCGATACATTACTGTCATTGCTCGCAGCTTCTACGCTACTTTCGCGAGTACTTTCACTAGCATTCTCAACAGTTTTTCCCGTTTCGCCATCTATTACGCCATATTTGACTAAAGGCCAATGACAACTTTTTTGCCAGTCAGGGGCAGAGAAATCGGTTTGCTCTAAAATATCATGCAATAAGTTACCGGTTTGCGCGCCCTTGGTTAGCGAGAAACGCAGTGCTTTATTGTTATTGCTAAGCGCATTGAACAATGTGTCTTGCTCATCCACTAAAGCCGATTCTTGATTATCACGGTCGGGGGCTGAAACACCATTATGGCGTAAGTTTTTACTCAAGGCAGAGAATGAGCTTAACCACCAATCACGTTCGATTTTGCCATTAAATTTGGCAACTTTTGGCTCTGCTCTTGACTGTGCTTTTGATTGTATATATTGCGTGCTATTACTTTTTGTAGCTAATTGCTCTGCTGAAGAGCTAGTTTCAGAAGCATTTTCTTCCGGAGAGCTTTCTTCAAAAGCATAGTTATCCAACACTTCCAGTGCGATTTCTTCAGGGTTGTCTTGGGCTAATTGCTGCAAACTGCTGGTAATATCAGTGTCTGTTGACCATTTTAGGGTTTTACCTAAAGGGGATTTTTCATAGTTGTCAAAAGCCGTACTGAGAATATAGCAACGTTTTTCCGCCCGCGTCACCGCCACATAAAGTAGTCGAATAGCTTCGGCATAAGCTTCTGCCGCCATACGCGTTCTCGCTTCTTCGCTGCCATCTAAGCTATGGTGTAGCGCGCCACTTTCATCATGATATTCGATAAACGTGACATTACGATTACCAAACTTAAGTGGATCTTTATGGCGCGTAGCAAAGGGGACAAAAACGACCGGATATTCCATGCCTTTAGAGCCATGTTGAGTAATAATGCGGATCAGGTTTTCATCACTTTCTAAACGTAACTCAGCTTCAACCTCTGGGTTATCTATTTGGCTTTGTTGTTCAAACCAAAACAGTAATTCTTGCGGTTGACGATGTCGTTGACTCGCTCCCTGCAATAATTCAAATAAATGCAATAAGTTGGTTAATATTCTATCGGCATTACTGTTGGTGGCTTTTGAGGTAGGAGTAAGTGCTGAGCTACTGCTGGCATCACTTACGTCAGTTACGTCAGTTACGTCAGTTACGTCAATGTGAAAATGTTGATGCATCAGCTGCAATGCCATACTAATAAAGCCTTTAAATTGCCATTCGTTGCGCAGTTTTTCAAAGCTAATTTTTAATTGTTGCCATTGTTGTTCATCGTGCTGCAACTGCAGTAGTTTTTCACGATTAAAGCCCATCAACGGGCTTGCTAATGCTGCGGTATACAAGCGGTCATTCTCTAAAAACAAAATGCCTTTCAATACCTGCATTAAATGTTTTGTTTCATCACTTTGTAATAAATTTGCGCGATTACTCATAAACACGCTAGCTAAACCACATTCATTTAAAGCAAATTTAATATCCGCGGCTTCAGTGCCATCTCGCACCAATAGCGCAATATCACCACTGGCGATATCAAGTTCAGCACACGCTAATAAACGGACAATTTCAGTAGCACACCAAGCGGCCATATTCGTGCGATAGCCCTGCTTTACTGATTTATCTTTACCGTCTTTACTCTTCGATTCTGACTCAACATTAAAATGAACAAACTGCAGCGCGTTAAATTGGCGGTCTAAAAATACTTTTTCGTGCGCTTTTGGTGAAGCATTTACCGGTAAATAAGGTATGTCATAGCCAAAAACATCCGCTGCTTCATCAGAGAGTTTATTACCATAAAACAAACGATTATAGCCGGTGATCATCGCGGCACTCGAGCGCCAGTTAGTGTCCATCAACCATTGATAATCACAATCGTTTCGCGCTGAAAGGTAAGCAAAAATATCGCCACCGCGAAAGCCATAAATCGCTTGTTTTGGATCGCCTATCATATAAAGCGCCGCACTCGGCTGACGATAATAAATCGCTTTTAATATTGAGAACTGCTGTGGGTCGGTATCTTGAAATTCGTCAATCAGTGCCACTGGAAATTGAGAAAAGATACTATTAGCTAGGGTAGCTGTCGGTTGATGTTGCTCATCACGCTCTTTCCCTCTTACCTTGCCGCCTTCTTTGCCATCTTGCTTTTCAGTGTTCACATCACTTAGCTCGTTCGTTAAGCAATCATTTAACGTGCTAATTAAGTCGTCAAAACCCATCACATTCGCTTGTAGCTTTTTACGGCTAATTTCAGCGCGAATATGATAAACCCCTTGCCTAACAATCAGTAAAGCTTGCGCTCTATTTAGCTGTTTGGCTAAATCAGGATGTTGTTTTTTAACAATATTAACAGCAGTAAAAATTTCTACTAACTCGCTTTTTACTTTTGAGCGCGCATAACGTCGACCGTCAATAAAAGCATCCGGCATTTTGCCATGTTGGCCTGTGACATCAGCCGACAATGCGGCTAGCCAAGTGAGTAATAAATCTAACTCTTGCTGACGTTTTTCTCGCTCAGCGCCCTTTTTAACATCAATTAATGATTCAGTTAACATCGCTTTATGCTCATTCAAGCTTGCGATTGCCTGCTCAACTAACGCTTTAAACTCGATGCCTATGTTCTCTGGGTCTTGCACATTCAACACATTTTGTGTCGATAACGCTTTAGCAAACTGATTAATAAAAGTGTTTGGCTCTGGCCAAAATTCAGTCACTAATTTAAACGCTTGGCTATTGTTTTCTGTATTTAATGCCAGCACGCGATACCAGTCTTGGCAGGCCTCTAAAATAATATCTTGCGTGTCTGTTTCCATTTGAGCACTAAAACTAATACCGCTAGCAAAAGCATATTGGTTCAAAACCCGTTTACAAAAACCATGAATGGTAAAAATGGCGGCTTCGTCGATATACAACAATGCTTGGCTTAAACGTGCTTTAACTTCTCTGCTGCCAATGCTTTTGCTGGCAAGGTTGGCACTTAAACTTTTAAAGTAATCATCGCTAACGATTAAACGATCCCAACTGTGCAAACTTTCTCGAATAAAGTCATCAATACGACCGCGAATTTCTTCGGTTGCATCTTTGGTGAATGTCATCACCAAAATTTGTTCAATCGGTAATTCTCGCTCTAATAATAATCGTAAAAAAATCCGTGTGATATTATGCGTTTTACCGGTACCGGCACTGGCTTCGATTAAGTGCTTACCTTGCAGCGCGATAGTGTTTGCGTTCAAATTTTTCATTTTTTAGCTCCCTGCTTCACAGTTTGCAAGGCAGCAAACATCGGCTGATATAACGTCAGTAATCTTGGCGATACCTCGTCATAATCAGGACATTGTGGCCAAAAGTATTGTACGTAGGCATCATCACCAAAAGCTTGAAAACTGTTACTGTCAGACCAAAATTGTTCGAACTGTGCTTGCTCAAATACTTTGCTCTTACGTATTTTTTCAGCAATATCACCATTAAGTAGCATGGGTTGATGTTGCCCTAAATAAAAACATGAAATTAAGCGCAATAATTGCCCTTTAGCATCATCAATATCGCTAAAGTAAAATTGACTTGGTTTCTGGCTTTTAGTGTCAAAGTAATAACCGTGGCTAGCACTAACATTGGCAAGTTCAGTTGACGACGCAGCTAAAGTGCTCGCTTGCATCGCTTCAAGCTGTGCCACCTGAATAATCAATTGATGCAAATATAAGGTGAACAAATCTTTCGCTTTTGCGCTACTGCTGCGATAAAACACCGCTTTGTTATCAACAATGGTCAGTTTGCTGCTCAGCGTTAAATGCTTAGGCAGTATCGCTTTTAATGTTGTTAGCTCATCACTAGAAAACAAGTTATTCGCGAGTAACGTTTGTTGCGTTAAGGCGCTCGCGACGTTTAGTGTCACGCTGCAATCAATAGGTGCAATAGACAAAGCGTCAGCGTGTGTGAGTTCGCTAATAATAAATTGACTAAAATCTTCACTATCTTGTTGCCAACCTTGTATCAACTCATCGGTGTTAGGTAAGTCGGGCAAATGACCTGAGAGCTTAGCACTTAGTAATATTTCATCGCTGTTTTGCTTGCTTTGAGCCGGCGCTAAATAATAGTTGAGTAATGCCTGTCTCAATAAATAGCTGTCAAGATGATTTGGCACAAACGGCTCTACGTCATTAATTACGGTGTTGTTGTTATCTAAGTATAAATAAAGTGCTTGTTGGCCATAATAGCGCCCGGGGTGTTGATAAAAGCGAATAACATCACTGGCAGATAACTTAGCATGTTCAGCGATACGGCTAAGCTCTGTACTTTGTGTCGCATCTGCAGATTCATTGCCACTGTTATCGCCATTGTTATAGCCGCTGCTATCGTCACAGCTATCAGCAATTTCATCAGTTATGCTGATTTCTCGCTGGGCAAGCTCAGGTTTCGCTCGGCGTAATTGTAGCCAGTTTGCATCAAAGCTAGCGAATCTGCCGAGATAGTTTTGCTCACTAAACGCCTGCATGGGTAACTGTCTGACTTGGCTAAGTGGACTTATTTCATGTTTAGGCTCATGTTCAGTTTCAGTTTTAGGCTTAACTTCATTCTCGGCATTTAAACCGAGTAACTTCCAGCCATAACCACGCGCTAAATACTCCATTAATTCTTTTAATACCAACGACGGCTGACGGTCTTTATTGTTCTTAATGTTTTTACCTTGATAGCTTAAGTACAAGGCTTGTCGCGCAGATATAATCGCTTCTAAAAATAAGTATCTATCGTCGCCTCTACGTGATCTGTCACCCAACTGTGCTGGTGTTGTGGTCATTAAATCAAAACTTAACGGTTGGCGTTGACGTGGAAATTCGCCATCGTTCAAGCCTAATACCGCAATAATTTTAAAAGGAATACTGCGCATAGGCAGCATAGAGCAAAAAGTGACTTGGCCAATCATAAACTGGCGACCGGGATCTGGCTGACTAAAGTGACTGTTTAAAAAGTCACGAATAACCGCCAAACTAATATCGCTGTTATAAGCTGCGTGCTGACAATACTCTACTAGCGACTCAATCGCCGTGCGAATAATGTTCAAGCCATTGTCGTTTTCATCATCAAAGAGTTGTTGTAATAACTCAAACAAAAACTGTTGCCATTGTGAGGCTGTTCGGGCTTTTGACATGCTAATGGCTGTTAGCTGTAACTGCTCAATAATTAGCATTAGTTTACCTAATAGCTCGCTATCACTGCCTTCAACACTTGGTAATAACATCTGGTTTTGATAAATAACACTGTGATCAGAAAACGCAAAACCACGCATTAAGCGCGTCAAACCTTGCTGCCAAGTAAAGCTGTCGCTAGTGCCATGTAAAGTTGAAGCTGATTGCTCGTCACTGTGTTGACTTTGTGCCAGCACTTGTTGCTTATGCGCTTTATCTAAGCCCCAATGCACGCAAGAAAGCTCAAGCCAATGGGTGATTTTTTCAATATCGTCTAGGTTAAGTCCAAAACGTGCTTGCATAGCCGGTAAACGTAATAATGCAATTAAGCTCGAAACTTGAAAGCGACTATCGGGCAAGGTCAATAATTGCGTAAACGCCGCCACTAATGGCTCAGCGTCTTTACTAATACGATCGGCAATTGAGCATGGTAGTGGTGGCACTTCGTCTGCAATATCTTGCCAACCCCGCGTAAAAACAGCATTAACATAAGGGGCGTATTGCTCAACTTGCGGACACATCACTAAGACATCTTTTGGTGTTAAGCTTTTGTCTTGATTAAATTGATGTAATAACCAGTCATGCAAGCCCTGCACTTCTCGCAAGGCACTGTGGGCACTGGTGATCAAAATTGAACCATCAACCTTCGGTGCTTGTTGATGACTTGGCGATTCAGGTGAACGCGCATCTGATAATGACAAAATATCTTGCTGCACACTCGCTAAAACATGAGCTTGCGCAATGGCCTCAACGCTAGGTTCGACTTGACCTGTGCTATTTGAATCGTCATTGCCTAAGTCTGCAACCGCTGATTCAAAGACCTCAATATTGATGGTACTGTATTGATATAACAAGGCCATAAACTCTCGACCTTGTTGACCTAAGTTCGCTAATAAAGGATTACCCACTTGGCGATTTATATCGGCTAAATCAGCATTGATATCATTGCTATCAGCAGTGCTATCAGAGCCTGTCAGTGCAGAGTTTTCAGCCTCTAATGCTAGTTTTGGGCTTTCTGAGTTTTCTGTGCTTTCTT
The DNA here is from genome assembly GCA_049642265.1 of Cognaticolwellia sp. Classification (GTDB taxonomy): domain Bacteria; phylum Pseudomonadota; class Gammaproteobacteria; order Enterobacterales; family Alteromonadaceae; genus Cognaticolwellia. The sequence goes on along the minus strand of JBAROR010000105.1, from coordinate 47,153 downwards.
TTGTAGAAAAGTCAGTACCTTTAAGCCAAGCTTCAATGGCATTTTTTTCAGTAACCACATCGCCCCAATAAGCATAACAAGGGTTTAAGTGAAAAAAGTGCACATCAATTTGCTCACTCAAGGCATTAATAAATTCTAGCCAAAGTGGTGCCATGGCGTTAATACCAAAAAATGATAAGCGATGCGGCAATGCTTGTGCTTTTAGTCTATCGGCATCGTTTAAGTTTTTTATCGCCAGCGCGACTAATTCATGAGGATCATAAGGTTGCTCTCGCACCAATAAATGCCACAGCTTACCTTGCCAAACGGCATTACTTTCTGATAATTGCTCGTTTGAGGTATTCGCACTAGATGATGAAGCACTTTCACTTGCCTGTTGATCAAAGGCGGGAAACTCTCCTTGATGCCAAGCATGGATCCATTCAGGGCGAAATATTAAGTATTGTTCATATAGATCAGCTAGCTGACACGCTAATTGATAACGTTTCAGTTGCTCGGCTTCACTATGGCTTTTATCATCACTGATATTTTCAGCGTCAGCTTGCCAATAGTTACTCGCCACCTGAAAGGTGTCATCGGTGAGGACTTCATTAGAAGCTAATAAGGTGTCAATACGCCAGGCAAGCACTTCTCTCGAATAAGGCGACTGCTCTGGTACGTCTTCATCGCTGGCTAAATTTCGAATTAAATTCCAGAGAAATTGTGACGGTAATGCATAGCGCATATTCATGCTGATGCCACGCTGCTCAGCCAGTGACATATTCAACCAATGTTGCATACCGGCATTTTGCACAATAACCGTATCTTGGGCGAAAACTGGAAGTGGAGAAAGTTGCTGAATTTTATCAAGCAAAACTAACAAATTTTCCATTTTGTTAGCAGGATAAAGATAGAACAAATGAGTGCCTTATTAGCCGTTTTTCTTATAGTTAAATTTAACCACATCACGCACGATAACACTAGGGTTGTTAAGCCATAGCCGTTGATTTAAATGGCATTACAATACTATTTAAACATGCTGCTAGAAATGGCTTTAGTTTCACTTATAAATGACTGTCATTGGTCATCAATGAAAAACACGCTTTTTAGTCTACTGCTAGCTCAGTATTAGGTTAGGTATTAGATCGTAGATATTAGCTATTAACTGGCTGAATTAGCGGTCGCTAATGCTTTTAAACGAATTAATTTATCTCTAACAGCAACCGCATCGTCAGTGTAGCTTTCACTTAAACTATATTGTGTATCAAAATACCCTATTCGCCCCCGATTTTCTGTCGGATTTGAGATAATTGACGTTAACTCCACCGCCATAAAATCAAGTTCAAGCCTAACAGCTAATTGGCTTAAAATAGTTAGTGCACGCTCAGGATAATGCTGGTCATCAATATTGATAAATACATCAAGTAACTCTGCAGGGGTATATTGTTCATAATTTGGCATAAAGTATCTCTTAAGCTTGGGCTTAAACTTGGGCTTAAACTTGTGCTTAAACTTGGCAGTAAACAAGATTAATAACCGTGTTCAAGCTTACTTGGCTTATCTGTGATCTGTTTATCGCTTCGAGCATGAATAGCTTTTTTTATCACTGCGACTACAAAGCACTGATCAATCTGAAAGATAATAGACAACCGTAGAAACAACTCTCACTTTTTTAATCTGAGGATTATTATTGTCTCTAGCGCTGATGCTAAATTGCCCTTGATAGGCTGATTTTATCTTACCTAGTGCGCTTTTAGAGTCGCTAGCAAATTTTAATTTGTGACTACATCAACACTAAAGAAAACATACTTAGCCATAGTAGCTGAAAACCATAAGAAATCCGTTGATGTAAACCTGGATCACCTTGATGCTTCACAGCTTTTGCCATTGCAAAGAGGTAATAAACAGCAGCGAGTGTTAAAAACACAGAACATAAACGAAAATATAACGGGATAATCGCTGTTGTAGGGCTAAAGGCAATGAATATTGGTGCAACGACGAGTGAGAGCAGCATAATAAAACCAGCCCACGAATGAATTTTACAATGTAATGTTGGATTTTTTGTCAGCGGATCGGCGTCCATAGGAAAGTAGCCCGCTATCCATGTGCCTACGCCGTGAATAATAATCAGCCATCCTGAGAGATTAACCAATAATGATACGTTAGAAAGCTGAGTTACATACCAACCAAACAAGCAAAATAATCCCCCTAATGGATAGTTATTGACGAGCGGTGACAATTTCTCAGTTGGGCTGCCAGTAGCACCTAATTCACTACAAAACTGTTTTGCATGGCTGTAACCCGGATAAAATTTGCTAGCGACGTAAACACCAATGACTAACCAAATTGTTGCCAATAATCCAGAAGATACCGCCAAACTAAAAAACACATTAAATTCCTTTTTTCTGATTAACCAGCTTGCACGCATGTTGGCATTTACTGAATAAAATTTTACTGAATACAGATTACAAATTCAAACCTGAATCAGCGTTTTTGAATACTTGCCCAAGCGCTCTCACAAACATCGCTATCGCTCGATAAGGAAGGTCAATAATAAGCTCTAATGCGTCATACCATGGACTTTCATCATCGTATTTTGGTGGCCATAAATAATGCACACCAACAAAACCAATGATGCTGAAAACTAGCAATAGCCAATTAAAGCCAAACAGTATCAGATCAAAAAGAAAGTACGAGCTAAGTAAAAAAATGGTAACTGACAATAAAACACGAAAATTATTCATAATTTATAGCCTAAGTAGCAAGTTCAAGAGCATATCGTATAATTAATATTTTTAGCCTTGGGGAGATTAAGTAGTTATAACATCTCTTTTTTACTGTTGCGTTGTGCATACCATTTAGTCATTTCTTCTTGAAACGATGAGCCCGTCTTTGCCGCATAAAACATGGCTGCAGATTTAATCATTAAGCAACACCCAGCTAAAATATCGAAAACGGAGTAAGTTGTAACACCAAGATAAAAAAGCCAAACAGCTGCCATTGCTAATAAAATTTGTGAGAACATAATGCATCCTTGTAATATTTTTTTTATAAGAGCCCCACTGATAATACTAAAGTGTAAGCTTATTTAAAATCTAATCATGAGCTTAAAAGTAAACTCATCTTTCTATTATTTTTCATTTAATAATCAGCTGTTCTCGGCTAATTAAATATCTTTTGAGGTTTTTGATAGCCTGATAAAATCAGCCCAATTTAAAATCTCTGCTGAACTGCCATCTTCGACAGCCTTAAATAAATTCATCGCGATGGCAGCCCCTAAACGTTCAACCAATATACTTCTGTACTTTTTTAATGGGCCGATAAAAACAGGATCAAGTAATGGCATTACGGCAAGAACAAACGCTTGTGACAGGCCATAACGATTAGTTGGCGTGATGATCATAGATGGTTGAAACAGGCTTAACCGCTCAAATTCAAGAGCTTGTAAAGCATCTTCGAGCTCTCCTTTAGTACGTAAATAAAAGGAATTCGAACTTGAACTTGCACCGACAGAACTTAAAAGTTCAAAGTGAGATACGCCTGATTTTTTACATGCTCGTGCAAAGTCCAAAACGGCATTTTTATCTATTTTGACGAAGTCTTCTTTGCTTATCTTTGAGGGTTGGCCAACACCGAGCGTGCAAATTGCCGTGTTATGTCCATCAATAAGTGATTCATAAGAACTCGGTGAAAAAATATCAACCTTATGTTGATGAATATTATCACCAACAAGGTTCTCTACAGGATTTCGCCCAAGTAAGGTTAATGTATTTACTGCCGAATTTTTTGCTAACACTAACGCCGCCTGATTTCCTACAGCACCTGTTGCGCCAAGCATAATGATTTTTTTTGGTTGCAACGCTGATCCTTAAATTAATACGTAGCTAAGCTATAAAGATAAAAACTATCAATAACAAAGCGATAAAAAACTCGTTTTATTATTTTATTTAATGAAAATACGTGATCTAGTCTATTTTAACAATCGAAGAGTTACTTTTTTGCCGTGCTGTTTTTATCTAGTCGGCTTGAGATTCATAAAATAAACGCCCTTTAACTTATACTTTCAAAGCGACTGTTAAATAGTCATTAGCGAGGATTATGGCTGAGTATTTGTTTTAATTTCTCTGCTTCAATTACACCATTATCATCAATCGATAAAAAATAGGGTAATTGCCATCGTTGCGTTTTTTTGCCTGCTGCCGAAAACAACTGAGTACCGATGACACCTCTATCTTCACTCCAAGGAGGAAATACTCTAAAGCCTGTTTTTCCCTTAGTTTTTACCGATGAAACAATACCTTTTTCAATCAACACAGCGACGGGAAAAATGAATAAGCCACTTTTTACACCCTGCACGGTTTCCCTTGCATGGGCATCATCACAATGGCTAACGACAGATACAAACAAATAATCAAGATCAGCAGTGTTAAATGGAATAGGTTTATTGCTATTGGTACTTTCAATAGTCGAATGCGAAGCTACCGGTGGACGTTGCCAAACAGCTAAAAAAGCGCCTGGTCTATCAGGTGTCACCTTCCCTTTTCGATAAACAATGTTCCTGCCATCTAAAGCAAAGCACAAGGCATCATACTTTGAACTTTCAGGAACAGGGCCTAGCTGTACAGCTTTAGTTATTTTATAGCCTGCGGGGATAAATTGCTTAATCAGTAGTGATGCTAACTCATCACGGTAGTGCTTATTTTCCAAAGAGTTCTCAATATAAATTGATGGTAGTACTATTTTAATAAAAACATCCAATGTCGACTAACTCATTGAGTAAAAGTTAAAACAGCGAAAACAGATGATAAATTCTGAGTTTTTCAGCTAGCATTGTAAGTTAATGATTTAAATATAGTATAAGTTAAATCTTTAAATAGCTCTTTCAATCGACATGGCTAATTTTTCAATACCATGAGCTGGCGTCCACCTTTTAAATTCAACAAAACCATGCTTTTTGTAAAGCGCTATTGCAGGTGTGTTTACTAGTGCCGTTTCTACCGTCGCTACTGAAAAATCGACATTACCTAGAACATGGTTTATTAATTTATTGGCAATACCCTTTCTAAAATAATCAGGGTCTACCGTTAAGCTATCAATTGCCAAATGCTCATTGTCTATAGCAATCTCGATTACTGCGGCTAAACATTTATTTTCTCTAAAACCATAAAACCGTGTAGTTGAATCTTTTATATGATCAACATTACGCGATAACGGCGGGAAATTGAGTGTCCCTATTAATTGAGCTTCAATTTTATAAGAGCGTTGAAAAACAGCAAAAATTTGACTAGCAACGTTTACATCTGAGTTATCAAGTTTTGTTATCATAACTGCTCATATCTTACTAACATTAGTCATTAGTCTTAATAACGTTGTTCGATTGTTTTTTATGACGAAAAAGACTCATCCAGAACATCCCTTCAAAAGCAAAACCGAGTATAACAAATACAAATATACCGGTTGAACTACCGTAACTGTATGCGCTAATCGCAGCAGCTATTAGTAAGGCTAAAATAATAAATCTATATGCTTTATTCACACTATTTCCTTTACAATTACAACGCAAAACCATATTAAAGAGCAGCTTTAGTTTATTTCGAATCAGAGATACTTAATGACAAAACCCAAACGTTATAGCGAATAGCCAAAGCATTAACAACTCTTATTATCGATATGATTATTGATACCAAATAGTTACAACTAATGTTGTTGGCATATATGAACCACCACTCTGTGATTGAGTAATATTTTTAATTTCTATATTAGGCATTGAAGCTAGCCACAGATTAATTTCGCCTTCTAATCCGCAGTCAGATACCGCTCTAGAATTAGGCCAGAAACCTTGTTTAGGCTTAATTATTTTGGTAAACATTTTAACTTCCATTTTAGAACTACACTCCATGATGATTTAGTAATGTAACAAGCCTTTAAAATCACTCGCTTTACTATGATATTTATTCAAATACTCTAGCTTGATTACTTTATTTTAACAATCAAAACATCGACGTTTTGGGCTGCGGTGGCAAAGTTTAGTTTGATAATCTAAGTGTCTAAATCATTGATGATAAAATGCCTGCAACTGATCTTTATGCTGTAACTATAAATTAAGTCAGAGCCTAGCGTATTATTCCGTATTGGTTTTTATAAAATAACGGGATATCTCTTAAGGATATCTCTAAAAATGTTACTCACAGTGAATCATCTAGTAAGATGGTATGGTTGTGATTAACAATTGAACTCGAGTTACTTGGATACTTTTATTGCTCAATTTTGAAGATTTTACGCGTCAAAAATGAAACAGATAATGCGATTAATATTGCCATGAAAAAATATATGACGATCCAATACTTTCCTAATAATGGTGATTCTATATCACCGTTTTCTAACAAACACTGACCTTTGCTGTAATTAAAAATACCATTATTATCTAAACACTGATCAACCAAAAAATAGTCATTTACTAACCAAATAGCAATAAAACTGAAAATTACGCCAATAAATTGTGGGATGGAATTTTTCTTCATAGAACCTCAAAAAAAGCAGTACGATAAAGCCTATACATTAAATATGAGTCAATGTTAAATATATCAAGATGGCTTTCGTACAAATATCTAATGTAATTTAGCAAAGCATGTCACAGTCTCACGCCAAAGACCTAGTTAATATCTAATGTGGGAGCTAAATAAAGATGGAAATACCGAATAAGCAAAATCAATTAAAGTTAGAAGCTCAATATTCTATGAATTAAGCGGAAAATAGCTATCACTTTTTCTTTAGGTCAGCAGACTATTTATGAATTAAAAAATAGAGAAACCACCAATAAATTGTTCAGTATTTAATCCAAACAGACGGTTTAGTTCTTTACGATAGAGGTTATCACCGTTTGGTTTTATAAATACCATAGGCTAAAAATGTTAATTTCTGCATGCGAATTATTAAAGGCTCTAATATTGTAAAACTTTTTTAGAAAGTGAAAAATACAGTGATATCGTAGATTTTCGTTACACTGAAAAGTCTCTTAGTCGATATAGAAAGGACCAAAAATCTACCGAATCACTACGGTTAAGATTAGTTCGAGTTAACCTGCTATCAGGTGATCTAGAAGTTTTAGTATCATCATTAACTGACTTGAAAGTTTATCCTACTTACCTTTTCGCTAATTTATATCATCAACGCTGGGGAGCTGAAGAAGACTACAAAGGATTTAAAGTCGGCTCAACATTGAGAATTAGCCAGTGTTTCTGTTGACGATTTTTTACAAGATTTACACGCTAAACTATTGACTAAAACCTTGCTGCATCTGCCATCCATGATGCAAGACAAAAAGTGAAGAAACCTTACAAGAATAGACTCTATGATTATAAAGTGGACATCACCTTTGCGATAAATCAGCTCAAAGATAATGTTGTGCTGTTCATAATGTAGCTAGCCGATGTTGAATTACACGAACTATTGATAAGTAAAATATCAACAAATTTAACTGTTATTCATAATGAGTAGACTTTGTCTCTCGATCACCGAAAAAATTATCCTGTAGGGGCTAGCTCATTTAAAGCCGATAGCTACTTCAGACTCATAATGGTTCATAGTACTAATAAATTTTTGTACTTTTATGAGCTTTCAGGAGGCATAGATTTGTATTTATCTCGACAGAAATCGGCACCACCAAGGTGGTAGTTAGTCTTTCAAAAAAGACAGATAAAATAGAGCATTAACCCTAATTTTTTTCACTCTATGATGAGTAGAAAATATTCCCTATTAATATAAGAGCCTAGATATTAGTTCATAGAAAAGTGAGCTAACTGATTATATATTGCTTGAATTGCACAACTTAATTTTAGAAGGATAATTATACTGGCATATTCATGATTTCTTTATACCCTTCAACAGCTTTGTTACGAACTTGCATAGTTGCCGTAGAGACTACTCCTGCTTTAGCCCCTGCTACCATTACATCAGCTAACGATAAACTTCTATCCCCTAATTCAAATGCAGTTATTTTTCTTCCTGCATCTTTATGTATTTCAGTAACAGATTCCAAGGCATTGGTAAGTAAATCGCCAAAAGAATTATTAGGTTTATTAACAATTTCGTTATTACCTTGTGGTTTTGCGAGTGCTTCAAGTGACATACTCTGCATTTGAGCAAGAAGGGAATTGTTTACGATAGTCATATTAATTTCTCTGGTGTCAAAATTTCATACAGGTATATTGTAACAAGCAATTAAAATGCCAAAAATAAATATAAAACGTTAAATATCAACAACTAAGGTGTGTGTAGAACCCACGTTACAAACAATGTAACTACGCTTCGTAAAATAATATTCAAAGTAACAATAAATTAATTATCAACTGTTACCTATAAGGCGCGCACATTAACCCCTTCTAAGTTAAAAACATGGCAACTTCTTGGATATAGTCAACAGTCTTCTGATGTATATCAATCCCCATAGAATATCACTTGTACGCTATTTTTTGTGCTATTGAATATCCTGAATTTCCGATTATCAATCTCACTAAACGTGGACGATTTTATTTACTCTTACTGTTTACATAGTTATATATTGGCACCCAAATTAAGGTGACGTACCAACCATATAGATAACTTTCTAATAAACCTAAAAAGAAACCTTTCCAAGTAATCCATTCAAATCCAGGTAACAGTTTCAACCAAAGTGAATACATAGCATACTCAGGGAACATCAAATCAAAAACAACGCAAACAACAAAAGTTGATGCAATAAGAAAACTAGTCGCATGGCCAAACGCTTTAAATGAAATTTTATGAGTCATTTTTTCTTTCCTTTTCTGCTAACGATAAAATATCAATTTTTTTAGCATATTCATCGAGGTTATTGTTTAGGCATTTCTTTGAATAAAAATAAATTCCATTACCTAAGTTTGTCATACCCTTCTTATTTTTTGACGGTAGTTCCACATGCGGGATCTATAATAGAGGCTGGCACAACAATTTTATTTCTGATGCCCAAGAACCCCATGTCCCCCAAAACAAAAGTGTATTAAAAATTAAAATAGTCTTAGGGATAGCAATAAAGTAAATTAACTTTCCATAATAATTATCCTCAATAAAATTCCTGCTTTAAATATGTACACTAAAATTCAAGTAATATTGCGTGGCATGAATTATCTACACCACGCAATAGACTTATCAGTACTTGTTCAATTGAAGCATATTATGATTTTTCATATCTCCTTTTACACTATTACTTTAAAGTTACAGCCATTGATAAATTTAGATGATTTTAAAGGTTATTTTCTTCCCGCTCCTGGAGGGGATTTATGACAACTCCAAGGTGTATGTTCTGAGTTATCTTTCACGTTCCGATCGACAAATTTGTAGTAGTCCTCTTTAGTATGAGTCCACCAGTCATTATGAATATCAGCGCCATGTTTTTTGATGATATCCTCAATACCATCTAAATTTATATTTGTTGCATCATATGCAAGATAAATTGATTTTTCTTCCATATTGAAACTAGCTTCATCAATACCAAAAAGATGATCAATCTCTTCCATTAATGCACTTCGGTTGTCTTCGGTCACATTATTTAGTTTTAAGTTTCTAGTCACTAAATTTATTTCTTTGACGCCTACTCTATGGTCAAAATCACTCATGATTTTCTCCTTGCTTCTTATATGATGTATTTAAATTAAACTTGGGGATCCAACTAGGGGTTTTACTCATGTAATTCAGGTATTCGTCTCCAAACTCACTAATAACGATGCCTTCTTCTTTATTAGCAAGTCGCACATAAACAACTAACAAAATTGGAAACATAACTAAAGTTGGGATGGTTGGCCATTGCAATAAAAAACCAAACATGATCAATATGAAAGCGACATACTGGGGATGTCTACAACGTGCATACCACCCTGAAGTTGCTAAGGTTTTAGCTTTTTGTGCTTGATGTAGTACATTCCATGCTGAAGATAAGATGAAAAATCCTGAAATAATGAATACATTACTCGCTATATGTAGAGGGTCCCAATGAGCATTACCTTCAAAGCCAAAAAGCGTATGTAATAAGTGACCATTTTCATGAGCGAAAAAATCAATACCTGGATAATTCTCTGTAAGCCAACCAGACAAAAAATAAATAGTTAACGGAAAACCATACATTTCAGTAAATAAAGCGACAATAAAAGCCGAAAATGCACCTAAAGTTCGCCAATCGGTCTTAGTTTGTGGTTTAGCAAAACTAAAGGCGAAAAAAATAAAGATTGCTGAGTTCAGCAGCACTAAAGTCCACATTCCGTAATCACCGTTCATCATTCTTCTCCTTAGGCACTTTTTCTTCTCTACCTGCTTTGAGACCCTCTATGTAGCCATCCCTAAAAGCACCCTTTTTATTTGTAGTTTCTTGAAATGATGCAGGTTCATCTTTTTCCTTTGTAATATGTTCATGCTTTCCGTGGCTTCCATGCATGAACACATGCATTAAAGGACAGAGCAATAAGATTAAAAATGGTAAAAACTGGAAGAAATGTTGAGTATGCTCCATCAATAAAAAATATGAAGCAGCACCAATGAGTCCAAGCGCTGCCCAGCCCGAAGGAGTAGACCAAAATGAACGAGGTTTATTACTCATTACTCACTCCATATGCAGCATTTACAGATGAAATACTGAAATCAGTGACACTATGATCACAAAGCTTTTTTACAAAATTATCTAAAACCATTTCATTAATAATTGCGCTTATTTTTTCAATAGTCATAAATTACTCCTTCTCTACAATTAAGGTGCCCGTATACATTTTCATAGGGCAATGAAATAAATATTCCCCTGTTAACATCGACGGAAGCTCTATTGTTTTCTTGGCATTTAATGGTAACTCTTCACTGATTTCAAATGCAGGAAACAACACAGTAGCGGCACAAGGACTACCGTCTTTTCTTAAAAATTGCAGCGTTGTTTTTTTACCTTGAAAAATTTTTATTCTAGAAGGTTGATATATACCGTTATTAACCACTACGGTTATATTATCAGCACTTGCATCAACTGCTTTTGCTGGCTTGTATAGCCAAAACCACCATATAATTAAGGCTATGAGCACTAAACCGATTAAATTTATTATCATCATTTCTAATTCTCCTAATGGCTAAATTAATGTTCTTGTGGTTTAAAGAAACGTAATCGATTTGCATTTGTCACCACTGTTAATGATGAAAATGCCATTGCAGCCCCAGCAATAACAGGGTTCAGTAGAAGTCCAAAAAACGGGTATAATAAACCGGCGGCAAAAGGAACACCTGCCACGTTGTATATAAAAGCGCCAAATAGATTTTGTTTAATATTACGTAATGTCGCTTTACTCACAGCTATAGCATCAGCAAGCCCATGTAGTGATCCTCGCATTAAAGTGATGTCAGCACTTTCTATTGCAACATCTGTCCCTGTCCCAATAGCAAATCCAACATTAGCTAACGCCAATGCTGGAGCATCATTAATGCCATCACCTGTCATACCAACTATTTCACCTTGCGCTTGTAATTCGGCAACTTTATTAGACTTATCTTCAGGAAGAACTTCGGCAAAAACTTCTGTAATCCCCACTTTTTTTGCCACAGCATTAGCGGTAGCCTTGTTATCGCCAGTAAGCATTACTACACGGATACCATTAGCTTGTAGTCGCTTAATCGCTGAAACAGAGTCTGCTTTAATTGGATCAGATACGGCAATAATTGCAGCAAGTTTTTTATCGATAGCTAGATACATAGGTGTTTTTGCTTCATCAGCAAGTTTTTGTGCCTTTTCAACAAACTCCATTAGCGGCACACCATTTTTTAACATCAGCTTTTGATTACCGAATAGCAATTCTCGCCCTTTAAATGTAGCTTGAACACCATGCCCAGCAATCGCATTAAAATCCGTGACTGTTTCAGGGTCAATACCACTTTGAATGGTTGAATCAACAATAGCTTGGGCTAATGGATGCTCAGAGCCACTTTCAAGACTAGAGGCTGCTTTCAAAATATAGCTTTCGCTGTATGATTCATCTGCAATAAGGACATCAGTCACTTTAGGCGCACCTTCAGTGATAGTGCCTGTTTTATCAAGAATCATCGCAGTGATTTTTGAAGCGGTTTGCAACGCTTCTCCATTACGAATAAGTACACCTGCTTCAGCGGCTTTACCAACACCGACCATTACCGACATGGGTGTTGCTAATCCGAGAGCACAAGGACATGCAATAATCAAAACGGTTGTTGCTGATACGACAGCAAAAGCTACCGCGGGATCGGGTCCAAAATTTAACCAGACTAATGCGCTGACGATTGAGGTGATCATAACAACAGGCACGAAATATGCTGAAATAACATCCGCTAAACGTCCAATTGATGGTTTAGAATTTTGCGCTCGTTTAACCATATTAATGATTTGTGCTAAGGCAGTATCTTTGCCTACACGGGTAGCCTTAAATAAGATTGAACCTGTTTTATTAAGTGTGCCCGCAACTACTTCATCTTCTTCTGATTTTTCAACAGGCATTGGTTCACCCGTTAACATCGACTCATCTATAGATGTATGCCCTTGGATTACAATGCCATCTACAGAGATTTTTTCTCCAGGTCTCACTCGAACAATATCGTTGAGTAATACTTGCTCGATAGCGATATCAATTTCTTGTGGTTTACCGTTTACGTCACGCACGACACGAGCTGTTTTAGCCTGAAGACCTATCAAGCGTTTTATTGCTTCGCTTGTACGCCCTCGTGCTTTTACTTCTAGCGCTAGTCCTAAATCAATTAGGCCAATAATCATTGCCGTTGCTTCAAAATAAACATGCCTAGCCATCTCAGGCAATATCATAGGAAAAAACACGACTACCATCGAATAGATCCAAGCAGTTCCCGTTCCTAGGGCGATTAACGTGTCCATATTGGCAGTGTGATTTGTAAAAGATTTCCAAGCGCCAACATAGAAATGTTTACCTGAAAAATACATAATGGCTGCGCATAAAATACCGATAAATAACCAAACACCTCGTTCAAGTGAAGTGTCAACAGTCATTGGCCCACCGGCCAAACTGTAAACCATCAATGGGATACCTAAACCTAAAGCTATCCACACTTGTCTCATCAAGTTTTTATAGTATTTTTGGTCTGCTATGTCTTTTTCATCTATTAACTCGTCATCACTTTTATCTTCAGCACTCTTTGCGTTATAACCAATAGATTCAACTGCTTTAATAAGAAGCTCTATTTCAACAGTTCCTGTTACGGTAACCGTTCTAAGTGCAAAGTTCATTTCGGCACTATCAACGCCATCAATACTTCGCAGCGCTACTTCAATTTTGCCAACACAACTAGCACAGCTAGCTCCATCAATAATCAACTCTTGAGTTTTTTTGTCGACATTATTTTTTATAGTTTTGTTCATTATGACCTCCTTGATTGTCATTACCTTCAAGCACTTCACCTTCAATAAGGTGACAAACCATATGCCCAGTGGGCGCTTTATCCGGCCTACTCTGCCAATCATTGATTGCGTTTTTTAGCTTTTCTCTTAATAGCAGCGCTGATTGGAATTGTTTTTCTGTTTCAGCCAACCTGTGCTCAACAATTTCTCTAACCAATGGACAAACTGTATGGCCTTTATCTGATTCAGTTAAAATCTCTCTAATCTCATCAACTGAAAAATCTAACTGCCGTGCATTTAAGATGAATTTCAACCTCTGCTGTACCGTTTGGCTATAATATTTATATCCATTATCAGGACTTTTTATTGGTTTAATTAGCCCAACCCTAGTGTAATAACGAACAGTGTCGGGCGTTGTACTCAATGTATTTGCTAATTCTGTTACTCTCATTGCTTTAACCTTTATTTCTATCTAATAAAATCAAAGGACTATTTAACAACCCATGACAAGCTACGCCTGTGTCTTAGACACAGGTCAAGAGATAGAACGAAATATGTTATGAATAAAAAGTGTCGAGCAGAGTAATATAAGAAATAAATGGGCTAAAATTGACCATCATCACTAATCCCAACACTGTAAAAGTGTGCTAGTTAAAGTACGAATTTTTGACGTACTAAACCTATGATTAAATTGAAATGGGCGGTCTAAAGGGATGTAATGCGATACCAGAGTCGGGGGATTCATCTGGGAATATAAATCTTTTACCATGATCTTCAAATAAGGCATGTTGATCATTTAATTGTTGCGAAGCTATTGTATGCATAGAGCTTAGACATAGACCGACGGTATTGCATCGACAATCACCAGAATCACAAACATCACACTTTTCATGTGCAGACATTTTATCTGGTGATGAAGAGTTGTGTTCATGAATTGATGCGGTCATGTGTGGATTATTTTCTGTAAGAACAATTGAAGCATTTTTCATGTCATCACAATTCATAGGTAACAAGGCAGCAAAACTTTGTTGCGATAACAACAAAATCATTACAAGCACTACGTAACCTTTGAATGTAAACACTGCACTACCCATCAATCATCCTATACATATTAAGCCTAGTTTATTATCGATAAATTGTCGTGATCTATATCAAGTAAATGAGTTAAACCTACATTATTTACTTGTTCTTTAAAAATATCATAAGCCTAATACATAAGGCTTTTTATATTTATCTCTAAGACTAACCTCTCGACTAAAGTCAAAGTAAGTTGTTCAAAATTTTACTTCCACACAGCACCTTTCCTTGTATTTGTTACTTGGGAAAGGTGCCTACGCTGAAAAATCAGTATTAGCAGTAAAAAGTAACGTCAACATCAACAAACTCATAAGCGCCTGTTATTTAATAAAATTTAAAACCAAAACTTAATACCAGCTACAAAGGTTCTATCGTTTTTACTTTGCCCGTTTGATTCCGCATAGTCCGCGGTACTGCCAAACTTATTACTCCACTCGACGCCGATATATGGCGCAAACTGACGTGTAAACTCATAACGAACTCTAAAGCCAATCGCGCTACTTGATAGGCCACTTCCTAATTCGTTTTCTACATCATTTTTACCATAAAGCGTAATTTCGGCTCGCGGTTGTATAATTAACTTTTGAGTGAGCAATAGTTCGTATTCGGCTTCTAACGTAAATGCGGTATTACCTCGTTCACCTATGTACGCTGTCATATCAACCTCAAACCAGTAAGGGGCTAAACCTTGTAAGCCAAAGGCTAACCACTGGCGGCTTTCACCTTCTTTATAGTAATCAAGACGAACACCCGCTTGAGTATTCCAATAAGCAGATACGGCATGACCCCATAAAATATCGGTTTGATTCTCTTCAAGACTTCCTTCGCTGAAATCACCCTCGGTTTTAATGACTAATCTGTCAAAAGTAGTGCCATACCATGCTTGTAAGTCAAATACAGCCGCGTTGGCTTGCTCATTGTATTCGAGGCGATCGCCTATTAATGCATAAAATTTATGCTCATCAGCTAATCTGAGTCGCTTAGTACCATCTAATGCATAAGGACCTCCTGTTAAAGTCGTTCCAGCAGAATAGGCATGTGGATCTCTAGCATCTTTAGGTGCATCACCACCTTGAGGCTGCATTTTTGGACTCTCCATTACTGCCATTTCACTTTGCGCTAATAAAGGTAAACTAATTAATGAGAAGCCAGTTAACAGAAACAAATTTATTGATTTAGATAGTATTAATTGCTTCATGACACAACCACCTCTCTAAACATACCTGCGTCCATATGAAATAATAAATGACAATGCCAAGCCCAACGACCAACATCATGGGGCGTGGTTAAAAAACTGATCCTTTGCGCTGGTTGAACGGGTATTGTATGACGACGAACTTGTACATCACCTTGTTCATTCTCTAAATCACTCCACATACCGTGTAAATGCATAGGATGTGTCATCATGGTATCGTTTTGTAAAATCACTCGTAAACGCTGGTTATGTTTCATATGTACTGGCGTACTTTTACCAAACTCTAAGCCATCAAAAGACCAACTATAGCGTTCCATATTGCCAGTTAAATGCAGCTCAATTTCCGCTTCAGGTTCTTGTTGGTTAGTGATCCCCTTAAGCGAATGTAAATCAGCAAGTGTTAACACACGACGACCATTTTTACGTAAACCAATGCCGGGGTCATCTAAGTTTGTTCGAGGCATATCAACACGCATATCAACAGAAGCACCATATTCAGTTTTGGCATGGCGCACTTTAGCGCTGGCAACAGCCAGTGGGTTTTCTGACATATTATGTTTACTATGATCTATAGCCATTGCGCCATGCCCCATAGCACTGTGATCCATTTTTTTAGATTTCATGCCTGACATTTCTGTCATTTTTGTCATACCTGCCTCAGCAGAATTTTCACCACCATGCATCATATTACCCATCATGTCAGTCATAGTTAGCCATTCGACAGGGTCAAGTGCTGGCAACGGCGCATCGATATTTGATGCTATTGATAAGGTACCTTTGGCATAACCAGAACGATCCATACTTTGTGCGAAAACCGTATAGGCATCATTCTTCGGCTCAACAATGACATCGTAAGTTTCACCAGGTCCAAATCTAAATTCATCTACGGTAACTGGCTCAACGTTTTGTCCGTCAGCTTGTACAACGGTTAGCTTTAGCTCAGGAATACGCACGTCAAAAAAACTATTGCTTGAACCATTAATGAATCTTAACCTCAGTTTTTCACCCGCTTTAAATAGTCCACGCCAGTTTGCCATTGGGGCACGACCATTCATTAAGAAGGTCATTGTCGATGCGGATAAATCAGCTAAATCTGTTGGGTTCATTCTCATTTGATTCCACATTTTTCGTCGTTGTAGTGCATTTGAAACACTACTACTTGAAACGTCATCGAAAAACTCTGGAACGGTAGGTTGATTGAAGTTAAATACATCACTCTGTACTTTCAACTTACGAAACAGTGCCATTGGGTCATCATCAGTCCAATCAGATAATTGAATAACATGCTCGTTATCCGCACTAATGATATCTTTTTCTCGCGGTTCAATAATGAGTGCACCGTACATGCCTGTCATTTCTTGAAAGCCACTATGCGAGTGATACCAATATGTGCCACTTTGTTGTAACTTAAATTTATATACAAAAGTTTCGCCCGGCATAATCCCCTTAAAACTAATACCCGGTACGCCATCCATTTGATATGGTAAAATGATGCCATGCCAGTGAATTGAACTTGGCACTGATAAATTGTTTTTTACCCTAATAGTAACTTCTTCACCTTCTTTAAGGCGTAAAGTCGGTGCAGGTATTGAACCGTTAATGGTTGTAGCCATTCTCACCACACCAGTAAAGTTAACGGGTGATTCACCTATAATGAGATCAATTACATTACCACTGAGTTCAGGCACAGTGCCCGTAACGGTTTCTGCCATTGATGATGCTGCATTTAACAAATTAGGAAATGAAGCCAGTACACCACCAGCAATTAAACCTTGTACAAATCGTCGTCGTGGAATTAGCTGATTTTGAGATATTTTTTTATCTCCCATTTTCTTAATCCTTATATATTTAGAATATACTTTCCAGCTTTAACTAGACTGTTAGCCAATTGTAGAAGCTAAAAACTTAATAGGTATCTAATTTGACCAGTGGATATGAACAATTTTCCATTTATTATTCTTCTTCTGAAGCACCATAGTTTCAAGCCCTTCTGAATTAACAGATTTCAGCGAAATTTGACCTGTTGATTTAGTTTTAGATATTGAATATGCCATATCACCAACAACCTTAACGCTATGTGTTAATATTTCAGTTTTTATCTTTGCGATGTACTTCATGTCAGCTATCATATGGTGGTTGGCGTATTCATCGGCTGACGTCTCAACACCACCTCCTTCGAAAATGATGACATTATCATCTAATAAACTTCTAGCTTTGTTTTTATCCCCTAATTTAAGTGCTTTATGAAACTCAGATATAGTTATACCTGCTTCAGTTTCATAACCTGAGTTTTCAGGATAAATTCTATTTTGTTTATTTTCGTTACTGTGAGCTATAGAATAGTTACTTATCATTAGGGTAAATAACGAAACGATTACTAACACCATTGGTTTAAACATCATTATTTTCTCCTTTATTTACTTTTGTATGGTTAATCTATTGCTGTCAGAACTTGATACTGCTCAGGTGTTAAGGTAGGAAGTTGCTTTATAAAAGCAACCATTGCCCATATACGCTCATCATCATGCGTTTTACCCCATGCAGGCATTCCTGAAGCTTTAATACCATGCTTAATCACCCAGAAATTTTTACGAGCAGCCTGAACATCATCTCCGTGTTCATGACCATCATGTTCTTTATTAGAAACCGTTAAATTAGGTGGCGATGGATATAACCCCATACTCATATCACTTTCGCTTTGCCCCGGTTTTAAATGACAACTTGAACACATATATTCGTAGTCAGTTCCACCTGTTAATAACAATTCAGGCTCGCTTAAATCAGGAACTTCAATATCCTGTGCAGCAAGTTTAATTGAGCTTTCTCTAGTTTCTTCTAGTAACCAATATACTAATTTACTGTGTGGTTCATCTGCTGCTACATTTACAGCACCTGAATACATCACGGTTGCTACAGCACCTAAACCGAGTGCAGATAGAAGTAATAGCAATTTAATTATTTTCATACGTATTCCTCAACAATAATTAGTCACTTAATGCTTACAGATTAAGTGACTAAACAAGTTTACTTAATGGTTATCTTTATCTTTCTTAATATCTTTATTATCAGTTGACTTCATTTCACTGTGATCCATATCTTTCATCTTGCTATGGTCCATATCTTTCATTGATTTTTTAGCTTTTTCAGACTGCTTCATGCACTTCTTCATCATTGCCATAGCAACCGGATCTTTCATGTCCATTTTACTATGATCCATATTACTGCAATCCGCTTTTTCAGCTTTCTTTACATGCATAGATGGATCGTGTGCTGTAGCTGCCATTGATAAAGTAATTGTCGGTATCAAGACTAAAGCTAATTTTGTTAAAGTTTTCATGGTTTACTCCTACGTAAATTTTTTAAGGGTTGTTGCAATTTGTCAAAAGCGATATTGCTTTTGACTGTTTTTTAAATAGTTTTTATGTCTACAGCTTTTTGGCCGTATTTTCTATCGATGATGAGCGCCATAGATAAAACAATGCAGGTAATACCAATAACGTCAAAATAACCGCACTTGCCATACCGCCTACCATAGGTGCCGCTATACGACTCATGACTTCTGAACCTGTGCCTGTACCATACAAAATTGGTAAGAGACCAACGATAATAGCTGCTGCTGTCATCATCACTGGGCGAACCCGCATACCTGCTCCATGTAGTACAGCCTGAAATACATCTTCTTTAGTGGTAATAATATCTTTCGTATGATGATCATTAAGCATTTCTTGGTAGGCTTGATTTAAATACACCAACATAATGACACCTATCTCTACTGCAACACCGGCTAGTGCTATAAAGCCAACACCAACAGCAACAGAAAAGTTGAAGCCTTGTAGGTACATTAACCAGATACTACCCACCATAGCGAGTGGTAACGTGCCCATGATCATGGCAACTTCAATCACATTTCTGAAATTTAAGTAAAGTAGGATAATAATAATGAATAACGTTAATGGTACAACGTAAGTTAATTTAGCTTTGGCTCGTTGCATATATTCATATTGACCTGCCCAAGCGATTGAGTATCCAGCAGGAAGCTTAAGTTTATCTGCGACAACTTTTTGTGCTGCAACAACATAGGTCCCCACATCAACCCCTTCAATATCTACAAATGCCCAACCATTTAAACGAGCATTCTCTGACTTAATACCTGGAGGGCCATCTTCAATAAAGACATTAGCGACATCACCTAATGAAATACGCTGTCCATTAGGCGTTACGATTGGCAATAACGACAATGTCTCAGGAGAGTCACGATAATCTTGTGGGTAGCGTAAACTGACAGGGTATCTTTCTAACCCTTCAACCGTTTGAGTAACATTCATCCCCCCAATAGCTGTCGCAACCACCTGCTGTATTTCAGCAATATTCAAACCATAACGCGCTGCTTTAGCACGTTGAATATCAACTTTGATATAACGTCCACCAGCCACACGTTCAGAATATACAGACGCAGTACCTGGCACATCTTTTAAAATCACTTCAAGTTGTTTACCTATATCTTGAATAACTGATAATTCAGCGCCCGCAACTTTGATACCTACAGGTGTTTTAATCCCTGTGGCTAGCATATCGATACGGGTTTTAATTGGCATGACCCAAGCATTAGTAACACCCGGTAGCTTCACTAAAGCATCAAGCTCTTTTTTCAGGCTTTGCGTAGTAACGCCTTCACGCCATTGGTCATGGGGCTTTAATTGAATAAATGTTTCAATCATTGTTAATGGTGCAGGATCTGTTGCTGTTTCTGCACGACCCACCTTACCAAATACAGTCTTCACCTCTGGCACTGTCTTAATCAATTTATCCGTCTGTTGCAGCAACTGCCTTGCTTGTCCTATCGAGATACCAGGATAAGTTGTTGGCATATACATTATATCGCCTTCATCAAGCGGAGGTATAAACTCACTACCAATTTTATCTAGTGGATATATTCCAACAGCAAGTACCGCTAATGCAGCGATTAACGTTATTTTAGGAAAATGTAAAACAGCTTTTAGTACAGGCATGTAAATGAATGTTAAAAACCGATTAACCGGATTTTTATGCTCAGGTAGTATTTTACCCCGAATGAAATAGCCCATAAGTACAGGCACTAAGGTAATCGCCAATGCAGCAGAGGCTGCCATCGCATAGGTTTTAGTGAAAGCTAAAGGAGCAAACATACGCCCCTCTTGCGCTTCTAAGGTAAAGACAGGTACAAAACTTACAGTGATAATTAATAAACTAAAAAATAATGCAGGACCTACTTCACTCGCAGACTCCACTACTATTTGCCATCTATTTTCATTAGTTAAAGGTGTTTTTTCCATATGCTTATGCATATTCTCTATCATCACGATGGCACCATCTATCATTGCACCAATGGCAATGGCAATGCCACCGAGAGACATAATATTGGCGTTTAAGCCTTGCATATGCATGATGATAAAAGCAGTTAAAATACCTACAGGTAAACTAATTATCGCCACCAAAGATGAACGGACATGAAATAAGAAGATAATACAAACAAGCGCAACAACACCAAACTCTTCCAGCAACTTATACGCTAAGTTATCTACAGCTCTTTCGATTAATGCAGAGCGGTCATAAACAGGAACAATTTCAACTCCCTCAGGCAAGCCCTTCTTAAGTTGCTCAAGCTTTTCTTTTACACCATTAATGACTTGTTGAGCGTTTTCTCCAAAACGCATAACAACGATACCGCCAACAGTTTCACCCTCACCATTGAGCTCAGCAACACCTCGTCGCATTTGTGGACCTGTGCCAATATCTGCGACATCTTTTAACAATAATGGAGTGCCATTTTCATTAACCCCTAACGGAATATTTTCTAAATCTTCAACACTTTTTAAGTAGCCAGTAGCACGAACCATATATTCAGCTTCTGCCATTTCAACAACCGAAGCACCAATCTCTTGATTACCTTCTTTAATGGCCATTTGTATATGTGAAAGAGGTATGCCAAAAGCGCGTAACTTGTCTGGATTAATGACCACTTGGTATTGTTTTACCATACCACCAAGTACAGAGACTTCAGATACTCCAGGAACCGTTTGCAATTCAAACTTTAAAAACCAATCTTGTATGCTGCGAAGCTCACTCAAGTCGTGCTGACCTGTTTTATCAACTAATGCATATAAATATACCCAACCCACACCTGTTGCATCAGGCCCTAATTGAGGTTTCGCATCGGCTGGCAAATTAGGCGCAACTTGGCTTAAATACTCAAGTACACGCGAACGTGCCCAATACAAATCGGTATCCTCGTCAAAGATCACATAAACATAGGAGTCTCCGAAGAAAGAATAGCCACGTACCGTAACAGCTCCAGGGACTGACAGCATTGCTGTAGTCATGGGATAAGTCACCTGTTCTTCAACCACTTGTGGCGCTTGACCAGGAAAACTAGTTTTTATTATAACTTGCACATCAGACAAATCTGGTAGTGCATCAATAGGCGTTTTATTGACAGAATATAAACCTGCACCCACCAATAAAACTGTTGCTAGTAGGACGAAGAATCGATTACCAACTGACCAACGTATAATAGAAGCAATCATAATAGTTGAACTCCTTACTTGTGGTTTGAGTGGTCAACAGTAGGCTCTTCTATAATAGAAGTACCCTCTGATGATCCACTATCGATTAATGGTGAAATATTCATAATAACGAACTTACCATCACGAATTTCAAACGTGAATTCAACGTTCATTCCCTGGCTTACTCCTGATAAGCTGACACCTTCAGCAGTGATAAAATTTACCGTAGCAGCAGGTCTATTCCACTTTTCTATTGCTGAACGACTAATATTGATCATGCCATGGTCAATCATTAGTGAGTTGACTGTGCCCGTGACAGTTGCAGATGATGTATCTGAAGTTTCTTTAGTATTTTTAGTCATATCACTCATGGAGCTTCCATCTGGTGAATGAATATTACTTATCTGATAATAACCATTTGCTGTGTTAGTTACTTCTACATGTAAACTAAGGCCCTCGGTAAGTTGAGAAAAGTCTACAGAATCTGCTGCAATGAAGTCCATGGTCATTTCAGGCCAATTCCACTCTGGAATTGCTTCATGCCTTAAGGTCAACATTTTATGTTCAGCCATTAAACTTTCTATTTGTGCAAGCACCCATACTGAAGAAGGGGATATCTCATCACTTTCATCGTCATCGTGATTCATACGTTTAAAATCTGATGATTTACTTGATTCTGAATCAAGTAAAAATTGTGCAGAACTAACGATTTTTTCGCCATCACTGAGACCTTCAAGTATCTCAACACTTTCACTATCATAACGTCCTACACGAACAGCCACTGACTTAAAGCTTCCCTCGCCTAAAGCGAGAACAACTCTATCTTGGTTGCCTGTTCTAATAAGGGCTTCTTTAGGGATAAGTAACGCACTTTTATCACCAATAGTATGAATAGAAATTTGCGCAAACATATTAGGTTTAAACTCACCGTCTTCATTTTTAAAACGCAATCTTACTTTTACGGTACGGGTTTTCACATCCAGTGTTGGGTAGATATAATCAACCTTCCCTTTCCATGTTTTACCCGGTAAATAATCAAGTGTCATCGTCACTGGTGTATCTGTATCAACTTGACCTGCTTGACGTTCAAATACTTCAGCTTCAACCCAAACTTCAGATAAATCCGCAATAGACATAAGTGTTGAACCGGGTTTAACAAAAAAACCTTCTCTAATTTTTAAATTCTCAACAACCCCATTTTGCGGCGCATAAAAGGTAATACGTTGTTGAACTTTTTTTGTTTTTTGCAGTTCAGCAATAATTGATTTTGGTAATTGTAATGCTGATAGACGATTCTTAGCGGCGCTTATTAATCGGTTATTATTGCGATCTAAAGCTAACAAAAATTCTTCCTGCGCATTAACTAATTCAGGAGAATATATCTCGTACAAGGGCTGACCTTTTTTAACCGGATCACCAATGGCGGTAACATGGAGTTTCTCAATCCAACCTTGGACTCTAGGGTGAATATGCACCAGCCTATCTTCATCGAAGGCAACATATCCGACGGTTTTAATTTCTGTGTGTAATGATTTATAGGTGGCTGTACTAGTACGCACACCCAAATTATTTACTACATCAGATGAAATTCGAATGGTTCCAGCCCCTTCATCTGGTCCTTTACCGCCATCGTCGTATACTGGTATTAAGTCCATTCCCATAGGAGACTTACCAGGTTTATCTCTTGTATAATTAGCATCCATTGGTGCAACCCAATAGAGAGGTTTTTTTTCTTCAGATATCGCACTTGCACCTTGTTCATGACTTGAAGGAATGAACACCGTGTAGGCACCAATAGTAATGATCCCCCCGATAATCATGCCCATAATGATAGGTTTAATATTTTTTCCCGAGGTGTTGGTGCTCATTATTTTTCTCCCGAAATAGCGGCATATTGACCACTATTGGTGTAATTCATACTATTTGACGTCATCGCAGTTTTAATACTGCCAATGAAAAGGTAATTAAGTTCAAGATTCAATTTTTGCTCTTCGACATTGAGGCTCAACTCTTCTATTTCTGCATTTAAAACAGCAATACGTGAGCGCACTACTTCCGCAAAATCACCATCGTCATTGGTATATGCGCTAAGAGATGCTTCTGCTTGATCATGTGTTTGAGGTAATAACTTCGATGTGTACAGGTTTTGCCTATCATTGAGACGTTGCAACCTTCCTTTGGCGCTAGAGTAAGCGCTAAGTAGTTGTCTAAGTAATAATAACTTTTCAGTTTTAACTGCTTCTGTTTTAAAAATGGCCGACTGCACTTCTTTATCTTGTCGATTTTCAGTAAATAGAGGAAGATCAAACGTCACACCAACTGAAAACAAATCAGCTCGGCTTTCCCCCATAGGATCATCTGCCCGATAACCATAACTAGCACTTACTCCCCATTCCGGCTTATATTTTTGCTCAGCAAGCTTAATACCTGTTTTGGTTGCACTAACTTTCTTATCAATTGCAATTACAGCTGGATGGCTTGTAAAATATTGAACTAGCGCTTGTGAATTTAACCAGCTTTTTGTGTGAACTAATTTATTATTAAGCAAATCTATTTGTGGGATTTTCTGACTAAGCACAATGTCATGCAAAGATAAGTCACTGTATAAAGTAGCCTCTACAGAATCATTACCTGTCGAAAATTTGGTTAGCCATTGAGATAACATACCGTCATAACGATTTTTTTGTTGACCTAATTTTTCTAATTGATCTTCTAGCTTAGTTAGTTCAAGTTGCGCTCTAACGATATCTTGTTGACGAGTTTTTCCTAATGTAGATGAGTAACTAGCTTCTGCAATATCTGCTAGTTGTTCAAACAAAGACCTATTTTTTTCTATTAAAGCGATGCTCTGTTGCACTCGATAGGCATCTAACCACAAACTACCGACAGTGACCGCAACCTTTGCTTCTCTATCCTGTCGCTGGAAAGGATATGCTTCGCTTTGAATTCGAAGTTGCTGGCTTTTAATATCTAAGGTATCGCCACGAGGGAACATTTGAGCTATTCCTATTTTAGCTTGTGTCATTCCTTCCTGACCAAAATCAAATCCATTAGTAGGTAGATTTGCTAGACCAATAGAAATTTTAGGATCAGGTAATGTACTAACTGCTGTACTCATTGACTCAATAGATCTTTGTTTATGAAAATTCCCCGTAAGCCAAGGGTCATTCTTCTGTGCCGATTTTATTGCTGTCTCAAAGGATAAAATGCTTTCAGCACTTGATAGGGATTGTTGCGCAGCAAGGGATGGAATAAATAAAAGTGCCAATACACTTACCCCGCACTTTGTGCGTAATTTACTATTAATACGTTGTTTACTCATTAGAACTGCTCCTTATAAGTACGCACTTCAGCATAAATTTCATCACTACCATCTGATTTCAAAAGGAGTACTTTATACGGATGAAATTTATCACCCACCTCCATACCTGGAGAGCCTAAAGGCATCGCTGGAACTGATAATCCAATGACATTATCATCATGACTTTCGCTCAAGAATTGTTGAATGTATTTTGCTGGTACATGTCCTTCAAAAGCGAAGCCATCTTTTGATATTGCGGTATGGCATGAACGATACCGTGGTTGGATTCCTTTCTTTTCTTTAATAGAAGAAATGTTCTGATAATTGTGAACCGTTGATTCAAAGCCATTATCGTTAACATGACTGATCCACTTTTTACAACAACCACAATTAGGATTTTTATAAACGTCTAGAGATATAGATTGTGCTTCAGCAGTATTCAATCCGGCCCTAACTACATCACTTTCAGAACAACTTGTAATCAATGTGACTATGAAAAATGTAGCGATGATCTTTAAAATATATTTATTTGGAAACATAATTCCACCAATGAAATATCAATTAATTTTTTCATTAATTAGATTTATTTGATGTTTAGAAATGAATTTGAAAAAACTCAGGGATCAAAAAAGCCTAATACAGATATTAGTTATATAAATGATCCAAATTTTGGACGCACTTATTCTGTATTTAACTTAGTATTGGAGGTCTATAAAGTGATGAAGGTTGTTGGCTTTGTGCCAACGATAAATACGAAGGTATTTTTGATGATAAATCTATAGTTGGATTACTGCCTGTATCTCTCAGCAATGTTACAATATTTGAACAACTACCAGTAACACAGCTACAATTTTTTACACAGCAATCGTCTGTCGATTTTTCTGATGTTTTAGAGGTTGAATCACTAGCCATATGATGACCACTGTGACTCATTTTAGCCATGTCATCTGATTGCACTTGTCCTGTCATTACTTTCATACTCACCATATGGTAAGGCATAACAGTAGACGCCAATGCTTGACCAACAAAAGTCAAACAAAGTAGCAACACCATTAATGTTTTAGGAAAGTTAAAAGACACAAGTACTCTCAATATATTAGTAACTGTTATGAATTCTACATCATATTAAAATTTATTCAATAATAATAATATTTAAAGTAAGGGGTTAGAGATTACAAAAGTGTAGTTTATGGATGCTTAGGCTAATCGTTATAACGCATTACCCAAAGGTCAACGCCAGCTTTGAACTTATTAGCGTCATACAACATTGAATGACGCTAACTCTTCTGCATTTTATTTTTTCTATATTGATCGAGGCAAGTCAAGATTAGCCTTAAAGAGGCAATTAACCAAACACGTCTGTCTGTACCAACAACAATTAAATAGGCGTCTATATTTATTTATCTTCTATAATTATCGTTTTAAATTATTGTTAAGGCGCACTTAATGACAGTTAGAGTAAGTTTCTAACTTCATTTGTAGTGTTTTTGGTACTTTTTTAATAAATAAAACTTGCTGCCACATTTATTCCTATCTTGATGCGCAAAGTGGCACTTTTGTCCAACTGCATAAGCAGGCTTCCTTGGGATTTTTGTTTCGATATTTATTTAACTTCTACACCTAAGTAAGTGCTGCTTTGTTTTGTTGTGCAGAGACAACTCTCAGGTATAACACACCAAGTACAGCAGCAAGTACTGAAGCAATTAAAATGGCTGTTTTAGCATATTGCAGTTGCTCTTGTTGGCCATCAAAACCCAACATGGCGATAAAGGTAGACATTGTAAAGCCAATACCTGTGATCAACGAGGCTCCAACAACATGCTGAAAATTAACGCCTGTAGGCAAACTACCTAATTTGTAGCGTAACGCTAACCAGCAAGCGCCAGAAATACCAATAAATTTCCCAAGTACTAAGCCTGAAATAATACCTAAGCCAATAGGATGTTGAAGGCTGCCAATAAACGAGCTAAAACTAAATACTACGCCTGCATTTGTTAAGGCAAATAACGGTAAAATAAATAATGATACCGGTAAATCTAAAGCATCTTCCCATCTGCGTAAGGGGGTACTTGCTCTTTCAGCAACATCACGGAATTCTAAGATTTTTTCGTGGTCATCTTTGCTACCTAGCACGTCGAATTCTTTAGCTTTATTCTGTATTGTGCTGATTTTTTTCTGCGCCCTTTCAAGCAGTTTTTCTGATGCAAACTTCGGTCTTGCTGGCACTGTTAAGGCAATTGCGACACCTGCAACAGTGGGATGAACACCAGATTTGAGCATCATCAACCACGTAATAATACTGATGATGATATAAAAAAATGGCTGTCTTATACCGGCATAATTACCGATAGCTAGTAATGTTATCAACGCCAAGGCACTCGATAGGTGCATGATAGATATTTGGTCGGTGTAAAATATAGCAATAACTAATATGGCACCAACATCGTCAACAATAGCGAGTCCGACAATAAAAGCTAAAAGGCTCGCAGGAATGTGCTTTCTAATAACGGTAAGAACGCCAAGAGCAAAAGCGGTGTCGGTCGCCATTGGTATACCCCAACCAATTTGTGAATCAAGTGACCAGTTAAACATTGAATAAATTATCGCAGGACAAGTCATACCGCCTATCGCACATAAAATTAACATTCGACGATTTTCTGGTTGTGCGAGATCCCCCACTAACACTTCGCGCTTGATTTCCAAGCCAAGTAAAAAGAAAAATATCACCATTAAACCATCATTAATGATGTGTTTAAGTGACGCTTTAAACTCAAAGTCGCCAAAAAAAAAGCCAATAGGTGTGTGCACTAAATTTACATAATTATCTGCATAAATAGAGTTTGCCCACCATAAAGCGATAACGGTAGAAAATAAAAGAAATAAGCTAGCAGTCGTTTGAGCACGAATAAAGCTGGAAAGTGGCGGTTGGATATTTTCCAAACCACGTTGTAATAAATTTTTAGCGTCATCGGTCATAGAGCCTCCTTGAATGATCTAAATCACTTTAGAAAAATAGCTATTGGCTTTATGTAATAGCATCAACGGTTAACTTAACCCTATCATAGCTATGTAAAGATGAAAGGTTTGATACAACTGAAATGAAAATACTGCCGATCACTTTCACATATTCCGTGATATTTTCTCCGTATTAATTTACCTTTAAGTAGCACAGTTTAAACAATAAAAAATAACAACAAGATATTGTTTATAAAACATTAAAGCATAGATCATAATGTATTTTGTTCGTGCTACACTCCATCATCAATTTTCCGTCATTGATGATGGCGTAAGATACATTACAGCTGACACTTTAGTGATAGATTTTGCTCATTATAAAAGTCTGTTACTCACGTTGGCCATATTCTGTATCTTTACGACTTTTAGACTCCATCCAACAATGAATATTTATGCTGGCCAATTCGAAACATAGTGATTTGATGCAATGTTCATATCACTACTATCACCAGGCTATTTTCCAGTAATCAATACCCCGTAATGATAAAAGGCGATTAAGTGAGTATTTTAACGGTTGAACATGTCAGTAAAAACTTTGATACGCTACAAGCTGTAGATGATGTTAGCTTCGAAGTTAATCAAGGTGATATTGTCGGTTTTTTAGGTAAAAATGGTGCCGGTAAAACTACGTTAATGCGTATTATTACGGCTTTTCTTGCCCCCTCTTCTGGCCGTGTTTTCATTGACGGCGATGACATATCTAAACATTCGTTAACCATCAGGCAAAAAATTGGTTATTTACCAGAAACGCCTCCCTTGTACACTAACATGACGGTAGTACAGTATTTAAAATTCGCCGCCGATATCAAAGGGGTTTCAGCTAAGAAGCGCAAAACGCAGCTTGCTAAAACATTAGAAGAATGCCAATTAGAGCATGTAAAAAATAAAACCATTGCAACATTGTCTAAAGGTTACAAGCAAAGAGTGGGGATTGCACAAGCGATTATTCATGAGCCTAAATTACTTATTTTAGATGAGCCGACCAGCGGCTTAGATCCGATGCAAGTACAGCAAGTGCTGGCCTTAATTAACAATCAGCGCGAACAAAGAACCGTGCTGTTGAGCACACACACATTGCCTGAAATTGAAAAAATAGCCCAACGCATTTTAATGATTAAATCCGGCCAACTTATTATAGACAAGCCATTGAACACTTTACTTAATCCAGATCTTCAAGCAGCACCGAACACCTTAGAGCAAATATTCATTGCTCATCACCAAGAGCAAACACAAAATGTTAGTAATTACTGATGAATAAAATTATCGCGCTGACCAAAAAAGAGCTGCATAGTTATTTTAGTAGCCCAATTGCCTACATTATTCTCATCGCTTGTTTATCTTTGTTTAATGTCCTTTTCTTTATGCTGATTGAGCAAAATAGAGAAGTGTCATTACGAGATATTTTTCAAGTGATGGAGTTTATGTTTATCTTCATCATTCCCTTATTAACTATGAAGTTATTTGCTGAAGAAAAAGCCAATGGCACCATGGAGTTTTTACTCACCGCGCCATTAACACCGAGTATGATAGTGTTAGGCAAGTACTTAAGTATGTTAATTTTTTACTCTTTGCTCATTGCCTTAACCGGTGTTTACTATTTTATTGTTGAATATTACGGTGATCCTGATCCCTACAGTATTTTGTCGGGCTATATTGGTATTTGGTTGGAAGGCGCTTTTTTCATCGCCATAGGTTTACTGACTTCATCATGGACACGTAACCAAATCATTGCGGCAATGACCTCTTACTTACTGCTATTTTCATTGTATTTTTCCATCAGCTTTACCAAGTATTTTACAGGTTTTATTGAAAGCTTTTTGATTCAACTGAGTACAAGAACACATCTTGAAAACTTCGCTATTGGTGTTATCACTGCGAGCGATGTTATCTATTATTTAGCTGGTATTGTGCTGTGTTTAGTACTCACCTGTTTAGGCATCAACCATAAGTTGTGGCAATAAATGACTATTAAAAACAACAGTAATAACAAGGTCGTGTTTAAGCGTTTATTTCCTGCTTTAGTGGGCATAATGCTGTTTATTCTGATACTAGGTTTATCATTATTTTATATTGAAGGACAATTTACTTTACTGGCATTTAACCTAGCTAGCTGTCTCACCCTTTTGGGCGGAACATCGTTGGTTGTTTTGTTAACTTTAATGAATAAGCTTAATAATGCTGAAATCAAAGTGATGAGATTAACGTCAGGAGAAGTTAGTCAAAAAAATAGCAAGCAAGGTGCAAGCAGTAAAAGCTCTAGCAGCCAAGGTATTATCTCTAGACGCTGGAAAAAAGTGCTATTAATTTTGACGATTATTATTAGCAGCTTAATTTTCTTAGGTCTCAGCCATTATGCCGCTAATAGCATCAGCACACGTTGGGATGTAACCCTAAATAAACAACACACGCTAACACCAAATACCATTAGCTTTATTAGCACATTAAATAAAAAGGTTGAACTAACAGCACTTTATGTCGGTTTACCACCAAAGTATTTACAAGATTTATTTAAAGAATATGAAAGACTATCTGGCGGTTTAATTAGCACGCAGATTATTGATCCTATCGAAAATATTTCAGTTGCAGCTAAATTTGGTAATGTGGTTAATGGCAATGAACGTAAAGTTATTGTGCAATCTAGCAATGGTCGCAAAGACGTTGATTTTACTGATGAAGCCCTAACAGAAGAAAAGCTCACCAATACTATTGCTCGTGCAAGTAGCCCAGCAAGAAAAGTGTACTTTCTGGTTGGACATGGTGAATATTCTTTGTCAAATGAAGACAATGTCGGTTTATCAACCTTTAAACAATTATTAGCTGACAACAACATTACCAGCAAATCGCTCATGCTAGGTATTACGCAAGCAATTCCTGCCGATTGTGACGTATTAGTTATTGCTGGCGCTCGCACAGCACTTACCGAACAGGAAGATCGCTTAATTATCGATTATTTAACTGCTGGTGGTGATGCCTTATTTCTAATCGAAAATACCTTGGTTACCACGGCTGATAAACCATTAACAACAGAGCAATTACAACTAAACCCATCGTTAAATAGCTTAGTAAATCATTGGGGACTTAACGTTAACAACGATATTGTTGTTGATTTAACCAACCATGTTGGCGACGATGTTGGCAGCCCTGCCACTAAAAACTATCAACAACATAAAGCTATTACAGCGGATTTAGACTACACATTTTACGTTAGACCACGCTCGATTGACGTATTACCACAACGCAGACCAAACATTAAACTTGCCGCTATCGCTTCTACCACATCGAAAGAGCAAAGCTGGGCCGAAACTAATAGGTACTTAGCCATTCAATATGATCAAGGTATTGATACTCCAGGTCCTGTGCCAATATCTTACGTCGCTCTTGAAGAACATAAACTAGAAGATGGCCCCTCAAACGCAGTAGAAAAACTAACGTCTGATACCCGTATCATTGTTTTTACCGATGCAGACTTTTTAACTAATGTTTATATTAATCAATATAGTAATGCCCAAATGGGACTTAATATTGTGAACTGGTTAGCTGAGTTAGATTATCAAACTTTTCTAAGTGCTAAAGCGATTAAAGTGGAACGTTTAGATTTAACGAGTAAGCAAAAAAGGCAGGTAGTTGTTATATTGTTCTTCACAATATTTTTATTCTTTATCGCTGGAATAGTGGTTTGGCTAAAGTCGAAACAACGTTAATAAGCTAGACGACACTCGCTTCTCGTGTGTCGTCTAGCTTATTACTCACTGGCACAAAAGTGAGGAATAAGCTTTAAATTGGCTGCAAATGTATTTATCTAATACCAAGCTTTGTCAGCCATAACTGCCAACG
This sequence comes from Cognaticolwellia sp., assembly GCA_049642265.1. GTDB lineage: Bacteria > Pseudomonadota > Gammaproteobacteria > Enterobacterales > Alteromonadaceae > Cognaticolwellia. The sequence goes on along the minus strand of JBAROR010000105.1, from coordinate 14,832 downwards.
AATACATTGATAACTGCGTTGTAGAACTTTTACTTGTTTATTGAGTGCAGTTTTACTCAACTCCTCGTCAAAGCTTTGATAAGCTAATTTATCAAAGCTGGTTGAGATTATAGTAAAGTGCTCGGCCAATTCAGGCCTTGTTGTCACAACAACGGCGGCAAATTGCTGTGCAGTTAAACGCCGTTCTTTTACCAGTTTGTGCTGCGCCATTAATAGCAAAGTGCTTAGGTAGATTTCTTTAATTTTATGATCAGCACTCACCTTAATTCTTATCGCTTTATAACCATAAAACAGCAAGGCTAAGCCAAGTAGTATTGCCAGTAAGTAGAGTAAATTTACTGCCTTTTTAAAACTTGCAAACAGCTCAGCAAGAAAATCCGATTGTTGCTTGCCGTTATAGCCAATAACCCAACGCGTCCATTGATAATCAACAGCATCTATTTGCATTTTCAGTTGGTTGTACCACCACATAGCTTGTAGTGGTTTCATAGAAAATAACCCTGAAGATAAATTATCATACTCCTGCATTAAGCTACTTGAAAAACCACTCTCCACACGTTCAGGATCAACGGCAGCCGTAGGGTCAACACGTTGCCAACCTTTGCCGGGCAACCAGACTTCAGACCAAGCATGAGCATTACGTTGGTAAACAGTTAAGTAATTTCCGTTAGGATTAAGTTCGCCGCCAAGGTAGCCAACAACCATACGAGCGGGAATGCCTGCAGCGCGCATTAAGTAAGTGAAAGAGCTAGCATAATGTTCGCAAAAGCCTGCTCGCGTATCAAAATAAAACTGATCTAAGCTGTTATTGTTTAAACGTGGAGGCTCTAAGGTGTAATAATAATTTTCTTGATTAAAGTCTCTAAGAACATGATTTATCAATTGTCTATCGTCATTATAACGTTGACGTAACTTCTCTGCTTTAGCCAATAATCTAGGGTTATTATTGGTTGATAAGGCCAAATTCAATGTTCGTGTATCATCGGTTAATTTAGGCGCAAGTAAGGCTTTGGGGTAACTACTCACCTGATAACTTAATTGTTGATTAACAATACCGCGATAAAATAAAGAAAAGTCATTACGCTGCCCAATCTTACCTTGTTCACTCGTCGCAAAATCAAGCGCAAATAGCCACGACTGAAAACTTGGCTCTGTAATCACCTGATAATTAATACTTGAACCACGTAATTCAACATTTGCGAACTTAGTCACATTATCTAACTTGGCAGAGCTATAGCGCTTTTTATTATCTTGATGGTTATCATGAGTGCTCTGACGCCAAGTGATACCGTCGAAATCATCTAATACCATCGCTCGCCAATATAGTTCAGAATGCCTTGGTGTTTGGTTCTGAAAACTGACCCTAAAGGCTAACTCATCTGATAATGCCAATTTGGCAATGTCACCAATTTTCACACTGTCAGATAAGCCTACTTTTGCAGACTTAACACTGGGTACTTGCCAAAAAGGACTTAATTTTGGAAAGCCTATGAACAAAACAATTGCAAAAGGAATGGCATAAAGACAAAGCTTACAAAGTAATTTAACTTGCTTTGCCATAGCTTGTTTGGGTGTAAATAAGTTTAGGATAATAATAAAATTACTAAAAACTAAAATAATTACAGCTAAGGAAAAGTAAATAGATTGAATAAAAATTAAAGATGAGCAAGCAACAAAAATCCCTAAGACAACTAATTGATATAAGTCTTTACGATGAGGAATTTCAAACATTTTTAAACTATAGGCGAAGCACAATAAGTGGATCATGCTCAGTAATAATCCCAGTTCTCGTCCTGCTAAAGCAATACCAATACAACCTGCGATAGCAAATAAGAAAATCAACCAAGAAGGTAATATTTTAGGTAACGCATAAAGCGTATTCGTTTGCCTTAATTCAGAGGGAGACGCAGAACGTCGCGCAATTTTAAAATGTACAACAAACTGCAATATCAAGGCAGCAACTGCAAACAGTAAATATGTAGTATGCAGCTGTCTGACTAACGTTAGCAGGTTTAGTGACTGAAAAGTCAGTAAGTAATAGTACACTTCATTATGTAGACGTAGCGGTTCAATTTTATTTTTTTTAGTTGTCATCATGCACTCAATAACGTGCCAATGCGGCTAAGCAACGTAAGGTATGTTGTGAACTATTGTCATATTCGATCACTTGATTAGGCAATTTTAGTGAAAAGGCTATTTGCTGTTGGCTACAGTCTTGAATAGCATAGCTTAACAAACTTAAGCGTTGTTCAAGTGTCCCTGAAGGCAATAAATCAAAGTCGAGTGTTAACTTACCTGATAATGCTTGTTGATATTGCTTAGTAAGCCAACCTTGTCCTCGTGCCACTTGCTTCCATGCCACACGAGTGAGCGGCTCTCCAAGTTGATAATGTTGTAGTTGATGAAATTCATCTTGGCCTGGTTGAAAACTGTCTTGATAGCTTTCAATACGGTCCTTATCTTGTTCACCTGTGGCATTTTGTTGTGTGTCTGACCAAGCATAGCGAACAGGCTTAGGGTAAGCCGTAACATGCTGACCAAAGTCCAAACGTGTCCAGCTGCGAAATAAACCAAAACCATATTCACTCATAATTAGCACCCTGCCCAGTGAATATTCTCCTCGTGTATCAACATGGTAAGGAACACGTATATGATTTTCACCCGCCACAAGCTCATGAAGTGTTACTGGTGTGATTTTATAGTCAAACGCCGAGTTATCTTCAATTGAGTTTTCATCAACTAATGGTGTCGGCTGATCAAAAGAAAAATTAATATTAAAACGGGCTTTATTACTAGTAATAACAATTGGGAAATACAACTGCGAGCCAACAAAACCTTGTAGTGATGAGCTGGCATTAAATTGCAAACCAGAGAGGTTAAAAAAGCTATGGTGCATAACGACAATAAAAAAACTGACTAATAAATAGCTGATCAAAATAATGACGTTATTCTGATAATTTGTCCCCAGCAAAAATAACAACAACATAAAAAACATCAAACTAGCACCAAAACGAGTCGGCACAATAAATATATTGCGATGATTTATTCTTTGTTGGCTATCCTGTGGAATACGACGTGTTAGCCAAGCGTTAAAACGCTTTTTCATTAACACTTTCAACTTTGTCGTGAGCGGAGAAAATACGCTACCTTTTTTCTTAATGAACAACTAATGCCCCTTCGATTACTTATCAACGGATTAAACAACAACTAACCTAGCGGATCTGTTGGATCAACTTGTGCCAATATCTGTTGGGAGATTTCATCTGCTTGCTCAAAAATATGATGCTGTTGTGGCGCTAATCTATGCTCACATACTGGAGAAAATACCGCTTGAATATCTTCTGGGATCACATAATCACGGTTTTCCATAAAGGCCCATGATTTTGCGGCTGCTATCAATGCTTTACCTGCCCGTGGTGATAACGCTCTAGCTTTTGTTTGCTGCGTTCTACTGATACGACATAGTGCAATAACATAATCTAAAATAGCAGGTGCTACTTTAATAGCAGCGATATGTTGTTGTATATCTCGTAATTGTTCTACATGTAAAAAGGCTTCAATTTCAGTTACATCACGATGTGATGCCGTCGACTGTAAAATTTTACGTTCAGCATCTATGCTCGGAAAACCTAATGATAGTCGCATCATAAAGCGATCTAGCTGTGATTCTGGTAATGGATAAGTACCGGCATGTGACATCGGATTTTGTGTAGCAATAACAAAAAAGGGTTCTGGCAGTTGGTGAGTAACCCCGTCGACACTGACTCGCCCTTCCTCCATGGCCTCAAGCAACGCACTTTGGGTTTTTGGGCTTGCTCTGTTGACTTCATCTGCTAACACGACTTGGTTAAATATCGCCCCAGGATGCAGATTAAAGGTCTTTTGAGTATCATCAAAAATAGCAACCCCAATAACATCAGCAGGCATTAAGTCTGAAGTAAATTGAATTCGTTGATATGACAAGCCTAAGGTTAAGGCTAAGGTGTTCGCTAGGGTTGTTTTCCCCATGCCCGGTAAATCTTCAATTAAAATATGACCTTTAGCTAACAAACACGCTAAAGCTAATTTTACTTGATGGGGCTTACCAATTACCACAGATTCAATTTGTGCCAAAATATTAGCAACCACTGTTTGCATACGTTTATATCCTCATTGATGAAACATCAGCATAATTAATTATTTAGCTAATACCAAGAGAAATAGTTTTTCATCAACAAATTCATCATAAAACACCCATTTGTGCGCTCATTGCGCTTTTTATTTATTGGATAAATCACATGCGTGGCATTACTCGTTCCAGAATAACTTATAAATTAAACCTAAATTGCACAGCAGAGATAATATTAATTCAATTTTCATTGTTGGTGGTTGGTTTGTAAATTGGAATGTGAATGTGGATGTGAATATCGATTAGCATGACTCGGAGATATATCTCGCTTGGATAAAACTAGATGAATGCAATTAAGTCATTAACAGGTCTGGTAGATAGCTTACTCTCAATGAATGCAGATATCCTCGAGGTTTTAATGCACGTTACTTTACATAAATCGCTCAATATAACACCCGTTACTAAGACACTTAAAATAATTACGCCTTCAAAAGCAATACCATGGGCGCTATTACTACTTATAACTTTACTTGCCCTGACCGAGAAAGCTTCTGCACTTGAAGCTGTTTGGCCGTCAAAAACAACTTATCAATATGCGAATGTGGACGGCAAGCGTATTTTTTATCGAGAAGCCGGAAAACAGCATAAACAAACCATTGTGTTATTACATGGCTACCCGTCATCGTCACATAGCTACCGTGAACTTATTCCTTTGTTATCGGGTCGTTACCACGTGATCGCTCCTGATTATTTAGGCTCAGGTTATAGCGACAGACCTGATCCAACAAAACAAAAATACACCTTTAACCTACTAGCAAAGTACGTTGAAGGCTTACTGGACACTCTTGAGGTAAAAAGCTACAGCCTATATATACAAGATTTTGGTGCCCCTGTTGGCTTTACTATGCTGTTGAATAATCCTGATAAACTTGAAGCTCTAATCGTGCAAAACGGTAATGCTTATTTAGCAGGATTGACGCCACCAAGACAGGCATTTTTTAAGAATGCACATCAAGACAAATCAACAGAGCAATTAAATAAACTTTATTCATTCACCGCCAGACAAGCTATTGTCAATAAACAATACTTGCGCGATGTGCCTAATACTCCTGAAATGATGAATCCTGACAGCTGGACCCATGATTTGCATTTTTTAGAGACCGTAAATGATCGCTTGATTCAAGTGCAGTTGCTACAAGACTACTATAACAATTTGCTCAATTATCCTAAGTGGCAAGCTTATTTACGTAAATACCAACCGCCCACCTTAATTGTATGGGGCAAGAACGATCCTGCTTTTATAGCAGCAGGCGCAGAAGCTTATTTAAAAGACGTGCCGAACGCAGAGCTTCACTTATTGGATTCAGGACATTTTACCGTCGAAGAAAAACCAGTAGCTGTTGCTAAGTACATCGTCAATTTTATGAATAAGCTATCAAAATCTAACGAGTAAAGAAGTCCCCCACGCCATAATAACGACAATAAAAGTTGTTAATAAAAGTAACAAGATTACTTGAATATTTAAGTATTTAAGCTCAACTAACTAGCAGGTAATATATAAAAATTAAATTACCTGCTAAAAAATAATATTACCCTACCTTTAAGCAAAAATCGGCACCTTACTTGACCTCAGTCAACGACCCCTTATAAAGCTTTATGTCATGCTAACGCCCTAGTGTAAATCGAGGCATTAAATAAAGCAGGCGTTGCTCAATAGTTATTGCAGTTTTAGACAAGTTTTTTCATTTTCAAGTCTAGCAATTGCGACACCTGATTCAACAAATACGCGCGAAACTCAATCGCATTTAGGGGTAAGTTATGGATATAGATTTTAGTGAAGTAAACTATTTGGTCAACCCCTGTAGTCGTACGTTACATGCAGATTACCAACAGTTTCTTCTATCGCTAATTGGCCTTACCGTTATAGATATTAGTGGCGATAATACCGATGAATGGCGGGTAATTTCGACATTGTTACACGGAGATGAACCTTCAGGGCTTATTGCCTTACATAGGTGGCTCACCAATGAAAGTTCGTTACCAAGGCCGAAAACAAACATTCGCATTATTATTGCATCGGTAGAAGCCGCCACCTACCAACATTTATTTCGTCATCGGTATCTGCCCGATGGCATTGATTTAAATCGCTGCTTTAATGAGAGCAGCATAAAAAATAGTGATGAGGCGAGTAATCAAAATATTGATGGCTATATTCAACGGGCAAAATTAATCGAAATGGCTATTAGAGAAGTAAACCCTAAAGCAATTATCGACTTACATAATACCTCAGGAAACGGTCCAGCATTTGCTGTCAGTACCTTAATTAATTCGGATGTGCTATCACTTGCTTCTTATTTCTGCGATACGTTGATTTTATCTGATATCAGCCTAGGCGCTATGATGGAACTCAGCTTTTCTTGCCCTGTTGTAACCATAGAATGTGGTGGCAGCAGTGATGATCAAGCACACGATGTGGCTTATAACGGTATTAAAAAGTTTACTGATTACGACAGTCATTGTGCCTTGCCACAAGATAAAGCGGTGCAAATACTTTACAAACCTTTGCGCTTAGTCATTAAGGCGGATCGAAAACTGTCATTTAGCGAACACGACGAAGGCTATAGTGGTGTAACCTTACGAAAAAATATTGAACAATTTAACTATGGTGGATGCTGTGACGGACTGCTATTAGGCTGGCTTGATGATAAAGGCTTAGAAAACCTCGAATTGTTAAATGATCAAGGCACTGACGTAATAGAAAGTTACTTTAAGAAAGTTGATAATAAGTTAATTTGTGCGGCACACTTGAAAATTTTCATGGCATCGAATCAATGTAATATTGCTCGTACCGACTGTTTGTTTTATGTTGTTAATAACGTAAACAATTATTTGTAATTGTTTACGTTGCTTTTACATCACTTGTGAACATTTCAAATCACTTGTAATAGCCAAGGTTATTACAAGTGTGACATATCAAAAAACTTCGACTAACCGATTGAATGATGACGTATATTCAGTGGTCCACTACAGCAATCTAATTAAACAGTACGTCTATTCTCACTCCCAAAAGGGGCATCGGCTATCGCTTGCTCTAACGGAACATTTTCTAAGCCTAAATCACGTAATGCATGAATAAATTTCAAAGTTTTAAAACTGTCAAACCAAACCGTTAATTGTTTATTAAATTGCCCTTCTTTCGCTGAACCTTGTTTAGCAATAAAGCTTAATAGCCCTATATTCTTCAATGCTTGCGCCGTTTTATCGGGTAAGTTAGCAAACCAATGTTCTGCTTGTTGTCGATCTTGCCACAGGCAATTAAAAGCCTGTAGGCAGTCTTTTAAAGCGATAAATATTTCTGGATTATAATATTGGTAGCTCACCCCTTGCTCTGTGAGTTGCATAATATTTTTCACTGCGGGGCCGGTACCAAAAGGCACTCGTTGTGAAGGTCTTGCATCAAGTTTGATAATGACTTGTGGTAAATAAAGCACATTGCCTAGTTTAGCGAGCTTATTTAACAGATAAAAATCTTCACCTGCACTACGTTTAGGGAAACCTCGCGCTTGGCAGTAACTCAGCATATCAAAAGATAAAATACTGCCAATAGTAAAATAAGCGTAAGGTGAGCGCGCATAACGTAAACCCGCAACATAATAGCGTAAGGCACTTTCATAGCGTAAGTTTGCTTGGTGGATAGCATCATGCTCGCTAAAGTGATAAAAATCGCAACACGTCGCTACCCCCTGTTTATCTAAATGATCAACAGCATGAGCAGTAAAGTAATTATCTGGCAGATGTGCATCTGCATCTGTTGAATGTACCCATGAAGAATAAATATGCCCCTCAAAAAACAACTTTACAGCTAAGTCGGTACCAATTTTTCTAGCTAAACCCACACCTTGGTCTTCGGGTATTGGCTGAGAATACCGATCAACCATTAGAATGGCCGAATTGACCTTATGCTTGGCATTAACATCATCGAGCGCGATGAGAGATAGGTTATCTTGCTGCCATAGTCGCGGGCCTTTTTGAGCTATTTCGTCCGCTAAGTCAATTTGTGCTTGATGATGCTGACGCCCAAAGTCACTATCTGGTTGATTAATCACAACAATAAGTAAACACTGTTGAGCAGCAAGAGATGATCCTACAAAGCGCTCAATAAATTGAATTGATTCTTGAAATGCCGGAATAACGAGCACATGTTGATAGTTTTGAAGTAATGGAAACGACATCAAAGATAACACTTCGGGCTCAGCATAATGTGCTAAGTATTTAGCACAGGTTTTATGCTGATGTTTGGCTATATCGCCATTAGACATGTCGCTTCCTATTGATAAAACAGTTTTATTTACAGCCGTTACTTATAAAGCAATCAATTACACAACTTACTACAAAGCATTTATTCGAAAAGTAACCGAGCAAAATAACGAATAATTAATGCAAGGCGGCTCTAAAAGGTAATGCTGAACAAATATCTGCTTCAATATCTAACACTTCGTCCAAACGTTGATCAACATCTGCTTTATCAAAATATTCATAAGCAAGTTCAATGAATAAGTTTTTATGCTTCTCTTCCGATTTAGCAATCGTTTGGTAAAAATCTTTATCTTTACCAACTGGCAACGCTTCAGCAATTAAAGAAAAACGCTCATGACCGCGGGCTTCGATAACACCGGCAACGATAAGTCTATCCATAAAAAACACATCGCTACCATTACGAAAAACTTTTCTGATTTGGTTGATATAAGGGTCTTTTTCATCAGCGCCTAATTGACCACCACGAGCATAAATTAATTTTAGTACTTGTTTAAAATGGATAAGCTCTTCAGTGGCTAAGTCTGCCATTGCTTTCACGACAGATTTACGGTCGGGATAATGAGAGATCATCGACATTGCCATACCTGATGCTTTTTTTTCTGCTGCAGCATGGTCAGTTAAAAAGGTATCAAAGTCGCTAAGCACAACTTCAGCCCAAGCTTTAGGCGTTTTATATTTTAATTCGAACATAGGTAAATTTTACTAATTGAAGAAGAGATAAATAATGGCAGTATTTTACACGCCTAAAAAAATGCAACAAGAAAAAACAGCCAATAATGCCTATTGAAGTGCCCCGAATACCAAAATAACCTGGTTAAGAAAGTTCTCCCATCTACAGCATCTATATTTATGATGTTTCAAAACAATCCAACTCGGAGCTACAATCTGTGCTTGATTCAGGGCATATTTAATAAAAAAATGAATGAGAATATTATTGAGGACCGGTATAATACTTATGTAAAAAACACCTCCCAGAACTAAAAAATTACTTAAGGTGCTTTTAAGACTAACTTTATTTCAACATTTAAGTGTTTCAATTTCTATGTTCAAAAAACTATTAAATAAATTTTTTAAAAAATCCAAGAACACTAACACAAATGTTTATTATTTCGAAGATAGTAAAAAAGCATTTATCCCAGAACAAAAAACTGAAAATGAACAGCCAGTTATCATTAAAAAAGAGATTGTTTTTCACTCATTTGAAGAAGAGTATCAACGAGATTTTTATGATTATCTCTTGGGGAAATCTCATGAAGGTAATTCCTCATCTAGCGATGAATTAACCTGTTTTATTACCGAAAAGATAGAAACCTTATTTAGAAATCCAAAGTTTATTTTAGATTCCTTACCTGTATTACCACTATCTCTATCAAAAATTATTGAGCAGCTAAACAATAAAGACTTTGAAACAGACGCTTTAATACAATTAATTCAGCAAGAGCCTGCTATTGCTGCCAAGGTAATTGAGTTAGCCAATTCAACTTATTACAATCGTTATAATAAAGAGATAACCGATCTTAAATCAGCTTACATGCTGTTAGGCGTTAATGGTTTATTGGAAGGGGTTATCAACGGTTTTGTTAACAAACTAGTACCGAAATCAAATATTTATTTTCGTCAGTACGGACAAAAGATATGGCAGCATAGCCTGTCCACTGGTATAACCGCAAAAGCAATTGTCGCTAAAAGCGCGTTTAAATCGAGCTCAGCCCAAGCCTATTTTATCGGTTTGATTTGTAATTTAGGCGATCTTATTATTTATCAATTATTAATTGATGCCTTTGCTGTTGTTCATCCTGATTGTCAGCCAAACTCAACGTTATTTAAAGACATCATGGCTAAAGAATCAAAAAAACTGACCTATTTTATTGCCAAATACTGGAATTTCCCTGATTCAATATTAGAGGTATTAGCCTTACAAGTTAAAGTTAAACGTGCAGCTTTATTACCAGCACTATACAAAAAAATGCCTTTAGCATGCTACGTTTATGAAGCTAAAATAATTAGCGAGTTAGCCTCGAGAATAAGCCAGTCAGCAATTGAAGATGATTACATTGAAGAAGTATCAACTTCCTTACTTTTCACGACAGAAGCCAATAATCAATTAAAAAAATTATTAGCTGAGCAGCTAGTAGAAAAAGCTTAAAATAACCCGCCAATATGATGCTTTATAATAACGGACATTACCGTGGTAAATAAATCATCATCAAAATGCAAAAAATGACAATTGCCCAAAACGCCTTAGAGAAAAAAATAGTCCGCGCTTTACCTTCCGGATGACGTTCAGCTAGCGCCATACCACAATTACTGCAATTTACAGATTTGCTGTCATTTTTTACTTGGCAAAATAAGCATGGTACTTGCTCATCAGACATAATAATTCCTAAAAACTTAGTTAAATAAGGTACTGAACACTATTGCTTAGCCATCATTACTGGCTAGTTAACTGATGATATAACTGCGGCAAACGTACCGGCAATTGTTCAGGCCTTAAAATGACGGTATAGCCATTACTCCCAAACAAATAAGGTAAGTAGCTTTGCGCCTCTTGATCAATGGTAATACAAAAAGGTTTAATGCCGAGTTTATTAGCTTCTTTTATCGCTTGATGCGTATCTTCAACACCAAAACGCCCTTCATAATGATCGATATCATTGGGTTTGCCATCGGTTAATATCAGTAATAATTTTTGTGTGCTGCGTTGCTCAACTAACACCTTAGTTGCTTGGCGAATAGCCGCGCCCATACGAGTATAAAAACCGGGGCGAATAGATTGCACACGGCCACGAATAGTATCGTCATATTTTTCGTTAAAGTTTTTCAATAAAGTAAAGCGGACATTCGTGCGTTTTACCGACGAAAAGCCATACATGGCGAAACTGTCACTGACACTATTTAACGCTTCGCCAAACAATAACATGGAGTCTTGAACTACGTCGATAACACGGTTGTGATCGTCTAAATAGGCATCGGTCGACATCGATAAATCGGCCAACAAAAGCGTTGAAATATCTCGATTATTACCGCGAAAACTACGATATAGTCCCTTTTCTTTGGTGGGTGCTATTTTTGACTCGATATGAAAATCAAGCCATGCAGCAAGATCTAACTCTTCGCCTTGATGTTCGCCCTTCAACCAATAACGCATACTGCGTAATTGCTCAAACTGTGCTTGTATTGTTTTAGCGGTTTTTTGTAACTTAACCGGTAGTTTTTTCGGTGTGCAATCTTTCGGTAACATCGCTTGTAGCAAACAGCGGTCCGCTTGCAACGTTTGATTTTTATAATTCCACTCAGGTAATTTAATGCCTTCGCCTATGGGCTGATCATCTTCAGATGCCGAAGGTAAATCCATATCAATTTTAATGCGGGCACTTTTTTGGCTTTGTTGTTTAGATAAAGTAATTTTATCCAAATCATCAGCAATGCGTTGATTGTCGTCTTCATCGTCATCGCTATCATCAGTACCGCGATCGAGTTTCGAGAATTCACTCCATGAAAATAAACTTTCCAGACGAAAAATCATCATACCGTCTTTATCATCGCCAGAGTCTACTCGTTCAGCTTTTTTTCGGCTGGTTTCACTCTTTTTCGCTTTTCCTAATTCAACCGCTTCAAGGTCTTCACTTTCATCAAATTCTGGTAATACTAGTGGGTCAACATGTGCTGACGGATACAGCCATAAGTATACAGCCTGTGGTGCATAGTTGACGGTAGGAAATTGCTGCACTGAGCCTGGTGTCAATATCGCTTGGCTAATGGCTTGTTCCATTAACTGTTCGGCTTTAGGCCTTTTACTTTGATCGACACGACTAGCAATAAACGCTTGTGCGAGACGTTGGTAACGAGGTTTTAAGGCCGGAAAACGTTTTAGAACATCAACCACGAGTTGCTGATTATCAATAGCCCAATGACGAAACTGACCATTATGTTGTGCGGCCAATACGGCTAACCATATATATAAATCATGATTTAATGCTGTGGTGGGGAAAACAGCTAAGGTTTCGGGTAAACGTAAGCTTTCTTCATCTTGCCAAGCAAGACTGACTTGTTGGTTTTCGCCGGCAATTTTCTCTAAAAAACTACGACGAACAATATAATCACGATGACTTGCTGCTTCAACGCGTTTAATGGCTTCACCACCTAAAGCGCGATAAACCAAACCAATGGCATGGCTGATGTCAGAAAAATGCACAGCTGCGTCACTATGATCAGTGCTCGCTTTACGAGTAATGTACTTATGCCAAAGACCGCCAACCCACTCTTCCATTGTGCTATTCCTAAAAGGATTATTACATGATTACGTTTTATTAATTGCTATGCTAACAAAAGCTTTATGAGTAAGTTGTGATGTATGTCAAATTAGCTGACGAACAACTTGTATTTAAGACACTATTTTTAAATTATTTTATCGTTGTTGATGTGACGATTAGTATCATGTGTTTCTTGCTCACCAGAAAGCTCAACACTTGCTTCAGGATCAGAACTAGATGGTGAATCGATAACAAACTTTTGATTAGCATCTGCTATAACGTTATCTTTTGGCACGGTGAGATCAGGCAAGTTTGCACTACCAATACTGTGTAGCACTAAGCCCATCATAAAACAAAAAAATGAAATTGAACCATAAAAAGCCTTAATCACTTTATCTTCACTGTCAGTTAAGGTCAGTAAATATCCGGCACAAATAAAAGCGATAACAATACTTATGATGCCAACAACTTTAGCGATACGTTGAAGTATGTGCTTGTTTTCACGTTGGGTTAATTGAGTATCAGTCAAACATTTCTCCTTATTTAATTATTTCAGTTTATTACGGTGAATAAGTTAGTAATCAGTTAGCAACGAACAGCATAAAAAATTTAAAGTATGAGATAAAAGAAAGTCGCGATATATCTACCACGACTTTCTTATCACTAAAATATTTTATTCAATAACTTGAATGTCAATATTGAGTACTATGTATTCAGTACTAAGAAACTTTTTTCTCTGTTACAAAAAAGCTAGCCAAGTAAGCAATAAGACCTAAAAGGAATACCACACCAGCAGCTTCACGCAACCAATAAAATATAGCTAATTTGTCTTGAGTTGCCATAAAGCTTAATGCTTCACCGCTTTCAGGTATACGTTGCAACCAAACTTGCAATACGCCAGCGCCCGTTAAGAATAAAGTAATAAATACCATACCCACGGTCATTAGCCAAAAGCCCCACATTTCAGTAACTTGTGCTTTATTGCAGTTAGCTTCACCTATGCCACGTAATTTAGGCATAGCGTATGACATTATCGTCATTACGATCATTGCATAAGCACCGTAAAATGCCATATGACCATGAGCCGCGGTGATTTGCGTACCATGAGTAAAGTAATTCACTGGTGCAAGTGTATGTAGGAAACCCCACACGCCAGCACCTAGAAATGACATTACCGCAGTACCTAAAGCCCATAACGTAGCTGCTTTATTTGGATGTTCACGACGACGACGGTTAACCATATTAAAGGCATACAACACCATCGCAAAGAAAGGTAACGGTTCTATTGCAGAGAAAATTGAACCAACCCACTGCCAGTATTCAGGTACCATTAACCAATAAAAGTGATGTCCTGTTCCTAAAATACCTGAGATTAATGCCATAGCGATAATGACATATAACCATTTTTCGATAACTTCACGGTCAACACCGGTAACTTTGATTAATACAAAGGCTAAAATAGCGCCCATGATCAATTCCCATACACCTTCAACCCATAAATGTACGACGAACCACCAGAAGTATTTGTCTAATGCTAAGTTAGTTGGGTTATAGAAAGAGAATAAGAAGAATACCGCTAGACCAATTAAACCAGTCATTAGCACCATATTTATGGCTGTTTTACGGCCTTTTAAAATGGTCATACCCAAGTTATATAAGAAACCTAACGCCACAACGACAATACCAATTTTGGTAATCGTAGGTTGTTCAAGAAACTCACGTCCCATGGTAGGAAAATACTCATTTCCGGTGATATGCGCTAATGTGGCATACGGTACAAGCAAGTAACCTAAGATAGTTAGTACACCTGCTGCAGCGAAAATCCAGAATAGCACAATGGCTAATTTAGGACTGTGCAGCTCGGTTTCAGCTTCTTCGGGCACTAAGTAATAAGCCGCCCCCATAAAGCCAAATAGTAACCAAACAATAAGCAAGTTGGTATGAACCATACGCGCTACATTGAATGGGATTAAGCCACCGACGATATCGCCGACAACATATTGTAAACCCATCAGTAAACCAAAAAGTATTTGGCCTACAAACAAGATCATAGCAAAAACAAAATAAGGTTTTGCAACGGCTTGTGATTGATATTTAAGAGTATTCACGCCATTATCCTTCTATGTTTGGTGGCCAGTTATTAGTATCCATTTC
>JBAROR010000082.1:0-2869 GCA_049642265.1 Cognaticolwellia sp. | reverse complement strand
TTACGGCTATCTGCAACAACAACCTGATAGAATGGACGCTTCTTTGCGCCGCCACGAGCTAAACGAATGGTAACCATATCGTCCTCTATATAATTTAAGTGTTAAAACGAATTTTCCAGACATTTCTGTCTACTAAGCGACAGAAAAGCTCGCGTATTTTACGCTTTTTTGATGACAAAGCAACCTAAAGCTAATTTTTAACCGTTTTATTTAGTAAATAGTTATCACAGTGAACAATATAGCTATATAATCCAAGCCGCCAAACTAGGTGCTAGATTTAAAGTTGCGCCGTTATTAGTCCTTTCTCAATAGGTAAATTATGACTCAACCAGTAAACACTAGCGCAAAAGGCTTAATGCTCGCCATAACCACGGCTATTATGTGGGGTTTATTACCCTTAGCGTTAAAGTCAGTTTTGGTGTTGATGGACGCTTATACTATTACTTGGTATCGCTTTATCTTCGCCGCATTCTTCGTAACAATTCTACTTGCTTCAAAAAGAAAGTTACCCTTTTCTGCTTTTCAGCAGAAAAATTTAATGGTTCCGATACTTTTTGCAGCCATATTTTTAAGCCTCAACTATATTTTTTATCTAGCTTCTCTTTACTATATTCCGGTTGAAACTGCCCAAATGCTAATTCAAATGGCACCTTTTTTGATGATCATTGGTGGCGTGGTTTTTATCAAAGAAAACTTCAGTCGTGGCCAAATGGTTGGCTCATTTGTATTAATCTGCGGTTTAATACTTTTTTTCAATCAACAGTTTTTAGAAAATGCCGGGATAGATAATGAAGCGTTTATTGTCGGATTTTTTATCATACTTGCGGCAGCGGTAACATGGGCTGCTTATGCGATTATTCAGAAGAAGATGTTGCGTTATTACAGTTCAAATCAAATCATGTGGTGTATTTATATATTGAGTGCATTCTTTTTCTTACCGTTAGCGAGCCCTGCACAGGTAATACCTTTGGATGATACTGCCTTATTATTGTTATTTTTTTGCTGTGCAAACACCCTTATCGCTTATGGCACCTTTGCTAAGTCACTAGAATACTTACCGACAGCTAAGGTCAGCGCCATATTAGCAATAACACCATTACTTACCGTATTTTTTGCTTCTATTGCTGAACAACTTTGGCCTGAAACATTTCAAGCACAGCATTTAAATGTCATCGCCTATATTGGCGCAGGTTTAGTCGTATTAGGTTCGATGTTGACCGCTCTTGGCGATAAAATTCTCAATAAAAAGAATATCGATGCGATGAAAATTAGCCTTAGGTTTAAATAACTAGGTCTTTAACTTTAAAGAATAGCCTGTGCGGGCCATAATATAAAAAAGCAGCCTAGGCTGCTTTTTTATATTATGGCTATGAGCTGTATACAACTTAACATGTAAGGACAGTCACAGTAATAAAGTACCGTTGATTAACGGCCAAACATACCACCGCCAGCGCCGCCAGGAGGCATCATACCTTTCATCGAACGCATCATTTTTTGCATGCCACCTTTACCTGACATTTTTTTCATCATTTTCTGCATTTGAGTAAATTGCTTAAGCAGTTTATTAACATCTTGTATTTGCGTACCTGAACCAGCAGCAATACGTCGCTTGCGTGAGCCTTTAATTATATCAGGTCGTTGTCGTTCAGCTTTAGTCATGGAGTTGATCATAGCTTCCATTCGAATAGTTACTTTATCATCCATTTGACCTTTAACTTGTTCAGACATATTACCCATACCTGGTAATTTATCCATCAAGCCCATCATACCGCCCATGCTTTTCATCTGCACAAGTTGGTCACGAAAATCTTCTAAATCAAAGCCTTTACCACTTTTAACTTTTTTAGCTAGTTTTTCTGCTTGCTTACGGTCAACCTTTTGCTCAACCTCTTCGATTAACGACAGTACATCGCCCATGCCGAGTATGCGGGATGCTATGCGGTCTGGATGGAAAGGTTCTAAAGCTTCAATTTTCTCACCAACCCCCATAAACTTGATGGGTTTGCCGGTAATATGACGAATTGATAACGCAGCACCACCGCGAGCATCACCGTCAGTTTTGGTTAAAATGATACCCGTTAACGGCAAAGCATCATTAAACGCCTTAGCCGTATTAGCAGCATCTTGGCCGGTCATGGCATCAACAGTAAACAAAGTTTCAATAGGATTAATCGCAGCGTGTAGTTGCTGGATTTCTGCCATCATCTCACCGTCAATATGCAAACGTCCGGCAGTATCAACAATAACGACATCAAAAAAGTTTTTCTTAGCGTGATCAATAGCACTGTTAGCGATATCAATTGGTTTTTGTTTAATATCACTTGGAAAGAATCCGACATTAATTTCAGTCGCTAGCATTTCCAGTTGCTTAATCGCTGCGGGGCGATAAACATCAGCACTAACAACTAAAACTTTTTTCTTTTCTCGTTCCGTTAAAAATTTAGCTAATTTGGCAACAGACGTTGTTTTACCTGCCCCTTGTAGGCCCGCCATAAGTACAACTGCTGGAGGTGTAGCTTTTAGGTTAAGCGCTTCATTAACTTCCCCCATGGCCACTTCAAGTTCTGTACGAACAATCTTTACGAAAACCTGACCTGGCGTTAAACTTTTAGAAACATCTTGCCCAACAGCACTTTCTTTTACTTTGGCAATAAATTCGCGAATAACGGGTAAAGCTACATCAGCTTCTAATAACGCCATCCGTACTTCACGTAAAGTTTCTTTAATATTGTCTTCTGTTAAGCGACCACGGCCACTGATATTTTTTAGTGTTTTCGTTAAACGATCGGAAAGATTTTCAAACATAAATGACTCAAATATTAACTTTGCGCAAAAAATTAGCTCTATTATACCCGTACAATTAATTAGC
>JBAROR010000081.1:0-12554 GCA_049642265.1 Cognaticolwellia sp. | reverse complement strand
GATGCTGCAGCAATACCTTTACCAAGAGACGATACAACGCCGCCAGTAACAAAAATATATCTAGTTGTCATGCGATACCCAGAGTCAGGAAAAACAGAAATTTTGCACTAAATTGATTTGATTTTTGGTAAACAAATGAATTTAGTAGGACGGGAAAACATTATACTTAAAAGCCATGTGAACGACAATATGAACATTGCATCTAGTTGCACAAAATTTAATTGATTTTAACGTTATTCATACTCAACAAGTGTTTATATCTTAAAAAACGGGGTAAACTAATTTTTTACTTTTCCTAATAAACAAAAATAAATCACTATGACTCAATTGCAAAGCGTTTTAAACGCTATCGATACCATCAATGAAGCAGATATCAATACCACCGTTGTTGACGGCATTAGCCACCCAAAAGAGTTATTATATGGGCAACATATGTCAACTTGTCTTGAAAAGTATTGGCCTAATGCAAATGAGAACTTGCAAATTGCGGTACGTGCACAGCACGTAAAACGCTGGCATTTACAACGAGCTGACTTTCCCATTGGTAAGCAAGGTTATTTAACTTGGCGTAAAGAGCTAGGGATCTTTCATGCCGCGACGGCTAAGTCTGTGATGCTAACGCACGGTTATAGTGAAGAAGATGCAGAAACTACAGCAGCAATCATTCGTAAAGAACAATTAAAATCGAATAACAATAGCCAAACATTAGAAGATGTCGCTTGTTTAGTATTTTTACAATATTACTTTGATGCTTTTGCTGCGAAGCATAAAGAAGAAAAAATCATTCGTATTGTGCAATTAACTTGGCGAAAAATGTCGACACAAGGTCAAGAAATAGCATTAACCTTAACGCTAGCCCCTCATTTGGCTCAACTAGTTGCTAAAGCTTTGGCTTAACATTTATATATAGCCGCTAGTTATTTTTCGGCGTAACTTTCTTTTCGATGTTTTCTGGTGGTAATGGCATTACTGTATTGCCATCAGATACAGGTAGACGCCATAGAAAAACAAACGGCCAAACCACTAATGCTACCACTAGCACTTTCAGCCAAATCGTCGGCAATATATAACATGACCACAATGATGCAATAATAATAGAGCTTAATGCCAGTACTTTAGCGCGTTTAGGAATGCTACGAGATTGTTCCCAATGATAAATCATTGGTCCAAAGACTTTATTCGCTAATAACATTTTATGCATACGTGGCGAAGATTTGGCGAAGCACGTAGCCGCCACCAATAGAAAAGGTGTTGTCGGCAGTAATGGTAAAAATGCACCAATAAAGGCTAGCGCAACAAAGAATATTCCCGATATTTTTAATAACATAAAGCCCCCTAGGTTAGATATAGCTATTTACTTATTTTATTAGCCCTACCCTTTATTACATTCTTCAGTACAAACTTAAATACACACTTAAGTACAGAGGGAGACGATTTAACGACAATAGCTTTCCATTGCTCTAACATTTTATTAATAAGGTCGAGGTAACTGCCAATCATCATAAGGAAAATCGACTGAAGATAATAACTGCGTTAACTCCCCCGACAAACGCATATCAGCAATAACTGCACTTATTCTTTTATTAAGTTTATGCCCTTGTTCAGTATTGGGAAATAAAATCTTAACAGCGAATTTTTTATAAAACTCTCGTTTAATTGATGGCAGTGTAGATTTATTTTTTTGCAATAAAGGGTCCGTCGAAGAGTCAGCAAAAATATAACCATCGGTCATTTTGTGCTGAACATTTTTCAAACTACAAGTAATGCAATCTGAGCCTAATGATACACCCTTTAAGAAGGGTAAATGTGCCGAATCAGTCTCTATTTTATAGTCCTGAATTTTATTAATATCTATCGGTACATCTATATGGCTATAAAGCACAAAATTAACATGGAAGATTGTTTCATCTGAGTATATAAAATCATGTAAATGTTGCTTAAGCTTCAAATCCGTTGTGATAACTTTATCTACTACAGCGCCCTTACCTGTCAAAGACTCAAGATTCGGTTTAATAAAAGGCAGATGAAAATCAACTTTACCGCTACTGACATAATAAATAGAGCGAGAAAAAGGCACAACTTGAATATCAATATCTTGCTTGAGCTTTTTTGCCAATATTTTAACAAAGTCAACCAGCACACCTTCATTGTGACTCTCTGCGTGTACTGGCATTTGAGGAATACTTACCCGCAACGGCTCAGCTCTAGCACTAAAATTAGCACTGACAAGCACAAGTAAACTAAAACCAAAGATAACTTTTAATATGACATCATTTTTCATCTGAATAATAACCCATCACCATTGATACCTTAGTATAAACAATTTAAGCCTGCTAATTAAATAACATATTTCCAGTTAGCGCTCAGTATTCCAACTAAAGAAATAGGCACCTAAGGTTAAAAATACAGCACTCATTAGCATTAAAATTGATACGTGGTAACTGATATCAGCTAACGTCGCCCCTTCCGTTATAATTTTACGAGCGCCAGCAACTAAGTGTGTTAACGGTAGAAAGTCGGCAAATATTTTTATCGCATTAGGTGCACCTTCAAGGCTAAACCAAACGCCCGATAGCAACATCATTGGCCAAGAGCTTAAATTTAATAAACCACCAATTAGCTCTTCGCTTTTGCTACGGCTGGCTACTAACAAGCCTAAAGTGATCAAGCTAAAAGCACCTAATACGGCAATAATAAATAAATCGAAATAACTGCCTAGCATATAGAAATCAAAAAATAAGTTACAACCAATGTAAACCACTGATGACATAAACATGACAATAAATAAACGTGATACTAACTGAGCTGAAACAAACTCTAAGGCTGATAAAGGCGTTGCTTTTAAACGTTTTAGCACCGCATTTTTTCGATATCGCACAATGACATAGCCAACACCAAACAAGCAACTAAACATCATATTCATCCCTAATATGCCAGGAAGAACCCAATCAATATAACGAATTTTTTTACTCTGTGTTTCAATGCGTTGATAATTATCATGCCCATTTAAAAATATTTTTTCTACCAAGTAGCTGTTAGGTGCCCCCTGATTAACCCAATACCGCTGAGCATTAAAATCAACTAATAAATCAATACTATGTTGCTCTAATTTTACTTTTGCAAGCGCTTGATCTTGGTAATCGATAAAACTGATATATTTAGTTTCGAGAAAACTCGATTGGCTTTGCGCTAAATTTAAGACCCCGACTTTATAAACCGCTCGGCCATCACCAGAAAAAACAAATGACAAACCGACTAACATCAAGATAGGAAAAAGCAGATTCCAGCCTAGTGACGAGCGATCACGAAAAAACTCAATATTTCGCGCTTTGACAACAGCAAAAAAACGTGAAAAATTCATCATATTAGTCCCTTAAAGAGTGGCCGGTAAGTTTTAAAAATAAATCATCCAAATTCGGCGATTTAACATGTAAGCCTGTCAATGAAACTTTTTCTGTTAGTAATAGCGTTATAGTCGCTTCAACATCAGTAGTGGTAATTTCAACTTGTTCATCATTCACTTGCCAATTATTTAACTGACAAAGCTGTTCCGGTACTTGTGTTGCAGGCAAATAAATAAATACTTCATTGAAATGTTCACTGAGTAATTGCCTAGGGGTGCCGCGAGCAATAACTTGGCCATGATCCATAATTAGCACGTCGTCGCACAGTTGTTGCGCTTCATCCATATAATGTGTAGTTAGAACGACTGTTTTATCACGCGCTTTAATATTTTTTATCAGTTGCCAGAAGTTTCGTCTGGCTTGAGGATCTAGCCCTGTCGTAGGTTCATCAAGAAAAACAATATCTGGGTCATTAATCAGTGCTAACGCTAGTAACAATCGCTGACGCTGCCCACCAGAAAGTAAACGATTATCGCGGTCTAAAAACTCGCTTAAATCACATAACTCAATTAATTCATTATGTGGCACCGTATGTTGATAAAAAGAGGTAAATAGATTTAAGGTTTCCTTCACGGTGAGAAAATCTTGTAATGCGGTATGTTGAAATTGAATACCTATTTGCTGCGACATTGAGTCATCAATTGGCTTGTCATAATAAAAAACTTGGCCTTTTGTTGCTTTAATAATGCCTTCCATGATCTCTATTGTCGTGGTTTTACCCGCACCATTAGGCCCAAGTAGACCGAAACAGTGACCCTTTTTGATAGAGAAATTAACATTGTCGACTGCCACAACATCTTTATAACTTTTGGTTAAGTTTTCAACACGAATAACTTCTTGCATGGTGCACCCCAATAAAACCTAGGCCTTATTCTAACCACTCATTCATCATTTTAATACCCGAATACAGATATTTTACAAATGATAACAATTATCATTTGCATTAAATTTATTTTTACACTATTGTTTTTAATAAGCGTATTTTAGTCATCTGTAGCGGGAGATAATGATGGGGTTTAGACAAGTAAATGAAGGGTATAGCGGCAAAGCCCAAGTTGAAATATCAGCAGCATTACTAGCAAAATTAATTGCTTCAGGGGCATTAACAGGCAATAGCTGTAAATGTTTAGATAATAATGCCCGTAAAATTTTATGGCAGTCACTACTAAACTTAAGCACCAATTTACATACTAATTTAAGACATACGGAGTAATAAAATGACCACTGAATCACCTATTGTTGATATTTGTTATTTAGAAGCGTGGTTAGAAAACTTTATTTCTGACGATCACTCGACAGCGAGCAAACAGTCGCTAGAAAAAATATGTATTGGCATCAATGCAATTATTCAACATGATGATTTTGATCAAATAGCAGACCGCTGCTGTAGTTATCATAAAATGAGAAATTATTGGCAACGGCGATATCAACTCGCCTAGCAGCAAGTTTATCTAGTTCGGTTAAATTAGTGCAACAAAATAAGCGTAGTTAAATTGAGTTAAGCCCCATATTTAGCAATATAATTAATCAGATGCTGGTTCAAGGTTTTCTTACCCGTAAAACCATACTGCTGGCATATTCCTTCAACACTGTTTTTTTGAAAAACACGAGCAACCAGCGGTAAAATGTCAGCGTCAAACTGCTCAGTACAATGCTTTAGTAACCATTGATGCAAACCATAAACACAGCTACTAAATTGTCGTTGACCAGAAATAAAATCGTGCACGCTTTGTAAATGCTCACTCGAAAGTGTTGATACGGTCAATTCAGTGTTAGCATGCAGTAGCTGCCAAACCAGTTTTGCTGGTAAATGCGTAAACTCATCACTTAACCAATAGTCGAACTGCTGGTAAAACTGCTGCTTAATAGCTTGCTGCATAACCGCTGCCTTTGGTGTTAGTGCGCTTATAACAACACACGAATGCTCACCGCTTGCCTTATCTTTACTAAAACCCAAACGAGCTACCGTATAACCGGCTTGTTGCCAAAACTTCACTAATGTTGCATTGCCAGCAAAACTAGCGCCGATAAAGTCTATGCCCTGGGTAATAATATGTTTTTCAACGGCATTTAAAAAATAAGAACCTAAGCCCTGCCCTTGAAATTGTGGGTGTATGGCAATACGCATGACACGCTGATAACTATAATTAAAGCTATCCTTTATACCACTATGTGTGAGTAATGACTGCGGGAGAAATTGATCACGCAGCCTGCGTTTATTATCACGAACAAGGCCAACAAGCGCTTCATCAGCACATCCTTCTTGCATAAGCATAACAACACCCAAAATGTCGTTTTGTCGTTTAAGTATCAACAATGAAATACCACTGTTATTCAATAATAACTGCACATCATTTGGTGACGTTTGATAGTGCGCTGTCACTAGCACAGCAAAAACTTGTCTCAAAAGCACTTCGTCTTGTAATAGCTTTACAGCGCTTATTGACTCGACCGATAAAGTCTTAGCGTAAAATAATGCCGGATCATTTTTTAAGTAATCGCTATTAAGGCCAGTATTTTTTATTGCGAGTAAATCGCCGTCATAATTTGGTAGAGTCGCATTGAGTAAGCAACTGTCAAAAACAAATTGCTCAAGCGGATCATCATTCGCCCAACGAATCGCCTCATTCATATGCATTTTTCGCCAGTTCGGCATCAGGCGCTGTAAAACCTGTCGAAATTTAATGCTAAAACCTCGCCCTGCACCTTCGTAACCATGAATAGTAGTCGCAAAAATTAAACGGTGATAATAGCCAAGTAGTTGTTGTAAAAGATAAACAGGTAATGCTGCAGCTTCATCTATCATCACGAGGTTAGCTGTTGGCTGCTCTTTCAATAGTACATCGATAGGATAAAACTCAATACTGCCATTTTTATGTTCGACATCACTGGCATTGACCTTTGCATCAGGTAGATGTTGCTCAATGTGCTGAAAAAATATGTTAAGTGCTTGCTTGTTCGCCGCAGTGATAATAATTTTTAATGGCTGTGCTGTGGTAGCTAACATCTGACATGCCGCAATTGCTAGTGCTGACGACTTCCCTCTACCGCGATCAGCAGTTAACACCAATGGTCGACTTCTATGCCCTGATAAAACTTTTAGCATTGCGTCAACCGCTAGAACTTGTTCTTGCGTGACACAGCCGTAAGACAAAGCGGCTGATGCAACATCGTTATTTGTTAACGTTTTCTCATAGTTATTTAATGCTAATAATTGCGGTAATTCTTGAGCAGTCTGCTCTATAAAGTAGCACTGTTCTTTAACTAGTTTGCGTATAAAGCGTTGTAGAAAATAATCTTTCGAAGATGAGCAGTTTAGCTCTTCGATTTGCTGAGGTTTAAGTAGGAGTATACAAACGCCCCCTGCAACCAAAGTACCTGAAAGTGCGGCAAAGGCATCTACATCAAAATCATTTTTTAAGTGGCCAGTACCATTTTCGGTTTTATTTTCTGCTGAGAATATAATAACGTTTTGCTCAGTGCCTAAGTACTGAGTATATTTCTTTCGCTCAACACCAGTGAGCTGTGGATAGCTATCTGTATTAATAGCTTCACTATAAATAAGACCTTGACGATTTTTATCATGAATTGACGTTGGCAGAAATACCGCCAAACTTGAATCGATATATTGAGCTAGCCAGGTTTCATCTCCTACTAACACAACTAAACTACGCCAACGCTTAGCCAGTGATTGCTTATGTAGCTGAACACACCAATCTGCAAATTTCTCTTTCAACATCAATTTAACCTTAAAAAGTGCCTTGGCTGACACCAAGTTACACAAGTCTATCAGAGCACTAATCAAAGCTAAATATCTGCAGTGCAGTAAATCAGCAGCTTGTGGGTGCAAATGATATTTTTTTATGAAAATGAAAAGCAATAATTTGAAAATCAGTCATTAGTTGCCTATGTTCAAACTATAAACTCAGGGCATATGCCCTGTGATTATAGTCTAGACATTTTTAAGATATCGCGAACTCAAAATATTCTGCATGATTAGCCAACAGTCACCATAGGGTCGATCACATGGTTATTAAAGCCACTATTTATTGTCATTACAGTAGAGACTGTAAAAGCCGTAGGTATAAAAAATGAATAATGATTTAACAAGCAACATGACTCCAGCAGTAGCACCAGAGCATTATGATAAGGACTTACCCAAGGGGGAGAAAGCAGCACATAATACTGATGTCAGAAAACGTATCGAAGAGTTATTAGAGCGAAAGCGCCTTAAAGCTTTACTAGATGATGCTGATGACTGGGATGTTGACTAGGTGATATAGTTAAATGCACGATCACTGCTTTTTGGCTATCCCCCTTCAAATAACACTATCAGTAATATTTCATTCGTAACTATCTGTTTATTACACAAAACTGCTATCATTAGCCTTATGTTTACGCTATTTAATTACCTTCGATATGACTTTATTTGAAAAACTACGCTGCTTATTTACTTTTGGACAAGGTGTTGCGCTGCCCTTACCACCTATCGATGAAAACGCAGATCCCTTTTCGTTATTTAAACTTTGGTTTGATGAAGCAAATAAATCGGGTATTTTACTACCGGAAGCAATGTCAGTGAGTAGCGTTAGTCAGGACGGTCAGCCGAGCTGTCGCATGGTGTTATTAAAAGAGTTCAACCCGGACGGTTTCATTTTCTATACAAATTATGCCAGTAGAAAAAGCGCAGAATTAAATAGCAATGACAAAATTGCTTTACTATTTCATTGGAATGTATTGCAACGCCAAATTCGCATTGAAGGTATTGTTGAAAAAGTGAGTGCTGAACAATCAGCAAAATATTTTCATAGTCGTGATCGAGGCAGCCAAATTGGTGCTTGGGCATCAAAACAAAGTCAACGAATTCAAACAGACACTGAACTTGCTGATAATGTCGATTACTACACGAAGAAATTTGCCGGTAAAGACGTTCCTTTACCTGAGTTTTGGGGCGGCTGGCGAGTGAAGCCAAACTATATTGAATTTTGGCAAGGCAGAGCAAGCCGTCTGCATGATAGGGTTTGCTTTGAACAGCAAGAGAACCAATGGAAAAACTTTAAACTCCAACCTTAGATACCATCAAAAAATAGCGATTATTCCAGAGAGCCACGGTTTACTCTATCGAGAAATTAAAAAGGAGCCGTAGGCTCCTTTTTAATACTGTAAAGCAAGGTTAACCGACTAAGGCTAACAATATACCTGCAGCAACCGCTGAGCCGAGTACTCCGGCAACATTAGGTCCCATAGCATGCATAAGCAGGAAGTTATGAGGGTTTGCCTCTAAACCAACTTTATTCGCAACGCGAGCAGCCATAGGTACCGCAGAAACACCTGCCGCACCAATAAGTGGATTGACTTTTTCTTTGGCAAACTTATTCATTAACTTCGCCATTAAGACACCAGCAGCGGTACCAATAGAGAAAGCAACAGCACCAAGAGCCAATATACCTAACGTTTTAGCGTTTAAAAATTGATCGGCGCTTAACTTTGATCCCACGCCTAAACCTAAAAATATGGTCACAATATTGATTAATTCATTTTGCGCTGTTGAGCTTAAGCGATCTACAACACCACACTCACGCATTAAATTACCAAGACAAAACATACCAACCAATGGTGTTGCGGCCGGTAAAAAGAAAATGGTCATCAGCAAAACGCCAAGTGGGAAAATAATTTTCTCTACTTTCGTGACATGACGTAGTTGTGCCATCTCAATTTTACGTTCATCTTCCGTTGTTAATGCTCGCATAATAGGTGGCTGTATAATAGGCACCAACGCCATATATGAATAGGCTGCTACAGCAATTGCCCCCAACAAATCAGGTGCAAGTTTTGAAGCTAAAAAGATTGCTGTTGGACCATCTGCGCCACCAATAATGGCGATTGCAGATGCATCTTTCATCGAAAAATCTAAACCAACAAAGTTCAAGGCTATCGCACCAAACAAAGTGGCAAAAATACCAAACTGCGCGGCGGCACCTAATAATAAGGTTTTAGGATTAGCAATCAGCGCACCAAAGTCAGTCATAGCACCGACGCCCATAAAGATCAGCAGTGGAAATATACCCGTATCGATACCTGCATAATAAATATAATGCAGTAAACCGCCAACTTCAGAGAACCCTGCTACAGGAATATTGGTCAAAATAGCACCAAAGCCCATTGGTACTAATAATAATGGTTCAAAGTTACGTGCAATGGCAAGATACAGTAAGCCACAGCCCACTAACATCATGATGACTTGACCTAACTCAAAGTTTGCTAGGCCTGTCGACAACCACAATAATTTTAAAGATTCCATGGGTCTTCCTACACCAAGCTTAACAAAATATCACCAACGGCAACCGAATCACCTTCTTTGGTGTGAACAGCGGAGACTTCACCCGCTTTTGTTGCTCGGATTTCAGTTTCCATTTTCATCGCTTCCATGATGATAACCACTTCGCCTTCTTCAACTTCATCGCCTTCATTAACCAACACTTTAAAAATGTTACCCGCTAAAGGTGCTTTCAATGGCTCTCCACCTGATGAACTTGAAGTCGTAGCAGCTGGTCCATTAGTAGATGCTTGAATAGCGTCAATTGAGCCTCCTGGAGCAACGACAACATCATAAACTTTACCATCAACACTTACCGCATAGCTTTCAGGGTTCGTGTTTGCTGAACTAGCCGTTGGTACTGCAGCAACAGCACTAGCAGCACTTGCTTTTGTTGGAGCCGGCTCGAATGCATCAGGGTTGTTACGATTTTCTAAGAACTTCAAACCTATTTGTGGAAATAATGCATAAGTTAAGACATCGTCAATAGTATCTTCAGCTAAAGTTATTTTTTTCTCTTGTGCCAGTTGTTGTAACTCAACTGATAATTTATCCATTTCAGGATCAATTAAGTCTGCTGGGCGACAAGTTATCGCTTCTTTACCATCAAGCACTTTCGCTTGTAGTTCAGCATTAACTGGCGCAGCCGTTGTACCGTACTCACCTTTTAATACGCCAGCCGTTTCTTTAGTAATTGATTTATAACGCTCGCCGGTAAGTACGTTTAACACCGCTTGTGTACCAACAATTTGTGAGGTAGGTGTCACAAGAGGAATATAACCAAGATCTTTACGCACTTTTGGAATTTCTGTTAGCACTTCATCAAGCTTGTCAGCAGCGCCTTGCTCTTTTAGTTGGCTTTCCATGTTAGTTAACATGCCACCAGGAACTTGTGCCAACAAGATACGGGCATCAATGCCACGTAAACTGCCTTCAAATTGAGCATATTTTTCACGGACATCACGAAAGTAAGTCGCAACTTCAGCCAATTTAACTAAATCTAAACCGGTATCACGCTGTGTGCCCTCAACAATTGAAACAATAGTTTCTGTTGGTGAATGTCCGTAAGTCATACTCATTGATGAAATAGACGTATCAATCACGTCAATATCAGCATCAATGGCTTTCATATGTGTTGCAACACTCAAACCTGTGGTGGCGTGACAATGTAATGCAATAGGTAAAGATACCGTTTCTTTTAAACGGCTGATCAGCTCTGCTGCATCGTAAGGCTTTAATAAACCTGCCATATCTTTTATACATAAAGAATGCGCGCCCATGTCCTCTATCTGCTTAGCCATTGTTAGCCAGCCTTCAAGTGTGTGCACAGGGCTTTCGGTATAACTTAAAGTACCTTGTGCATGCGCACCAACCTTAACAGCGGCTTTAATCGACGTTTGTAAATTACGTACATCGTTCATCGCATCAAATATTCTAAAAACATCGATACCATTTACATGTGCACGCTCAACAAATTTTTCGACTACATCGTCAGCATAATGACGGTAACCTAAAATATTTTGACCACGGAATAACATCTGCTGCTTAGTTTTTGGCATCGCTTTTTTAAGCGCACGAATACGTTCCCAAGGATCTTCTCCAAGATAACGAATACAAGCATCAAATGTTGCCCCACCCCACGATTCTATGGACCAATAACCAATTTCATCCATTTTAGCTGCAATGGGTAACATATCTTCCAAACGCAGACGTGTTGCGAGTAGTGATTGATGGCCATCGCGTAAGACGACTTCAGTAATTCCTAAGGGCTTAGTCATGGTCATATCCTATTTCTGTGCAGAGTGTTGTTGACGATATTGAGTAACAGCAGAAGAGATTGCTGCAACTACTGCCGGTGACACAGCTTTATCATCTTGTTTTTTATTATTTCTTTTACTTGAAGATCTGGTTTCAACAATGGCATCAGGGAATTTTTTTGCCAACCGAACCAATACAACATTGATAAAAACGATCAATAAAGCTAAAAAGGCAAAAACAAAGACCATCCCAGTCAGCATTAAAGTACCGGCTTCAATAAATAACGCTTGAAGATTTTCCATTTTTTTACTCTCAAGTAATGTTTATACAATTAGAATAATCACTCCAATATATAAAATGCAAACATATTCTGACAAATTGGTTAAAAAAGACAAAGTCAAGCTTAAATAGCATGGAAAAACAGCTGAATTTAATAATATTTGGTCATTAATTTATGCACAATGGTATATCAATAATATTGTATACAATATCAAGTTGATGAATAGCGGGTATCACATAAAGAAAAACACTAAGAATATACAATATACAAAGAAGAAAAACTTAACCTCTGCATTAGATTTATTTATCTAGCTTCTTAGCAAGAAAAAGAAAGTCAAAACGAAATTCTCACTTCATGAGGGGGGAAATGCATAATAATCCAACTAAAACATTGAACATATTTTTCATAAAATAATGCTTACTTTCTTAATTTAAACCTTAGCATCAAGTATATAAAAAAGCGAAAACGGTCAATGGCAAAATTTTGAATGGAGAATAGTGAGTAAATTAAAAGTAAATGGCAGACGTGCTATTAAATTTATAAGCATGATGTACATTTTGAGCAGGTATAGAAAGTTTACAATAACTCCAATAAACATAGGTGAGTTTTGAATTGCTCAGTGTGGGTTAATATTTTACAGACGAAAAAAAACCAGTCGTTAAACTGGTTTCTTCAATGTGGCGGACGCGGCAGGAGTCGAACCTGCGACCGCCTGGTTCGTAGCCAGGTACTCTATCCAGCTGAGCTACGCGTCCGCAATAAACTTTTTTTTAATATCTCATGCTTAGGAGATAGC
>JBAROR010000067.1:0-45662 GCA_049642265.1 Cognaticolwellia sp. | reverse complement strand
TAAAAAATATGTTATGTTTACTCATGCTAGCCTCCAGTTTTAGTTGTTTAACACACTAATTATGGCTCTGGTTTTACTAACCCACGAATTTGGAGGCTAGCACCTCGTGGGGAGTCATTATGTCTAGGCATATAGTCAATTGTGGCGTTTGTTTCTAGAGGGAGTTAACAATTTTAAATCGTAAAGCGCTAATTTTAATTGTTGCTCTAATTACTAGTTTTGCTAGTAAATTGTCCGCTGAAACAATCTTATCTGTATCACACTGTAAATATATTACGGTTAAAGAAGATATACTCTCATTAAGTGTCCCTATTAAAGAAGAGATAGATGCAATATTTTACTGTCCTACTTCTAAACAGGAAGAATTAACTCTTCAGAATGTATGGTCAGCTGTATCTGCTCCCAGAAAAACGTCTCGTGGAAATTGCCAGATTACAAAATATGCTCTAGGAAAAGATGATACAACTGATAAAAACCTATGGTCATCTTCAATTGGTAATACTTGCCCAAGAATAAATGAAAATAAATACGTATCCCTTTATTACCTTCCCCGTGAATACAACAAGGATTTATTTTTTGATAATTTAACTAACTTTATATCAAAATTAAACGCCAATGAATTTGAAGTAATTAATCGAATTCCTTTTTACTCTTTATGGTTTTGTTCTGATTGTAAGGAGTTTAGAAATACTATCCCTAATTCAACGTTTGTTGTTAATAGAATAGGTTCAAGTATTAACGATCCATTTAGTATTTTTGTGTCATCCAAAGAAACCCCACACATCCGTTGGATATTACATCTTTCTATTGAAAATACGGGTTTATTTATAAACAATGTTATAAAGTATGATGGAAATTAAATATGCCTAACAAGCTAATTAATAAGGACAAAAAACAGTTGGCTGTTTTCGTTCCTCAACATTTTAGCCAACAATTTTTTGCCCATTATTAGGGCGTTATGTATTCAGAAAGGTTTGGCTCATTAATTGAATATTGAGAAAAGAAAAGAATACTATCGTCAGTGTGAGTGCGGTAGAGATCACGAAAATAAGTTTATCCTAGGTGTGTTTAATTATGCCGAAGATTCGGAAACTATTTTTTGTGCAGCTCTGTTGGAGCACCAAAATGAACGTCATGTTTGGCTTTCTTTTATTACAGGTGAATGGCCAAATACTAACGAGGAAGATTGTGCTGTAACTTGCCATATTTACACAAATACCGAGGGACAAGTATTTCTTATTCAAAATGGCGAAGACTCACCATTTACTTCAGATGACGTTCTTGATTGTTATCAGGTAACTAGAGAGCAAGTATTAGCAGTAGACGGAGCTAAAGAGTGGTTTATAGATACATATTTGGCGCTATTTGAAACCGATAAAGAGATTGGTGACTATTTAGTGGCAGTGAATACATAACAGGCTGTTAAACAAGGACAAAAAACAGTTGGCTTTTGCTCCTTCGTCGCTTATTTTAACCAACTATTTTTTGCCTCTTAGTGAGGCGTTATATTTTTAAGGAGTCAGCAATATATGATCGATGCAATTTGTTTTAAGGATATCGTAGATTCAGTAAATCAAGATCTTAAGTCTTTACCAATAAGAGGAATATGCTTCGATTCTGTTGATCCTGTAACATCTAAGGCAATGCAAGAAATTAATAGTAAAATTAAAAAACATGCACTTGTTGCTATTCTTTTTTGCAATCCCAAGACTGAGTTTTGCCAAAAAGAGATTCTTGAATCCTTAAGCTATTTACATCACCGTTCAAAGCATCACATTAATATATTTTGTTGTGGCTACGGCGCATATTGGCCTGAGCATAAATATCCTGATTTAGAGATTGTAACTAGTATTGGTGGCACAGACTGGTGCTACAGCGACAATGCGTTTGTTGAAGCTATTGAAGCATTTGAAAATACTACAAAGTGGAAATATAGTGGTGAAAATGAATTGCTACTGTTGGATGTTAGCCCTTCGAATGAGAGTGATAGCTTAAATATAAATAGTGCTATTGTTTGTAATCTTGAACGTATGAAATTGGATAAAGCGTTTAGCTCGGTACGCTCCCTACTTGAAGATATAATACGTTATGCTTCTAGCACCAATGCAAATGACGCATGGGAATTTAGTGACATAAAGGGTGGTGAGCTTGCTGTAGATCTTTTAAAAAATACAATGTTAAGTTTTCTTCCTAAACAATTACAAGTTTCATATAAAAAAGCGGAAAGTTACGCAATAAAAAAAATATAATAAGTCATTTAAATGGAAAATTGATCTTCCCCCAATCAAACGGACACCAAAATCTAACTAAAGATGAGGTGTTCTATGCCCAAGTACAACAATCCAAGACGAACTTGGAAGTATTCAACAAATTAACAAGGCACCCATCCAACTAATTAATGGAGGATAAAATGAACTCTTGGGATCAAGATACGTATTTAAAGGCATGGAATTTTGCTTCTACCATTCATCTTGGACAAACGATCCCTGGTAGTGATATTTCATATATCAATCACCTAGGTCTCGTTAGCATGGAAGCAACTGCTGCAATAGCGAACAACCCAAACATTGAGAAGCCCAATTTGCTTGTCCTGTGTGCTTTGCTGCATGACTCAATAGAGGATACACAAACTACATTTGAAGATATTAAAAATAAATTTGGGTTAGAAGTCGCAAATGGGGTTTTGGCACTAAGTAAAAATGAAGAATTGCCTACAAAAAAAGATCAGATGGACGACAGCATTACTAGAATTAAACAGCAACCTAAAGAAGTTTGGATGGTTAAATTGTGTGACAGAATAACAAACCTGCAACCACCACCAAAGCACTGGGATACTGATAAAATGTCAAGATACAGAGATGAAGCGATCTGTATTTTGAATCAACTTGGCGAGGCAAATAAATTTCTGGCGGAAAGGTTAAAATTGAAAATAGATGGATACAGCCAGTACATGAAATAGCCAAGCCCTAACAAGAAACTATGGTAATTTTTCAATACAATATCTAACGTGAAGTAATTGGTTACTGCATTGAGACTAATGTCTTCTGTGTGGCATCATTTAGCATTATGATATGACTGTCCACAGGCGGCTATCCACACGCACCTATGCGCTTAAAGCTGCCCTAAAAGCGAGCAGCCTTTTAGGGCATTATTGATCATATCCAAACAAGATTTAGCTTATTTGGATATGATGACGAGATAAGCATTTAAGGGGCTTTTAATTCCCTTGCTATTTGTGAAGTTTTTTATAGTTTCTCACTATTTTTGACGTAAAAGTTTCAATAAATTTACCCCACTCTAGCTACAGCCCATAAAGCCCTACTCAAGAATTCTCATTAGTTATGAAGATCTACACCTGTTACTTTTTTTGCTTTTTCTTTAAGTTTTTTATCAAGCGTTTCCACATGAATAATAGGTTGATTACGAACGCACATTAATGTGTCAGTAAACACCTGGCATGAGCCTTTAAATAAATCATCATCACCATTGGTAAATGAACATTGCGCTGACTTTTGTTTATTTTCACAAGCTTGCCAAGGTGCTGAATGGGTATGGGAGTCATGAGCACTTGCTGCATAACTACCAAAAATCGCAAAGGTCAGTAAAATTACACGAAAGCTTTTAAGGTTTATCATTGTGCAGTCTCGCCGTTAAAACAACCAATGAAAAGGTTTTCACCAGGACCTGCAGAGTGATAATGATAACCGCGTGCGTCATCGGTATGACCACGACAAGAATCTAGGTCATCTTCTTCTATGTTGTTTTCATCTAGCATGCTGTGTATTGCATAGCCATCAAGTGCATAACCAAATGCCCCACCATGGCCATCTACTTCGAATTCAATAGCAGGACATGTACCTTCACCGTGATTTGCACCATGGTAATGATAGCCAGCAAACGGGTTAACATGACCAACACAATCATCAAAAGCGGCAATGGTGTAAGCACTTAAAATAGCTTCAGTAGGCGCTGCTGCGTCTAAAGCAACACCATTAAACGCGACACCAACACTGTCTCTGCCGATTGAACCTGCTTGTGAGCGAGGTACTGGTGTAATTGGAATTAAAAATGTTGACGATACGCCCTCTCCTTCAACATCATTGTAATAACTGATTTCACATTGCACACAAAAGTTATTATATTCTGCGGCAACATCAGGTCTTGCTGCGGCTTCACAGGCTATTTGGCTGTTGGTGATATTCACTTCGCCTGTTTCATCGTTGTATAGTTGCCATGTGCTGTCACCATAAAACGAATCTAAGTTAGTAATAAACTCACCCGTTAGATCGTATAACACTCCATCATCAAACCACTTACCAGCATTTACAGCTTCGGTAGTCGTGGTAGTAGGACAAAATGGACCTAGCGTAGTTCTATCTGAAGGAAAACCATTAACGGTAATAGAGTAACAAGTCGATGACTCGCCATTAGACAAAGTACACGCTACTTGGGTGATTGCGCCAGAAGACGATAAATCAAACTTAGTGACATCAACAGGGTAATTACTAGTGTCATCAACAACAACGACTTCAACAGCATCTTCAATTTCACTTGATGAATTACTGCCACCGCAACCAGACAACATTAATAGGCTTAATACTGGCATACCAATAATAATGACTTTGTTCATACTTGTACTCTATTTGTTAGTTTTAATCATAATATGTAAAGAGTGTGCAAAAAATGAGGAGGAATTAAGTAAGTTGTATTTTATTTTGGTGCAAGCCTGCATCATAAACTAACAAAGGCACATTCAATAAACATCCACAACAACCTAAGCAACTGATATTAAAGCAGTTAATTTACTGGCGTAGATACTGCATTGTTAATTTAAATATCGCCTATAACGTCCTTTGATTTGAATCATTTGAAAAATAATACCTTGTCTCTCCCCAAAAGAATGTCGAAAAATCAAGATACTGCTGCAAAATTAAAAATATTGCTGGCAGAGAATAATCACGTAAAAGCAAAAGCGTTAATGAACGTGCTGGCTGATGCGGACTATGACATTTACCACATCGCACATTCTGGCGTGTCTTTATTGAAAAATGTTGAGCAGTTAAATCCTGATGTCATCATCATAGATATTGAGTCACCTGACAGAGATATGCTTGAAAACCTGAATCAAATATCCCAATTCGCCCCTAAGCCTATCGTCGTTTTCTCAGAGCAACAAAGCGAGAATACGACAATTAATCAAATGGTTAAATCTGGTGTTAGTGCTTATGTGGTTGGCGAAGTGAGCCAAGCCAGAGTGAAGTCGATTATTGATGTTGCCATTGCACGGTTCGGTGTTTTTCAAGGACTGAAGCAAGAACTTGCCGATACCAAGCAAAAGCTATCGAGCCAAAAAAATATCGATAAGGCTAAGCGTTGGCTAATGGAGACAAAGCAACTTTCTGAAATAGATGCTTATCATTTCATTCGTAAAATTGCGATGGATAACAGCCAAAAGATGGACGATGTTGCTAAAAACATCTTATCGGTTGCCAGTATATTTTAACTGATCTGAGCTCAGGTTAGTTAGCTTTAAAGCACGCTGTACAGTAGTAGAGAATAAATTATGTTTGATATTGAAAAGAAAAATATAACCATTGGCTTTATGCCGTTAACTGATAGTGCGCCCGTAATTGTTGCTCATGAAATGGGCTTTTTTGAACAATGGGGACTTAACGTTAGCTTAACGAAACAAAACTCTTGGGCAACCCTGAGAGATAAACTGCATGTCGGCGTTATTGATGCGGCGCAAATGTTAGCCCCTATGCCCATTGCCAGTAATTTAGGTTTATACGGGCAAAAATCAGCCGTGATTTCCCCTATGATACTCAGCCGTAATGGCAATGGTATTACGTTATCAACGACGCTTTATGAAAAAATAGTATCCCAGCATAGTAATAAAGATAACAATAAAAATAACGACATCAGTATGCCTTTTGCAGCCAGCATTTTGCAGGCTGAGATAGAGCAACGTAAAAAAGCGGGTAATAAATTAAGCTTTGCTGTCGTTGCGCCCTACAGTTGTCACTATTATCAACTGATTGAATGGCTGAAAAAAAGTGATATTGCGCTTTCAGACATTAACCTATTAATTGTGCCGCCGTCAGATATGGTGCCATCCATGCAATCAGGTGATCTTGATGGTTTTTGTGTTGGCAGCCCATGGAATGCCAAAGCGGTAAGAGAAGGTGTTGGTATTACTGGGGTTACTTCATCTGACTTCTGGCAAGACTCGCCAGAAAAGGTGCTGGGGTTACTGTCGAATTGGCAAATAAAGCATCCTAATACCACCTTAGCCTTAATGTCAGCTTTGTATGATGCGTGTCAGTGGCTGGAAAATATTCCCAACCGATTTGAAGCGGCGAGATTATTGAGTCGTGCAAAATATTTAGACACCCATATCGATGTTATTGCTCCGTCATTACTGGGCAGTTGTTTAACATTAAATGGTACAACACCGCGTAAAGTGCCGAACTATCAGCAGTTTTCTCGATTAGATGATCCTACGTTTAATACGCCAGCACATCATTACGGCGAGGCAATAGCTGACTTAATGCAAGCGTGCCAACAAATAAGTTCGCAACAAAGGGCTGATTTGAACATTACGGCAATCTATAGAGAAGATCTTTACCAAACGGCTGTTAGTCATATTAAGCAGCATTAACACTGGGCTGGCCTCAATCAGCACTGAATTAGCATCAAATCAGCACTAATGTGGTTCATTCTCCTAACACCAGAATACAAACACCATATTAGTGCAAGCATTTCCCGATTATGAATCAATAGCGATTACTTATTTTCATTAAAAAACATAACCAACTGATTTTAAACAAAATAAATTAATGGCATCAAATATGCTTTGTTGTAGATAGCATTTTCACATTAATTCAGTCAACAGCGATTGTTTTAAACATAGAATGAAAAGCAACTAAAAATTTATTTCGTTAAAACTAATTGCACTGCAACGGCGTAGTCATTGTTAGTTTGGCATTGTAGCCCACAGTACTTGGATTTTATCCGGTGTACTGTGGGCTTTTTTATTTGGAGAAAAGTATGTTGAAAGTACCTTTTAAAAATGAATATAAGAAATTTTGCCATGCTGTCATTGCCGGTATATGTATCTCAAGTTCATTATTTATATCGTCTTTACAAGCTGCAGAACTGGGTTATCCAGAAAAGGAAGACCTAAAGTTTGGCTTTATTAAATTAACCGACATGGCACCTATCGCTATTGCTTATGAAAAAGGTTTTTTTGAAGATGAAGGGCTGTACGTCACCATTGAGTCGCAAGCTAACTGGAAAGTATTACTGGATGGCGTTATTGATGGTCGATTAGACGGTGCTCACATGCTGGCAGGTCAACCGATAGCCGCAACCATAGGCTATGGTACTAAAGCTGACATTATTACGCCTTTTTCAATGGACTTAAACGGCAATGCCATTACGGTTTCTAATGAAATATGGCAACAAATGAAAGGCAATATTCCTAAGCAAGCAGACGGTAGACCGGTTCACCCTATTAAAGCTGATGCTTTAAAACCTGTGGTAGAAAAATACCTTGATGCTGGTAAGCCTTTCAATATGGGTATGGTGTTTCCAGTTTCAACACATAACTATGAATTACGTTATTGGTTAGCGGCAGGGAATATTCATCCGGGCTTTTATGCACCTCATAAAGGTGACACCTCAGGAAAAATTGATGCACAAGTTTTATTATCAGTGACTCCTCCGCCACAAATGCCTGCCACGATGGAAGCCGGCACTATTTATGGTTACTGCGTTGGTGAACCGTGGAATCAACAAGCGGTTTTCAAAGGAATTGGTGTACCTGTCGTTACCGATTATGAAATTTGGAAAAACAACCCTGAAAAAGTCTTTGGTATCACAAAAGCCTTTGCTAAAAAGTACCCAAATACCACTATTCGTTTAACACGTGCATTAATTCGTGCGGCTAAATGGCTAGACGACAACAATAATGCTAACCGCCCTGAAGCAGTAAAAATATTATCGCAATCAAACTATGTTGGTGCTGATTACGCTGTTATCGCAAATAGCATGACGGGTACTTTTGAATACGAAAAAGGTGACAAACGTGCATTGCCTGACTTCAACGTTTTCTTTCGTAACAACGCGACATATCCCTATTACTCAGATGCCATTTGGTATTTAACACAAATGCGCCGCTGGGGACAAATTAGCGATGATAAACCTGACAGCTGGTACAAAGACATTGCGGCGAAAGTTTATCGTCCTGATATTTATATGGCCGCTGCACAATCGTTAATTGATGACAAAATTTTATTAAAAAGTGATTTTGCTGACTTAGTCGATGAAGACGGTTACCGAGCTCCTCAAAAGCATTTTATCGACAACATAGTTTATGACGGTACTCAACCAAACAACTATATCAACAAATTCAACATCGGCTTAAAAGCTGGTGACAAACTTTAAACCACTACAGCTGAGTTAACACACGACTTAGTCGTTGGGCGCTGCATTTGCAGCGCAGTAAGGAGAGAGAAATGACCGCTTTAATAAGCAAGAACATATCAGGTATTGAGCCAATGAGTAAACCCAAAATGATCATGACTTTTATTTCAGATAAAACTCAACCACTGCTATTACCTTTGGTCGGTATCTTCTGCTTTATGCTGCTGTGGTCGCTAACCGCAA
Organism: Cognaticolwellia sp.; assembly: GCA_049642265.1. Classification (GTDB taxonomy): domain Bacteria; phylum Pseudomonadota; class Gammaproteobacteria; order Enterobacterales; family Alteromonadaceae; genus Cognaticolwellia. The sequence continues at coordinate 36,992 of JBAROR010000067.1, read as the reverse complement.
GTAGTATTAAAACGTCGTTAGGCACCTTTCCGGGGCCAAGTGCTGTGGCAACTCAAGTGGTTAATTTAGTTAATGAACATAATGCTGAACGTGATAAAGAAGACGCATTTTATATTCGTCAAGACGAGCGAAACAAAGCACGTATGGCAAAAGATCCAACGTATCAGCCTAAAGCGCGCTCTTATACTGGTAAAGAAACTTTTTTAGATCAAATAGTCACTAGCTTAGTAACCGTTATTAGCGGATTTTTAGTCGCCGCTGTTATTGCCATTCCTCTGGGCATCGCTATTGGTTTGAGTAAGAATTTAAATACCGCGATAAACCCCATTATACAAATTTTTAAACCCGTATCACCTTTGGCTTGGCTGCCTTTAGTGACCATAGTGGTTAGTGCAGTTTACATCTCGCCTGAGCCGATGTTTGCCAAGTCATTTATTACCTCTTTAATCACCGTGACTTTATGTAGCCTTTGGCCAATGGTTATTAACACTTCTTTTGGTGTCGCTTCAATAAATCAAGATTGGGTGAATGTCAGCAAAGTATTAAGCCTTCCTAAGCTTGTACATATTCAAAAAATTGTAATACCTGCATCAATTCCCGCCATTTTTACCGGTATGAGAATGTCATTAGGCGTTGCTTGGATGGTACTTATTGCCGCAGAAATGCTGGCTCAAAATCCGGGATTAGGAAAGTTTGTTTGGGATGAGTTTCAAAACGGTAGTTCACAATCTTTAAGCCGCATTATGACCGCTGTTTTCGTTATTGGTCTTATTGGTTACTTGCTTGATCTTGCCATGCTGCAACTACAAAGAATGTTGTCTTGGGACAAATCAAGCGCACAACGTTAGTCAATTTAGGATTAAGGAATTCACATGAGCATAATTTTAGATATCAGCAAAGTAGATATGGTATTTCCAACCCCTAAAGGCGACTTTACAGCATTAAAGGGCGTTGATTTACAAATTAAAAAGGGTGAATTTATTTCACTGATTGGTCATTCAGGTTGTGGTAAATCAACGGTATTAAATATTGTTGCCTGTTTACACCGAGCAACACTCGGTGGCGTGTTATTAAATAACAAAGAAGTGACTGAACCTGGTCCTGAACGTGCTGTAGTTTTTCAAAATCATTCGTTATTACCTTGGTTAACGGCTTATCAAAATATTGAGCTCGCGGTAAAGCAAGTATTTAAAAATAAGATGTCAGCTGCAGAAATGAAGGAATGGATCGAACATAACTTACGTTTGGTACATATGGATCATGCAAAAGACAAACGCCCTGATGAAATATCTGGTGGGATGAAACAACGTATCGGCATTGCTAGAGCTTTAGCAATGAAACCAGAAGTTTTGTTGATGGATGAACCTTTTGGCGCACTTGATGCGTTGACGCGTGCACACATGCAAGACTCGTTAATGGAAATTCAACAAAAGCTGAATAACACCGTCATTATGATCACCCATGATGTTGATGAAGCGGTTTTATTGTCTGACCGTATTGTCATGATGACCAACGGACCCGCCGCCACTATCGGTGAGATTTTAGACGTTAACTTACCCCACCCTAGAAACCGTTTAGCACTAGCCGAAGATGTTGAATATAACCGACTACGTTCTGCTGTTTTGACCTTTTTGTATGAAAAACAAAGAAAAGTTGAAGTGATACCTTCAGCTGAAAAAATTAAAGCTGCTAGCAACGCTAAAGCAACTGAAGCTAAACAAAAAAAATCTGACGTTGCTTAGTTTACCAAGCAGCATTTAAAAATAATAAAACAGATTTAATTAACAAAACCTAAGGGATAGATCATGCAAACAGTCGTTAAATTTTCAGCACTTACTTTGTTAGTATTGTCAGGTATGGCTAATGCTTCAGATGATAAAAACAGTAAGAATGAAGCTAAAACTAGCGTCGATTTTAACTTACGTTACGAAGCAGTTGATCAAGACAATACCGCTAAAGACGCCTCAGCCTTAACATTACGTAGCCGATTAAATTATACCTCGGCTAGCTACAATGGTTTTTCAGGTGTGGTTGAATTTGAAGACTCTCGCCAAATAGCCGGTGTTAACGATTACAACGATACCGTTGGCAACAATACGCAATATTCAGTTATTGCCGATCCAGAAACGACAGAATTAGATCAAGCTTTTGTGCAATACAAACAAGATAAGCTTACCGCTAAAATTGGTCGCCAAGTTATCACTCTAGATAATCATCGCTATGTTGGCCATGTTGGCTGGCGCCAAGACAGACAGACATTTGATGCCGTGACGATAAATTACGCGGCCTTAAAAAACCTAAAAATCAGCTATAGCTACCTAAACAAACGTAACCGAATTTTTGCTGACGTAAAAGATCTTCACTCTAAAGATCATCTACTTAATCTGGCTTACAAAACAAGTTTTGGACAACTAACCGCTTATAGCTACTTACTAGAAGTTGATGAAGGTACATCAAACGGTTTAGACACCTTTGGCGTCAGCTTTAAGGGTAAAAAAGATAAGTTTTCATATTTTGCTGAGATTGCTACGCAAAAATCAGAAAGTGCTGACACTGATTATTCGACAAGCTATATGGCCGTTGAAGGTGGATACAGCTTTGATGCGCTCACCGTTAAATTAGGTGCTGAAATTCTAGGTAGTGACAAAGCAATGTTCGGGTTTTCAACACCACTAGCGACACTACATAAGTTTAATGGTTGGTCAGATCAATTCTTAGGGACACCAAAAGAAGGCTTAGTCGATTTGTATGCCTCTGTTTCAGGTAAAGCATTTAGCGGTAGCTGGACAGTTGCCCTACATGATTTTTCTGCAGACGAAGCAACAGACACGGTTGATGATTTAGGTACTGAAATTAATGCCGTTTACACGAAGAAGTTTGCCAAGAACTACAGCGCAGGCATCAAGTACGCGGCTTATTCTGCAGGTGACTCCGCTGCCGGTAAAGTCGATACCGATAAAGTTTGGCTTTGGGTTGGCGCTAAATTTTAACTTTATTAAGTACATCCTATAACGGTAATTACTCAACTTTTTCATTGAGAATTATCAAAAGTTGTAAACCAATATCACATTGAAGCAGGTAACGAAAATGAGCTCAAGTAATCAAAAAATCATAGAAAAACAAAAAGTGGTTGTTGTCGGTAACGGCATGGTAGGTCACCATTTTGTTGAGCAATTAGCTCAATTGAGAGCATCTAGCCAAGCCATTGAGATAACGGTTTTATCAGCTGAATCTCGTTTGGCCTATGACCGTGTTCATCTTTCAGAGTATTTCAGCGGAAAAACAGCTGAAGATCTGGCGATGACTGACGAGAAAACCTACCAAGACTGGGATGTAAAATTTAAAACAGATGCCAAAGTTGTCTCTATCGATAGAGAAAACAAACAGGTTGTGACACAAAATAACGACGTTATTGCCTATGACAAACTTATTCTAGCGACTGGCTCATACCCTTTTGTTCCGCCTATTCCAGGTAAAGATCGCGATCATTGTTTAGTTTATCGCACCATAGATGACTTAGACGATATTCAAGCCAGTGCAAATGTCAGCAAAGTCGGTGTAGTTATTGGTGGTGGTTTACTGGGCTTGGAAGCTGCAAATGCCTTAACGGCCTTAGGTTTAAAAACTCATGTTGTCGAATTTGCACCACAATTAATGGGCGTTCAAATTGATGCCGGTGGTGGTCGATTACTAAAAGAAAAAATTGAAGCCCTCGGCGTACAAGTGCACACTTCAAAGGCTACCAGTGTTATTGAAGACGGTGACAAGTGTCGCTATAAACTGTGTTTTAGTGATGACACAGAACTAGAAACCGATCTTATTTTATTCTCAGCAGGTATTCGCCCTTATGATAATTTAGCCAAATCATTCGATCTTAAAATGGGTGAACGAGGCGGTATTGTTATTAATAACCAATGCCAAACATCAGATGAAAATATTTACGCTATTGGTGAATGTGCTCTGTGGAATAACTTTATATTTGGTTTAGTAGCGCCGGGTTATAGCATGGCAAAGGTAGCGGCAAACCATATTATCGGTGAGCAAACCTCGTTTACTGGTGCAGATATGAGCACCAAATTAAAACTAATGGGTGTAGAAGTAGGCTCAATAGGTGACGCTCATGCAAAAACTGCAGGGTCATTAACATATACCTATGAAAACCAACCCGAAGGCGTTTACAAAAAAATAGTGGTCTCTAGCGACAAAACTAAAATGCTCGGTGCGGTATTAATCGGTGATACCAGTGAATATGACTCGCTTTTACAGTACATGCTTAACGCCATAGATTTACCGGCATCGCCAGAAGCATTGATACTGCCTTCATCAGGCGAAAAGCCTTCTTTAGGCGCTGATGCTTTACCTGACACCGCTATTATTTGTTCATGTCATAACGTCACTAAAGGCGACATTATTAGTGCTATTGACCAAGGTGCATGTACCGTCGGTGATGTTAAAACCTGTACTAAAGCCAGCACTGGCTGTGGTGGTTGTACGGCATTATTGAAAAACGTTGCTGATGCTGAGTTTTCTAGTCGTGGTGTAGAAGTTAAAAAAGATATTTGTGAGCATTTTGCTTATTCACGCCGAGAAATTTTCGACATTATTACCGTAGAGAAAATTAAAACCTTTGATGAGCTTTTATCGTCGCACGGTAAAGGTCATGGTTGTGAAGTATGTAAGCCTGTCGCGGGTTCAATACTAGCTTCAGTGTGGAATGATTACATTCTTAAAAAACCACATTTATCATTACAAGACACCAATGACACTTACTTGGGCAATATGCAAAAAGACGGTACTTACTCGGTAGTACCGCGCGTGGCTGGTGGCGAAATAACGCCTGATAAGTTAATTGTTTTAGGACAAGTAGCGAAAAAATATAACCTATATACCAAAATAACCGGTGGCCAGCGTGTTGATCTATTTGGTGCCCGCGTTGAAGAACTACCGCCGATTTGGCAAGAACTTATCGATGCAGGCTTTGAAACGGGTCATGCCTATGGCAAGTCATTACGTACGGTTAAATCTTGTGTTGGCTCTACTTGGTGTCGATTTGGTGTTCAAGACTCTGTTGGTATGGCCATTGATTTAGAAAATCGTTACAAAGGACTCAGAGCGCCACATAAAATAAAGTTTGGTGTTTCAGGATGTACCCGAGAGTGTGCTGAAGCGCAAAGTAAAGACATAGGTATTATCGCCACAGACAAAGGCTGGAACTTGTACGTTTGTGGTAACGGCGGCATGAAGCCTCGTCATGGCGACCTCTTTGCTATCGATCTAGATGATGAAACCTTAGTTAAATATATTGACTGTATTTTGATGTTTTATATCCGCACCGGTGATCGTTTACAAAGAACATCAGTATGGATGGATAACATGGAAGGCGGTTTAGAGTATTTAAAACAAGTTGTTATCGAAGATAGCCTCAACTTAACCGATTACCTTGAACAGCAAATGGCCACCATAGTTGATACTTATCAATGTGAGTGGAAAACCACTCTGAACGATCCAGAAGCACTGAAACGCTTTAAACCTTTTGTTAACTCGTCAAAACCAGACAGCAATATCATTTTTGTCCAAGAGCGTGAGCAAATACGCCCTGCGACTAAAGATGAAAAAGCGACAAAAGTATTATTAGACGCAGAAATTTCTAAAATTGCTGAAGAAGCTTAAGGAGAACGTCATGTCAGAACAAGATAAACATTGGTTAACGATATGTTCAACCAGTGATTTAGTTAAAGACTCCGGTATTTGTGCCTTGATAGAGCAAGGTGTAAAAGAGCAGCAAGTCGCTATTTTTCATCTACCTAACACCGAAAAAAAAGTCTATGCCGTCGCTAATTACGATCCTATTGGTGAGGCAAATGTACTGTATCGCGGTATAGTGGGCAGTGTTGGAGACGACATTGTGGTTTCTTCGCCATTATATAAACAGCATTACTGCTTAACCACGGGCAAATGTTTACAAGAAAATAGCAGTATTGATGTTTTTCCTGCTCGTATTGTTGATGAGCAAGTACAACTTTTTGTCTAGCTCCGCATAAGTAAAAATATCAGAAGAATGAAAGCCTTTAATAAGGCGTTGATTTCGCGTTATTCGCTGTTTTAAGGTAAAAATTATGAGTTGTTCTCAATCGTCACATACCGTTCAATCTACTTGTGCATACTGTGGTGTGGGTTGCGGTATTGATATTACGGTTGAAGCTGGCAAAGCTAAAACGTTAGTTGGTACATTAGAGCATCCCGCTAATTTTGGTCAACTTTGTGTCAAAGGTAGCAACTTATTAGCGACAACCGATTTAACCAACCGCCTGTTGGCACCACAAATAAATAACCAAACGGTGGACTGGGCAACAGCGACAAAACACGTTGCTGATAAGTTTTTAGATATTATCAATGAACATGGTCCTGACTCAGTCGCTTTTTATGTCTCTGGGCAATTATTAACCGAAGATTATTACCTCGCTAATAAATTGATGAAGGGCTATATCGGTTCAGCTAATATTGATACTAATTCACGCCTTTGCATGTCTTCTGCTGTTGCCGCTTATAAACGCAGTTTTGGTGAAGACGTTGTGCCTTGCAGTTATGAAGATTTAGACAGTACAGAACTACTATTAATAACGGGATCTAATGCCGCTTGGACCCATCCGGTACTATTTCAACGTATCGAACGAGCTAAAAAACGTAACCCCAAGCTGAAAGTTGTGGTTATTGACCCCCGTAAAACCGCAACCAGCCAAATTGCTGATTATTTTCTGCCGATAAAACCGGGGACTGACGCGGCATTTTTTAACGGCCTATTAAACTATTTAGTTGATAATAATGCCTTAGACCACGGTTATATCGAACAATATACCCAAGGTTTTGAGCAAACATCAAAAGAAGCTAGTCGCTGGTCAATCGTTGAAGTAGCAGCTTATTGCGATATAGACCAACAAACTATTGAAGCCATTTATCAACTATTTGCCAGCACGGAAAAAGTGCTCACCTTCTACTCAATGGGGATCAATCAATCGAACTCTGGTGTCGATAAATGCCAAAGCATTATTAACTGTCACTTAGCTACTGGCAAGATTGCCAAAGACGGTTGCGGACCTTTCTCCATCACAGGTCAACCTAATGCCATGGGCGGTAGAGAAGTGGGAGGTTTATCTAATCAATTAGCCTCACATATGGATATTGAAAACCCTGAACATCGTTCAACCGTTCAACGCTTTTGGCAATCACCAACCATCGCCAGTAAAGCCGGCTATAAAGCAGTTGATCTTTTTGACGCTATCGATGATGGCAAAATAAAAGCGGTATGGATAATGGCAACTAACCCGATGGTAAGCTTGCCAGATGGTAAAAAAATAGCCCGAGCATTAAAAAAATGTCCATTTGTTGTGGTATCAGACTGTGCTGAAAATAATGATACTTTAGACTTTGCTGATGTAAAGTTACCGGCAACACCTTGGTTAGAAAAAAATGGCACGGTGACCAACTCAGAACGCCGTATATCCCGTCAAACCAATGCGATAGCACCTAATGGGCAAGCAAAACATGATTGGAAAATTATTGCAGGAGTCGCTACAGCGATGGGATTTTCAGGTTTTGACTATTCACAGGTTAGTGATGTTTTTCGAGAGTTCGCTCAATTATCTGGTTTTGAAAATAATGGCCAACGTCTCTTTGATATTTCAGCCTTTTCATCAATTACCTCGCAGCAATATGACCGTTTAAAACCAGTTCAATGGCCAGTTAACAATACTTACCCTGAAGGTAAAAAGCGCGTTTATGAAGATGGTAAGTTCTCCACGCCATCAGGCAAGGCACTATTTTTCCCTATTACTCCACGCCAGCCTACGCAAAAAACATCAGAAAAATTCCCTTTTAGATTAAACAGCGGTCGCTTAAGAGATCAATGGCATACCATGAGCCGGACAGGTAAAGCGCCACAACTGACTGCTCATACCGACAAGTGTTACATCTATATCAACCCTATTGATGCCGCACGATTAAGCATAAAAGATGATGAAATAGTTAATGTTTCATCAAACACTGGCCAAGCAACTGTTCATGCAAAGTTGGATAAAAATCAACGTGCTAATGAATGTTTTATGCCGCTTCATTGGAATAAGCAATTTGCCTCAAGTGCTAATGTCAGTAACTTGTATGCGAGTATTGCCGACCCTATTTCCGGTCAACCGGAACTTAAACACGGTGCTATTGCTTTAAGCAAAACCCCATTTAAGCAATTTGGACAGCTTCATATCAGCGAAGACTTTATTGTGCAAACCCAATTAACTAATGAGTTTTGGACTAAAGCACGCACAAGTTACGGCATGAGTTTTCAGTTTGCTAATACCAGCCCTGAAATTGATATATTACATTGGTGCCAAACCATGAGTCAGATATCAGGAGAATGGCTGCAATTCACTCAAGAAAACAGCTGTTACGTTATCTGCTTACAAGCCGATAAATTAGTGTTCTTATGCTATAGCTCAGCAACTAACCCAATGATCGAAAGTGCATGGCTTGAACATGTTTTTAAGCAAAAATCCTTATCTGAGAACGAAGTGACATCACTTTTATTAGGTACTTCCAGTGATGTGTTCGCCAAAGGTAAACAAATTTGTAGTTGTTTCAATATCGGTGAAAAAGAAATTATTAGCGCTATTGAGCATGGTTGTAACTCAGTGGAGCAACTGGGAGATACCTTAAAATGTGGTACTAATTGTGGATCATGTAAATCAGAATTAAGTGTGTTACTTAATGATCATAAAATCAGTACCGCAGATGTAATTAAAAGCACTTTTGTTGAAGAGTCAGCTTTAATTGACCTTGACGGTTAATTAAAAATTGAAAACAGTAGTTTATTTACATAAAAAAACACCAATCATGACAATTGGTGTTTTCAAATATCAATCTTAACAAACCAGATTAAGTTTATTTTTTAAAGCGACGTGCAGCTAAACCCATAATGCCTAATGCAAATATAGCAAGCGTTGAAGGCTCAGGTACTTGCGCTATTACAGCGTTACCATTTCGAACTTGTGTATAAGAGCCATTACCAGTATCTAGAGCCAATACTTCACTCTCGTTACCTGACCAACTGAACTCTTTAAACTCGCCATTACCAGAACTCCAACCACCACGAGCAACTGTTCCGCCTAAGCCGTTAGAACCGCTACTTGCATCACCTGTAGTCCAGTTAATGCTTTCGTAAGTAATTTTAATATCGAAATCACCATTACCAGCGCCGATAAGTTGTAATTGGAAAGCGTTTAACAGAGAAGTATTTCTATTATAATAACCAACATCATCCCACGTTACGGTAAAAATACCGTTACCTGCAGTATCTAAATCCCAATAAACCAAGTTACTACCGGTACTATTACCATTTGCAGTAGCTGTAGTCGCTCCGCCTCTAGTATCTACGTCAGCAAAAAATGGCGCTATAATTGGATTACTTGTATTACCCGTTAATACGATAGGTGTAAATGTACTTTGAGATGAATTAAAAGTTACATTGCCATTATTGTTAACGTACAAGCTCGAGTAATTATTACCAAAAAAATCTAACCCGTCTGTAAATACAGAGCTAAGATCAACAAGGCGACTACCATCATCGTTAGCAGCTAGGCTATTTTCACCAAAATCTGCAGTACCACCTAATCCATTCGTAATTATGCCTGCATTCGCATAATTAACTAAACAAGTTGAAGTTAAAAAACCACAAATAAGTACAGTATTTAAAAATTTAAGTCTCATTTAATTTTCCTTCATATTTTTATCACTAAAATTTGATGTACAGCTGTAAAGAGTTTCTTTACAAACATTCTATGTATAAAGCAAAAATTGAACCAACAAAAATAAACGTTTAAATTTCAATCAAATGAAGGTTTTTTGTAATTATTGAGTTATTAAGTTGTAAAAAACAATGACAGTTAAATAAATCTTAACCACTTGAGTTATATAGCTAATATATTTCGATATTAATTTAAAAGCTTTTAAGCATAAAAACATAATAAAGTGGTTAAATTTAGTTAATAACTATAATAATTTTACAGAATAGTCATATTGAAAAGTTATTTAAAGATGCCTTTCAATAGCGTATTTAGCTCAATATTTAACAAATGAAAATAATTCACCTATCAAATGAATTTTTCTCGTTTGCCGATATAAAATAATGCCACTATGATGAGCTTGTTTTTGAGTCTCCCCCGATTCTATAAAACGTTTTATTATTTAGTTAATTTGTTTCATTTCAAGGACATCAATTGATGTCCTTTTTTTCTTTTTCACAATCTTCTTATTTTGGTGCAAAGACACTATTATGGTGCAGTCATAAGCATAAATAAGTTTCCGAAACAAAATAAAACATATTAAATCAACAGCTTGAAGTTTCGGCTTAAGTTTTGCTATTGATGTTAGTCTCCAATAAAAAATGTTAACTATGTCAATACAAACTCCTATACGTGGCCTACGCTCTTTTTGCGTTGCGTCAAAATGTTTAAGTTTCAAACATGCTGCATCACAATTATTTTTAACGCCATCAGCAGTAAGTCATCAAATAAAGCAACTTGAAACGCAATTAGGTATTTCCTTATTTAAACGAGGTACTAGAACGATTGAACTTACCAGTGCAGGCAAACAGTTTTACCAATCTATTCAACCCATCATTCATCAATTAGAATCGACGATAACTGAGTTCACCAAAAAACAGCAAAATCAAACGATTGTCATTAGCCTGCCAGAGTTTTTTGCTAGCGAGTTATTTATTCCTCGTTTATCTGAATGGTCGGAAAGTAATCCCACGATAAATCTACAGCTTGAAACAGTAAAAGCAGGTAGTGATCCCTCGCAGTCTGCTGATTTATCAATTGTTCTAGCCAACGGCAAGCCAAATGCCAAAATAGTTCAAGAACTGTTTCCTATTCGTTATGCACCAGCTTGCAATAAAAGACTTTATAAAAAGTTAAAAAATACGGGGTTTTCTGCACTGAAGACCACGCCACTAATTTTGCACAGATCTCGTCCATGGTCATGGCATCAATGGGCCGATAAAAATAATGTTGATGATTTTGATCCTAAACAAATTATCCAATTTGACAGTATGTTCGGCGTAGCAAGAGCTGCGCAGCAAGGCATGGGCATAGCTTTAGTACCTTTGCCTATGAGTAAAGCCTGGTTCAGTGAGCAATTACTGGTGAAGTTATTTGATGAAGAGTTAAATACCAACGACAAATACTTTCTTATTCAACATGAAAATATGGACAATCGCGAAGAACTGACATTATTTGCTGCTTGGGTAAAAGAAACTTTTGCCACTTGATCATCGCTAGAGGATTTTTAAAACAATAAATTCATAGAGCAATAAATTTACAAAACACAACATTGTACACCTGAGCTTAATAACCACTTAAGCGCTATTTATATAATAGATTTTATGACAGGTGAATATTATTCACCTGATACGTTTATTTTAATCGTTTGTCAGTTACCCGCTCGCTTTCTATATTAGTGCTGTATCGACGTGATGCATAACGCAATAAAGAGTAAATAAAATGAAAAAACCTACATTGATCAAAACATTAATTACAACATTACTGTTGACCAGCTCAATATCTGCCATAGCAAGCGAAGCAAAATTCCAAGTTGCTGTCGTTAAAGGAGCAATTGGCAGTGTTGATATAGCGAAAGGTGAATTAGCCTCAAGTATAGAAAAGCTAACAACTGCCCAAAAAAGCAAAGACTTTTATGCTAATAAAATGAATTTATGCGTCGCTTATTTACAGTCAAATAACAGCGAAAAATCAGAGTCAGCCTGTACTGATGCAATATCTAGCTTAGAGTCGCTACCAAGCGCGAATAGTAAAGTAAGGTATTTAACATCGCTTACTTATAGTAACCGTGGTGTTGCGAGATATAGAAAAAATCAATTAGATGCCGCATTAACAGATTTTAAATTTGCAGCTACTCTTGATGAAAACCCAATTACAGAACGTAATTTAGCAAAAATTCGTCGTATATTACCCGCAGTTAAAGTTGAAGATGTCGCGATATTATCTGATTAATTATTAATCTATAAATTTAACCTTACATGAACAGTTTTATATAAAAAGGATCACAAGATGGTACATAAAATTATTAACTCGATTAGCACAACGATTAGCTTTTTCAGTGAAATTCAGCACATTTCTGTTAGTCAGTGGGATGTTGAGTAGAAAGTTAGCATTATTTATGACTCACGTTATCGGTCGAGCAAATAACGTAATGAATAATGTAAAATCAAACCAAACAGCACAGCTAAATAATAAATAGAATTCACCATTTAATATACTATTTAGCTGTTGTTGTTAGCTTTTAAAAATCAATTTTTCATTTTAAATTTTATTACGCTTACGATTAGAAAAACAATATACGATTGCTGTAAGATATTATTTCCCCCTTCTAAATATCATCAATAACAAAGCGCTAGGAAAGTGCCACTTTTTGTGCATAATGAACGCCTCTTCATGCTTTATTGCACGCTATTCAAAAGACAAGAAATTCCGTTATATGATAAAAGACATTTCCAACTTACAGGTTAAATTACAAACGTTATTAACAGCACAACAAAGTTTGTATACACAAGGTCGCGTTGCCGATTACATTCCTGCTTTGGCTGAAGTTAGTGCTAAAAAAATGGGTGCTTGCGTTACCACTATCGATGGTAAAACAGTTGGTGCTGGTGATTATCAAGTGCCCTTTTCTATTCAAAGCATTTCAAAAGTATTTGGCTTAGTAATGGCAATGAACCGCATTGGTGACGATTTGTGGCTGCGTGTAAATATGGAACCCTCAGGTCAGCCATTTAATTCTATTATTCAGTTAGAGTGGGAAAAGGGGATTCCTCGTAATCCCGTGATAAACGCCGGCGCTTTATTAGTGGCTGATGTGCTCACTAGCCATTTCTCTGCCAGTAAATTAGCTTTTTTAAGCTTTATGCGTACCTTAGCCCATGATGAAGCGATATATATTGATAATTATGTTTATCAATCAGAGCTAGCACACGGTAATCGCAATGCTGCCTTAGCCTATTTGATGAAGAGTTTTGATAATATTGAGTCAGAAATTCCAGACGTATTGAGCCATTATTTTACCCAATGTTCGATAGCAATGAGTTGCGAGCAACTGGCGAATAGTTTGCTGTTTTTAGCAAATAAAGGCGTAGACCCTGTCACTAACCAAGCGATATGTACGCCAAGAGATGCTCACCGCGTTAATGCTATATTATCCACCAGTGGAATGTATGATCAATCGGGACAATTTGCATTTTCGATAGGCTTACCCGCTAAAAGTGGCGTCGGCGGTGGTGTTATAGCCATTGTGCCTAACTACGGTGTTATCTGCACCTGGAGCCCACCGTTGAATTCATTTGGTAACTCGGTTATTGGGACAAATTTAGTGGCGAGCTTGGCCGAAGAGTTAGGCTTGTCTATATACCATTAGTTTGAATAAAGCCTAAATGACTAACACTTGAATTGTGATGGCCTTGTTATGCCTTTGTGAAGTAATAAACGCCGATGACTCAATAGCGCATTGTAACTTTATTGTGGCAATTTAATGCCTGCATCCTTGCAGGCAAAATCAATTAAGATAAGTTAAAACTAAAAATAACGACTAAAAGTAACGACTTAGCTACGCTGCTACTTCTGATCTTCCATGCGGCGATTTTTAAAGTCTGAATCCGCTTTCCATTTAGGCCAGTCGTTGTTATTAGCCAGTTCGCTAGCAATATCAGCAATAAGTTTAATGTCTTGCTCCATGCCGCCTAACGACCATAATGCGGAGTAGTCATCTTCTTCTTTATGATAACGATGCGCGATATAGTCTGGGTCAGTATCCCCTAAACTCATAAACAATAAGCTTGGTACGCCCTGCTTTGCTAATGAAAAGTGATCAGAGCGAAAAAACAGACCATTTTGCGGACGAGGATCCATTTTAACTTTACGTTGCTGTTTCGCTGTCGCAACCGCTAAATAGTCTTCCATTTCTGACATATTTTTGCCGTACTGCAAAATATAATCAACCGCATCTAATGCGTTCATGCCATCAATGTTTAACATAGCAACCATATTTTTTGTTGGTACAACCGTGCCTAAAGCAAACAATTCAGAGCCGATCATTCCGGTTTCTTCTGCAGTGAAATTAACAAATAAAATTGAACGCTGAAATGGTTTAACTTTATGTTGTTCCATCAGTATTCTAGCTATTTCAACCGTTGCAGCACTGCCCGTGGCATTATCAATAGCACCATTATAAATTTTAGGACCATTAGCTGTTTGCTTGGTACCAAAGTGATCCCAATGGGCACTAATCACAATGTATTCATCAGGCTTGCTTTGACCTTTTATTAACGCAACAACGTTATTAGATTCAGCATTTTCAATCGCACTTTTTAACGTCAGGTTAGCTGTTTGTTGCAAGTTAACCGCGCTAAAGTCATCACTTAAGGCAAAGCGCTGCATTTCATCAAGTGATAAGCCCGCATCGGCAAAAATGGTTTCTGCCACGCCATGCTGTATCCAGCCCATAATAGGCAGTTTACTGACATTATTTTCATCATCTACTAAGGTGTATTTACTACCGGTATTAGAGCTTTCAACAACGCTCCATGGGTAAGCGGCAGGTGCGGTTTGGTGAATAATAAAAACAGCTTTGGCTCCTTGGCGAGCCGCTTCTTCATATTTATAAGTCCAACGACCGTAATATGTCATTGCATTACCGGTAAAAAGCGCATCATTTTGAGTCGCAAAGCCTGGGTCATTAACCAGTATGACAACGGTTTTATCTTTCACATCAACATTTGCGTAATCATTCCATTGATATTCAGGCGCGTTAATACCATAACCAACAAAAACTAATTCAGAGTTGGTTAAGCTAATGTCGCCAGCCACTTGTTGGGTACGTGCGGTAAAATCAGTGCCAGCAGCAAAACTGTGTTCGCCAATAAGCAACTGCATATTTTGATCAGGACTCACTTTTGCCATTGGCACGGCTTGAAAAAAACTGGTTTGATTACCCGGCATAAGCCCTATTGAACGGTATTGTTTTGCCAAGTAGTCAATGGTTAGCTTTTCTCCTGCGGTGAGCGGGCCTCGACCAGCGAACTCATCAGACGCTAAAGTCTTAATATCTTGATGTACTTTTTTTAAGTCAACATCAGCATACGGTGTCGCAAGTTCATCCACCTTATCACTCGCTTGCTGACAAGCGCTCGTACCAAACAGTGCAAACAAGACGAAAGGTAGTGCTATTCTAATTTTCATAAATTGATTCTGTGATAAATAACGATAGGTAGATAATACACATTCAGATAAGAAAATGTAGATTAATGGTTTAGCTTTAAAATTCATCAATTAGTTGAGAGATTATTTCAGCGTATTAGACTGACAACAAATCGACAAGCCTTTGAATATAATGCTGATAGCCTTCACTGTCATAGTTCATTGATAGCTCGTTCATAAAACCATGTAAATAGCGGCTTGCTTCAACCGTGACGGTCGGCTTATCTTGTAATTGGCTTTGTAATTCTGTTACGCAAAAATGCTGTTCAGCAACAGGGAAAATCAATCGCATACTGACCTTGGGTGTTAATGCGGTCATGTGTCTAACTTGGCTGCTGTAGAAGCCAATCGCCGCTAAACTTTTTGCAAACTTACCTTGTGAATATGTATCTTGTGAAGTTATGTCTTTTGAAGACATCTCTTGTGAATGTAAGCCCTGCGAAGATACGTCTTGTAAACATTCATGCTGTGAAAGAAATTGCCAAACAGCACTGCCCCCAACGCTAAAGCCAACAAGAAAAGTATCGTTAGATTCGTTTAGCTGTTTTTTCTGTTGTAGTTGTGACCCTATTTTTTCAAGCTTTTTGACGTAGCCAGCAAGCGTAACATTTGCCATAAAATACTGATAAGCATCATTTTCGCTGGCAAATAATGCTGGCTGTTGTTGATATGGCCCCAGTAAGTGCGCTCGGCATTTAATGCCGGTGGATTCTTCAAGCTTCAACACAACTTGCTGACATAAATGTTTAAACTCTTCGGTCAGCCCAAAAATATCGGCGACAAAAATTATATTCAAGCAATCACTCCCTACGGTATTTATACGGACACAATTTATAGAATCGATCTATAAAAGTATGATTTACCTTGTTTAGGTCAAATTTTTGCATGCTTTTAAAAAATTTAAAAGCTCAAATGGGCTCAACACTAGAAATAGCAGACGCTACCCGTTAGAATCTAGCGCATAGAAATTTTTATTCATCAGCAACGAGACTTATTCAGATGGGCAGAGCATACCAAAACCGCAAATTATCTATGGCCAAAACAGCTGGTCAAAAAACTAAAGTTTATTCAAAATACGGTAAAGAAATTTACGTCATTGCGAAAAATGGTAGTCCAGACCCTGATACAAACTTGTCATTACGTCGTTTAATTGAAAAAGCAAAAAAAGATCAAGTTCCTACGCATGTTATTGACAAAGCAATTGAAAAAGCAAAAGGCGCTGGTGGTGAAGACTACGTTGAAGCCCGCTACGAAGGCTTTGGACCTGGTAACTGTATGGTTATTATTGATTGTTTAACAGATAACGGTAACCGTACCATTAAAGATGTTAGACAATGCTTTACTAAAACTTACTCTAAAATTGGCTCATCAGGCACTGTTTCACACATGTTTGATCATCAAGCGGTATTCGCTTTTCAAGGTGATGATGAAGAAACCGTTTTAGAAACGCTGATGATGGCTGATATTGATGTTACTGACGTTGAGCTCGAAGATGGCATTATTACTGTTTATGCGCCACATACTGAATTCTTTAAAATTAAAACAGAGTTTGCTAACTCTATGCCTGAATATGCTCTAGAGGTTGAAGAGATCACTTGGGTACCGCAAACTTATACTGAAATTTCTGGTGAAGATGATTTAGCAAACTTTGAAAAGTTTATTAACATGTTAGAAGATTGTGATGATGTGCAAAATGTTTATCATAATGCTGATATAGCTGAATAACATTTTCAAAAGTATTTAAATTTAAAGGCATCTATACGATGCCTTTTTTGATACTAACGATGACTGAAACGGTTATTTAAAGCTCTTTTTTATAATTTTAAAAAAATCGTCTTTAAAATTTTTTATTTAAAACTCTGCTTTAGAAACTCTTACTTAAAACTCTTTTTAAACATAAGGTGTCACATGATTGATTTTCGCTCGGATACAGTAACAAGGCCAAGTAAAGCGATGCGTACGGCTATGGCAAACGCTGAAGTTGGTGACGATGTTTATGGTGATGACCCGACAGTTAATGAACTCGAGTCTTGGGCAGCAAAACGTCATGGCTTTGCTAGCGCTATGTTTTGTAGTTCAGGTACCCAAGCCAACTTATTAGCCTTGATGGCACATTGCCAACGAGGTGATGAATATCTTTGTGGCCAACAAGCACATAATTATAAATTTGAAGGTGGTGGCGCAGCCATTTTAGGTTCTATTCAGCCACAGCCTATCGCGAATGAGCCCAACGGCACTTTATGCTTTAAAAAGCTTGCTGCAGCAATAAAGCCAGACGACTCTCATTTTGCCCGTACCACATTACTCAGTATTGAAAATACCATTAATGGCAAAGTGCTACCGTTATCCTATATGGCAGAAGCACGTGAATTTACCAGCCAAAATAACCTTGCCTTACATTTAGATGGTGCTCGGGTTTACAATGCCGCCAGTGCCTTAAATGTCGATATTACCGAGATTTGTCAACATGTAGATTCCATGTCCATTTGCTTATCAAAAGGCCTTGGCGCTCCGATAGGTTCATTACTACTGGGCTCTGAAGCATTAATCAAAAGCGCTAAACGTTGGCGAAAAGTGGTGGGCGGCGGGATGCGCCAAGCGGGTATTATCGCTGCAGCGGCAAAAATAGCACTTGAAGAGAATCCGGTAAAATTACAACAAGACCATAGTAATGCAAAATATTTAGCACACGCTTTAAATGAATTGGCAGGCATCTCAGTTAATCTTGCTCATGTTGAAACTAATATGCTATTCGCAACATTAGCTGAAGATATTAATGTAGCTGATTTAGTCGCAGAGCTTAAAAGTAAAGACGTATTACTCACCGCAGGCAACCCCATGCGCTTGGTAACTCATTTAGATATTAGTAAAGCGGATATTGATCAATTTATTACCCTGTTAACTGTCGCTCTCAATAAGGCAACTTAATACTACAAAGCAAACGTTCGAGTATATATGTTTAACATACTCGCGTATTTAAGGCGCTACAAGATTATTCTAGTTTTGCCAAAGGTCTGCGCTTAGTTAACCTTTTCTGACACTATTACTAATGATTTTGCTCTTGCTGCTAGCTTATTTAACCTGAACTAAACGTATCACGACAATAGAGCTTATTTTGCCAGTTTTTCAATCATAGTGTTTACCGCACTAAGATGCTCAGGGTTGTTATGGCACATGCCCTGAAAAACAGCGCAGATATCAAGAAAGTCAGGAAGTTCGGTACGTTGTGCTAGCTTCATCAAACGTTTTGTTAACCGTAAAGAAGCAACAGGTTTAGCCGCTATTTCACTAGCAAGCTTGTTAACGCTAGCCAGTAACATTTCTGGCTCGACAACATCTAAAACAACACCGATTTGCTTTGCTTCTTGCGCGTCAATAACACGACCAGTAAAGGTTAATTCAGCGGCCTTTTGATAACCAATCAAACGCTGCATAAACCATGCGCCGCCATCACCAGGAATAATGCCTAAATTAACAAAGGTTTCACCAAATTTAGCTTTTGTTGAGGCAATTCTCATATCGCACATATTAGCAATGTCAAAACCTGCACCTATCGCTGGTCCATTAACCGCAGCAATAACAGGAACTTCTAATTTATGTAACGCTAATGGAATACGTTGGATACCTTCGCGATAGCGTCTTTCTAACGTTTGAACATCGCCAGCAAAGTCACCTGAGCGCTCAGCCATATCTTTGATATTACCACCTGAAGAAAAAGCAGAGCCTGCTCCGGTGATAATAAGCACCGCAATGTCTGGTGTGCGGTTAATCCATTCAACCGTATTAACAATATCATCTGCTATCGCGGTACCTGTTAGAGCATTACGAACATCGTGGCGGTTAAACGTTAACGTGACGATATTACTGTTAAGCGTTATATTGCAGTCGATTAATTTTGGTAGTGCTGTCATTTTTACCTCGATGGTTTTTAACTAATATTTAGTGATGTATTAAGTAATGTGCTGGCAAGCTACTAAGCAATGTATTAAGTAATGCACCGAGCAATATTAGGTAATGATGAATCATGCTTACATTTATAATATTAAGATTTTTCAGAAACTTTTACTTGTTGCCAAAAGGCTTCAAGCTCATCTAGCGAGTGTTGTTCAAAATCTTTATCTGTATTATTAACTTGTGCTTCAACACCATAAAATCGTTTGGTAAACTTGTTATTTGCTTGGCGCAGCAAAGCTTCAGGGTCTTGCTTGGCATGTCGACATAAATTAACAACAGCAAACATCAAATCACCAATTTCTTCTGCAAGCGCGGTATCGTCACGATGCAATTCAGCTTTCACTTCGAGTACTTCTTCTTCAACCTTAGCGAAAACATCATCAATATTGTGCCAGTCAAAACCGACATGAGCACAGCGCTTTTGAATTTTAGCGGCTTGCGATAATGCCGGTAAGTTGCGAGGAATATCGGCTAATATACTGAGATTTTTGTCATTGTTTTTCTGCTGACGTTCTTTAACTTTTTCATTTTCCCAATTGGCTTTAACTTCGGTATCAGATGAAAAATCACTGGTTGAAAAAACATGGGGATGACGACGGATCAACTTCTCACAAATAGCGTGCAGTACGCTGTCAAAATCAAAACGTTTTTCTTCTTCACCCAGTTGGCTATAGAATATGACTTGGAACAACAAATCACCGAGCTCTTTTTCTAGCTCAGCAAAGTCTTCCTGTTCAATAGCATCAGCCACTTCGTATGCTTCTTCAATAGTATGAGGAATAATAGAAGCAAACGTTTGCTTTAAATCCCAAGGGCAACCGGTTTTAGGGTTGCGTAGCTCAGACATGATCCAGCGGAGTTTTTCTATTGAGGGTTCATTATGTAACATAATTAAAATTTACCTATCGATTTATAGTGTCGTTTTACTACGACAAACAATTTTTTCTTCACCGTAGTGATAAACATTATTAACCGCGACATATACCCCTGAGACTATTCCACTAATTGGATATAAAATGATACCACTAATAGAGTAATAGCTATTCGTCTCCTTAGCGGCATCAACGACCTTTAATGTTTGACGATCACTAGAAATCTCACAACGGTTTTCATATGTATGATCTACTGTTGGCAAAACCACGCAAGCACTAAGCAATATTGCAACGAGTAATATACTGAATTGTAATTTCATAAACGTCCTTATCGAGCTTATGGTATTTTAACATTTCCTCTAAAACGCTTGTGATCAGTAATAGAGCATCATCAACATTTTTATCTCGTATTTAAAAATAAAGCGCTAATTGAGCATAAGTTTTGGCTCCATTAACGCTTTGATATTTAATTTTCTGATTATACTAATTTCTCACCTTATTAGTGCTTAGCCTATAGTTACAACCTTTTCACTTCAACAACGTCATCTAGCTGGTTTAGCTTGGCTAGTAATCTTGTTAATGCTTCATTATTAGTGATTTCGACTTTTATGGTCATACTCATACTTTGCTTAGCATTGTCGGTGTTACTTTCTATGCCGATAATACTCACTCTTTCATTAGATATAATGGTAGAAATATCTCTGAGTAAGCCTTGGCGATCACCACCGATAATGTTGATGCTGACTTGATAACTCTTTTTATTACCCATGCCCCATTGCACTTCAACTTCACGCTCAGGTTGCTGGTTCAAGGAACTAGCAAGTTGTTCACAATCAACACGATGTACTGAAATACCTCGGCCTTGAGTAATAAAACCTGATATTTCGTCGCCCGGCACCGGATGACAACATTTAGCCATATGAGTTAATAAGTTGCCAACTCCAGACACTGTAATACCATTGCTGTCGCCTGCTTGGGTGTCGTTTTGTTGTGGCTGCTTAATTAAGCTTTGTGGATCAATTTCTACTTCTGGTTTAGACTTTTCATCTTCTTGTTGCAAACAATGCACGACTTGTAACAAACGTGTATTACCTGAGCCTATAGCGGCCAGTAGATCGTCTTTTGTGGTGAAGTTAAAACGATCTATCGCTACCGTTAAATCTACTTTAGCTATCGATAACTGTTGTTTAGCCAAAGCAGTTTCTAGCATTTCTTTACCTGCGGCCAAGTTTTTATCTCGGTCGAGTAACCTAAAAAAGTGTTGAACTTTGGCACGAGCACGAGGTGTGTGCAGATAGTTTAAGCTTGGATTTAACCAGTCTCGGCTCGGATTCAGTGTTTTACTACGTAAGACTTCAACCTGATCACCGGTTTGTAAAGTATGTGTAAAAGGAACTATGCGACCAAATACTTTCGCACCAATACAGCTATGCCCTACATTAGAGTGGATATAATAAGCAAAATCTAACGGTGTTGCTCCAGAAGGTAAGTCGATTACGTCACCACTGGGAGTGAAGACATAAATACGGTCTTCAAAAACTTGGCTGCGCAGTTCTTCAAGCAATTCGCCACTTTCAGAAA
The DNA here is from genome assembly GCA_049642265.1 of Cognaticolwellia sp. GTDB lineage: Bacteria > Pseudomonadota > Gammaproteobacteria > Enterobacterales > Alteromonadaceae > Cognaticolwellia. Next base: position 15,271 of record JBAROR010000067.1, on the reverse strand, counting down.
CGTCTTCTTGCCATTGCAGTATTTTTCTTAGCCAGCTAACTTTATCGTCAAAACCAGATGCTTTACCACTGGCACTGCCTTCTTTATAACGCCAATGTGCTGCCACACCTAATTCAGCATCATCATCCATTTGCTGTGTTCTAATTTGTACTTCTATCGCTTTACCTTCAGGACCAATAACTACCGTATGAATTGATTGGTAGCCATTGCTTTTCGGGGTAGCTACATAGTCATCGAACTCTTTTGATAAATGCTTCCAACTTGTGTGAACAAGGCCTAATGCGCCATAGCAACCTTGCAGTTCATCAACAATAATACGTACTGCACGTACATCAAATAATTGCTCAAAATCCAGCGATTTTTGCTGCATTTTCTTCCAAATACTATAAATATGTTTGGGACGCCCGTAAACAATACCTTTGATCGCAGACGACTTCAGTTGCTTGGCAATGTTATCAACAAATTCTGTCATATAACGCTCTCTATCGAGGCGTTTTTCATCAAGCTGTTGTGCTATATTTTTGTAAACATCGGGGTGCAGGTAGCGAAAAGAAAGATCTTCTAATTCCCATTTTAATTGCCCTATGCCTAAACGATTCGCTAATGGTGCGTAAATGTTACTAGTTTCTTTCGCGGCTAATACGCGCGTTTCTTCATCACTATTTTTTACTAATCGCAGATGGCATAAACGTTCGGCTAACTTAATAACAACTGCACGCACATCTTCTACCATAGCAAGTAGCATACGACGAATATTATCAATTTGATTGACGCTAACTTGGCTTGATTGTGATTGCTGTAAGGCTTTTATGGCTTCCATTTGCCCTACACCTTTACATAATAGATATATTTGCTTAGAAAAATTTTCTTCAATATATTCTAAACTAATACATTCATATTCGTATAACGGACAAATAAAAGCAGCACATAATGAATCGGTATCAAGATTTAAGCCCGAGAGAATTTCTACCATTTCTAAAGATTTAGTTTGGCATGGTGTTGCATCATCAAATAAATGATTAACTTGCTGATATAGTTTTTCTAACGCAATTTTTTTGCCGTCATCTAATTCAAGCCTATCTAACCATTGCTCAAAACTTGCTTCCGACATTTGATGTGACTTACGTACAGAAACCATGGGATTCCTTACCTCCAATTCAATTTCAACAGTCAATATTTATAAAAACAGCCAATTTATAAACTAAACATTACCATAGTTTCTACATGCTTTGTTTGCGAAAACATGTCCATCAAGGCTATTTTTTCAATTTTATACCCATGTTCAATAAGTAACTTTGCATCACGTGCTAAAGATGCAGGATCACAACTGACATATAGTATCTTTTTAATGTTAAGTGGTAACAATTGCGTTAATGCTTGGTATGCTCCTGCACGGGCAGGATCGAGCAAAACCTTGGTATATTTTTGTGTGGCCCAAGGTTGATCTTGCCAGTCACTATTCAAGTCCGCCTGGTAAAACTGGCAATTATTTATATCATTGCTCATGGCATTTTTTTGCGCCTTTTCTACCATCTTTTCAACGCCTTCAATACCAACCACACGGCTAACTTTTTGCGCAATAGGTAAACTAAAGTTACCTAGCCCACAAAACAAGTCGAGTATAATATCTTGCTCATTCAGCGTTAACCACGTTTGGGCTTGCTCAACCATTGCTTTATTAACCAAATGGTTAACTTGAATAAAGTTATTAACAGAAAATTCAATTTTAACTGTGTCGGTTAATGAATAGAATAATGTTTTATCTTCACTCAGTGGATTGATGTTTTCACCGTCATCTATATATACAACCCATGAATTTTTATTAGCAAATTCCTGCCAATGTTTTTTATCTTGGGCGGTTAATTTAATTAACTGGCGCACAACCACAACATTTTCATTAGCCGCGATGACTTCAACATGACCAACAGCATTTTTACCTGATAACTTTGCTAAAACTATTTTTAACTCGGTAAAAATATCAACAAATGCTTCAACTAATACCGGACAAGATTTTATTTCTGTTAAATGACTACTTTCACGTTGGCGAAAGCCAATAATGGCTTCGTCGCGCTTATTATATTGCACGCCGATTCTTGCCTTACGTCGATAATGCCAAGGTTCACTAACAATAGGATTTTGCCAAGGTAAGTTTTCATTTAGCGATTGGCGAGCCAATAATTGCGCTACTTTATCTTGTTTATAAATTAACTGATGTTGATAGTCCATGTGCTGTAAGTTGCAACCACCACACTGAAAGTAATGCCGGCATTTAACTTCAGCTCGTGCATCGCTAGCATTAACAATACGCATTAATTTTGCTTTGGAAAACTTACTTTTTTGTTCATAGATTTTAACTTCAACCGTTTCATCCGCCAAGGCACCTTCAATAAAAACGGGCTTATTGTCATGAATCGCTACGCCACAGCCTTGCTGATCAAGTCGGCTAACGGTGACGGTTAATTGTTGTTGTATCTTAGACTTTTTAGGTGTTGCTTTAAAAAAATTTGCCATCGCTATCTTAGTTCGCCATCAAAGAGCAGCCTTAAATGTTCTATTTGCTGCCATAGTGAAAGATTATCTATTTGGTATTAGCCTGATCTGTGCCATTATAGAGTTATTAACTCAATGATTTTACACTAAAGCTCAACAAAAAATGCATAAAATAAGCCTGAAAGATTGGGTAATTTTACTTACTATCGTTCCAACTACCATAATCAGTTTAATTGTTGCAGGTTACTTGTCTTACAGTCGCTATAGCGAACTCGATCAATTTATTTATCAACGTGCCACTAGTATCATTACTCCGCTTGCCATTAGTAGTGTTACGCCATTACTAGAAAAGAAAAGAAACACGTTAAGAACACTGATTGGTTTTAGTCATCGTAGTCAATCTGACATCATTAAAAGTATCGCCATATTCACCAAAGACAACCAAGTTTTCGTCACCAGTGCTTATCATCGTGATACCGACATCATGCGTATTAAAGCAGGAGAAAGTCTGCCCAATCGAACCATGTATGATGAATACGATGACTATCTTATTTATCGCGCTCCAATTATTAACGAGTTCGCAGCACAAAATAACCAAGCCACTTTAGATGTTAATAATAATGCCATTGGCTATATCGCTATTCAAATAGATAAAAGCGTCGTTAAGTATGCCCAGCAACAACTGTTGATCACCGCATTTTTTATTGTTTTAGCTGGCATCATTATCAGTGCACTCGTTGCATATAAATTAATTAGCAGTGTTACTCGACCAATCTCTTCAATGGTACTCGCTATAGATCGTATTAGAGAAGGAAAAATGGAAAGCCGCATCAGCGGACAACTGATTGGCGAACTTAACTTTTTAAAAAATGGCGTTAACGCTATGGCAGAATCATTAGGGGATTACCACGATGAAATGCAACGCAGTATTGACCAAGCAACCATTGATTTACGTGAAAGTTTAGAGCAGTTTGAAATTCAAAACGTCGAACTCGATATTGCAAAGCGCAAGGCCCAAGATGCTAACAAAGTTAAATCTGAATTTTTAGCCAATATGAGCCATGAGTTACGTACACCACTTAATGGCGTAATCGGCTTTACTCGACAAGTATTAAAAACCCCTTTAAGCGATACCCAGCGCGACCACCTGCAAACTATCGAGCGTTCTGCTGGAAATTTGCTATCCATTATTAACGATATATTAGACTTTTCCAAACTTGATGCCGGTAAAATGGTCATTGAAAACATTCCATTTTCAATTAGAGAATCAATCGAAGAAACACTTACGCTATTAGCTGCCAGCGCTCATAAAAAGAATATTGAGCTATCACTGCGAGTAAGTCCACTACTGCCAGACTCTCTTATTGGCGATGCTATGCGTATCAAACAAGTTATGCTTAATTTAGCAAACAATGCGATTAAGTTTACCGAAAAGGGTTCTGTTGATATCAATATTGAAGGTGATGAAATCACCCAAAATAGCTATCGAATCAAAGTGATTATTCAAGATACAGGGGTTGGTATATCCAACCAACAGAAAAGCTCAATTTTTGAAGCCTTTGGTCAAGGGGATAAAAGTGTTACCCGTATTTACGGTGGAACTGGTTTAGGTTTAGTTATTTCACAACGTTTGGTAGAAGAGATGCATGGTGGCATTGGTTTCGATAGTATCGAAACCAAAGGCTCAACATTTTGGTTCACTTTTCAATGTGAAGTAAATCCGATACCTATGATGCAATTACCCGCTCCTGAAAGCCTTAGTGATAAGACAATACTTTATTATGAGCCACATGCAGCAAGCCGATTAGCTACAACTGAAATATTAACCAGTTGGCGAATGAAAGTTACCTGTATTAGTCAACGCAGTGAAATGAATAGCCTGTTGTTAAATAAGGAAGCTCTTTCAACATTCAATTTTGCCTTGATAGGCCACGATGTAACACCTTCTGCTCTCAATGAAGTGAAAAAGTATATTTTTTCACTTAAAGATTATATTCCATCAATACATTTAGCCATTAACTCTAACTCTCCAAGTTTACATGAAGCGTTAATTTCCAGTGGTGCAAAAAACTGTATTAGTAAACCGATCACCTTGCAGCGCTTGAGTAAAACACTCATGCCAACAACAATGCCTGAACTGCATAAGTTATTTAACGAACCGCAACATATAGTCCCAATAAAGGTATTAGCTGTTGATGATAATGAAGCAAATTTAAAACTTATTAAGGAGTTACTACTCGAACAAGTTCATGAGGTCACTACCGCTACAAATGGAATGCAAGCCTTAGAGTTATGCCGACATGAAAAGTTTGCTTTGATATTTATGGACATTCAAATGCCGATACTAGACGGAATTTCTGCATTAGCTCTTATTCGTCAACAAACACTCAATGAGCACACACCTATAATAGCTGTTACGGCACATGTTTTTGGAGAAGAGAAAGATAAGTTACTTGATAAAGGTTTCAATTCACTCATGACAAAACCGATTGATGAAGCCATGTTACATCATTGTATTTATGAGTATTGTGATTCGACATTACTTATAAGTTCACCTGTTTTAACGCCCTCCTCTACAGCAGTCATGAGTAGCTTAAGGCCAAAAATTATTGATTGGTCGTTGGCATTACAGCGAGCAGGCCAAAAACCCGCATTAGCCAAAGACATGTTTATTGGTTTGGTAAATAGCTTGCCTGAAAGTAAAACAGCTATTTCAGAAGCTTTACTTTCTCAAGACATCAAGCAATTAGAAATATTAATACATAAGCTTAATGGCGCTTGCTGTTACTCTGGTGTACCTAGTTTAGGTAAAGTAACTCATGAACTTGAAACAGAATTGAAGTGTGGGATTACTTTAGAAAATTTAGTGCCTGAATTTTTCGAGTTTTTTGAACAAATAGACTTAGTACTAGAAGATGCTGACGATTTCATCAAACAACTCGATGCAACATAGTGAGGGGAGGAGTATTAGAATTAAAAAATTATAAAGATCTTAACGTATTTTTATATCCGGTGATGTATTGATCTCACCATCTTCAGTGATCACCGCAACACCAGAATTACACATTAGCACCGCTAAACGACGCCCTTGATCATGACGAACAAAGTGTAACTCATAACCAAACTTCCCTAGGCTACTCGCAGAAAATTTTTGCGCCAATGACAACTGAGACCACCACACTGATTGCTCGGGTGGTTCTTTGCGTCTATCGATAACTGGTTGCTTTTGAGATCGCATATCAAATCCTAAATATTCATGCACTGACTAAAAAGTTCACTCAGCGTCATTTAAGTATAGGACATATATTTTTATCTAGGATTTTTTTATAATTCAGCTTCAGCTCTACATAATCCGGAGACTGTATCAGGTTAAAATATACTTTTAATCTGTGACAAGGGACATGTCAATGGAACAACTAAGGCATTAAATTTATTCATTTTGTTGTTTATTGGGATAGCACAACAAAAGCAGTGGCATACTTCACTTCATCTGAAAGTGATATATGCCAAGTAGTAGCGCCTAACTTTTTAGCTAACACTAAAGCCTGTGAACTAAGCTCCAGCGTTGGCTGTCCAGACGCAAGCGAAACAATATTAAAATGCTGAAACGATACGCCTGCCGCAATACCAGTACCAAGCGCTTTAGCTGCAGCTTCTTTTCCCGCCCATCGCTTGGCGAGAAACTGCTCTGCATGCTTCAAGGTAAGAAAGTGCTCTAATTCATCAGCTGTTAAAATACGTTTTGCTAGACGCTGCTGAGCATCACTCGACATCTTAGCAATGCGTCTTATATCGACAATATCTGTACCTATACCAACAACTGACAAATCATAACCCTTACTATTTTAACTTATGCTAGAGCACGCGCTTCTAACATTAAGCGTTTCATATCTCGTACAGCTTTATCTAAACCATCAATTACCGCTCGGGCAATAATTGCATGACCAATATTAAGTTCTATAATTTCCGGTATTGCTGCTATTGGCTTCACATTAAAGTAATTAAGTCCATGCCCAGCATTAACTTTCAAACCTAACGCATGAGCATATTCGATACCCTCAATTAACCGTGCAAGCTCTTGTTGTTGCTCTTCTTCATTACTGGCTTCTGCATATTGCCCAGTATGAATTTCGATATAAGTAGCCTTACTGAGCACTGCGGCATCAATTTGCTTTTTATCGGCGTCAATAAATAAGCTTGTTTGTATCCCTGATTTAGCTAAACGACTAACGGCTGCGTTAACTTTATCTTGTTGGCCTGCGACATCAAGTCCACCTTCAGTGGTAAGCTCTTCACGTTTTTCTGGTACTAAACAACAAAATACAGGTTTAACTTCACAGGCTATATCCAACATTTCATCAGTAACTGCCATTTCAAAATTCATCCGCGTATGCAGTGTCTGTTTCAGCACATGAATGTCTCTGTCTTGGATATGACGACGGTCTTCACGTAAATGCACAGTAATACCGTCAGCCCCTGCATGCTCAGCGACTGATGCTGCATAAACTGGATCAGGATAATTTGTACCACGTGCTTGTCGTAGTGTGGCGATATGGTCAACGTTTACGCCTAATAAAATATCTTTCATATACAAACTCTACCTTAGATTAACTTATCAGTTTACTGTTTTATATTTTCAATCGATTTATATAACTAGGCTTTATTACTGAATAATTTTCGACTATTCAGAGGAACTCCGCCAAGTAAATGGTTAATAACTTGTCTCATCAAGCTCTTAAATGTCAATAACACTTCGGGTGTCGACAAATCTCGTTGTGCGATAGCTTGTAAATGCCAACGATTATAGCAAGGCTGCTTTAACTTGGTATAGGCAGGAATAAAACCTTCGTCTGGTAGATAGTAAAAGCCTTCCGCACTATGTTCAAATACTAATGAAAAATCAAAAGATAAACCTAGTTCATCCATTAGCATCAATTCAAATTCACGCAAACAAACCTCTATATTACCAACTTCAGCTAAAGCCTTTAAACTCATAGCATATTGCTGAAAAAGTTCGCTACATGCAATATTATCGGTGAGTAATTTAACTAATAATTCATTAATATAAAAGGCGCTAAATAATGCATTTTGCTTTAAAAGAAAGGATTTCCCTGTCGGCTCTACCCGCGCTAAATTTTTTAAGCCGTATTGTCCTTTTAAAGTGACTTTTATAGGGAGAAATGGTTGTAGTAGGGCTTTACGGCTCGACTTTGTAGAATGACCAACATAACTTAATGCAGCAATTTTCCCATCATGTTCGGTTAGCAGATCAACTAACAGTTGGTTTTCTCGATAAGGCCGGCTATGCAGTACGAAAGCTGATTGCGTAATTTCTTGCATTTACATTCCAAGGTACCCAATGGGATGAGTGAATTGAATACTTAGCTGAAATTTAAAGTTCTATTGGCAGATATAGATAGCTAAAGGTTTAGCCAAACTCCACATCCATTTAGGAGAGACATTAATTTACTATTCAGCGAACAGTAAATTAATGTTTTAATCAGACTAAATTAGCCTGAGTATTCATCGCCGTAGCCTAAGCTTCTCAATGCACGCTCGTCATCTGCCCAGCCTGATTTAACCTTCACCCAAGTCTCTAAAAATACTTTACGTTCAAAAAGATTTTCCATATCACGTCTTGCTTCTTGGCCAATAACTTTTAGCTTTTCGCCTTTGTTACCAATAACCATCCGTTTCTGGGTGGTTCTTTCAACTAGAATCAAGGCATTAATATGAAGAATGCCTTTATCATCTATTTTAAATTGCTCAATTTCGACTGTTGTTGAATAAGGCAATTCATCACCAGTAAAACGAATTAATTTTTCACGAACAATTTCAGAGGCCATAAAACGACTTGAACGGTCGGTAATATAATCTTCAGGAAACCAGAAGTCGCCTTCAGGTAATGCGTCAAAACAAATCTTTTTGATCGCATCAACGTTTTCACCTTTGCTTGCTGAAATAGGCACAATATCGGCAAAATCATGCTTGGCACCTAACTTTTGTAAGTGCGGTAATAAACTGTCTCTGTCTTGTATATTATCAATTTTATTAACCACTAATACACAAGGAGCACCACTGTTTTTAATCTTTGTTAGCACCATTTCATCGTCACTTGTCCAATGAGTACCTTCAACTAAAAATACAATCGTTTCTACTTCTGCCAAAGTACTGCTTGCCGCACGGTTCATCAAACGGTTAATCGCACGCTTCTCTTCCGAGTGCAAACCTGGAGTGTCAACTAAAACGGCTTGATTGTGCCCTTCAGTTAAAATACCTAAGATACGATGACGTGTTGTTTGCGGCTTACGTGACGTAATGCTGACTTTCTGGCCAAGCAAGGTATTTAATAATGTCGATTTACCAACATTTGGACGGCCAACAATGGCAATAAGACCGCAATGGTTTTGTTCTGTTGTCATGATTTAGTTATCAACTTAAATGTTGAACAAGCTATTTAGCTTGTTCAATTAATGCTAAAACCTGCGAAGCGGCTGATTGCTCAGCTTTACGTCGGCTACTGCCTTTGGTAATCACTTCTTTCTCAAGTACGCTTGTTGTACAGCGTACTGTAAACTGCTGATTATGTGATTGCCCCGTGGTATTAATTACATCGTATTGCGGTAACGGAATTTTTCGTCCCTGTAAATATTCTTGCAAACGTGTTTTTGGATCTTTTTGTTCATTACCCGGCTTGATGTCCGCTAAGCGTTGTTGAAACCAACTAAGGATCAGCGCCTGACATGTAGCTAAATCAGAATCTAAATAAACAGCACCTATGATAGCTTCAATAGCATCTTCAAGAATGGAATCTCGACGATGACCACCGCTCTTTAATTCACCAGGACCCAAAATTAGGTATTGACCTAAATCGAACCCTCTACCAACCTCAGCTAAAGTAACTCCTTTAACTAAACTTGAACGCATACGTGTTAAGTCGCCTTCAGCATGTTTTGGAAATTTTTGGTACAACGATTCAGCAATAACAAAGCCTAATATAGAATCACCTAAGAACTCTAAACGTTCATTATGAGCACCTTTAGCGCTTCTGTGCGTTAACGCTTGTACCAGTAGTTTAGGTTCTTTAAAACTATAGCCTATTTTTTTTGATAGCCGAGCGATTGCGGCAGGAGTATGTAACACAGTTATTCAATTCCGCCAATTCGAGAAAAACGTATACCTGTTGGTATCCAATGTGGTAAAAAACTGTCAGCTGCTCGATCAAAATCAAAGCTCATCCAAATAGCTACAGCTTCACCGACTAAGTTTTCCTCGGGTACAAAGCCCCAATATCGTCCATCAGAACTATTATCACGATTATCGCCCATGGCAAAGTAATGACCTTTTGGAACAACAAACTCATTATCTTGGGTACCATTTTGTTTAAAGTAACGCGGCGTACGAGGTATAACTTGTTCGTTAATGAGGATATCGTGAGTTTTATTGCCCATTGTCGAGGTATATCGAGTCATCGGCATACCATCATCACTGTAATCTGTTTTATTTTTGAACGTTTGTTTAATTTGCTCAAAGCCAGGACACTTATCATCAGATTCTAAGCATGCAGGTTTAATATATAAAATCTTATTTTTATATATTACTCTATCACCAGGTAAACCTATGACACGTTTAATAAAATCAATTTGTGGGTTTTCTGGGTATTTAAATACTACAACATCCCCGCGTTCAGGAAGCCCTACTTCAAAAAACTTATTACGTGCCACAGGATCGCGTAAACCATAGTTAAACTTATTAACTAAAATAAAGTCACCATCAAGTAATGTTGGCATCATCGAACCAGAAGGTATTTGAAAAGGTTCGTAAATGAATGAACGCAATATCAATACAAAAGCAATCACCGGAAAAATTTGTACCGATGTATCAACCAAGACAGAAGGTTCAATTAACTTAGCGGCAACATCTTCGCTTAACGGTGTTTCACATTGCGCTTGTGCATCAACCAGTTTCAGATCTCGTTGGGCTGCTAAATAAAATTTATCCGCTAGCCAAACAATGCCGGTAATTACGGTAACAATGACTAAAAATATTGAAAAGTAAACTGCCATATTATTCCTACTGTCTCTTTAATTAACTAAATATGCTTAACTGTATATGCCTAGTAGACATACCCAATAAATATGTCTAGTTAATTAATTGTCTAATTTAAGTACGGCTAAAAACGCTTCTTGTGGTACTTCTACATTACCCACTTGCTTCATGCGTTTTTTACCATCTTTTTGTTTTTGTAGTAATTTTTTCTTACGAGAAATATCACCACCGTAACATTTAGCCGTTACGTTTTTACGAAGTTGTTTAACAGTAGTACGAGCGATAACGTTGTTACCGATTGCTGCTTGAATAGCAATATCGAACATTTGACGGTGAATAAGTTCTTTGAGCTTTTCAACTAACATACGACCGCGTGGTACTGAATTCGCACGATGAGTGATCATAGCTAGCGCATCTACGCGATCACCATTAATCATGACATCTACGCGTACCATATCTGCAGCTTCAAAACGGACAAAATGATAATCTAGTGAAGCATAACCACGACTGGTTGATTTTAATTTATCAAAAAAGTCCATCACAACTTCAGCCATCGGCAATTCATACGTTACCGCAACTTGATTACCATGATAAATAATATCTTTTTGCACACCACGTTTTTCAATACATAAGGTAATAACATTACCTAAATGCTCTTGAGGTACCAAAATATTTGCTTGCACAATGGGCTCACGAATTTCTTCGATATTGTTTGTCGCAGGCAAGTCACTCGGGTTATCAATTGAGATAACATCACCATTAGTACATGCTATTTCATAATTTACCGTTGGTGCGGTTGTTATCAAGTCAAGATCATATTCACGAGCAAGACGTTCTTGAACGATTTCCATGTGTAACATGCCCAGGAATCCGATACGGAAACCAAAACCAAGTGCAGATGAGTTTTCAGGTTCAAAAAATAACGATGCGTCATTCAAGCTTAGTTTATTCAATGCGTCACGGAAGTTTTCGTAATCATCTGAACTGATCGGAAAAATACCGGCATAAACTTGTGGCTGAACTTTTTTAAAGCCAGGTAGTGCTTTCTCAGCTTCTTTTTTAAGAATAGTTATAGTGTCACCAACAGGTGCGCCATGAATTTCTTTAATGCCCGCAATGATAAAGCCTACTTCACCGGCTTTTAATATACCGGTATCTTTTTGCTTAGGCGTAAAAATCCCCACTTTGTCGATAATATGGTTTTGTCCTGTCGACATAACTACCATTTTATCGCCCTTTTTCACTTGGCCATTCATGATTCTAACCAATGACACTACGCCCTGGTAATTATCGAACCATGAATCAATGATCAGCGCTTGTAGCGGTGCGTCAGGATCACCTTCTGGAGCTGGTATATTCGCAACAATGGTTTCTAATACGTTTTCAATACCTAAACCAGTTTTAGCCGAACATGTAACTGCATCTGTAGCGTCGATACCGATTATATTTTCAATTTCTTCACTGACACGTTCAGGATCGGCTTGTGGTAAATCAATTTTATTGAGAATTGGAATAACTTCTAATTCCATATCAAGAGCGGTGTAACAGTTCGCGACTGTTTGGGCTTCAACCCCTTGACCGGCATCAACAACAAGTAAAGCACCTTCACATGACGCTAATGAGCGAGAGACTTCATACGAGAAATCAACATGACCTGGCGTGTCGATAAAATTCAGTTGATAAATTTCACCGTCTTTTGCTTTGTAGTCTAAAGTAACACTTTGCGCTTTAATGGTAATACCACGTTCGCGCTCAATATCCATAGAATCAAGTACTTGCGCTTCCATCTCACGTTCTTGTAGACCACCACAATGTTGGATTAGACGATCTGATAGCGTTGATTTACCGTGATCAATATGGGCGATAATAGAAAAATTTCGAATATGTTTCATAAATGGGAAGTCAAATAAGCTTGTAGTTAATTCAATTATGGCGAGATTTTAGCTAATTTAGCGCGCTGGGGCTATCTTTTGTTGCGATTCAATCAGTGATTTCTGTAATTGGGATGTTTTGGCTTTCTCGACGAATAATTTTTGGAGCTAATTTTGCACATGTTGCACTTTTTATTTGCTGTCTTTTCGCTAAAGTAAAGCCACAAAAACCACCAATAACACCCAAAATAATCGCAAAAAATTCATGAGGTAACACAGCGTTAACAACAAGCCATTGACCAAACCATGATGCGAGTAACAATCCTAATAACGGCCATAAATACACTTGCCAAGCGGATTGTAAAAGTGCATTTTCATTTAGTCCTAAAATAACATTATCACCCAACTCCAAAGCCATTGAAGCTTTTACAGTTAAGGAAAGTTTTTTCTGCGGGAAAGCTTTTGCCACCTGACCACTGCCACAGTTATCAAGTTGCTGACAACTTCCACAAGCTGATTTTATCGTACTTGTAACCGTTATATTATCATCATCGATACCGACAACAGTGGCTTGTTCTTCTATCATGATGCTGCTTTTGGTGTCAAAACAACAGAATCAGCAATAGCTTTTGCTGTTTTAGCAGGGATCTTACCTACAACGCTAACTTCAAAGCCATTAACAACTTGGTTCAAAACTACTGTTGCTCCATCCATAACAAAATCGGTTGCACGTTGATGCTCATCACTCGGACTTACATAAACCGATACATCGACTAAACCATCATTAAAAAGCATGAATTCAACCGGTTTTTTGGTCGCCGAAATACGATGACGATTTGCATTTCGACGTTTAAAACCTGCTGGTAGCCATTTCACATCCCACTGCAGGATTTGTTCTTGATATCCATCCGGAATTTCAATAACACTTGGTAATGTTGCTTGTTGTAATTGTTGTAAACTATCACTTAAATCATCAGTAATATCTAAATGGGTAAATTGTATTTGCTCTAATAATTGCCCTGTACGAGTAATTAACGCTAGCTTTAATAACATCCCCGTTTTTTGATCTAGCCATAGCCAATGGCCATAACGATTTTGATCTTTAGATACAATACGAATTAATTGTGCAGGACGCCCTAATACTCGGCTACGCCCGACAGAAATAAAATCATAAGTTTGAGCAAGTTGAGTTGCCCCGTCACGTAATACGGCAGGAATAGGACCAGATATTTGTTGTGATGTTACTGAGTATGGAGGTAACTCAGGTTCAATATAACTAACAATATTTTTCTTACGTAAAACATCTCTACGTGGACCATTCAACAAGGAAAATATTTCTAGTTCACTACCATTTTCATCAACACCATGAAACCAATGGTAGGGCTCTGCTTGATTGTTTTTAACGACAACAAATGAAGTGCTAAAATTAAGCGTTTGCATAGATTTTGCGAGGCGTTCAAGCCAAGGTTCGGCTTGTTCATTTTCATTGGCCGCTACTGATGTGCTAATGGTTACCAATAGCAGCAGACTAGGTATTAATTTCATTTAGCTGGTTCTTCAGCCTTATCTTTTAGAGGAGCATTGTTTGTATCAACTGAACTTACATCAGCTGAACTTAACTTTATTTGTTGTTGATGATCTGACAATAGCGCTTGAAAACGTCTTTGTTGTTCGACAAAAGCTTGTTTTTCAGTGGTTCGGTTCGGTTGTTGAAAGTTCAAACTTACCGGTTCTGCAATACCACCGAATGGCATCGTTTTAACTACTTGACTAGCAGGCAATAAAGCATCGCTATCAGCGGTATTTTGCTGTACGCCCATCACCATTAAACCAGCAGCTGACGCTGCAATGGCCATTTGACCAAATGGTTTAGCAAACTGCACAACTTTCGCTTTTAACTTACCGGTGAAATTATGATTAGCTTTAGGCGCTAAAATCGTAGGTTCATTGGCAATAGCTGTAGCTATTTGTGCCGATAGGTCAAGATTAATTACATCAGAAGTTTCACCACGCATTACATCACCCATGAGATGGTAACGTTCCCACGTTGCTGACAAGTGTGAGTCATTGAGTAATTCCTCAAATAATTCATCATTTTGTTGATAACTATCAACAACTGACGACACTGTCTCAAACTTATTTTCACTCATAATGACACCTTAAAAACTAACATTTCATTAATTACGATTATTCAACAAAAATAACAATTTGTCAGATAACGCTCTATTGTTCATAGTTAAACTTACGACTATGTTATTGCTGTTGTAATAATGGCCTGATTTTTTTATCAACCGCATCACGTGCTCTAAAGATTCTTGAGCGCACTGTACCAACAGGACAATCCATAACCGTTGCAATTTCTTCATAACTTAAACCTTCTAATTCTCGAAGGTTTATTGCCGTACGTAAATCTTCCGGCAACTGCTCGATGGTCTTAAACACGACATCTTTAATTTCATTCGTCAGCAGTAACTTTTCTGGTGATGCATTTTCTCGTAACGCGTCACCAGAGTCATACATTTCTGCATCTTCGACATCAATATCAGAACCAGGTGGCTTACGCCCTCCAGCAACTAAATGATTTTTCGCACAGTTAACCGCTATACGGTATAACCAAGTATAAAAAGCACTATCACCTCGAAAATTAGGTAAAGCTCTATAAGCCTTAATAAATGCTTCTTGTACTATATCGGGTACATCACTATGATTTTTTACATAGCGTGATACTAAATTAGCTACTTTATGTTGGTATTTAATTACCAGCAGGTTAAATGCGTTTTTATCACCACGTTGTACCCGCTCAACCAACTTTTGGTCAACGTTCTGTTCGCTCATTTGAGCCGTATCTCCTACTCACCATT
>JBAROR010000064.1:0-99575 GCA_049642265.1 Cognaticolwellia sp. | reverse complement strand
TGAGGGGTTAATTGCACTGCGTGATATCTGGATAAAAGTACATCATGGTTAGTGAACCGCCCTGTGCGGAGCCGCATGCAGGGTGGTGTGGGGGCTGGAGGTTAGAGACCTCCGGCTACCCGATTAGCAGAAGCGTTAATTAAGAACACTTAAAACAACAAACACATAAATAGTTAATTGATGGAAGTGAGAAACAATAAACACCGCACCACTTCGCCATTAAACTTTAATTGATAAACAATAACATAGAATGTTTACCAAGCAATTTAAAAAACAAACTTTGCCACAAAAAAGGAAGAAAAAGAGAAAAGCACCAATCCTTTAATGTGAGAAATAAAATTAACCAAGCACTTTTAAATTAGAACAAGTGGTGCCTGCTAACAGCTTAATAGACGGAATAATTCCGTCTATCATGATTTTTAATTATCATTAAAATACTCCCTTTCATTATAAACATCAAAGACTTTAATAGTATTTCATTCATTTTAACATTGCGTGCATTACGGAATTATTCCGTCTAACAAGGACACATTTATAATTTCGACTGTACTGTATGTAATAACAGGCGTCTTGGTTGTTTTTATGTCTAAATCTTTATTATTAAATAGTCTCAGTGAATTTATGATCACTCGCCGTTATGCTAATACGCACTTAGCTCGCTAAAATGTCAGTAGACATTACCTAGATCAAATTAATTTTTTGCCATTCCGATAAAATATTCTCACATCTTATGTTACTGCTTTTAATTTTTATTACAGAATTACAAAGCTAAAGAATCACGTTGAAGACTAGGTACTTAAACTTTCTACTTGTGCTAAGCATTAAGCATTAGGTTTTAAGTGTCTGACTTCAAAGAATAAGAATAGAGATTATTATGCTGTATTTATATTTAGGTTATATTCTTGCCCAGTCGTATGCGGTTATTGAAAAGCTGATACTGTCGAATATTGCACCATTAGCGATGTTTTTCTCTGTTGTGGTCTTTATCATTTGGTCAGTATTTCCCGTTCTCGGGTATTTATTGGCGAAAATTTGCAAAGCTAAAGGTAACTTAAACAATAAGACGTTATTGGTTTGTGGCTTGGTCTTAGGCGCTGTGGAAAATGTTTTATTTCACTTTAATATACTCTCCTACGGTCAAGAAAGTGTCGGCACTTTGATAGTTTTCTGTCTTTCTTTTGCGTTAGCTTATGTTTCATTAAACAAGCCATTACAGCAAGGCTAACGCTTTTCATTAGTTTGTGTTTTATAGTTATTAATTTAGTTTCAAACCGCTAGTTTCTTGCATTGAATACAGTGTATTTGAGATGTTAAATAGTCAATTTTTAGCGATTATTTATGGTAAAATTATCGCTAATTATTGAGCCGAAAACTTTATTTCTTGATGTGTTTGTTCAACTACTTCAGCCAAGGTGTCGATGACTTTATGTATATTGCTAGGCAGTTGCTCAACATCAATAGCATCAATTAGGTTTTTTACGGCTAAGCCTAGCTCGGTATCACCTTCGATGTGTAATCGGCGTTGAAAGAACAATGTGTCAGGGTCTTGCTTACGACCAGCAATTAATAATAGGTCATCGCCTGAGGCACTAAAATGAACATCTTCTTGTGGTGCTTGTTTTGGTGACGCCATAATTAAGCTATCGCCTTGAAAGCTTAACCACCAATGCAGGTCAATATCAGTAATGGATATTTTTAGCCATTTGTCAGTTAAAAACTCAAAATCACCGTCATCAATCGCTTCTTTAAATACTGTATGTAATGCCGGAATAAGCCATGACTTTTGCACCTGAAAAGGCAATAAGCGTAAGCTAGGTTTTAATATTTTTGGTAGTAGCGATAAGGTACTACGGCGAATGCTAAAGGGAATTTTTTTCAAGTCGATAAAACGAGATAGCTTGCTAATGTTGGGTCTAGTGATTTGTTTACTCAAAATATGTCCATGACTTTTTACGATGTTGCTGCGCTATATCGTCAACAACAAGTGCTTGTAAGGTATAAAACAGTAACACAAGCGTTGAGCTGATTTTATGAAGTAGATCAAAGCCAATAGCGTCAGATAAATATTTACCGAAACCTCAGAAGGTTATTTTATATCAAATAATCGCTTACTTATCCTAGGTACACTGCCGAGCATACTAAATTTAGGTTTGGATGTTATGGAACTCTTGTGTCCGGCAGGTAATTTACCCGCCTTAAAAACAGCAATCGATAGTGGTGCTGATGCGGTTTACATTGGTATGAAAGATGATACCAATGCACGCCATTTTGCGGGTCTTAATTTCAATGATGGCAAATTGGCTAAAGCGGCTGATTACGTACATCAACACGGAAAAAAACTGCATGTGGCAATAAATACTTTTGCTCATCCCGGAGGCGAAGACCGATGGCGAACGGCAGTTGATAATGCTGTTGCGATAGGCTGTGATGCTTTGATCATCGCCGATTTAGGTATTTTAGATTATGCCGCAACGAAATATCCCGATGTTGAACGCCATGTCTCTGTGCAAGCCTCGACGACAAATTTAGAAGCGATTAAGTTCTTCAAAAATAATTTTGATGTTGAACGCGTGGTATTGCCACGAGTATTGTCAGTGCAACAAGTACGACAATTAGCCAAAAACAGTCCGGTAAAACTTGAAGTGTTTGCATTTGGTAGCCTTTGTATTATGTCTGAAGGTCGCTGCTATTTATCATCGTACATGACTGGTGAATCGCCAAATACTGCAGGAGCATGCTCACCAGCAAAGTATGTTCGTTGGCAAGATACCGAACAAGGTTTGGAAAGTCGTTTAAATAATGTGTTGATTGATCGCTACCAAAGTGACGAAAACGCCGGTTATCCCACCTTATGCAAAGGCCGTTTTGAGGTCGACAATAATGTTTATCACGCCTTAGAAGAGCCAACGAGTTTAAATACCTTAGCGTTGATCCCTGAACTAGCCAATATGGGCATAGTGTCGGTGAAAATAGAAGGGCGTCAACGTAGCCCCGCGTATGTTGAGCAAGTAACTAAAACTTGGCGCATGGCGCTCGATAGATTTGCTCAATCTCCTGATAAATATGACGTTGAGCAAGCGTGGATGAATACACTCGCCAACCTCTCAGAAGGTAGTCAAACCACGTTAGGTGCTTATCATCGCAAGTGGCAGTGATAGTAATGCCTGTCTAATGTTAAAACTTTAAAAATAACCCTATTGTTACGCTATAAAATTACGCCATAAAAACGTAGCGCGCGACAAGTCATTACTGGACATAGTTATGAAATTATCTCTCGGACCTAGCCTGTTCTTTTGGCCAAAAAACGATGTAGAAGCGTATTATCAGCAAGCGTTAACCAGTAACGCTGATATCATTTATTTAGGTGAAACGGTTTGTTCAAAACGACGTGAATTACGAGCAAAAGACTGGATAAACTTGGCAACAGAACTTGCCAAGAACAGCAATAAGCAAATTGTACTTTCCACCATGACATTATTAGAGTCGCCAGCAGAAATTCAAACACTGCGACGTTTATGCGCTAACGGTGAGTTACTTGTTGAAGCGAACGATCTCAGTGCTGTGCAATTGATGCATGAGCAGAAGCTCCCTTTTGTCGCCGGCCCCGCAATTAATTGCTATAACATGGCGACCTTGAAAGTATTACTGAAGCAGGGCATGAGCCGATGGGTTATGCCGGTAGAATTATCAGGTGATTGGTTAAAAACATTACTTGAGCAAGCACAAGATGCCAATATTCGAGAGCAATTTGAATGTGAGGTATTTGCTTGGGGTTATATGCCATTAGCTTACTCAGCAAGATGCTTTACAGCACGCTCAGAAGATAGACCTAAAGATGATTGCCAATATTGTTGCATTAAGTATCCACAAGGTCGAAAAATGAATAGCCGAGAAGGTGAACGGGTATTTATATTAAATGGCATTCAAACCATGTCAGGTTATCAATATAATCTCATCAACGAAGTGCCTGAAATGGCCAGCATGGGCGTCGATATTGCGCGTGTTAGCGCTGATAGTGAGCAAGCTTTTATCATGCTTGAACAATTTGGTAAGCAATTAGTGCAAGCACAAAAATACACCTTAGATGGCGTTGAAGAATGTAATGGTTATTGGCATAAAATTGCAGGTATGTCAGTCGCTTAATTTATTTCTCTGCTTACAGCCCTTAGGCACTTTAGCTAGATGACTTGCTAATAACGTAGGGGCAGGGGTAGTTTTCTGTCCGCTTTGGTAACGACAGTCTTGCTAAACCTGTTGAAATGGCGATAATAGCGTCGCCTTTTTTCATGATCTGTTTGTGACCCAACTCTTATGCGCCTCGATAAATTTATTTGCAAAAGCACCGAACTTACCCGCACCGAAGCTAAAAAGCTGCTCAAAATGGGTAAAGTAACCGTTAATGATGTTGCTATTAAAGATCCCGCAACTCAGGTGCATGAAAATAATGATATTTGTATTGAAGGTGAAATGCTTACCGCACGTAGCTCTCGCTATATTATTTTGCACAAACCGCTTGATACCATTTGTTCAAATGTTGATGAATTATATCCGTCGTTGCTGCATTTAATTGATGTTGATCGGGCCTTTGACATGCACATAGCAGGGCGTTTAGATGCCGACACCACCGGTTTAGTGCTAGTGACTGATGATGGCCGTTGGTCGCATAATATTATTTCGCCTAAAAAACAATGTGAAAAGGTCTATCGTGTTTGGTTACGTAGCCCATTAAAGGAAGATACCGCAGAAAAGTTCATCCATGGCGTACAACTGCAAGGTGAAGATGACTTAACAAGACCAGCAAAGTTAGCACAAGTGGCAGAAAAAGAAGTGTTGTTAACGATAACCGAAGGCAAATATCATCAAGTGAAACGCATGTTTGCTGCTGTCGGTAATAAAGTGGTCGGTTTACATCGAGAGCAAATTGGTAAAATTAAATTAGCAGATCTGCCTCTAGGTGAATGGCGTTACTTAGCACAAGAGGAAGTAAATGAGTTTCTATAAGACTATTTTCAAGTAATATTATCTTTGCACTTTCAAGTAAATTTAAAATGAATAAAGACTAAACTTTTTCTTTTTTCTGCCGATTTAATATACAACGGTATCAAGTGATGCATTACTTTATCCAATTGCTATAAGCCACCGTGTTTAACAAACGAAGAGAAAGTGAATGGACGTTTTAATTGAATTACTGCCACCAAGCTATACAGGAAAAAGTGAAGCACTAGCAAAAGATAGTAAGCGACAAACACCGCAACAAAAAAATAATAAAGTGAAAAAGCAAGAGCCTGAATTAGCGTCAAGTGCAGATGAAGATAAACAGAAAAAAATCAATCCGTCAGCTTTTTATAAAGATCGGCGTAGCGGAGATGATCGTCGGCACCAGCGCTTAAATAGAGGACGCTGGTTAGAGTCACGCGACCGTAATGATCGCAGAGCTACTGACATGAAGGTATTTGTTAAGATTTAATTCTTATGGGGCAATTTACGAGTTAATCAGCTAATATTTCATAATGTTGATTAGCAAGTTTTTGGTTATTAATATTATATTTACTGAGTATTGCGTCAATCTCTCCAGATGCTTTTAATTGATCAATGGCGTTACTTATACTGTTAACTCTCGACTTTTTCATACTCGGCGCTAAAACACAGCTGATCTCATTATCATTTAAAAGCACCACTGAATCGGTTATTTCTTTCACAAAAGGTGACGCTTCTATTTCAGGAATTATAAAGCCAGAAACTTTGTTTTTACGATATTTTTTATAGCTATCACCAGGAGATAGGCTGGTGACCGGTAGTATATTTTTATTGTCGATATAAGTTAATAGTTCAGGATAAATATAGCCCAGCGATGTCCCCACCTTTAGGTTTTTATAATTAGCGAGTTCGGCCAACGATGTTATGCCTTTATTGTTGATCAAAATATCTGGATTTTTATAAAGGGTACTACTCCACTGTAAATGCTTTGACTGATACCATTGTGGGTTAGCAACACAATGCATATCCATAATACCTTTCACTAATGATTGCTCAATTCTTTTTCGTGGAATTGGAATCATTTCAAGTTTCATGTCTAATTTTTTAGCAATTTCATTACTAATGTCGAAGAGAATGCCGCTAATAGGGCGGCCTCTATTATCGAAAAATAACTGTGGCTCTACATTTTGACTGTAATAGGATGAGCGAAGAACCTCTTGACTCGCAAGTGGAAAACTTATCGTCAGTATTAGAATTAACATGATGTTGGCGAAGTGAAATTTCATACTATGTAATACCTTGCAAACGTTAATGATCGCGATAACAAGAGTAATTATATTAATTAATTACTCTTAGAATTGTCATTTCACTTTTTAGGATTTAGCTGGTTAAACTTCGCTAATTGCTCTTCGGTTGCAGGAAGTTGATGTTTTTCTTTCCATTCGTTATATGGCATGCCATAAACTTGCTCTCGGGCAGTGTCTATATCAACATCAACACCTAATTTATTAGCTTCAGCGACTGTCCATTTAGAAAAACAATTACGACAAAAGCCGGCAAGGTTCATTAATTCTATATTTTGTACGTCTTTGCGTTCATCTAAATGTGCAAGTAAACGACGAAATACTGCTGCTTGAATTTCAATTTCTTTTTCCATAATGCTCTCTAAATGTAATTGCTGAAAATATAAAGTTTTAATGGCATAAAATGCTAATTACGCGCTTTTTTCTTTGACATGGTGTAAGGCCTAATTTGTACAATCATCCCCATGTAAGGATGGTCGAAATAATGTACTTCGCCACTAATAACACGTCGGTTTTGTTTAAAACGTATTGCTTTTGCTTGTATTGGTGTTGAATTTTCAGTGTCCACACTACTGGTGGCTGCGGTGACATCTGATAATTGTGCGGTGGCAAGTTCCGATAAGTTTTTATCGAGAATATTAAAATCCGCAGTAATGAATAAATAATGCTTTAAATGGATATTGAAAAAGCCTTCGAGAAACCATTGTTGAACCGGTGGTAATGGTGGCGTTTTTGCTGCCACTGCAAGGGGATCTCCGTTAGCCGTATTTAATGATAATGCTTGCGTGTTAAGTGATGATAGTTGTTCATCAGTATCTGCGCTAACTTGTGATAACTGCGCAATAATTTGTTCAATATGGGATTTTTTCGCTACTTGTAATGGATCTATTGAGTCTTTTTCAATTTGATTTAGCGCAGGTGAAGTTACTAGCGAATTTGTCTCGCTAACGTTATCAAGCATTTGAACTGTCTGCTGATCATTGAAACGGTTTAGTTTTTTTTGATAGTCAGCAGCAAAATTCTCACCAGCATAAACTCTTACCGGTACCGAGTATTTTTCAGGTCTAGCAACTTGACGCCAGGCCATATGTAATAAAGGACGGAAGTTTTTACTATATCTTAAATCTTTGAAGACATCATCAAGCATCAAAGAATTTTTACTCAGTAGATGCGTTTGGCTGTCACCTAAATTTTCTTGTCCATCAATCAATGAAGGCATTTTATCTACAGCAAAACCATAGTAGTCAAAAGTAGGGTTATTGGTTTTGTAATCAGTAAAATATGCTTCATCAATCTTGCATATTAATGTCGACTCCGTTGTCGCAGTATAGTGAAATTTTATTGCTTGAAAGGCTTGCTCTGCATCGTTCACTAACTGTTGTATTTTGGCGTTCTCTTCATCAGAGAGTGTCGTTTCTAGTAGGTCATTATTGTCAAACGGGTTACTTGCTACTTCGCTATTAAGCATAGCATTATCAGTAACTGCTTTAATGCCCGCACTTTGAATTTCTGTCGCTGCTCTTGTTGTACTATTTGTAGAGTCACTAAAGCTTGTTGGATCAGCATAGCTACTTTCTTCTAACTCTGACGATTGATTTAAAAGACCATACTCGTCTGCTAGTAGTGAAATTTCAGTTAATGATTTTTCATTAAAAAGTGCAGGTAACTGAGCACTTTTATTGACTAATTTTTCAGTATTTAATGATGAATCACAACGAGGCAATAGTTGCTTTAGACTACGAATATCGGGATTTAAATACCATCGAAGTAAATCTTCTATTCGTCGATGTTTGGGTAATTCACTGGTGTCTGGAAAGCTTTCTTTTAACTGACTTTTATCGCCCAATTGGCTAAAAAGAATAATTTCGACATCAAACCATCGGTCGTCACTTTTTTGCGTCGCTGCATGTAGCGTTAGCGGTAATGCTAAGGCGGCAGAACATAAAAATAGTTGCGTTAATTTCATTCAGTATCCAGTTAATGGTTATTTTACCAAGTGATAATAGCAAAAGTTGGTCAATACTTAAATTATCAATCAGTTATCAGTTAGATATAAAAAGTAATTATGGCGACTTTTAAGTATCTATATCAAGTTGAATAAGCACCTGTTCATTTTAATCATTAAAATGAACAGGTGCAGCGCTATAAGATTTATTCATTTCTTTTCATCTAAAAGTAGAATGCCTATTTTTGTTTTGCGAAATAGATATAACCACATAGGTACTTAAGGGCGTAAATTTTTCGCTAATTCGTTGAGCATTGTGGTGATCAAAATAAAGCGAGATTTAGCGTCTTCAGTTGCTTGCTTAAATTTCAATTTATTAGCACCATCCATTTTATATATTTTAGGTTGTTGCTGAATTAGTCCAAAGATAAACATATGGTCTACTTTAGTATCGGCACTAAACTCAAATGAACCACCTGCAGGTCCAGCATCAATTCGGGTTATCCCCATTTTTTCTGCCTTAAGTTTTAGCTTGGCAATATGTACTAAATTTTTCGCCGCTTGTGGTAATAAACCAAAACGGTCAATTAGTTCAACTTGTACATCGTCTAGTGCTTGTTTGTTTTTACAACTAGCGATACGTTTATATAAACTTAAACGTAAACTTACATCGAAAATGTAGTCATCGGGAAGCAGTGCCGCTACACGTAAATCTACTTCTGTTTGAGTTTTCGTTACTTGGTCTAGTGATAACTCTTTGCCATCTTTTAATGCTGCAACAGCAGCATCAAGCATTTCCATATAAAGAGTAAAACCTACTTGGCTCATTGAACCACTTTGATCTTCACCTAATAACTCTCCGGCGCCACGAATTTCTAAATCATGAGTCGCTAAAGTAAAACCAGCCCCTAAGTCCTCAAGCGATGCGATGGCCTCAAGTCGCTTTTTGGCATCTTTGGTCATACGTTTTTCATGAGGTGTTAACAAATACGCATAAGCTTGATGATGAGAGCGACCAACACGTCCACGTAATTGATGAAGTTGTGCTAAACCTAAGTGATCTGCACGGTCCATGATGATTGTGTTAGCGCTGGGCACATCTATGCCCGTTTCAATAATAGTGGTACAAACGAGAACATTATAACGTTGGTGATAAAAGTCATTCATCACCCGTTCGAGTTCACGCTCACGCATTTGTCCATGCGCGGTAATTATTTTCGCTTCTGGTAATAACACTTGAATATCTGCGGCTGTTTTATCTATGGTATCGACATTATTGTGTAAGAAATACACTTGACCGCCACGCAGTACTTCTCGCAAGATAGACTCGCGAATTAAGGCGTCATCACGCTCTCTCACAAACGTTTTTACAGCTAAGCGTTTAGCCGGCGGTGTCGCAATAATTGATAAATCGCGCATGCCACCCATCGCCATATTCAAGGTACGAGGAATAGGCGTAGCTGTTAACGTTAAAATATCGACGTTAGCGCGCAATTGCTTGATTTTTTCTTTTTGCTTAACACCAAACCTATGCTCTTCATCAACAACTAAAAGCCCTAGGTCTTTATATTTTATGCTATTTTGTAAAAGCTTATGGGTACCAATCAAAATATCTATTTGACCCGACTCAACCTCTTTGATAACCGTATTTTGTTCTTTGGCTGTTTTAAAGCGAGATAACACTTCGATGGTGATAGGCCAATTGGCGAAACGATCGCGGAAGCTATCGTAATGTTGCTGCGCTAGCAGGGTAGTGGGAACTAATATTGCTACTTGTTTTCCGTCATTTACGGCAACAAAGGCAGCACGCATTGCTACTTCAGTTTTACCAAAACCAACATCACCACATACTAATCTATCCATCGCTTTTGGCGACAGCATATCGCTGATCACGGCATTTATGGCTTGCGCTTGATCAAAGGTTTCTTCAAAACCAAAACTGTCAGCAAAGGCGCGATAATCATCTTTATCTCGTTTGAAACTATAACCATGATTACTGGCACGTTTAGCGTAAATATCTAATAATTCAGCGGCAACGTCGCGTACTTTTTCGGCCGCTTTTTGCTTAGCTTTACTCCACGTATCATTACCAAGTTTATGCAATGGAGCATGTTCAGCATCGGCACCAGAATAGCGACTAATTAAGTGTAGTGAAGCAACAGGAACATATAATTTTGCTTCTTTTGCGTAACTTAGTACCAAAAATTCAGTGGTAATTCCGCTATTCTCAATAGTTTGTAAACCCATATAACGGCCAATACCATGGTCAATATGCACCACCGGTTGTCCGATACTTAGCTCTGCTAAATTTTTAAATATGGCGTCGTTTTGAATTTCTTGTTGTTTATTACGACGGCGGGTTTGACGAACACGATCACCTAGCAATTCAGCTTCAGTGATTAAGGCAATGGCATTTTTCTTCGCGCTGCCTTTCGCTTGAAAAATAAAACCAGCACTTAGGGCGTTAACCGTAATTCCGATTGCAGCGTCGCTGTTGACAAAATCTTCGATACTGTCAAAAGTATTCGGCTTAATTTTGTTGCGTTCTAATAGTTCTAAAACACTTTCGCGTCGTCCTTGGCTTTCTGCGACAAACAACAGCTTATTTGGCGTTTCTTTACTGGCAATAAAGTTATTGAGTAATTCAAAAGGCTGTTTTAATTTATGATCTATAGTGAGGTCGGGCAGTGCGTGCACGTCAAACTGCACTTGCGATGTTTTAACTTCTTCGTCATTAACTTCAGGCTTTAAATTGATACGATCAAAAGGTTTTAAAGCACTGTAAAGCTCTTCACTATTTAAAAATAATTGGCTAGGTGGTAATAATGGTCGAGTAGGATCGTAGCGTCTGTCTTCATAGCGATATTCAATGTCGCTCCAGTAATGCGCTAAGGCCTTATCAATATCGCCACTGACAATGACTAATGTGTTATCTGCGAAGTAATCACATAAAGTATTGGTTTGCTCGAAAAACAAAGGTAAATAATATTCGATACCTGCTGGCATAATGCCATTACTTACTTGATGATAAATTGATTCTTTATCTATCGTGCTGGTAAATTGCTCGCGGTATTGGCTGCGAAATAAATTAGTGCCATCAGTATCGGTTGGAAATTCATGGGCGGGTAATAAATTTATTCCGTCTACTTTATCGCTAGAACGTTGGTTTTCTGGATCAAATAAGCGTATTTCGTCAATTTCGTCATCAAAAAAGTCTAATCTGAATGGTGTATTACTACCCATAGGGAATATATCAAGAATAGCGCCTCGGGCAGAAAATTCACCATGCTCCATAACCTGATCAACACTACGGTAACCATTGTTTTCTAAACTTTGTCTTAGTTGATGTAAGTCTTTTTTATCGCCTTGCTGAATGATCAGACTATTTGCTTCAATGTATTGTTTTGGTGCTAAACGTTGCATTAACGTAGAAATAGGCACGATAACTATGCCTTTATCCATACGTGATAATTGATACAAGGTTGCTAAACGTTGAGAAATAATGTCTTGATGAGGCGAAAAAGTATCGTACGGCAGAGTTTCCCAATCTGGAAATAAACAAATAGGCAATTGTGTCTGCTGGTTTAAGCTGATTAGCTCTTGCTCCAAGCGTAATGCCGATGGTGTGTCATGAGTAAGAAGTAGTATTGGCTGTTGTGATGATAACGCGCCATGAAAAATAGCGACAGTTGCACTGCTACCCGGTAGATTTTGCCAGATTTTTTTATCGGCACTTTTACCACGACTTTTAGCTAATACTGGATTGAATAAACTAATGTTTTTGCTCATGACTGCTCGTAATTTAATTGCGTTGAAATTGATACGTTATGAAGCATTTTACTGCACGTTTTTAGTGATGTTCTTGATTGTTTTTTGTGCTTTAGTAAGATGCTTTAACATCAAAATTTCCCGTATCTTAACATGAGTTTTAGGTGAACTTTAACCGCTAAATTTCAAGCGTTGTGGCTTTTACATTAAATAGCGCATGCAGGTAAAGATATGGTTATTTAAAGCGTGTATAATACTGCCCAATTGAATCACTATTATGTTGCTCATTCCTTATAAGTTTCTATAGTTTGACTTAGGATAAAGTAACAGTACCCAGCGAGTTTCGTTGGATTTTTGGAGAAATTTTTGACTAATAATGATGTTTTACGCCGCCTGAGATACACCTTTAATTTTAACGATCAAAAGGTTATTGCGATTTTTGCTGCCGGTGATTTAACTGTGACGCGTGACCAAATCAGTAATTGGTTAAAGCAAGAAGACGATCCTGCTTATGTAAATTGCCCTGATACTACGTTTGCTGCGTTTTTAAATGGTTTTATTAATGAACGTCGCGGTAAAAAAGAAGGCGAGCCAGCGAAAGCTGAAAAGCGTTTAAATAATAATATTATTCTTACGAAACTTAAAATCGCTTTTAATTTAAAAGCTGAAGATATTATTGAGATGTTAGAGTCTGTTGACTTCCGCTTAAATAAACCTGAATTAAGTGCGTTTTCTCGCAAGCCAGACCATAAAAATTATCGCGAATGTAAAGACCAAGTATTGCGTAACTTGTTACAGGGTATTGATAAGAAATTTCATGTGCAACGCAGAGCTAAAGCACAAGTGAAAAAAACAGTTGTTGAAGAGGCACCTGACAAGCTAGAAAAAGTGCTTGAAAATAAAAATTATAACGCGGCAAAAGCTAATGCGAGTAAAATTTACGTTAACCCAAATAAAACTAAGGTTGAACGTAAGCCAGGCGAACGTAAAGTATTAAAACTTAAGCCAAAAGATATATATGGTGAGTAGCAAACCTAAATTTAGCGATATCAAAAGTCATTACTGTTTTGCCTTTAATTGTATTTATATTAAACAAGCAAATATGTGTGCTATAAATAAGAGATATTTTTATTTGAATAACTAAAAAATAAAAACATAAGGAGTTTATGATGACGGATGGTACTCAAGCGCCAGAAATTACGACCCTACCAAGCTGGTTTAGGGTCGCAGCTATATTAGCGCTTATATGGAACTTACTTGGTGTTATGGCTTTTATTGACCATATGATGATGACGCCAGAAATGATCGCTGAATTGCCAGAAGCTGAGCAATATTTATATGCAACAGTGCCTGTGTGGGCAACCGCCGCATTTGCTGTTGCTGTTTTTATGGGGACTTTGGGTAGTTTAGCCCTATTAATGAAAAAGAACTTTTGTTATCAATTGTTTGTTGCTTCTTTTATTGCGGTAATCGTACAAATGTTTCATTCGTTTTTTATTAGTAACTCATACGAAGTTTATGGTCCTGGCGGCACTATAATGCCCATAATGCTTATTATTATCTCATTCGTTCTAGTACGTTTTGCTGCTCAAGGTAATAATAATAATTGGTTTAGTTAGTTTCCCTCGCTATGATTTAGAATAGCTTTAATATTTAAGCCTGCGTTTGCAGGCTTTTTTATTTATGGTAATACATAAGTCGTCTCAACTTTGCAAAATAGGCAACACTAATACCTAAAAATAGGGATCTAGGGCCGCAAAAGTCACGAGAAAAATTGAATGGTATTTTCTAGGACGTCGTTAGATTGAGGGACAATAATTAAAGGTTTTGTGTTAAAGGTAATGAGAAAGTCACTAGAAAAATAATGGTAACAAAGTGCGTAAAGAAGTGCGTAAAGAAAAAGCTATATTGTTATGTTTTAGCGTTTATCTCAGTCGATAGTACAACCGTTAGTTGACTTAAACAGGTCAATAGTTGACTTAATAACTACCGGCTTAGTGGACCTTCCATAAGTCTATTTTGATGTTTTTTTCATGATCAAAGAAGAAAAATACAGTACTAGAATGAGAATAATATTACGACGGTTGCAAGTTCATTGTTGCTATTGGTATTTCACTTATAAGGGCTAACTTTTGTTACTTTATAGTCCTAAAGTGTTTTTATTATAAAGCCATTCGGAAAACCATTCGGATTATATTTTGTATCGATGACGCCATAGTCTCTAGTTATATTGCACTTAACTAGCGACTAATGAACTTGCCATAGAGTTTATCCCTGACAGGTCTTTTGACTAAATATATAGTGCCATCCCCCCTCATTTTTTTAATTTGACTAAACGGAATATATTCAGGTAACAGCATAAAATAATCATCGTAACTTAAATCACCATATTGAATACTATTTACCACTGAATATTGCCATTGATAGAAAAACCGCCCATAAACTATGCCTAGGCCATCTTCATTAACACGTACAACTTTAGCTAATTTATATTTGTTCTTCTGCTCCAATTTATCATTAAGTAACCTGAAGTCTAAAAAATAAATATCATTCACTTTAGGTTTACCGATTAGAATCGATGCTTCTGCTTGTTCAATTTTATGCGAAGTATATCTGTCATATCCAAAATAAATAACTGTAAATAAGCAAGTCAATAAAGCGAGTTTATTAAAGGATAATGATAACTTAGATATTCGATGCTGTATTTTGAAGGTATGTGGCACTTTAATTATTCCTTTTAAAGTATTGAGTTGCTAAAGTTGATTCAAATTCGAATGCTCTTATCAACGCCTAATTAACAGGGAGCATAGTTGGTTAAAATTAGTAACGAAGGAGAAAGCCAACTGTCATTATCCTACTTTACTGTCCTAGTTTATTGGCTTACTCGGGCTTTACCAACTCCGCCCATTTATTATTTAAAAAAGTACGAGATTGAGCAACTGAAAGCATATAAGGCTTGAACTCTCCTTTGGGCAATTTAAATATCGCACTGTAAACTGCAATTTCGTATGCCTCAATCCCTTCAGATTTTGCCCAAGCTTGAACCGCAGGATTTGGATCTAAAGTTATATCTGCTTTATCGAGCGCTTTAAGATAAATGAAATACTCGTTTTCTGATTCAATAGTAGTAGGGTCACGTTTAATCGAAAACTCAATGACATGTAAATCAGGGGTTTCATTATAAAGTTGTGACACATTACTTTTAACAGCGTTAAGGTATTCAGGTTCCGCAGCCCAGAATTCATTAATGTCATTTGCAAATGATGAAAACGAAAACAAGGAAATAACAAAAATAATCGATTTTATTTGCACCAGTTTCTCCGTAAATCCTAACGTTTATTATTGAGTCTTTAGTATGATTTTTTTAATTTTTATGATTAAAAGGCAAAATTGATACTATCACTCTTTGATTTTATTTGATAACCATCTATTTTTTATAAATCAAGCGCTTAGGGCTTACCTGAAAACAGAGTTATACCTTTTTGAATTATAGAGATAGAGTAGAGCAAAGAATTGGCATTTTTATAAAAAATATTACGCCTACCTACATATACAGCTTAATTCGTTTGGTATCAAATATGTCAAGTTCACCTTTAAAAACTCTGTTAAGAAATATTATCATGTGAAACATTACAGTTTAAAAACTGAAAAATCTTATTTAGATTGGGCTAAATGTATTATTTTTTTCATAAAAAGTAATATCCTAAAAAGATGGCAGAGCTTGAAGTAGAGCAACTTATCACCTACAAGCTAAAATTAAGCATTTTGTGCCTTATCTTTCATATATAAAACCGTATTGGATAAGCCATGAATGTCATTAGCCACTTAAAAAGCGTGCATCGATTAATAGAAGCTTTAATGAATGGTGCGATTTTATTTTATGACATTACGAAAATGAGTCTAGTGCTTGTTGTTAACAATATTATTGCTTGAAAATCCACTAATATTGTTAACATTAGTGGTACAATTTATCGGCTACTTTTTACGAGATAATCATACGGTTAAATGAGTTTATGCTGATAAATTTGCGCGCTAAATTATTAGGGGCGATGTTGTGTTCATTAATCGCAATTATTGCCACAGTCGTTGCCTCTAGCTACCAAGCACCCGTTATGCTTTTTGCGTTATTGTTGGGTTTGGGTATGCATTCTTTTTACCAAAGAGACAATATTCAACCCGGCATAAATTACTGTTCGCGCGAGTTACTGCGTTTTTGTGTCGGTTTACTTGGTGTGCGTATTGCTTTTGCCGATATTGTTTCGTTAGGTATAACTCCGCCTTTAATTGTAATGGTGAGCATGGCTTTGACGATATTTTTTGGTGTCATTTTTTCCCGTATTTTAGGCTTACCAAAAGTTTTCGGTGTCTTGTCTGGTGGTGCTGTGGCTGTTTGTGGTGTATCCGCTGCAGCGGCAATATCAACGGTTTTACCCAACGATAAATATCAAGAAAAGTATTTTGCCTTAACGGTTATTGGTATCACGACCTTTAGTACGCTATCAATGATATTTTACCCCATTCTAGCTGGCTATTTAGGGTTTTCAGATGAATTGGCTGGCGTTTTTATTGGTGGCTCTATTCATGATGTGGCGCAAGTGATTGGCGCAGGTTATAGCATTTCACCTGAAGCGGGTGATATTGCCACTTATATTAAACTGCTCAGGGTTGCGTTGTTAATGCCAATAGTTATGGTGGTGTTTTTTGTTTTTAAAGAAAAAGATAGTAAAATGTCCGGTGGTGTTAGTGCCTTTATACCTGGATTTTTGATCATGTTCTTTGTCTTGGCATTTTTAAAGAATATGGGGATTTTACCCGTTTGGTTAATTGAAGTTATTCGCAATATGTCGAGTGCTTTATTGGTGGTGGCCATTGCCGCTATTGGTGTTAAAACATCTTTAAAACAGGTGCTATCTGTTGGTTGGAAACCGATCATATTAATGGCGACTGAAACGGTATTTTTAGCTGGTTTAGTTATCGTGGGTATTGAGTGCTTTTATTAAGTTTATTTTGAGCTGAATGGATTAAGCTAAACTCACTTTATTATTTAAGCCCAAGCTAAATAATCGCTATGGGCTTAAATAAAAAATAATCGCTATGGGCTTTAATAAAAAGTGATACACATTATTGAATATAAGGATTAATAATCGCTGTCGATTGCGTTCGCTTCACTAATACGCTCGATTCTTGCTTCTTCTTCTTCAAATGCGGCTTTAATTTCTTCTAATACGGTGTCAACGTCTGCACTAGCGGTGTCTTCTTTAAATAATCCAGTAAGCTCTGATTCTGGTGTTAACTCACCACTTTCAAATAGTGCCCACATTTCTTGGCCATATTTGCTTTGCTTTAATTCAGGGCTAAATTGACCGTAATAGTTTGTCATGTTGGTAACATCACGCATTAACATTGATTTAGCGTTATTGTTAGCCGAGGCGTCTACCGCTTGTGGTAAATCAATAATTACTGGGCCGTAATCATCAACTAAAACATTAAATTCTGATAAATCACCGTGTATGATACCAGCACAAAGCATTAGCTTAACGTAATGCATAATTACCGTGTGATCTTCTTGTGCTTGTTCTGCGGACATAACCACATCATTTAAACGTGGTGCTACATCGCCTTCATCGTTGGTAACGAGCTCCATTAATAGCACACCATCGAAACAACCAAAGGGTTGTGGTACACGAACGCCTGCTTCTGCTAATTTGTAGAGAGCGTCAACTTCAGCATTTTGCCAAGCTGATTCTTGTTGGTCACGACCATATTTTGAGCCTTTCTCCATTGCTCTGGCACGGCGGCTATTACGACTTTTTCTACCTTCTTGATATTGCGCTGCTTTTTTAAAGCTACGCTTAATGGCTTCTTTGTAAACTTTCGCGCAGCGAACATCTTCGCCGCAACGTACCATATAAACAGTGGCTTCTTTTCCACTCATTAATTGGCTTATTACTTCGTCTATTAGGCCATCATTTACAAGTGGCTGTATGCGTTTAGGTACTTTCATAGCGCCGTTATACCTTAGTTGAGCGCCGGATGCTAGGGCAAAATTATAACTTTTTATTTATCAATAGATTAAAACATTGTCTGCTTGAGGTAATATGTAAAGATAATATAATTGTAATTAGCCATATTAAGATAAAGCCTTATGATCCCATTTATTAGTCAACTACCCGAAGCTGAACAAATTATTTGGATAGCAGCACTCAATAAAGCACTTCCTAATGAAAACATTGTTGATATCGCTAAGTTAAAAGCAGATGAAAAAAAATGCTGTGAGCTGGCTATTGTTGCGAACCCTGATACAGAGTTACTGGCTGAATTTGAAAACTTAACTTGGCTGCATAGTATTTGGGCCGGCGTTGAAAAACTGATGTTATCGTTATCAGACTCACCTATTAAGATTGTTCGCTTAATTGATCCCATGCTTAGCAAAACGATGGCAGAAGCTGTTTTAGCATGGTGTTTGTATCTTCATAGGGATATGCCACGTTACGCTAAGCAACAACAAAATAGTTTATGGCAGCAACTTCCATACTTGCCAGCATGTGACCGACGTATTGGTATTCTGGGTTTGGGAGCATTAGGTCAAGCAAGCGCGCAGCAATTACAACAAAATGGTTTTAACGTCATGGGGTGGAGTCGAACAAAAAAAAGTATTGCTCGCATCAGTACTTATTGCGGTGATGACGGTTTAGCTGAAATGGTGTCGCAAAGTGATATATTAGTGTGTTTACTACCCTTAACCGTTGCTACTCAGGGCATAGTGAATAAACAGCTGTTAGCACAATTGCCTAAAGGGAGTGCGGTGATAAACTTTGCTCGTGGTGGAATTGTTGATACCGATGATCTCATTAAAGCTTTAGATAGCGGGCATATCAACCACGCTGTACTTGATGTATTTGAACATGAGCCTTTAAATGGTGAGAGTGTACTTTGGCAGCATCCTGATATTACTATTTTACCTCATATATCTGCGCCAACAAATCTTAATAGTGCATGTGAAATTGTAGCGAAAAACATCATGACTTTTCGTGCCACAGGCGAAATGCCTACGACGGTAAATAAAGAAAATGGTTACTAGAATTCTTCGTCTTTGCCTGTTGGCATCTTGCCGACTCAAAAATAAGAACTCAACATTAAGTGATAACGTTGAGTTCTTATTTTAATTTCTGAGCAACACTATAACGCCGTTGCTGTAATGACATAACGTTCATCTGAATCACTACCGATACCTTGAAAAGGGTAGCAAGTGATCAAGACTAAACTCGACTCATCGGCAAGTAGTGGCATTTGCCCTGATGAGCCATCAACGATATCAATACTTTCTACTTGGTATAATCGAGCTTGTCCTTGAGCATCGGTTAGTGAAATAACATCTTTCATGGCAATATCCTCAAGAAAGGAAAAGTGGCTGTCACGGTGACCAGCAACAACAAATGGTTTGGTCGCGTGCATTTGATTAAACGGGGCAATTGCGCCAGCAGAGAACGCGAGGGTGGTTGGATCGCCACCATTTAGCACCACAATACTTTTGTTTAAGCGTTCAAACGCTAATTCAGCAATTGGAAAGGTATCTGCCCAGGGCCAGGGTTTAATTGCAATCTGTTGGCTTATAACACCTCTGCCATCACTTTCTTTTTGACCTGCCATTGCTTGTTGCCAGCTGTGATGAATTAATTGTTGTGATAGCCAAGCTTTAGCAGGTAACCAGCTGGCCTGAATAGTCAGGACGCAGCCAAAGGTTAGTAATAGTGCCGCAGTCACTTTTCGGCTTATATTATTTATCCGACCTATCTGCTTTTTACTTGTGAGGCAGCTCATGTTATTTCAACCAAACACGCAATGTTAAAGGCGTAAGCATTATTAATAGTAAACCTATAAGTAACTGTTGATGCCAACCAAGTGCTGTTTTAGGCATTGCGACCATTAAATTTTCATGAGCTTTAGCGAAAGCATTCATTTTGTTAACTGCATTTTTCTCTGATAGTGGCAAGTGATCGGGTTGTTTTTCTACCGCAATAAAACTGGTATATGGTGATAACGTTTGGTGAGCGATAGAAGTTGCAATAACTTGTATTTTTACTTGCTCCTTATCGGCACCAGTAACTAAGGTATCTAACAAATCTTCTATTTTTCTGCGAGCCCATAGTGTTGAGACACCATGAGATGATTGACTGTCATCAATAATAAGTTGTTGGTACCAAGGCTCCAGAGCGCTATCTCCCGTTATTTGTGCACTGGTAATAGGCAATGCAGATTTTACCGTGACTTGCATTGGCTCCCCAATATAAAGGTCGGGCATTTTTTTCGGATAAACATCTACTTTTTGATGAACCTGGCTGTCGAACATTAGTTCTATATTGGTGATTGCCGGATGATTGATTTTTGTCATTAGTGCTGACATCTTGGTTTGTACGTCATCGCTGTTCTGAATGAAAACATAGCTACCGCGACCAAATTGAGCTGCTTTTTTCATAAAATAGCCGTTGGGGGCAGCACCAATACCAACTGTAAATAAACGGAAATTTCGCTGAGCGCCGTCAAGCAACTGCATAAGCTCAAACTCATTAGCCACCGCACCGTCTGTGATAAAAACAACTTGGCGAATAGCCTTGGGTGTTTGTTCGTTATCTTTCGCCATCACAAGCGCTTGACTTAATGGACGGTACATTTCAGTGCCTCCATCAGCTTGTAAATGATTGATAAATTTTTGTGCTTGTTCGATATTTCGCTGCGAAGCCATATGAGTTGTAGGGAAAAGTAAGTCAACAGTATTATCAAAAGCGATAATATTGAAGCTGTCTTTTTCATTGAGCTGTAAAATAGCTTGCTGAAGACTCGTTTTAGCTTGTGTCATAGAGTTTCCTTGCATCGAACCAGACGTATCGATGATGAAGATAATGTCACGCGCTATAACTGATTTTTGCTCAATTTGTGGCGGAAAGAATGTTAGTAAAGTGAAGTACTCGCCATCGACTTGTTCAGTGAAGCTACTAACTTGTGGTTTTTGGCTGGGTTGAAGTTGCCAGTTTAATGTAAAGTCTCTATTTGCTACTGCTTGGTCATGGGATAAGGTGATTAGGTAAGATGATTGTTCATTATTTAATGCTTTGGTTTTTATCTCATGGCTACTGCTATTAATATTTAACACCGCAGCTCCTGTATTAAGTGCAATATTAATTGAAGCTTGGCTATCTGCCAGTACTTTCGCCACGGGTGCTATTAATGTTGAATCCTGCATAGCAGGCGATTTATTATAATTTTCACTTTCGTAGCGAGCAGTCATAGCTAACGGAAGTGTTAAGTTGGCGCTATTATTGGCAAAGGTTACTGGCATTATAAATTCAAGAGTTACTACCACGGTTGATTGAGCCGGAATATTAGCAATGTTGTTGGTGAACAAGTTAGGGCGTTGTTGCTGTACTAAACTGGCTTTTTTACCTTGTTGTTTGGCTTTGTTATACACTGCTTTTGCAGCTTGCTTCTCCATTATCTGGCCAATGATTTCTTTATCCGCGACCTTTACCTTTAAGTGTTTAACGGCCGAATTCTCAGGTAAAGGAAATTGATATTTAGCCTCTAGTTCGATGTTATAGGGATTGATAAATACCTGTGTTATTTGCGCATAAGCCACCAAACCATTCACTTCAATGTTAGCTTTTATGTCTATAGGTAGGGCAACACGTTTATTGGCATTAGGGTGATTGAATAACAACTGCGGACCATGAATTAAGCCATTATTCTTGTGTAAATCTACTGTAGAGCTTTGCTCGTTAGTGTTAGCTTTAGCTAAAGGCATAATAACCACGGTCAGCATGGATAAAAGCAAGATGAAAAATATTAATTTGAACCATTTTTTTCGTTGTTTTTTACGCTTTTGCTGATAAAAATATGAGTCTTGATAGTCGTTTAATATTAATCTTTTATTTGAGTTAAACATGTATTGCTCCAATATCCTGATGATATTGTCTATTTAAACAATACAAAAAGTGCTTGGGGCGTTAACAATAAGGCAATGTAGTGAGCAATTGTGGCAGAAACATGGCAAGTAAAGAACTCGTTATAAATTTACACCAGCCTTGAATAATATGTTGAAGGGTTAAGTAGGAGAAGTGTCATTAAAGTAACAATTATTAACTTCTGCTGATAACACCAATACCTTATAATACACAGTCACCATTATTGAGACTGAAATGACAAATAAACAACGCTTACCACTATTGATTTTAATGGTTATTTTTAGCCCTTTAGCTATAGATATATTTTTACCTGCCTTGCCTGTGATGGCCGAAGAGTTTGCTGTTCCAATGACACAAATTCAGTGGAGCATAACCATATTTATTTTGAGTTTAGGATTTGGCCAACTCATCAGTGGTCCACTGGCGGATCGATATGGTCGCCGTCCCATTGCCATTGGTGGTATTGTCATTTACGGCTTGGCTTCTGTCATTTCAGCTTACTCTGATAGCTTAACGTTTTTTCTTCTTAGTCGTTTAGTACAAGGCCTTGGGGCATGCGCGATAGTGGTTGCAGCCTTCGCTAGTGTCAGAGATAAATACAACGCCATAGAAAGTGGAGTGATGTATTCCTATTTAAATAGCGCGATATGTTGTATTCCCGCTCTGGCTCCATTGTTAGGTAATATATTAACGGAGGCTTTTGGCTGGCGTAGTAACTTTGAGTTTATGGCCGGCTACGCTGTTTTTGCTGGGGGAATTTTGTTTTTTACCCTGAAAGAAACAAGGCCAGAACATACCGAGCAACATAAAAACCTTATTTCTATCGCTCGTTCTATGACAGTATTAAAGCATCCTGTATTTTTATTTAATGCTTTTGTTGTGATGTTATCTATGGCTGTAATTTTGGCTTATGTTAGCAGTTCTCCTGCGTGGTTGATGGTGAGGTTAGGCTTAGATCAACAGGGCTTTGTTTATTGGTTTAGTTTAAATGCACTTATTAATATTATTGCCTGTTTCTTGGCCCCTCGAGTTTTAGTGAGATTTGGTGCGAGAGTAACGATAGGTTTAGGTATGGTTTTACTGATTATTGCTGGCTTGTTAATGCTAGCTTTATTGAGTTGGCAAACACCTATCGCTTTTATGTTACCAATAATGATTAGCTCACTTGGCTTTTCACTTCTAATGGGGGCTTGTGCTGGACAAGCGCTTGCACCTTTTGGTGAAAAAGCAGGCTCGGCTTCAGCATTATTAGGCTTTGTGCAGATGAGTGGGTCAGCAGTTATCGTTTATTTATTACAGTTATTGCCAATAAATGAAGCTGAGCAAATGGCCTTATTGATGCTAACCATAATCCCAGTATATGTTTTATGGAAAATGCCACAAGTGAAAGCACGTATTATGCTGGACAGTTATTAAACTTATCAATTAGCTCAACCTTGTAAAGCAAACACAAAGGCGAAATTTTTAGCGCAGTAGTTGCAAATAATTGTCACTACTGCCTGATTTATTAACGTCTAATATTATATTTAAAATCGACATTTATGCATTGCTTCACATAGCCTTCAATCATCTATAACCCCAATTATCTATAACTTCATTTTGATGTAAAACTGTAACCCTAACTGCTTGTTGCTGACTCGTTATTAATAGAAGTTATGCCAATAAAGAAAAGCAGAATATTACCGGAAAGTTTTATATTCAAGGGCTAGTAAACTTCAACTGGAATGCTATGGCTCAAGCCATCTAGTATCTAAATAGTCATATCAGACTTTATTCTATAGCACTGCTCGATGAATAAAATATCATTGTTGTTCGAAATACGTACAATAGCTGGCTTAAGTTATACTTAACGGTGCCGATACTTTTATATATGCTTTGACAAACAAAGGGACACCTTATGAGTTCGCCGATTAAAACTGATAGCTATAACCCAGATATTCGAACCTTAACAAAGGCCACAGGTAATACTGATAATAAGTCTGTAGATGCGAAAGTTTCTGATCTTGGGCAAGATAAAAAAATTGGCCAAGAACAAGAGTCGATAGCGGTTATCAATAAAAAGCAGTTGAATGCAGCAATTATAGAATCTTCGTTGAAGTTCAGCACGACCATGGGTGATCAGCCATTGTCCTTGTTGTTAAAAACGGCCTTACAAGGAATCAATGAAGCGCTCAAAGGTATGGGCGTTGAAAGTACGGTTGAAGATGCATATGAATCAGGAGTAGACTTCAGCCCAGAGGCAACAGCAGAGCGTATCGTGTCTTTTAGTACCCAGTTTTTAGGCTCCTATCGAGAACAGCACCCTGAAATGAATGAGGAGGAATCGTTAACGGCTTTTGTTGATATTATTAGTGGTGGTATCGAACAAGGTTTTGGCGAAGCCAAAGATATTCTGGAAGGCTTAAAGGTCTTAGATGGCGAGATTACCAGTAACATTGATAAAACCTATGAGTTTGTTCAAACAGGAATACAGGCTTTTGTCGATTCGTTAACAGTTAAAAAAGAAGATGAGAACTCAGGAGAGTAACAATATACTTATTGTTAAAAAAAATAATACACTTAACCATTGATGTGGTTGATTAATCTATCAAGCTTAAAGTATCAAAAGTTAAGTATTCTAACCCTAAGTTTAACTATGAGCACATCAGCCTAATTACCTTGGATTAAGTGAATTAAAGCGGTTTAGTCCTAGTTTTAAAATAGTAAAATAGTAAAGTAGTAAAGTAGTAAAGTAGTAAAGTAGTAAAGTAGTAAAAGTAGCAAGAAGAGTGAAAATAGTTATAAAAAAACCGCTAAAAGCGGTTTTTTTATAACTTAATATCTTACCTAAACAATGTTATCTATTCGATAAAAGCAATTGCTGTTGGGTTTAAATCAGTAGCAAGTCTTGGTAGTTCTCTTGTATTCGTATCAGTATTTATTACGTCAACACCAGGATTCATTGGGTTGCTTACACTGATCCAAAGGTAATTTGCCGCATCTAAATTAATATGGCTAATTTGCTCTGTGCCTGTTTCTGCAACGACTTCATCAGCAATAACACCTGTTGTCGGGTTGAAAGTATAAACCGTTGACAGCTCACGATAAGGTGAGTAAAAAACTTCACCTGCAACAAAGTAGCCTTTAGTCTCTGAAACAATTACGCTTGAACCAATAAATGCAGCAGTGTTATCTGTTATATCTTCAGCAGTTAGTACTGTTCGTAAGCTGTAATCGCTTGCTGTGATCGCTTCAACACGACTTAAGGTTAAGTCAGTGCTGCTGTATGAATTGCGAGTGGTGACATAGACAACACCGTCTTTGCTAACAACGCTGTTATTTAATGGGTTTAATCCAGTTAAAGGAATACCTTTTACAGTGTCATCTGAGTTAGCGTTAGTTTCAAGTTCTTCGTCAGTTTCAATGTCAAAAACAGCAACATAGGCAGTGTTTGGTGCGTAAGAATCAGACAAACGTTGTAAGGCAATAAATAATTTACCGTCGACAATTGTACCTGATGAAGGTCTAGGTGTGTCGTTAGTATTATCGTCTGGTACATACGCTTCAAGGTTCAATTCACCCGTTTTAAAGTCGTCAGCTGATGTTGCTTGAGGGTTTACAATCCAAACTTTGCTTGAACCGTAACGTAATATATAAGCTTTTGTATCACTAACCGAAATGATGTCGTATGGGTTACGAGAACTTGAATCTGCTGTGTCTTGCGTAGTATAAGTCCAAACGGCAGTATCAAGTGCATCTGCATTGTACTTGGAAACCGTGTCGATGTTAAAACGTCCAATATGATAAACGTCTTGTTGGTAGCTACGTACAGTGTAGTCAGAACCATCTTTAATGTAATAACCTTTCGTTACCTGTTGTGTTGCAGGATCTACGGTCACAACTTCTGAGCCTGAGTAGTCAGGTGCAACAGTTTGTACAACGGCAAATGATGGAGTGTCTTTAACATCACCAACACTTACTTCAATGGCTAATTCGCCTGTTAAGCTTTTTTTACTGTCGTCGGTTGCTACGATAGTGACAGCGAATGGACCAGTATCACCACTTTCAAAATCAGGCGCGGTTAAAAAGCTCAACTCACCAGCTTGTGTGATAGTAAATAAGCTGCTTGAAGTACCGCTCAGTGATAATGTAATAGCATCACCATCGGCATCAGTTGCGTTATAAGTGCTAACAACGGTGGTATTTTCTTCAATAACAGGATTAATTGCACCAGCCACTGATGGGGCATTTTCACTGTCTGAGCTGCCGCCACAACCTGCAAGCATTGTTGCTCCTAAAGCTAAACTTACTGGCAGTATTTGTTTTTTTAAATTTGTTAACATTTATAATCCCTCGATTGTGTATTTAATTTGAAAACTGCGACCTTGCGATGTTCTATTCGCTAGATCTTGATATTGGTCATTGAATAGATTGTTGGCACTAAAAGACACGTGATGATTGTCTTGCTTCCAGTATACGGACAGATCAGACACTGTGCGGTCTGACGGGTTACCATTACCAAAACCGCTAACGTCATTTTGAAATCTGTTAATAAGATTGAAATATAACTCTTTGTCTTGACTGGTTTTAAAGGATACTTGCCATGCTTTGTTTACTTGGTATTTTAGCGCAATACTGTATTGTTGATGGTAGATACCCGGTAATTTATTATTATCAAAAGCGACGAAGTCAGATTCAATTTCACTGTCAATAATGTTCGTTTGTAACGACAAAGATAGCGGTTCAAATAATTGATAGTTAACTTGAATTTCAAAACCCCGTAAATCTGCATCACTGACATTACTATAGCTGCCAACATTACTTGAGTTGAAAATAGCGACAATAGAATTTTCTAATTTTTGTTGATAAATCGAAGATGATATCGACAGCTTCTTATCGGTATATTGCCCACCAACTGACAAGGTTAATGCTTCTTCTGGAAGTAGATCATCATTACCTTTAAAAGAACCACGATCACCAAATAATTCATAGAGTGTAGGAGTTCTTACACCATCACTTAAGTTGGCAGTGATTTTAAAATTTTCTTGTTTGAGGCTAAGGCCTAATTCGGTGGTTAAATAATCTTCATTATCTTGAAATTTTTCGGCATCGGGTTGATTTAATGCCGTGTTCGAGTTTTCCTCTCGTAAATTACTAACGAGTAGATAAGCTTCTATAGGTAACGATATTGGTTGCCATTCTAAACGAGAACCGACGTTGAATTGTTTTTGCTTGGCTGAAATATCACAAGAGCCAATACCATTGCACTGTGTTGGCTGACCATTATGTAGACTCACGGAAGTAAATTCTTGTTTATTGAAACTAACAAAAGGGATCAGGTTGAAGGTGTGCCAAGTGAGCAGTGGCTTAAAACCTATGTGATGCTTTTGGGTTTCATAATCATTGGTATCGAGCTGTATTGAATCAGGGCTCGATATATAGCGCTCATTTTTATCTTCTGTATACGCCTCAAACTCTATTGAGTCTAACCAAGATGAATCGCTTAACCATTGATGCTGGTAGCTATAGCGCAAGCTGTCTGAATTTAAGGCTGAGCTATTTTCAGGGGAGTTATTACGGTAATTTGGTAGCGCTTTTTCTTGATCATTGTATTGTATATTTAATCTGATCTGATGTTGGTCGAACTGAAGAATGTCATTAATGAAAAAAGTTTTTTTAGTGAATTCATTATTTCTTAATGCTTGTTCGTCGGATTGACTGCTGTCTTCGAAACTTTGCGGTACCAGAAAGTCATAATCATTGTCGCTATTAACATAATTACCACCAAATGACAGGCTATGAACTTTAAAAGCCTTATTGAATAGTAAGTTAGCTTCACGGTAACCAAATGAGCCAGTCGCTAATGTTAACTTCGCGGCGTCTTGAGTCGGATTATAAGTATTAATACGAATAACACCGCCAATAGGGGTAGAGCCTGTGCCAATGGCTTGGTTTTTACTTATTTCAATACTTTCAATTTGTTCAGTAGGAATTTGATTTAAATCGAAACCACCAAATTGACTGTCATTAATCAACTGTCCATCAATATATAGCTGTACTTGTTTGCTACTTGAGCCTCGAATAGAGACAGATACAGGGTTACCAATTCCACTTATTTGACGGATTTGAATACCATTAACAGATTGTAAAATGTCGGCGAGTGTTTGTGATGAGTGAACAAAGCTTTCTCGTTGTAAAACTTGATAGTTTGGTGAGTTAAAACTTTGATCGTTAACAACTTCAATGATTTCTATGTCTGCATTCGAAGCAGGTTCTACTTGTGCAAAAGCGGGCATTGCCACAGGGCAAATTATAGGTAAATATCGTAAACAAGAGAACATGAACACCT
The DNA here is from genome assembly GCA_049642265.1 of Cognaticolwellia sp. Taxonomy (GTDB): domain Bacteria; phylum Pseudomonadota; class Gammaproteobacteria; order Enterobacterales; family Alteromonadaceae; genus Cognaticolwellia. The sequence goes on along the minus strand of JBAROR010000064.1, from coordinate 71,294 downwards.
CAAAAAGTTTTGAGGGAGGTACGGAAGATTATTGACGGTTTAGCGAGAGCTAATGTCATTATATTTCCGTAGCGCCCACCGCACTGCAAATAATTCTTTCTTGTTTAGGCCGGTCTCCGGGCTTAACTTTGTGAATAACAAAGTATTACCGTTGCGGGGGCAGCGTCAGAATTATGCATATAGCACTTACTAACTTCCCGATTATCTCTTCATTTTTACGTTATTAGCGTATAAATATCGAGCACCTAAGCAATTTTGAGCCGCAATTCTGAACCGATTACTATGGCTTGTCAACCGTTAGGTTATTAAAATCATTTACAAAAAAGCTGAGCTATTAAGAGGGATGATTTTATAATTTTGGCGATGAAGTCAGCTTTTTTTTAGTACGTAAACAAGCATTTTTCAAATGTGAAAGCGCTTCTTCTGTGGTAATACCAAATCTTAAGGTATCTTGCTCATCAGCAAGTCGGCAATAAATGCCTTGTTGGCATAGCAGATGATAAAGCTCTTTTGCGTTATCAGCTTGATGGAAGCTGACCGTGAGAAACAGATCACATCCTTGAATGTTGGCAATTAATGTTGTTGGAAAGACTTGCCTTAGCATCCTTTCTTGTGTGGTTCTAAGTTCGTTTAAGATCTTTTTTTGTTTGGTGTGCCAATGTTTGTCACTCAAAGCTCGCTCGGCAATAATTTGCGCTGGACCATTAACTTGCCAAGGTCCTAATAGTTCGGTGAAGGTGCTACACCAGTCATTATTCGCCACTAAAAAACCAATACGAATACCGGCTAAACCGAAAAACTTACCAAATGAGCGTAATACTAAGCAGTGCTTGTTATGTACTTCTGAGCAATATGACTGTTTGCTTGGCATAACGTCAATAAAGGCTTCGTCAAGGACTAGTAAGCCCTCGAGTTGGCTAACTTTATGGTGATATTGTTTGATAACCTCTCGAGCAAAAAACTGACCCGTTGGGTTGTTTGGGTTGATGATGACCACGACACAATGGGGCGTTAACGAGTTTATTTCAGGTAATAAGTCTTGGTAAAAGTGTAAATTGTAGCCAGCAATTCGCCAAGCCTGTGCATGCTCTTTATAACCACGCTCTGGTAAATAGACATCTTTTGCGTTGCTATTTTGTTGCTGATAGAGCGCGGGCAGTGCTTTTATTATGGCTTGACTACCATTTGTGATAACCAGCTCTGAGCATTGATAATACTGTTTTGCCGCAGATATAAGTTTAAGACTTTGTTGCGGTAATTGCTGCCATACACTTAACGCAATATCAGGAATGGGGTAACTGTTGGGTGCAATACCGGTTGATAGATCAAGCCAGTCAGCCGTAGGAATTCTATATTGTTTAGCTATTTTTTGCAGTTGCCCACCATGAATTAACGCCATCTGATTCCTATTGCTTTTTATATTGAAGGTAATTGAAGGTAACTTGCTAGCTGGTAAGAAAACACCATAACGAGTAGCGTTAAGCTTGCTCGAGTGACTAGCGTTAAACTTGCAGGAATATCATCTATCGTTACTTTTTTACCCGCTCCTAACGCGAGCGAATGGGTTACTTTACCGTGATAAAGTGCATCACCGCCTAATTTTCTGGCCATGACTGTTGCTCCTGCCGCCATTACCCAACCACCATTATGGCTTTTGTATTGATTACCTTGTTGATAGGCATTGATAAAAGCTTGTTGGCAGAGTCCTCGTGTTAAGCCTTGTAAGGCATAGAGTAAAGTACAGCATTTGCCTGAAATAAAGCCCAAAACATCATCAAGACGAGCGCTAGCATAACCAAAATGATTAAAACGTGAGTTTTTGTAGCCCCACATCGCATCTAAGGTGTTTGCTAATCGATGTAAAATAACCAGTGGCGCGCCACCAATTAAATAGTAAATAAGTGAAGCAATAACAGCATCATGACCGTTTTCTAGCATTGATTCAACGGTGGCTCTCGACATTTCTTGCTCAGTAAGTGCTGCGGTTTCTCTACTGACAATATAGCCGGTGAAGTGCCGAGCGTTATCAAGGTCGCCAGACTTTAATGGTCGGTATATTTGCATTGCATGTTGATGCAAACTATTGAGGCCTAAACAGAGATAAAGTACAGATGCATCAAGTAAAATCTGCCAGTACCAAACGAGGTGATTAAAGTAGCAGAAATAAATCATCGGCAAAGGCAATACTAATAGGCACCAAGCGAATGTGCCGAATAATTTAGCTTTTATAATGCTTTGTGTTGACGGACTGACATTCAACGTTTTTTCTAATTTATTGGCTAACCAACCAAAGCCAATAAGATAGTGAAAGTGTTTTGCTTCACCGAAAACTTTATCAAACAATAAGGCGAGGGCGAGCGTGAAAACTATAGCAAATGCGGGCAGCAGCATAAGTGTCTGATTGAATAGGTTGTCGATTAATGTTGCCATGTAATTAACACTACGCTCGGGTTGATGTGGTTAAGCAATAACAATCATGTTATTTGCTATTAAGATAAAAGTTGAAAACACTCATTGTCATGTTGATAGTTTAAGTGAAACATACAGCCATTATCGAATAACTCATAGGCATTATCAGTTGAACCGTGGCCCAATTTAGCTAAAAAACAACGTAGCGCTTCACCATGAAAAATCACTAATAAGCTTTTATTTCGATAACGTTGAGCCAACAATGTCAGGCTTTGCTCAATACGTTCGCCACAGGCTAAAGCACTTTCCCCATCAGTTGGTTTTAGGCTAGTAAATTGATGTAGTATTTCGTGGTAATGACGGTCACTTTTAATATTATCAACATGCAATCCTTGCCAATGCCCCAAATCTCGTTCGATGAGTTCTTCAATAGCCAACACCGGAACATTCAGCTGTTGTTGACAGATGTTAGCGCTAGTTATTGCGCGCCCTAAGGAAGATGAAATGATTAAATCTATTTTTTGGTCGATAAGATTTAGTGCTAGGTTTTCGGCTTGCAGTTTACCTGTTTCGGTTAAGTCACTGTCCAATTGGCCTTGAAAACGTTGTACTTTATTCCATTGCGTTTGTCCGTGACGAGCTAAATATAAGTGTGTTGTCATTGCTTAGCGGTAAACCTTTATAGCCACTGAATAGCCATAGAAATCATTAATTGGACGAGGAGAATAACGAAATCATTAACTTGATTCAATGCAAATATAATTTCCGTTGGTTTTTATGCTTATAGAGGTTTGATAAGTCATGTTATTGGTTGAATAACCGTCATGCTTGGCGTAATATCAGCGCTGATTTAGGTGTCTTAGTTGTTATTGTTTTAACTCGATAGAGCATAGTTAGTAACGATAATTAACAAAGATGAAACGTGAAACTGGTGAAATACCAGTACTGCCCCCGCAACGGTAACTGTGAGCAGCAACAAAACCACTGTATTAAATCACTACTTTATTTAACAAAATAGTGACGATATGGGAAGGTGTTGCAAGTGCGATGAACAGGAGTCCGGAGACCGGCCTATTCAATTTTATTGATAGTAAATATTTAAGCTAAAGGTTAAGCATTGATTTACGATGCTAGGTTTTAGCAATAGATTATATCGATAATACTCGACAACTGCGGTGGGCGGTGATTCAGAGAACAGTAAGCGGACTGAATTTTAGCTTTACCATCGTATGATGTTTTATTAGCGTACTTTTTATGTATAAATTAGACATAAATCACTCCCAATAAAATTTTACGTAACCAACCCGTTTACTCACTTTGATTTCCAACACCGTTAGCATTACAGATGTTTAAAACAACGGGATCGTTATGAAATCAGACCAACCAAAATTACCCTTTAACTTGTTTGTTGCCGTATTGGCAATATTAACCTTGCTGATGCTTGCTACGCGCACCCATCATTTTGCTAGTTTTAATCATTTGCCCAGTGCATCGATCGCTATTTTCTTCTTAGCGGGTATGTATTTGCGAAATATTAAAGCGTTTTGGTTTTTTTATATTTTGACCCTTACCGTTGATCTTGCATCGTCCTATTATCGTGGCCAATTTGGTGACTGTATCACCACCTCATATCCTGCCTTGGTATTAAGTTATGGCGTTATGTTTACTGTTGGTTATTACACTCGTCCTAATTGGCAGCAGAGTGATTGGTATGTCAATATTATTGAGGTGGCATTAGCATTATTGGTTGCTAGCTCAATTGCTTTCTTTATTTCAAATGGTAGTTATTACGTATTATCAGGTAAGTTTCCTGAGTTGTCTTGGGCTGAATATGGGACCCGCGTTGGTAAGTACTTCTTTAAGTCTATTTCTAATCCTATTTTCTATGTCATTTCCGCTATGGTTATTGATTTTACAATCAACCGTTTCTTTGTTGGTAAAGTGATAAATGACAATAACTACGCCAATAATGGTCATTAGTGATTAATAGCAAAATCGGTTAAGTAGAAGGAGCACTCGATGACCCTAGCGAATAAAAAAACCTTATCAACACAGAGCAACAACATTAAGAATAAAGATAAGGCAGTACCACATAAAGCGTTTGAGCATAAACCCGAGCAGCAAGTGGGTAGTGGCGTGATGTGTTCAGCATTAATTATTGCTGCGCCACACTCTGGCTCAGGTAAAACAACGGTAACGGCAGCATTGGCTCGTTATCACCGTAATCAGGGCCGTAAGGTAACCGTGTTCAAAGTTGGACCTGACTTTATTGACCCGATGATTTTACGCCAAGCCAGTGGTGAATTGGTTTATCAATTAGATCTCTGGCTCGTTGGAGAGCAGGGCTGCCAAGAATTGCTTTACCGTGCTGCACAAGAATCAGATCTTATTCTGATTGAAGGTGTCATGGGCTTGTTTGATGGCAACCCGAGTAGTGCAGATTTAGCTGAATACTTTAACATTCCAGTGCTCGGGGTTATTGATGCTAAAGCGATGGCACAAACCTTTGCTGCGGTTACGTTTGGCTTAGCAAAATTTAGAAAAAACTTACCTTTTTCTGGCGTGATTGCTAATCGTGTTAATAGCGAGCGTCATATCGAGCTGTTAAGTGAAGGCTTTCCAGAAGAGTTTCGCTTTTATGGTCGGCTACCAAAAGACGAAACCATTACCTTACCAGCACGCCATTTAGGCTTAGTGCTAGCACAAGAATTATCTGATATTGATGCACAACTTGATCGAGCGGCAGGTCATATCGCTAATACCGATCTAACTGAGCTACCTGAAAAAGTCGAGTTTTTTGCGAGCAATACTGATAGCAATACCGATAGCGATGAAATCGTTACTGAGCAAGCACTGCTCGGTACGCGTATTGTTATTGTACGAGATAGCGCCTTTAGCTTTATTTACGCGGCTAATATTGCTTTTTTACAGCAAGCTGGCGCAGAACTAGTGTATTGCTCTGCACTGACTGATGCACACCTACCAGAGGGCGATATTTTATATATTCCTGGTGGTTATCCTGAACTCTATATTGAACAGTTAATGGCGAATGTCACTTTTCTCGATGATGTTAAAGGCTTTGCTGCTAGCAATAAGCCTATTATTGCTGAGTGTGGCGGTATGATGTATTTACTTGAGCAACTTACCGATATGTCAGGGCAAGAATTTTCGATGCTAGGTTTATTGCCTGGTAAGGCGATTATGCAGAAAAAAGTCGCTGCTATCGGTTCTCAGTGGGTTAATTTAACGGGTTTTGGTAAAGCTGCTAACAACACCGACAACATCATGCGTGGGCATAGCTTTCACTATTCTGCTGCTGAAATTGATTTACAGCCTAGCGGCCAAACGACACATCACCCAAGTGAACGAGCAGGTGAATTTGTTTACCAGCATAATAATATTCTTGCTTCTTACATGCATTGGTATTTACCTAGCAACCCGAGTTTAACGTTACGTATTTTTGATAAAACGCGCTGTTTTTAGCGCATGACTAGCACTATAAAGCGTTAAATTCTTAACGCTTTTTTATGAGACATTTCATGATAAGCAGTATTATTGGCAAACATAACACGGATTTTAGCTCTAGTTTTAGTTCTGATTGTAACTCTGGTTTTAACTCTGACCTGAGTTCAGAACTTAGTCCAGAGCTCAGCTCGAACCTTAGCGCTAAGTCCTATTCTGGTTCGTACCTTAAATTATTGCTCAGGCGCGGTATGAAAAATAGTTATCTTTCAATGCTGCTATGTTTCATCACCTTGATACATAGTTTTACGCTAAGTGCTGCAGAAACTAAAATGCTAGCGTTTGTTTCAGACCGCTCTGCTGCCAGCATTGTTGCAGGAGCTCACCAGTATCTAGAAACAAAAGAGTTAGGCAAGCAAAACGCTGTCAGCGAGCCACTATCGAAAAGTAATATTACTATTCGCAGCGTTAGCCAGCTTAATCAACTGACGAATAAGCAAATACAGCAGTTAATTAATCAACATCAAGCCTTAATTATTGCCGGTGTGTTTGGTGAATCAGTTGAGCGTTTATTGGCGTTGAATTATCAGCCAGAACAAACGCGCTTAATATTAAATACCGATCGACGCTTAATGGTGTTACACCACGATATTCAAGGTGGTCGTGTTGCTAACTTGTCAAAAAAACAGCTCCAGAGTTTAATGTCATCGTTAGACAAAAATGATTATTTACCGGCACTGAGCGCAAAACAACAAGCGTGGCCAGCGTTTTCTTACTGGTTGCAAGCACGAGCTTATTGGCAAAATAGAGGCAAAGAAAATCTAGGTTATTTGTTTGCTTGGTTGGAAAACGTGTCAGTACTTAATACTGATGCCAACGTGAAAAATATAGATAGCTATAATTTATTGGCCACAGCGGCGAAAATTTTACCGCTACAACCGGTACGTTTTTATTGGCAAGAACAACTGATCAGTGTTGCTCAGTTAAAAGAAAAGCTAACCGAAAATCAAGATAAGCCGATGATCTTTATTATTGACCATGATACTGGCGATCAACCCGGACAATGGCAATTGCATCAGCAATTATGCCAGCAGCAATGGCGATGTGTTTCGGTACTCGCTGGTTGGGGTAAACCTAGCGAACAAGCCATAGAAGCGATTCGCACCTTTGAATCAACTCAGCCTTTTGCACTCATTGCTTTACAAGATTTTGTGATTGGTGGCGGTGAAGGTCGTGAAGCGGTTACAGAAAAATTTAAAGCGCTGAACATTCCGGTATTTAAGGGCATTAGAGTCACCGAGCTTAGCGATTTACAATATAAACTGTCGCCAACAGGATTGCCCAGTGACAGTGTTCATTACCGTGTCGCAATGCCTGAATTGCAAGGGGTCTCTCAACCACATGTGTTAGCGTTGGCTTCTAGTGCGAAGTTAGATTTACTAACGGGAGCAAGCTTATCTATTAGCCAAGTGTTAAGTAAAGAAATTGAACGTTTACAAGCACGTGTAAGTGCTTGGCTGACGTTAAAAACACTTGATAATGCCAAGAAAAAAGTTGCGATTGTTTATTATAATCACCCACCAGGACGACACAACATTGGTGCCGATAATCTCGATGTACAACAATCGTTGTGGCAAATATTGTTGAAGTTAAAAGCACAAGGTTATGATCTTGGCCCTGAGGCTGATTTTCCAACGTCAGCTGAACAGTTATTAGATCTTCTACAGCTAAAAGCGGTTAATTTACCGCAAGATGCTGGCGCACTGAATAAAATGGCACCTTTAATTAACGCCATGTCGGTCAGTGATTATCAAGGTTATTTTGATACTCTGCCGGAGATTGTTAAAGCAGAAATGATTGAGGGGCCGTTAGGTTACTTGCACGCTAGAGTGAAGTTTTACCTGCTTGAACAAGGCCAAGCGCAATTAAGCGCATTATCATCGATTGAGCGCAGCGCTGTGTTGAAAGCATTACTTGAAAATGTTGAAAACACCGCGGTTGATTTACACCATGCCTTAGACGGCATTCGACATAAAGGTCGTGCTCGCGCTTTAGATTTATTAGCGCAACTTACCCAAGCTTATCGCACATTAATCGCGCGTAAACTTGAGAATAATTCAATGGTCAGTGAGCAGTCAGCTGTCAGCGAGCAATGGCAAGCCGCCGATGCTTTGAAGCAAGCGTTAATTGCTATGCAAATTGAAGGTATTCGGGGTTGGGGCAAAGTCCCGGGTAAAACCATGGTTTGGAAAAATGAAATTTTGTTACCCGGTGTGCAATTTGGCAATGTGTTTTTAGGGCCACAACCACCAAGAGGCTGGGAGCTTAATGAAGAGTTATTACATGCCAATATGACGTTTCCACCGCCGCATCAATATTTAGCCTTTTATTACCATTTACGAGACGTATTTAAAGCCAACGCGATTGTTCATTTAGGGCGACATTCTACTTATGAATTTTTACCCAAACGTGCGGTTGGTTTATCTGCTAGCGATTACCCTTCACTGATCATCGAAAATATTCCGAGCATTTATCCTTATATTGTTGACGGTGTAGGTGAAGGTATTCAAGCGAAACGTCGTGGTGTTGCAGTGATGTTAGATCACTTAACACCACCGTTAGCAACAACTGAGTTATATGATGGCTTGTTGCAATTACGACAATTAATTGAAAGTGCAGAAGCTGCATCGAATCAAGATACCAAGAAAAAGGCTATTAAAGCGCTACGACACAAAATTGAAGTATTGCACTTAACCGATGAATTAGTGGCCAGTATGGATGAAGAGTTACAAGTGCGAGGCATTGGCTTTGGTGAGGTTGATGACGACTTTTTATTACATGAAGTAGGCCATTACCTAACTAAGCTACAAGAAGATTTTATGCCGTTAGGTTTGCATGTTTATGGGAAAGATTGGCAACAAGATGCGATTGAAACCATGATGATCTCGATTGAAAAAGGCGATTTGGACTTTGACGATGTGCAACGAGAGCAAATTAAAAGCAATCTTATTAAGTCACCAAAAAGCGAAATGGCTGCATTTATAAATGCGCTCAATGGTGGTTTTGTCGCACCGGGTAAAGGTAATGATCCTATAAGATCTCCTGATGCTTTGCCAACGGGTCGTAACTTTTATGCACTTGATGGTAGCTTAATCCCTTCTCAACTTGGCTTTGCAACCGGAGAGCAATTGGCCCATAAAGCCAGAGAGAAAAGCCCTGTTGTTGATAAAAATCATAAGGAGGCCGTGATTTTATGGGCCTCAGATGCGGTGCGCGATGAAGGGGCGATGATCGCTTTTGGTATGGACATGCTCGGTGTTAAACCTGTGTGGAATCGCCGCGGTATTTTAAAGTCTTTAAAGCTTGTCCCACTTGATGATGAACGTACTGAGCGTCGTGATATTGTTTTTACAACGTCAGGTTTATTTCGAGATTTATATGCTCAGCAGTTAGCTTGGCTCGATCGCTCTGTGTTACTCGCGCTGGCGGCCAGTAAAAATATGATAGAACGCGATCATCCGGCATTAATTAGTGCATTAAATGCTGCATTAGAGCCCGTTGAGCATATGTTTGAGCAACAAAAACATGACTTTAATGAAAGTCTTGCTAGTAATATGGTGGCCAGTAATTGGTTACGTGAAGCGCAAATGTTATTGCGAGAAAATACCAGCATAAGCCCTAAGTTACTGGGGCGACAAGCGAGTTATCGTATTTTTGGCACAGCGCCAGGGGCCTACGGTGCGGGCATTAACCGTTTAGCTGAGCGCTCAGGTGCTTGGCAAGAGCGTAAAGAATTAGGTGAAGCTTATATCAAACGTATGAGTCATGCCTATGGCGTGCCTAATGCTGATGTTGAAATGGGCAGTAACGTGCAAGCGTTGTTTCGCCAGCAACTCGGCCATGTTAATAACACTTATTTAGGGCGAGCTAGTAACCTTTATGGCTTAATTGATAACAACGACGCCTACGATTATCTTGGTGGTTTAAATTTAGCGATAGAGACGATTACGGGCGAACAGCCAGACAGTTTTGTTATTTCGCATGCCAATAGCCAGCAGTTGTCAATTGACCCACTACAAACGGCGTTATTGTCTGAACTGCGTGGGCGTTTTCTTAATCGTCAATGGATTGAGCCGTTAATGAAACAAGGCTACGCTGGAGCAAGAACAATGGGCAGTGAGTTTATTGAAAACTTATGGGGCTGGCAGGCCACTAGCCCAGAAATTATTCGCTCGTGGGTTTGGCAAGATTTAAAAGCGATTTATATCGATGACAGCTTAGATATTGGTTTAGATGAATTTTTACAAGCAAAGCATAATGTGCACGTACAAAGTAATATTTTAGCGGTAATGCTGGTGGCAATCGAAAAAGGCTTTTGGCAAGCAGACCAACAAACTCAACAAGCGTTGGCTGAAAAGTTTGCACAAAATATTGTCGAAAACGGTATTCCAGGTAGCGGCCATACGCATGCTAATCATCCTATCTACGACTTTATTAAACCTATGTTATCAGCGCAGCTTAACCGTCAGTTGGCTGAAGTATTGGCTGCAGCAAATCACACACCTGTTGGTGAAGTTGCCTCAGGCGTTCAGCATATTCAAGAAATAAGTACCGATATTGAACAACAAAATGATCAGGCTTTAAAAGAACGTTCATCAGCACTGAAGTCAGAGCCGAAATCAGAAGAAAATAAGGCTGAGGCAGATAAGTCTGAGCAAGATGCAAGTCAAGAAAGTGCCAATGAGTCATTAGCAGAAAATGAACCCTTATTGCTGGCATTAGTGGTGGCTATTTTACTGCTTGTTTTGGCTGGGTATATTCGAGCGCGTCGTCAGTTACCAAAAGTGGAGTCTTAGTATGTTGTATGGTTTTTCGTTAGAATTAATGCACTTGATCACCTCATGGTTGTTGCAACCAGTAGTTTGGGGCTTATTGTTTTTTACGGCGTTAGCTGTTTATGAATTTGGTTTAGCCATTGGTGAGCGCTTTTCTGTTATTCCCGCGTTAGTGGCTGCAAAGCAAAAACGTCAGTTAATTGAACAAGGTAAAAAGCGCATTGAGCGCGCCGATTTTATTACCCGTATTGCGCCAATGCTTGGTTTAATGGGCACTTTGATCCCCTTAGGCCCAGGGTTATCAGCACTAGGTTCAGGTGATATTAGTATTTTAACCACCGCAATGACGGTTGCATTTGATACCACTATCATTGGCTTACTCGCTGGTGTTATGGGCTTTGTGTTGGGAAGAATGCGCAGACGTTGGTATGATAACGCCATGCAACGTTTAGATGATGAAAATAGCACTAACCTAGCTGCGACAACAGTCTTGTCGAATGATGAACCGACTTTAATAACAGGTGCTTAAGCAATGAGCGATGCATGGCGTAGCAGCCAATTTGATAGCCAAGAGCAAGAGCCGTTAGGGCCCTTAGCTAATTTGATTGATATTATGTTAGTTTTTGCTTGTGGCTTAATCGCAGCCTTAGTGGCGCTAAGCCCCGAACTAGGGCAACATTTTCAGATAAATAAAGCCGAGAGTGCTGCTCAGATTCAACCGGTAAATTCAGTCGGTAAAGAGCTGAGTACAGCGCCAGAGGCGTTAAAAAATAAATTGCAAAGCCAAGAAGGCTATCAGTCGATGGGGCAAGTGTACCGCGATCCAGAAACAGGCAAACTGATCCTGATAAGTAATGAATAACCTGCCATGACAGTTAACCACCAGACACGATAAATAATGCGGTTGTGCATGCACCGACAGCGATGAATAGAGGGAAAAACAATGAACGATATTGAACAGCAAGCAGCGTTAGCAAAAGCGAAAGAGCAAAAACATATTGAACGTCAGAAAAAGATTAAAGCCAGTGTTGATGAACGTGTAGCGCAAGCCACAGAAGAGCGTGGCGTACTCGTTGTTATTACTGGCAATGGTAAAGGGAAAAGTACTTCAGGTTTTGGCACCGTATTACGCGCCATTGGCCACGGTCAAAAAGCCGGTATTGTTCAATTTATCAAAGGCTCGAAATGGGAATGTGGTGAAATGAATATTTTAAAGCAATTTCCTATTCAACATCACGTTATGGGGACAGGTTTTACTTGGGAAACCCAAAGTACTGAAACTGATATAGCGGCAGCCAAAGTAGCATGGCAAAAAAGTAAAGAAATGTTGAGCGATGAAAGTCTTGATATCGTGTTACTGGATGAAATGACTTACATGGTTAAATACGGCTACATTGAATTAGATGAAATTATTGAAGTGTTGAACAATCGCCCTAAGATGCAACATGTATTGATCACAGGCCGAGCCTGTCATCGCCGATTAATTGAATTGGCTGATACTGTGTCTGAAGTTCAACCAATTAAACATGCCTTTAAAGCCGGCGTAAAAGCGCAGAAAGGTTTAGATTGGTAGGGCATTTGTTGTCATCATATTGTAATACAAACGTGATGACAATAGCTTAACTTGCCTAGGATTTTTGCAATCTACTGTTACCTCATTTACAGCTAAATACAGGAAAACGTAAATTTTTGTTCAATGTTTAGTTGACTGATCTTACAATATGAATGAGCTTTCAAAGATGACTTGATGAATTAACATTAAACACGTAGTTACTCCGTATGGAGTTATTACGTGTTTATATTTCTCAAAAACTATTCGTGATGCATTTTAGCGTGATAAATACGAGCACAATGAAATGTATCCTTGGTAATGACTTCAACTTTCATCGTTAACGATTAAGAGCAATTAAAGTCAAAAATAAGCTTGTCTAAATCACTTAAGTTGACTTTATCTGTCCTAGATGAAAACAATGTCTTATGTCCGTATTACAACACTAAAAGAAGAACTTTATATGATGAATAAAAAATTGATGGCTGCGATGATAATCACATTAGCCCATTTACCAATAAAAACAGCTTTTGCCCTAGGCCCAAACGGACATCGTATAGTTGCAAAAATCGCTGAAGATAACTTAGAGCCGTCTGCTAAGCAGGCATTGATGGCAATCACCAACGGTGCACCATTAGCAAAGCTAGCAAATTGGCCTGATAATATCCGTTCAGATAAAAGTTTTGATTACGCTAAACCTTGGCACTATATATCGATCGATGATGATGAAGTGTTTGTCGGACTACAGAGAAGTGAGTCAGGAGATGTCTTAAAAGCATTATCTGATTTTGAAAATAAATTACGAGATAAAACAATAACTAAAGAAGAGAAATGGCAAGCATTAGCATTTTATATTCACTTTGTTGGCGATATCCATCAGCCTTTGCATGTCGGTCGTAGAGATGATCGTGGAGGAAATGACATCGTTGTTAAGTGGTTCGGTAAACAGACAAAACTTCATGCGGTATGGGACTCAAAACTCATTGAAAATCAAAAGCTTTCTTATACAGAGTATGCTGAATTTTTAAATAATCAAACGGTAAATACTATTCATGAGTGGCAAAATACTGTTTACCTAGATTGGGCAAAAGAATCCAAAGCGAATAGAGCAAGTGTTTATGACCTTCCTGAAGATAACGATTTGGGTTATGCATATGCGTATAAGAACACGCCAATATTGAATGAGCAAATATCTAAAGCAGGCATCCGTCTTGCTGGAATGTTAAATAAGATATTCTAAACTAGTAAATACATTGTGAATTAAACTGAATAGATGACATCTTGCTAGTGAAATACTGGAAGATGTCATCTTTAAGTGAAAGTCTGAAGTTGTAAGCGCTAAAGACAAATTAAGATGCGTTCTTTACGGCTAATAACTCATGAGCTTGAGCCCAAAAGTCACTCGATATTTTATTGATAACATTCGATTCAGCGTTTATCAACATCGCAAAGCCAATGTCTAACTCGGGTGAGTAGCCAATATCAGCACGAAAACCTGCAACCCAGCCTGAATGATAAATAATGGGATGACCATTAAATTGATAAATACGCCAGCCATAGCCGTAATGGGCATCAGTTAGATGTTCTCGCCAGTATCTGCGACGTAAATCTTTTCTAGTTTTAATGCGCGGTATCGTGAGCTCAGTGAGCAAAGCCGGAGAAAGCACTTCAGGGTTATAGCCTAAATTTGCGATTAACCATTTTGATAAATCAGCGATGCTAGCATTAACACCTGCTGCGGGTGCCACTTTATAGTAATCAGGCTCGACATCTACCGTCCGCCAAATGTATTTTCTGATTTGCTTACCGGCTTTATCTTTTTTAGCTGTTTTAATACGCTTTCTTAGAATATGGGGTTTTGCGGTATTGTTTTGCTCTAAGAATACATCAATTCCCACTGAGGCATTGTTCATTTTTAAAGGCGCAAAAATTCTATCATGCAGTAAGGTTGGGTAGCTTTTATCTTGACTCGCTTCGATGGCAGGTTGTAAAAATCCGTATGCAATATTTTGATAGCCGTAACATTTTTCGGGTTTACAAATTGGCGTTACACGATTAAAACGATTAATTATTTTATCCATACTCCAATTTTCGTGTAGTAAATTGTCATAAGCATTAGGCATTAAACCGCTAGAGTGACTTAATAGGTGCTTTAATTGAATTTTATCTGCAGCCCCTTTGGTTGCAAGCACAAAGTTTGGTACGTATTTGGTGATAGGATCTGATAAGTTCAATTGCTGCTCTTGTGCCAACATAGTCGTGATTGTTGCAGCAAAAGGTTTAGAAACAGAAGCTAATCTAAATACAGTATTTTTATCAATTTTTTTATTTTTAGCGGTGTCACTATAACCAAAGCTTTCCATGGCAATGACTTTATTATTTTTGACAATGGCATACGCAGCACCTGGAATACTATACTTCTTCAATTCACTAGCGACATTTTTAGATAGCTTTTTATTGAAGCTATCTAGGTTAGAGGCATATGTTATTAATGTTGAAAACAATGCAAAGAAAATTACGGTAAAACGAAATAACATACAGTTGACCAATTTGAAAAAACGCATAATTCTAACGAGTTAATGAGCAAATAAGAAGTGAAATAATGCGTTCTAAGCGATAATTAATAAGGGCAGGTATGAGTACACGAATCATTGCGGTAGAAAATTATGATAGCAATTGGCCAAAATTATATCTTGTTGAGCAGCAACGTTTAAAAATGATAGTGGGTGATAATATAGCCACTATTCATCATATAGGGAGTACGGCAGTACTTGGCTTACCAGCTAAACCTATTATAGACATTTTACTTGAAGTACATGACTTATCTGTATTTGAAAAGTGCTCCTCGCAATTAATCGCGATAGGTTTTATTGCAAAAGGAGAAAATGGTATTGCGGGTCGTCGATACTTTCAAAAAGGCGACATACAACGAAGCCATCATCTACATGTTTTTCAACAAGGCAGTATACATGCTCTTCATCATTTAGCTTTTCGGAATTATTTACGTAAGCACTTGAAAGTAAAACAACAATATGGACAATTAAAAAAACGTGTTGCTATGCAATGCCAACATAATAGTGAAGTTTACATGCAAGGTAAGAATCACTTTATTAAGCAACATCTTACCCTTGCTATGGCTGAAAATGAAAACATCGACCGTTGAATTAGAAAGGGCATTAATTCCTAACCTTATTGGTAAAGCGCTTTAGCTACTTATGGCTTTTTGCACTAAACCAAAAACTCATGAAATCGGCGGTAAGCTTATTTTCAATTTCCATTGCGCGCTCTGTTGGGCAGAATATGGTGAAAATAATTTGTGTGTCACCAATATCAGATGTCGCTACTTCAATATGTGGCTCAGGTCCTGCGATATTTATATCTAATCGATTCTCGATAACTTGATTATATCTTACAGCAACATCATTAAAGTCAGCACAATAGTTGTTGGCATTTTCTTTTAACGCATCAATAAACACAAAGGGGTTTACGCTACCGTCTCGGGTGATTGTAAAATGATGAACAGCGTAACGTTTAAGGAAGTTTAAGTTTTTAATCGCTGTGGTGACTAACTGATTATTAGGAATAAAAAGAGTTTTACCGGTAAATTGATAGTTGCTGATATTAACTTCTAGTATCGTTAAATTGATCCAATCAATTGAGTTTACTTCTCCGCAGTAGTTACCTACCTGGATCCAGTCACCAATACGAA
Source organism: Cognaticolwellia sp. (assembly GCA_049642265.1). Classification (GTDB taxonomy): domain Bacteria; phylum Pseudomonadota; class Gammaproteobacteria; order Enterobacterales; family Alteromonadaceae; genus Cognaticolwellia. The sequence goes on along the minus strand of JBAROR010000064.1, from coordinate 55,330 downwards.
ATGGACGATTAGATATGACGTAAATAAAGCCGATAAAACACTGGATGAATTCACGTGTCACTAATACGATAGCGACAACAAAGGCGGCGATTGAAAATGCAAATTTTTGAATCTCTACAGACCAAATATTGAACACCATGAAAATAATCGCAAAGTTGAAAATATTATTCAGTAAATTAACGGTAAAGCGTTTATCTATTTTCTTCTTTTTAGCACGACGTTTTATAAAGCGAGTAATTACTAGCTTTACTGTAATAATAACAATAGCTAAAACAACGGTAACTAAAGTTTTATTTTCTAAAAGGTGTTCAATCATGTTTTGCCCGATAAATTACTACAATAACGACTTACTTTGACGCTAAAAAGTGCACGGTAGATGATTTTACAAAAATAATCGAGTTAAATATCATTTTAATTGCTCATTAAGTGATAGTTGTAGTATAGAGAAAAAATTAATCATTCAGCTAAGGTTCATTTACACTCGAATAGAATATGACAACGTTATAAAAACCACTGATAATTTATAAGCTTAGTCGTTGAGTGCGTATCTTGCTTAATAGATACATTATCGCTAAGACCATTAGAATAATGATTTTAATCTAAGCTATTAAAATTTATAAAATGTTATTTAATAGGACCTATTATGAAAATTTTTACCTGTATTGCATTACTTACTTTCTCCAGCTTATCTCTTGCCAATACCAGTTTGCCAAATAATCGTCATATTGCCGTAACAGGCAGTGCTGAAATGATGGCGATGCCTGATATTGCGATTGTGCATTTAAATGTTGAGAGTAATCAACAAACCAGCTTAGCAGCGAAAAAAGATGTTGATGAACGAGTAAATAACTTACTTGATGGATTAGCTGAATTTGGCGTTGATGAAGCTAATGTTTCAGCATCAAACATTTCGACAGAAGTGCGTTACGCCTATAACCGTGGTGAAAAAGACAAAATTGAAGGCTACATTGCACGTCGAACTTTAAAGGTAACGCTAAAGCAACTCGATATGCTGAATGCATTTATGGACTTTGCGTTAAGCGTAAAAATTAATGCTATCCGAAATGTCGAATTAAAATCTTCAAATGAAACACAATTACAACAAGAGGCAAATACACTTGCGGTTACCAATGCAAAAAATAAAGGTAAATTGTTGGCCAACGCCTTTGACGCTAAATTAGGTAAGATTTACAGCATCAATTCTAACTCAAATCAGATACAGCATAGATACGGTGCTAATAACGAAGGTTATAGAATGAGTGCTAGTCTGGCCGATAGTCCGTCAAAACCAGGACGTTATTTGCAAGAAAATCTAGTGTTTACAGCATCAATTAGTGTGGTCTTTGATCTTGAAATGTAATTAACCTTTTATTATATTCTTTGATCTGTTCGCTCTAGCTTTATGTAGAGCGAACGTGACCAAAGTCAGTTTAAATAGAACCTAAAGGGTAAGTAGGTGTTTACATTTGTTATCGAGTAATCCTTGCCTTTGTGTACTCTTTTTTATAAGTACTCTTGGATAGTACGCTAATACTTACCCGCGGGATTAAACATAGTTACTAGGTCGATTTTTTGGATTATTACTAGTTAGAGTACTAAATGTGTTGTTAGGTAGATAACTAGTTAAGTGTTAAGTCGGTTGTTAAGTAAGGTGCTATGCAAAGTTAGGTGCGTTAATTGACGTGTTATTATTTGCTACCCGAAGCGAACGTTAAGTGTACTCACAACTTAAGTAACTATTCATCAACATTTATAGTACGGCTATGGTTACATGCACAGTTAATTCTATGGTACTAAGGTGCCAATTATTCAGCAGATAAAATAAGATAACCTTAAGCATAAACTACTGAAAATATATATTAGGAATAGTTATGCTTAAGCAAAAAGTCGCCTTAATTACTGGTTCAACAAGCGGTATTGGCCTGGCAACCGCGCATGTTCTTGCCGCAGAAGGAATAAATATCGTACTGCATGGTTTACTGTCATCTGACGAAGGCGAGGTGTTAGCTAAAAAGTTTGCCAAGCAATACGATATCGATGTTTTATTTGATAATGCCGACTTAAGAAATGTTGAAAGTATCGAGCACTTTATTCAAGGCGCCGTCGAACGTATGGGCAGTATTGATATATTAGTCAATAATGCCGGTATACAGCACACAGAATCTGCTGAGAATTTCCCGTTAGATAAATGGAATGCCATTATTGCGATTAATTTATCGGCGGCCTTTCATGCTATTCAATATGCTTTACCTAGTATGAAAAATAAGGGCTGGGGAAGAATTATCAATGTTGCTTCGGTGCATGGGCTTGTAGGCTCAGTTAATAAGTCGGCTTATTGTGCCGCGAAACATGGCTTGGTTGGCTTAACAAAAGTATTAGCTTTAGAGTGTGCCGAGCAGGGGGTTACAGTGAATGCTATTTGTCCTGGCTGGGTCGACACACCGCTGATTAATGAACAAATATCAACATTAGCGCAGCAACAAGGTGTTGATTTTAAACAGGCAAAATACAATTTAGTGACGGCGAAACAACCATTGCCAGAAATGATGGCACCGGAGCAAATAGGGCAGTTCATTCTATTTCTTTGTAGTGACAGTGCCCGAAGTATTACTGGCTCTGCCTTGCCGATGGATGGTGCTTGGACGGCACAATAATAGTTTTACATTCCTTAATATCGACGCGCAGCTTAAGTGTACTATCTATGATGCTTTTCGTTCAGATCGTGATTTACTGCATTTCATGTGCGATTTTATTTTTATTAGCGTTAGTTTCCTAGCTATAAAAAAGGGCTACCTCAAAAGATTGAGGAGCCCAGCAGGAAGGTGTGTATTTATTTAGTAACTTATCTTTAGTAACATATCAGTTAGAACATTCGATTTAGTCGTTATTTATAAAATCTCTAATGACTTTATAAGTCTGCTGATATTGCTCTGGTATCAACTTTGACAGCAACATATAGGCGTGGATCAGGTCGTCAAATTGATAATGTGTAACGTTTGCCCCAGCTTGCTTGGCTTTTTCTGCATATAAAACCCCCTCATCACGCAAAGGATCGCAACCGGCTGTTATAACTAAGGTTTTAGGCATGTCAGAGTTGAAAGTGCCAAGTAAAGGCGATGCATTTTTAATTAAAGTCGACGTTACAAACTCTTGATCATCATTGGTATTATCAGCGATATTGAAATATTGTTGAAAATACCAATCAATTTTATCCGCTTCTAATAAGAAACCTTGACCATTTTCGACAATTGAAGGGCTGCTCATGGTGTAGTCAACGCTGGGATACATTAATATTTGTTTGTTAATATCTACCTTCGGGTTGTTGATGTTGTTGAGCACTAAGCTGGTACAAATGGCACCACCGGCGCTATCCCCTGCAATGTAGAGTTGATCACTATAAAGATAACCTTTCAGAATACTTTGATAGTTTTCCAGTAGATATTGGCAGTCTTCTAATCCGCAGGGATAAGGGTGCTCTGGCGCTAGGCGATAATCAATGCAAATGACAATAGCTTCAGTAGCAATAGCAAGCTCACGACTAATGGGACCATATAAATTAACGCTACCGCACATATGCCCACCGCCATGAAAGTGTAGTAAAACTGGCAACGCTTTATCTGGTGCTGGGTGGTAAATTCTCGCCTTAATAGCATGCTCAGGCATTGTTATAACAATATCGTCTATTAAGCTGACCTCAGGGCCTGGGATCATATACGCGCTTAAGTTTTCTAAATTTTGCCTAATAACATTAGGCTGAAACGATAAGCCGCTTGATTTTGCTTGTTCAAGTCCGGCATTAACTTGGTTCAGTAGCGGCATTAAATTTTTTGATACCTTTCCTCGCATGCTAATTTCCTTCTGTTTGTGTTATCTTTTTTTGTCCAGTTTCAGGTAGAAAGTAGCTACCGATAAATAATGTTGAACTCAATGATGTGATCAAAATAAACGACCAAGTGTAGTCCCCTTGATGCAAGTCGACTAACAAGCCAAATATCCATAGAATCAGAGTCGATATAATGTAGCTTATCGAGTAGAACATGCTAAAAATAATGGTGATTCGCGCTGCGGTCATTTTTGGTAATTCGTGTGGAATTGACACCAATGCCGTGACAGGAAAGAAGATAAAAAATCCTAAGGTTATGGCAGCAAGTGTTTGTAGCCAATAAAGTTCACTAAATGAGAATATTGCCGTACTGATCACTACCGCTAAGCCTGACCACCGTATAACGGGTAAGCGCAGCGGTGTTTTTTTACTGTAAATAATGCCGAATATTGTGCCAACAATACCAAAGCCGATAACCCACTTGCTTTGCACAATGCCGGCTTTAGGATAGAAGGTAAATAAACAAATATAAAACGCTAAAATACCAGAATATGCTAAACCGTAAAGCCAGTTGAAACGATCTTTTAAACCTTGGCTGTAGGTATAATCTTCAGGTAAATCATGTTGATGTTCTGGTGAGCTTGACGGTTGCTCAAATTTAACAAATAGCCATAGCAGGGCAACAGCTAAGCTCATAATAGAAAATAGTGCCAAGCTATTACGCCAACCTCCGGTTAACTGATTAATACTGTCCATTTGCCACAAAATTATTGCTGTGCCGATATTAAAGGCGACCGCATTAATGCCATTTATTGTTGCTCGCTCTTCTGCTTTGAAAAACTGTAAAACGATCGGGTTAAAGTACACCACCATAAAAGCACCCCCCAGGCCCATTAAAAATCGGCTAAGTAATAGTAATTCGTAATTTGGTGCGTAAGGCGTTAATAAACCGATGGTGATTAATAAGCTAGATACAAAAAAAGCATATTTAATGCCGAGTTTTATGGCTATCCAAGCCGCAATGAAGGTACCAACAATTTTAGCTAAGGTAACCGCACCACTGATCAAACTGGCGGAAGCTAAACTGTGAACGTCAAGTGAAAGCATGATACTTTGCATACTTGCTGTGCCACCGACCCAAGCCATAGCGAACAGTGCATAACTAAAGAAAACAATAGCTTCTACTAAGTATTTGTTAGTAATTTTCATCTATGATAACTTTTAAACTGATAAACAACGAAGGGCTAGACTACCGTAGGGCGTTAGGAAAATAAGTACTACCTTAGTGCACTACAACGCGCTAACGAGCGTGGTATGCTAAATGATAAAAGTGTTTGCGTTGTCTATAACATCATTAAAACAAAGGAATAAATTTGTTAGCTTGGTTATCTATTGATACGTGGTTAGTTACCATTCTCTCTATCGGTTATCTTTGTTTGCTGTTTTTAGTGGCTTATAAAGGTCAAAACCAATCCGCAGAGCAATGGCGTTGTAAACCGTGGGTGTATAGTCTGTCGTTAGCGGTTAGTTGCACCTCGTGGGCTTTTTATGGCACGGTTGGGCAAGCGGCTACCACGGGAGCTTGGCTGGCTCCACTCTATATCGGCACTATTATGTGCTTGGTATTGGCTTGGCCAATGTTGATGAAAATGCTCAATATTATCAAGCGTCAAAATCTGACTTCAATTGCTGACTTCATTGCTTTTCGTTATGACCGCTCGCCTAAAATTGCGATTACTGTTGCGCTAATCGCTTTGGTTGGCACCGTACCTTATATCGCTTTGCAATTAAGGGCGATCAGCACCAGTTTTGATTTATTGACCGGTACTTTTCAGTCCGGCATTAGTACCGCTTTTGTTGTTACCATTGTACTGATTGTTTTTAGTATTTTATTTGGCACGCGCCAAATTGCTGCCAGCAAACAAAACCAAGGTTTAGTCTTAGCGATTGCTTTTAGCTCAATTGTTAAATTATTAGCATTAACTGCTGTTGGAATTTTTGCGACATTTTTTGTTTTTGATGGTTTTGCTGATTTAGCGGCGCAACAACAGAACCGTCAGTTGTTTACTAACGATAACTCTGTTTATCTTAGTGTTGCTCATGCGTTATTAGGCGCAATTACTATTTTTGTTTTACCGCAGCAATTTCATATGATGATGATAGAGAATCATCATCCTCAAGAGCTGAAAACAGCGCGTTGGCTATTTCCGCTTTACTTTATCTTAATTAATATTTTTGTATTACCTATTGCCATTGCTGGGCTGATCACTTTTCCAGGCGGTAGTGTAGCAGCTGATACTTATGTGCTTACTTTACCGTTATTTTTTCAGCAAGCCTGGTTGGGCATTATTGTTTATATCGGAGGGTTAGCTGCAGCAACTAGCATGGTTATTGTCTCTGCTATTGTTTTAAGTACCATGATCTCTACTGAGGTGATAACGCCACTGACCTTGAAATTTAAGCTATTTACCAAAGATGGCTCACCGCAGTTTTCTGGACTGCTATTAAAACAACGTCGATTGGCTATCGCCACAATATTATTATTTGCCTTTGCGTTCGAGCGTAGTATTAATCAACAAAGTCATTTAGCCAGCATTGGCTTACTATCTTTTGTTTTATTGTCACAATTTGCACCAGCGATTATTGGTGCCTTATATTGGCGTAAAGCAAATGGTAAAGGTGCGCTAACCGGTTTGATTGCAGGTAGTGTCATGTGGTTTTTTACCCTACTTTTACCGATTATTGCCCCTAATCTAGCGTGGGTAGAACAGGGGGCATTTGGTTTTTCTTGGCTAAAACCAACGGCATTATTTGGCTTAGATTTTTTAGATTTAACCAGTCATGGCGTATTCTACAGTTTAATAAGTAATGTCGTCTGCTTTGTTTTTGTGTCACTACTAACCCATCGTAGTGTCGGAGAAAAATTACAAGCTGATATTTTTATTAATAAAAGTCAGCAAAAGTTTGAACGTAAGCTCAGTACACAAGACCTTTACAGTTTACTGCTGCGCTTTATCGATAAAGACGCTGCAGAAGCTTTTATGCGGATAGCAAAGTCGAACCATCTGCCGCAATTATCATCTAATAATGAGCCCGTTAACCTTGTCGATTATACTCGCTTGCAACTTTCAGGTGTATTGGGTTCAGCTTCCACACGTATGGTCATGAAGGCGGCGTCAACCTCTGAAGAAATGCCATTAGAAGATGTTGTCAGTATTGTTGATGAAGCGAATCAGATGTTTCGGTTTAATCGTGAGTTATTACAATCAGGTGTTGAGAATATTGAGCAAGGCATTAGCGTCGTTGATGCTGACATGAGATTAGTGGCGTGGAATCAACGTTATATTCAATTACTCGATTATCCCGAAGGTTTTGTTCAGGCCGGCTTACCCATTGAAACCTTGTTAAAATATAACATCAGCAGAGGCATCATTTTAGGGAGTCATAATAATGAACAGATGATCGCTAAGCGTATTGCTCATATGAAAAACGGTGACAGTCATCATTTTCAACGCACAATGCCTAATGGTGTGGTGTTAGAAATTCGTGGGCAGTCGATGCCAGCAGGGGGCTTTGTCAGTACCTTTTCGGATATCACGGCGCATATAGAAGCAGAAAAATCATTACAAAAAGCCAATGAAGATCTTGAGAAACGGGTAGAAAATCGTACACAAGAATTACAAAAAGCTAAGGCTGAAGCAGAAGCTGCCAATAGCAGTAAAAGTCGATTTTTAGCCGCAGCTAGCCACGATCTAATGCAGCCTTTCAATGCTTTATCTTTATTTACTTCAATGTTAAAAAATAAAGTACAAGGTGAAGAGTTAACCGCACTTGCTGAGCACATAGATGACTCGCTCAATGTTGTCGAAGCATTACTATCAGACTTAGTAGAAATTTCTCGTTTAGATAATAGCTCTGAAAAAATAGAGAAGAGTCATTTCGCTATTGATGATTTATTAAAACCACTTAAAAATGAATTTGCGGCATTAACAGAGCAAGCAGGTATCAGGTTTTCTTATCAATTCAGCCAATGCATTGTGCATTGTGATAAACGCATGCTCAGGCGTGTGATACAAAACTTTCTATCGAATGCAGTACATTATTGTGATGATAAACAAGGTGAAAAATCAGCACTTACTAACCGTATATTATTGGGCATACGACGGACTAAAACGACAATACGCGTTGAAGTTTGGGATAATGGTCCTGGAATCGCATTGGCTCAGCAAAAAGCTATTTTTCGAGAGTTTGAGCGTTTAGAACAAAGCCGTGAAATACCAGGGTTAGGTTTAGGCTTGGCAATATCAGATCGTATAGCTCATCTACTAAATTTGTCTATTTCAGTGAAGTCTACTTTAGGTAAAGGCACATGTTTTAGTATCGAAATACCTCGTATCAGTGCTGAAGATGCAGAAATATTGCAGATGCACAATAAAGAGAAGGGGAAATTAACGAGCAGTTTAGAAGCTTTAGCAGAGACATCTAAAGATAAGCCTTTTGATAATATTGTCGTGTTGTTAATTGATAACGATGAACTGATGTTAACGGCGATGGCTTCACAACTCATCGACTGGGGATGTTGCGTACTAACCGCCCATGATCAAATCTCTTGTCAGCAAAAAATTGCAAATGGTGAAATTGTGCCAAACATTATTATTGCAGACTACCACCTTGATTATGGTCATAACGGTGTTGACCTTGTGCTAGCAATGTTAAAGCTACAGACGTGGCAATTACCGGCGATAATATGTTCTGCTGATCCATCCGAAACTGTCAGACAACACACCAGTGACGCTGAATTTCTATTTTTGCGTAAACCTGTTAAATCTTTAGCGTTAAAGCGTTTAATGCGTCAATTACTTAAATAACCTGTCACCGATTAAAATAGCTATTGTCGTTTATTTTATTAATAGGCTCTAGCTGCTTAATGCATTTTTCTCCTGCGTAATCAACTCCGTTCTCCCTTATATAGCTAGTCCAGCAAGCTTTTGCTATGAAATTATTGTTGAAAAAAAAGTTACCCTATAGCACTAACCTCCAATAAAAGTGATAAAAAGTTATAAGAAGCCGATTTATGAGGATAAAAAAACTATAAGAATATTTTGGATGATTAAGTGGTTGATTATTATGCTGGTTAACATTTTGTTGTTACCAATATTTGTATTGCAAGTAACCTTTAATGATATTTGGTAATGCACCCTTGTTGACGTGCTGCTTTTAATTGGTTAGTTTACGGTGTCGTTAATTGTAAAGTACAAAGGCTCGTATAAAAACTTTGAATAATTAGTAGACTTAAAAAACAAGGTGGGGAAGATGAAAAGCATAATTACAACTAAAAAAACAAGGTTAGCTGTTACAGTTCAGCAACTATTTAAGAAAAAAAATATTCGTAACAATTTATCTATAGCTTGCTTAGGCTTGGCATTGCCATTTTCAGCAATGGCCGAAGAGCAAGTAATTCCAGACGATATCGAAGTCATTGAAGTGAAAGGTATGCTGGGCAGTATGAAAGCCGCAGCTCTCCTTAAACGAACTGATGGCCGCATTGTTGATGCTATTGTCGCAGAAGATATTGGTAAACTACCCGATAACAACATTGCCGAAGCACTTCAACGTATAACAGGTGTTTCAATAAATACCGATTTTGGTGTCGGCGATAGTGTATCTATTCGTGGTTTGCCTCAAAACCGTGTTGAGTTAAATGGTCGTTCAACTATTGGCGATTCACGCGATGGTATCAGCTTACAAGATTTCCCATCAAGTTTCCTAAAAGCGGTTGAGGTTATTAAATCTCCTACTGCTGATATGATCGAAGGTGCGCTCGGTGGTACTGTCAGTCTAAAAACTGTTCGTCCATTAGAGCTAGAAAAATTAACTGCAGCATTTTCTTTAGATGGCGAGTATGCAGATAAAACTGAAAACTGGGCACCTGTTTTTAGTGGCTCGGTAGGTAATAATTGGAACCTCGGTGATGCGGGCACATTTGGTGCACTCGCAATGTTATCATTCCAAGATCGTGAAATTCGTCAAGATGAATTTTTTAGTCGTATTAAACCTCAAGATATTGATGTTGATGGTCTTGATGCCAACACTGAAAGTGGCAACTTTATTGTTAGAGATCAGCATACAGTAGAGCAATATGTCGAAAACCGTAAACGTACCGCATTAAATTTATCACTTCAGTGGGCGCCAGAGTCTGGTGAAGGTATGGTTTATCTTGATCTTAATGGCACTAAGCGTTCTGGAACACAGCAAGGTAATTCAATTATTGCGGTCGGTGGCTCGCTAGAAACTGATGCGAACACTACTCAAGATGCTAACGGCCAACTAAACAATTATACGTTAACCAATGACTTTGCCATTCCTAAAACCTACAGTGATTTTCGTGAAACGGACTCGTTTTCTCATGCACTTGGTGGTGAGTGGACGGTATCAGACGGTATTCTAATTTCTGGTGAAGTTGCTGTTGCATCTTCTGAGAGTTTTAGACCTGATTCTGAATTTACTTTACGACCTATCGAACGCTCAACGGGTAATACTCATACCTATGATGGTGTTTTTTCCCAATCAGGCGATAGACTTCCTAGCATTATTCACTCAGATCCAAATGCTTATACTAGTGCAGATAACTTAGCGTTACGTACTTTTAAGACGGAAGAAAAAACCACAGAGAATGATGAAAAAGCGGTTCGATTCGATATCGTTATTGATGAGCCACTTGGCGTAGAATGGATATCTGCTTTAAAAGCCGGTGTTCGTATTACAGAGCGTGAATATACTTATAAAGAATCTAAAGAAGAAATAAAAGATATTTATAAGAACGCATTTAATGATTCTGATGGCACATTAGCAACGTTATGGATTGATGATTACAATGCAGCATTCCCTAATAGTTTCAGCACGCTTAGCCATAGTCATTCATTTAATCAACTAGGCATGTCAGGTCAAAATGATTTATTAACTTTTGCTAACTTCAATGGTTTAACGAATCCAGCCAATGCTTATGCTCAGCTTCAACAATTGCTTGCGGGTACTAATCTAGCAACAACAGGTAGTTTATCGGATAACCTAACTGCAAATGATGGTGCTTTTCGTGATATTACTGAAGATACGAGAGCTATCTATTTGTCAGCGCATTTAGACTTTGACAATATTACGGCGATTATTGGTGGTCGATACATTCAAACAGACCTTGAATCCGCAGTTATTCGTGATGGCGAAAAGGTTAATGGCAAAAACGATTACAACGACTTTTTACCAAGCTTAAACGTAACTTATAACGCTAGCGATGACACTGTTGTTCGTTTTGCTGCCGCAAAAGTTATGCGCCGTGCTGATTTTGGTCAATTAAGTCCTGCATTTGATATTGATAACTCGATTGTTACTGCCGATCAGGGCGCTATCGATTTAGAACCGTTCCGTGCCACTCAATATGACATATCTGTAGAACACTATTTTGGTCAAGGTAACATGGTGTCGTTCGCGGTATTTTATAAAGATGTTGAATCTTTCTTAAGTACTGAATCTACTTGTGTCGCTAACCCAGCTACATCAGGTCAGAATGTTACAGAATGGGAAAATGTTTGTCAGCTTAATACTGCTGGCGTAGACAATAGCAATCTAGTGTTCTCAAGCGCTTCTGATTTCGCTAATAATGCTGCAGGTGAAACTCATGTCGCAGGATTACGAGATGCAGGCCTAACGGGTATCGATACTGAAAAAGATACTAACGGCGAGAATGGTAAAGTTAAAGGTTTTGAAATTGGTTATCAGCAATTTTTTGACTTCTTACCAGGCGCTTTCTCTGGTTTAGGTGTTAGTGCTAACTATACCTATGCAGACAGTGAACAACCGAATGGTAACCCATTATTAGATATTTCTAAAAATACTTATAACTTACAACTATTTTGGGAATATGAAGGGGTTTCTACTCGCGTAGCTTACAACTATCGTGACAGCTTTTTAGATACTGAAGATGAAAAACGTGTTGAATCTATTGACTCTACTGGTGCTATTGGCGCAGAAGGTTCTATTTACGGTAATAACTACCGTGATGATAGAGGACAACTGGATTTCTCAGCAAGTTGGGATATCAATGAAAATATCACTTTAGTGGGTAACGCAACAAACCTAACGGGTGAACCTTCTATTTTCAAATCGGATCTTGGCAGTAGCTGGAAATACACTGAAGCAGATCGCCGTTATACAATAGGTGTTCGCGCTAAGTTCTAATCGAAAAGTTGAAAATACCAATGCTTTGTTTTGATGAGTGGGTCATTGTTTTAGTTGAAGCATATTATCAACATCGCAAGGTAGAGCATCTTTAATTCGTTAAATGTAGCGCAGTATTTGATTTAGATTGAATACTGCGTTTTTTTTAACAGGCTGAGATGCCAAGACAAATGTTGATCTAAGCACTGAAATAGTTACTTAGTAGTGCTCAGAACTCAGCTATAACCAAAACACATAATCTTTATCATTATACCATTGCTTAAATCTTTTTTTTGGTAATAGCACTGCAGATTGTGCTTACTGGGAAGTTAATAGGCGGCTTTAGAAACAATGTCTGTCGCTTGATGGTTTAAATTACCCTTACCATTAAAATGTTATTACCAATATCTATTTATTGGTTGACACTTTGGTTGGTGTTGGTTAGTATTTGCTTATGTCTTGATGTGATTGCTTTTAACTGATTAATTATTTTTCAGATAAATAGTAACACCAACTTGATAACATCTAGCTTTGAAAGTAGGGCTACTTTGTCTGAAGGTTTACAAACTGATTTACAAGGTTTGTTATAAACAAAGTATTGTTTGGTTTGATACAAAACTGCGGGGGCAACTTCAGCTTCGTAGAGAACTTAATAAACGATATTTAGTATTTTAAGCGTGAGACTGGCGCATTATTTAAATGATGTACTTTCACGAAAACAGTTAACAATAATTAGTGTAAAAGTTTACTTATGTTAGATATTAATTTGGTCTTTAAGTATTTTTCTATTTATTTCAATGGAATAGAGCTTCCACCTTTGAGGTGAGCAACTTTACACTCAGGTATACATACACCAATATATTTAGGAGTTAGTTATGACAAAACCTATCATAGGTTTCATCGGCCTTGGCCTTATGGGCAGCAACATGGTTGAGAACTTACAAAAGAAAGGCTTTGAGCCGATTGTAATGGACCTTAATAAGGATGCCGTAGCTGCTGTTGTAGCTCGCGGTGCCACTGAAGCAAATTCGGCTGCAGAATTAGCAGCAGCATGTGATATTGTCATGCTTTGTCTTACCACTTCAACCGTTGTTGAAAAGCTTGTTTATGCTGAAGATGGTATTTTAGCTGGTATCAAAGAAGGTGCGGTATTAATTGACTTTGGTACTTCTATTCCGGCTTCAACTCGTAAAATCGGTGCAGATCTTGCGAAGAAGGGAGCAGGTATGATCGACGCTCCATTAGGACGTACACCAGCTCACGCTAAAGATGGTTTACTTAACATTATGGCGTCTGGTGATACAGCTACTTTTGAGAAAGTTAAACCTATTCTTGAAATGCAAGGTGAGAATGTCTTTAACTTAGGTGCTTTAGGCGCAGGTCACACCACTAAGTTAATCAACAACTTCATGGGCATGACAACAGTTGCCGCTATGTCACAAGCTTTCGCTGTAGCAGACAAAGCGGGTGTTGATCGCCAGCAACTTTTCGATATTATGTCGACAGGTCCGTCAAACTCACCATTTATGGGCTTTTGTAAAAACTACGCTGTTGATGGCGTTAGTGATTTAGGTTTCTCAATCGGTAATGCCAATAAAGATTTAGGCTACTTTCTAGAGATGGTTAAAGACTTAGGCACTCGAGCACAAATAGCCGAAGGTACTTCAGCCAACCTACAAGCTGCAGTTGACGCAGGTATGGGTAACGGTAACGTGCCAGAAATCTTCGATTACTTCCTTAAATTAGAAAAGTAATTCGCTAGTGATTTTATGATGGTGTGGCACTGTTAAAGCTTAATAGTGCCATACTTTAATCATAGTAAAGTGTACTTTTGAATATTGTCGCGCTTTAATTTTATTTTTAAACAAAGCTCTTCCTCACTATTTATCCTTTAAAAAACAACCAAGTATTAATTTTTATTCATAATACTCTAGCCAATCCTCTATTTTTTTATCAAACGCTATATCCTAAAAGATTTAAGTCAGTTTTGCTATTGCCGAAAAACAGCTAGCCTTTTTATCTCATTAGCAAATATTCAGTTAAAGAGTTAGATACTGAGAACTTTATATCACTATGTTTGCAGCTGACTTTCTTAGGCGTTATTTATGAGCGTACTGTTGTTTTAAATATGTATGAAAGTTTAGATGTTAGGTGAAGGTTTAACTAATTGTTAAGCTTAATCAAATCAATGGTAAGGCAACATAATGAAAGGAATAACATATTACTTCATTAGCGACTAAAGATAAGGGCAGTCGAATAACAGTCTTTAATCACTTAAAAACTTCAGTGAAGAGGTGACGCAGGATTATATTTTATGGAATAAAACTTGTCAGGTAAAATGCCCGAAGACTCAATATAAAGCTCAGTCATATTAGCTCTAAATGCTAATAAATAGCTGCAATTAACAAAGTTAATTACAGCTATTTATTTAACCATTATACGTTAATAACAAGCATACAAATTTTGCGTTAGATGTTGGCCGAATTAGGGATTGAATACAACCCACGTTTCTCGCTATTTCTTTGTTTGATTTCTTCTAAAGCTCTCGACTCTACAGCATCAAACAAAGCGTTAATCAAACGATTAAAGTGGCTATGCATCGCTAGTCTAGCTTGAGTCGCATCACCTGATTTAAGTGCTTGGTATATCGCTGTATGTTCAGCTAATGTTTTAGAGTTATCTTTGCTACAGACACTATCATAGTCTTTAATAATTTCAGGCGTTGATGAGCGTAATTTCCAAAGATTTTCAGCTGATAATATCATGGCACTATTTCGAGTTGCATTGGCTATGATTTGGTGAAACTTTTTATCTGCCGCGGCAATAAAGTGGCTGTTTTCCATATCAACTAAGGTTTGATGCAAGCTGTTAAGCTCACCTTCAGTTATTGTTGTCGCTGCTATTGCGGCAACTTCACCTTCAATTAATGCACGTGCTTGGGTAACTTCGAAGGCATTTACTTCTTTGTGGAAACCAAGTTGGTTAACCTGTTTTAGTACATAAATACCAGAACCAGTTTTAACTTCTATTTTTTCTCGAACTTCTAAGGCAATGATAGCTTCGCGAATAGTGGGTCTGCTGACGTTGAATGTTTCAGCTAATTCTCTTTCTGGTGGTAAACGACTACCTGGAGAATATACGCCGGAATCTATCAAGGCTTCTATTTTATCAACAATGCTCCAAAACAGCCTACGGTTGCTGCTCATAATACTTCCTTAACTTTTATACAGATTATTATTGTTTAATTATGTTTAATTATCTTTAATTATCGCGTCGAGATTTCTTAAATATCATATCTTTTTATTCTGCCCTTAGCAAAATTAATAAGTTAAATCTAATCATTTTTCTCGACTTGGTTTACTCAATTATTATCTTTTAGTCTGACGTAATAACTATAGTGTAAACTTTTGTTGTTACCAGTTTTGATTTTATATTTATTATTGGTAATGTAAAGTGGTTGACGATTATGCTCGGGGTTGGTTAAATCGAGTGATATGGATAGCAGTAATTATAATAAGTGGTACGAAATGCATATTGTATTTGCTGATTTTTGTTTTTGTATTGATTTGTTGGTCTAAGTTAATACCTAAATAATAGCTATAGTAAGCAGGCTCGAGTGGTTAATTTTATCGAGCTGATTATGCTAGCGTACTTTTGATTAATTTATTTGTTCATTGGAAATAAGTTAACAAGTAGTCAACGCTAGACCTTTTAAATATTATTTCATAGGTTAGTTTATGAACCACGCTAAAATATCAATTTCTATAAAGTCATCTCTCATGTTAACGATGTGCTGTATTTTGACTACAACACCGTTAGCCGCAAAAGAATGGTTAGTTGAAAATCAAAAAGCTTATAACAATGCCTTGGAAAAAGTGCAAGCGGGCGATGATATTGTATTAGCGGATGGTACATGGAACAACTTTGAGATTTTATTTAAAGGTGAAGGTAGCGAGCAGCAACCAATAACATTAAAAGCACAAACAAAAGGCAAAGTATTTCTTACAGGCCAATCAAATTTAAGATTAGCAGGGAAACACTTAGTGGTTTCAGGGCTGGTTTTTAAAGATGGCTATACACCAAGCAGTGCCGTAGTCGCTTTTAGAAGTAATAAAGAAACTCTAGCTTATCATTCTCGTGTCACTGAGATTGTTATCGACAATTTTAATAATCCTGATAAACGTGAGTCTGATTATTGGGTTGCATTATATGGTCAATACAATCGTTTTGATCACAACTACTTAGCGGGTAAACGCAATAAAGGCGTTACGGTTGCCGTACGACTTGACAGTGAAAGCAGCCAAGAAAATCATCATAAAATAGATCATAACTACTTTGGTCCACGTCCTATTTTTGGCTCTAATGGTGGTGAAACATTACGTATCGGTACTAGCCATTACTCATTATCAAATTCATTTACCTTAGTTGAGAATAACTACTTCGATCGCTGTGACGGTGAAGTTGAAATAATCTCGGTTAAGTCAGGTAAAAATACGATTCGTAATAATGTTTTCTTTGAGTCAAGAGGCACACTGACTTTACGCCATGGTAATGGCAATTTAATAACAGAAAATATCTTCTTAGGTAATGGTGTTGACCATACCGGTGGTATTCGCGTAATAAACAAAGATCAAATTATTCGCAATAACTATCTTGAAGGTTTAACTGGCTACCGTTTTGGTAGTGGCTTTACGGTTATGAACGGTGTACCAAATTCAAAAATTAATCGTTACCATCAAGTTGAGAATGCGCTTGTTGAAAATAACAGCTTGATCAATGTTGCTCATGTGCAATTAGCGGCCGGTAGTGATGCAGAAAGATCAGCGGTTCCGATTAACTCGACAATACAAAACAACTTGATTTTTAATGAAAACAGCCAACAACCATTCACCTTATTTGATGATGTGAGTGGCATTACATTCCAAGGTAATGTCGCCAACACTGTTGCCCATGAAAAACTATCTTCAGGTATTAGCCAACAAAAAATAGCGCTTAAACGTGCTGATAACGGTTTGCTTTATGCTGTGAATGATGAACTTGCCAATAAAGGTGCGTCAAAACAACTCTCTCCTATCAAAAAATCAGCAACAGGCCCAAGTTGGTATGCTAAAAAAGATAGCTTAGTGGCATTTGAGTCAGGTAAAACAATTAACGTCCCTGCAACTGATGATGCATTATTTAATGCGGTACTTGCTGCCAATGACGGTGATGTACTGTTATTAGCTGATGGCAAATACGATGTTAGAAAAATGATTGATGTTAATAAAACCTTATCAATTAAAGCGCAGCATCAAGGTAAAGCAAAAGTTACTTTTCAGCGTTCAACATTATTCCAAATATCTGATGGTGGTAGTTTAAGCATTGATGGCTTAGATTTTAGTGGCAGTAACAGCCCAGACTCTTCAGGCAACAGCTTAGTACGCTCTAAAAAATGGGGTATGGTTGATAACTTCCGCTTTGTTATGCGTAACAGTAAAGTGAGTGCATTAGATATCAATCATTCATTTCATTTCTTTGATTCAGGTAACGGTGCTTTTGCAGATTATATTGAGTTAACCGATAACCACTTTACTAACATTACTGGCGACTTATTGCGTTTAAATAAAGAAATCGAAGATTTGGGTATTTATAACGCTGAATATGTAATTTTAAAAAATAACACCTTTGATAATGTACAAGGTGCGTTAGTTAATTTATATCGTGGTGGCTCAGATGAAAGTACTTTTGGCCCTCATTTTGAAATGAGTAATAACACGGTAAGAAATAGTAGTAACGGTAAGCGTAATAAAGCGGGTTCGAGTATTTATTTACACGGTGTACAGGTCACTAATATAGAAAATAATACTTTTGATAATAGCGCTATTGTGGTGATTGAACATACGGTAGGCGAGCCTAAAACAGCAGTGAAGAATAATACTTTTAATAAAACTAAAGCACCTAGCGTGACAGAGCTTTATGCAAAAGGTCCACATACTGCCGTACTTTTAAATAACAAATCATCTTTTTAAGAGCTATTTATGACATTTTTCAATAAAACCTCGACGGTTAAAACATTACAGCCAGTTTTGAAGCGCAGCATGTCTAGTGGCATAGCGCTCATTGGCATGATGTTTGTTTCTCTATTAGCTATTAGTAATACCGTATCAGCTAGAACGAGTCCTAATCTTGTTATTACCACGGCTGATGTTGATAGTATGCGCAAAGCAATAACGGTAGATGGACAATTTAAAGCTACCTTTATTGCCAACAAAGCCAGCATTGATCAACAGATAAGTCAAAAAATCACGGTTCCTGTGCCAGCGGATGGTGGTGGTTATACCCATGAACGTCATAAGAAAAACTACAAACTTATGTATGATGCTGGTATCGCTTTTCAGTTAACGCAAGACGATCACTATGCAAATTTTGTTCGCGATATGTTGCTAACTTATGCTGAGCTATACCCTAAGCTGCCTTTGCATCCAAAAAGAAAAATGGGTAAGCAAAACCCGGGTAAACTATTTTGGCAAAGTTTAAATGAAGCGGTTTGGCTTGTTCATACCAGTCAAGCCTATGACCTGATCCTCAGCTCATTATCATCCGATGAAAAAGCCAAGATAGAAAACGGTCTATTTCGTCCTATGGTAAAGTTTTTGTCTGTTGACTCGCCTGAAACTTTTAACAAAGTGCATAATCACGGGACATGGACCACAGCTGCTGTTGGCATGACAGGCTACGTATTAGGCGAGCCTGAATGGGTTGAACAAGCGCTTTATGGCTTAGATAAATCAGGAACGGGTGGCTTTTTAAGACAACTAGATGAGCTGTTCTCGCCACAAGGCTATTACAACGAAGGTCCTTATTATCAACGTTATGCGTTGATGCCGTTTGTTACTTTTGCTAAAGCGATTCAAACCAATCAACCAGAACGTAACATTTTTCAATATCGCGATGGTATTGTCTTAAAAGCGATCGATACCACAATACAGTTAAGCTATAACCAATTATTCTTTCCTATTAATGACGCTATTAAAGACAAAGGCATCGACACCATTGAGTTAGTTAACGGTGTCGCCATTGCTTATGGTCTAACGGGTGATGCTGGCTTACTTGACATAGCGCAGCAACAAGATCAAATACTGTTAACTGGCGATGGCTTAAAAGTGGCGCAAGCTTTAGATAAAAACCTTGAGCAACCTTATCATTTTAAATCAATCGCATTTGGTGACGGTAATGACGGTAAACAAGGTGCGTTGGTTATCATGCGACAAAATGTTGCTGGTGAACAAGCTGTGTTATTTAAACCTGCAGCGCAAGGTTTAGGACATGGTCATTTTGATAAGTTAACGTGGCAGTTTTACGATAAAGGTGAAGAAATAGTTTCAGATTATGGCGCTGCACGCTTTTTAAATGTTGAAGCAAAATATGGTGGACGCTATTTACCAGAAAACCAAACCTGGGCAAAGCAAACAATTGCTCATAATACGGTTGTGGTTGATGAAGAAACGCATTTCAATGCAAATGTCGAAGAAGGTAACGCAAACCATCCAGAACTTTTATTTTTTGAAAAAAATGACAATGTAACCATCAGTTCAGCCCGTATTGATAGTGCTTACGATGGCGTGTCATTAGTTCGTACAATGGCACTAATTAATTTACCTGTTCAGCCAAATACAGAAAAGACACAGTCTTTCGTGGTCGATGTTTTCGATGTTCAATCTAAAGCTGCACATCAATATGATTTACCTGTGCACTATAAAGGTCACCTAATTAGTACAAACTTTTCATTAGATACGCAATTAACCAGTCTATCAGTTTTAGGTAAAGACAATGGTTATCAGCATTTATGGTTGAAAGCACAGGCACAACCCAAAGCAGGTTTGTCTCAAATTACTTGGTTAAATGAAAATGGTCGCTTTTACACTAACTCTTCGATTATGGATGGTGATAGTAAAGTGATTTTCACTCAACTTGGTGCGAATGATCCTTTGTTCAATCTACGTAATGAAAATGCCTTTATTAGCCGTAAAGCCGCAGCGAAAAATCATACTTTTGTTAGTGTTTTAGAACCACATGGCGAATACAATCCGTCAAAAGAGTTTACCGTATCAGCAGTAAGTAAAATTGAAAAATTGTCGCATCAAAACAATAACAATATTGATGTTGTTGAGCTGGGTGTTACAGGCGGAGAACGTTATTTATTAGCATTTAATACTGCACAGAGCATTAAAGATAACCAAGCAAATAGCTTTGTATTTAACGGCGCTAAATATAGTTTTAATGGCCGCTTTAAATTATTCGAAATTAATAAGTAAGCAAACAAATAAACAATTAAATAATTATATATAAATAAAATAAGTAGTAGGGGAAGCATCATGAGTCAAAGTGAAAATTTTTCATTTGGTAATGAAACAGAAATTGAAGATATTGGCGGTGGATTAAAGCGTCAAATGTTAGGTTACAACCATGAATTAATGGCAGTAAAAATTTGGTTTGAAAAAGGTGCTATTGGCTATAATCATGCCCATAGACATTCTCAAGTCACTTATGTAGTTGAAGGTGAGTTTCATTTTAATATCGATGGTGTAACTAAAATCTTAAAGCCAGGTGATAGTTGTATGATACCACCACATGCTGACCATGGTGCTACGTGCCCAACCGGCGGTATTTTAATTGATACTTTCAGCCCAGCACGAGAAGATTTTGTTGAAGAAGGGGCATTTGACCATATTCATAACAAGGAAAGTAGCTCATGAAACTTCAAGGCTTACGCTGGTGGGTTATTGCCTTAATCGCTCTAGCAACTGTTATTAATTATATTGACCGATCTGCACTTAGCGTACTTTGGCCTGATATTGTCGAAGACTTATTCCCCGATGAATCTGCTCTAGAACGCAAACAAATATATGCTAATATTTCTATTGTTTTCATCTTATCTTACGCTTTTGGTCAGGCGATATTTGGCAAAATATTTGACTGGATTGGTACACGTTTAGGTTTTGTTTTATCTATTGGTGTTTGGTCGCTTGCTACCGCTGCCCACGCACTGGCGCAGGGCGTACTTAGTTTTAGTATTTTCCGCGCTATCTTAGGTGTTGCTGAAGCCGGTAACTGGCCGGGCGCAGCAAAAAGTAATGCTGATTGGTTCCCAGCGAAAGAACGTGCCTTAGCTCAAGGTATTTTTAATTCGGGCGCTGCTATTGGCGGCATTATTGCTATTCCATTAATTGCTTATTTGACGGTTTATTTTAGCTGGCAAATGGTTTTCGTCGTTATCGGTATGTTAGGCTTGTTATGGCTGATCCCTTGGCTTATTTTAGTAAAAGCTCCGCCTAAATCACACCCTTGGATCACTGATGAAGAACGCGAGTACATCCTAACGGGTCAGCGAGCTGGTGATGCATCGACTGATTGTGATGAAGAGGAATATAACCCTTCAACTAAAGAACTACTTTCACGCAAACAAAGCTGGGGCGTTATTATTGCTTCTGCAGCGATCGACCCTATTTGGTGGTTATTTGTTTTCTGGATCCCTATTTATCTAAACGAAGTTTATGCTATGGATGTTAAATCTATCGGTATTTACGGTTGGGTGCCTTACGTTGGCGCTATGTTTGGTGCTTGGTTTGGCGGCTTACTTGCGCAAAATCGAATTAAAGCAGGCTGGAATATCGATAAAACTCGTAAGTTGACGATCACCTTAGGTTGTTTGATCATGCTGCCAGCGCTATTAGCCATGGCAAATCCAGGTGGTGCAACTACAGCTGTACTTATTATGGCGGTTATTTTGTTTGGTTTCCAAACCGCTATTGGTAATGTTCAAACACTACCAAGCGACTTATTTGGTAAAAAAGCAGTTGGCCGATTAGCAGGTTTTTCTGGCATGGCTGCAAAACTTGGTGCATTAGGTTTAACTGCGTTGGTACCTATTCTAACTGCTGATGGTAATTATACTCCAGCATTTGTCATTGGCGCCTCTTTAGCTGTTATCGCAATGGCAGCTGTTTGGATCCTTATCCCTAAAATCGAACCTTTAAAAGCTAAGTAATATCTAGCCTGGAAGGTTAAATCATAAATACTCGTTTCGCATAGCTCAAGATTTTATCGGGCTATGCGTTTCGGTATTAAAACATTAATTATTAAGAATAAGGTTTGGAAATGAAAAACATTTTTTTATTCGGCGAATGTATGATTGAGTTAATGTCTGCTGAAAAAGAGCAAACATCTAATACTATGAAGCAATCGTTTGCTGGCGATGTTTTTAATACGGCTGTTTATCTAAAGCGTACTTTTAGCGATGTAAAAGTACAATTAGTTACTGCGGTAGGTACAGACCAGTTCAGTCTTGATATGATCAAATATTTTGAAAGTGAAAATATTAATGCTGACTTTGTTTTTAAATCAGCAACGAAAATACCGGGTTTATATTCCATTCAACTTGATGACACCGGCGAGCGCAGCTTCACCTACTGGCGTGAAAACTCAGCAGCCCGCCAAGTGATGCAACACATTGATGACTCGGTTATTAGCCAACTATCAAAAGGCGACATGTTTTTCTTCTCGGGTATTTCTCTCGCGGTAATTGAACCAGAAGCAAGAGCCGAATTTTGGCTTTTAATCGAGAAGTTAAAAATAGCCGGCGTACAAATTGTTTTTGACCCTAACTATCGTCCTCGTTTATGGAGCAGCCCAGAAGTTGCTCAAGCACAATTCGAACTCGCCTTAAATATGTCAAATCTAGCGCTGCCTGGTGTTGATGACTTTGAACAATTATTTGGCATGACTACCGTCGAAGAAGTTAATCAGTATTGCAGTCAGTTCGATTTAGATGAGTTAATCATTAAAAATGGCGAACAAGGCATTTTAGTTGTTGCTGATGATACAAAATCTGAATTTGCTATTTCACCTGTGGCCAATGTTGTTGATACCACTTCTGCCGGTGATTCATTTAATGGCGTTTACCTTGGTGCTCGTCTCGAAGGCTATTCGGTAAGTGAAGCCATTGCTTTAGCATCAAAAGCAGCCGGATTTGTTATACAACATAAAGGTGCAATTGCACCAGCCGACGAGTTTACTACCTTTATCAAAGCTCAATTAGCATCAGTTTAAAAATTTAATAAGGATCACGCATGAAATTATTTTCCACCCTGATGGGAAAGCAAACGTTGTTGCCCATCATTCAAGCAAATTCAGTATCGCAAGGGCTAGCAATAGCGAAAGCTATGTCAGATGCCGGTATTGGTTTGGTTGAAGTGGTATTGAGAACGCAAGCTTCACTCGATGTTATTAAAGCGATAAAGCAAGAGCTACCTGAGTTAAAAGTTGGCGCTGGTACTGTTACTGACGCCGAAACTTTAGCACAAGCGTTAGCAGCAGGTAGTGACTTTATTATCACACCGACGATATCAACTAATTTATTAACGCATTTAGCAAACTGTCCAGTTGCTGTGCTTCCTGGTGTGTCTACTGCGTCAGATATACTTTTAGCGAAAGAGTTTGGTTATCAAGAAGTAAAATTATTTCCGGCCTCACTTTCAGGTGGAGCACCATTTTTAAAAGCGATGGGAGCTGTGTTTAAAGATATTTCTTTCTGTCCAACTGGTGGTATTAATCAAAGTAACCAAGCCGAATATTTGTCATTAGCTAATGTTTTTGCCGTAGGTGGTACTTGGATTGCTCAAGCTGACTGGGTTGAAAATGAAGACTGGTCTAAAATAACACAAGCATGTAAAACAGCACAAAACGTAGCTTAAATTAGTGCTTTAGATGATTTTTAAGTGCTATCTAAGTGCTGCCATTGAATAATAAATAATAACGGTTAGCGCAGCAAGCCTAAAGTACCCCAGTGGTTTTATGGCGTACAACTATATTTTCCAGCATGCTTAGTGGCACTAAAAGCTATTATTTATATACAAAATGATGTGCGAGCTTTAATTATAAAGCTCGCTTATACCCAAGCCACTTGAAGATGCAGGATTCAGCAAGTCGAGAAAGGGTTAGCACCAAGGCATTGATTGAAGAGAATGGTTGTTCCATTGTCGAAATCAATAACGCCGGAGATGACCCTTTATCGCCTTGCCCGAAGGGAGCTAAGCTAGAAAACCAACTCCGCGTTGCATACATGGATGTATGTACTTAGCTTTTGTCTGGAGCAAAAAAGCTGTGCAGCACTCGATCAGGGAATAACCATTGTCTTCGTGCTGCGCCTTGACCTGATTTCCTAGCTTAGTTCTGAAACGGCATCTTCAAGTGGTTTGGGTATATAACTAATAAGGAAGTTTAAGGACGAATTTGTCCTTGGCCAGCCACACGATATTTAAAAATCGTTAGCTGTTCTAAACCCACCGGACCACGGGCATGAATTTTACCTGTCGCTATACCTATTTCAGCACCCATACCAAATTCACCACCATCGGCAAACTGGGTCGAGGCATTGTGCATTACAACTGCGGAGTCAACAGCGCGCATAAACAATTCAGCGGTATCATCATTTTCAGTAATAATAGCGTCAGTATGTTTTGACGAATGCTTATCGATAAAATCAAGCGCTTGTGCGAGATCTTCGACCACTTTAACAGACAATATTGCGTCTAAGTACTCAGTATCCCAATCAGCATCGTTCGCTGCAATAATGCGCTTATCACAAGCTTGTGCAGCAAGGTCGCCACGAACTTCACAATTTTTTAAAGTATCCACTAGTTGAGGTAAAAATTGAGCAGCGATAGCTTTATCGATAACTAAACTTTCAGTGGCACCACAAACACCGGTTCTGCGTAATTTAGCGTTTTTGATAACACTTAGTGCTTTAGCTAAGTCGGCATCTTTATCTACATAAACATGGTTATTTCCATCGAGATGCAACAAAGTAGGTACTTGAGCTTGGTTTCTTACTAGTTCTACTAAGCCACGACCACCACGAGGAATAACTAAATCTACATAGTCAGCACAACGCAGTAATGCGGCTACAGCTGAACGGTCGTCAGTATCAACCAATTGTATACAAGTAACGGGTAAGTTCGCAGCACGTAACCCTGTGGCCATACATTCAACAATAATACGTGTAGAATTTAAACTTTCAGAGCCACCACGTAAAATTACCGCATTGCCTGATTTAAGACATAAAGCACCGGCGTCAGCACCCACATTAGGGCGTGACTCGTAAATCATGCCTATTACGCCAATAGGGGTTGCTACGCGAGTGATCTTCAATCCATTAGGTCGATCAAACTTGGCTAACACGCGTCCGACTGGATCTGGTAATTTAGCGATATCTTCTAATGCTACAGCCATTGCTTCGATTCGATCTGGAGTCAGTTTAAGTCGATCAACAAATGATTCAGCCTTACCTGCTTCAGTTACCCCTAATACATCAAGATCATTTGCTTCTAGTAAGGCGGGTGTATTTTCTCTTAAAGCATTGGCTGCGACGGTTAAAGCGATATTTTTTTGTTGAGTTGTGGCACAAGCTAGTGACTTTGAAGCTGCTTTTGCTCTTTTACCAAGCCTATTAATCATATTTTCGATAGTATAAATTTCATTGTCTGCTGACATAAGTGAGTTTGCCTTATTTTTAATGCTGAATTAACTGGATAAATTCAATCTTGTCGGATCATATTTATCCAGTTTAAAATTTTAGTGTCAATAATTTTCATCGCGGTATTACTTTCACCCTAAAGTTAGGTGAATATTAGCGTTTGCTGGCTGTGCTGTTGAGAAAAGCTAACGTAATGCTACCGCGCGTTGATAAGCTGCTTGGACAGTTGACTCGAGTAATGTTTCTAGCGTTGAGTCATTCATAAGTGCTTTTAATCCAGCTTCGGTGGTGCCATTTTTACTGGTGACAGAATTTCGTAATATTTCTACATTTTCAGTGCTGGTCGTTGCCAATTCAATTGAGCCACCTAGTGTGTTCAGCACTAATGCTTTTGCTGTTTCAGGTGAGAAACCTAATTTTATTGCTGATTCGATCCAGCAACGAGCAATTTCGAAGGCGTAACCAGGACCGCTGCCTGCAACCGCTGTTACTCTGTCTAGTTCATCTTCGCTAGCCGCAAAATGGGTATAACCAACGGCATCGGTAAGGGTAGTAGCCATAGTTATTTGCGCATTACTACAGCTTGAATTTGCATAAAGCGCACTAACGCCACGACCTATTTGCGCTGGCAAGTTTGGCATAATACGAATAACGGCTTGTTCACCAAGTAACTTTTCTATTGACGATACAGAGTAGCCGGCAGCGATAGAAATAATGCAGCCAGAGTCGGCAAGGTATTGGCGATAAGCGGGTAATACTTCTTCTATGAGCTGCGGTTTAATCGCAATCACGATGATATCGAACTGCTGTTCGTTAAGTTCTTCAATGGTTTGTTTGACGATAACACCTCGAGGTGCTTTGACTAAAGAAGGGTTAACAACTGTGATGGTATGATCCGTAGAGGTTGCCCAACGAGTTAGCAATGAGCTACCCATTTTTCCACAACCAATCATAAGTAATGACATAAAACTCCTGATGTTTCGTGTTCGCTTGAATGAAGTGCAAATGTTATTGCAGTTGTTCAGTATGAACATTTTTGGTGTAATAAAACTACTCTTTTAATACGCCGATTTTAAGAGCGATTGAAAAAATAGGGTTTTTAGTATATGATCTTCGCACTGATTTGTCGATTGTTGTCAGGTTTTTGATAAGTTTTTGATAAGTTATTGGCAAAGAATAGCTAAACACTATCGTTTGTTATGAACACTTTACTTGTTGAATAAGGCGTCAATTTACGTTGTTTAAGTAAGCGTTTTAGTAACTACTTAATAACGAGTTTAATTCGAGAGTGATGACGAAAATCATAACTAGAATTGTGATTAGAAGAACAATGTTAAGTAAGGTTGAAATTACTTTTACTATTCATATTAATCAATTTTATTTTAATAAGAACAATAAATAGTACTTATACAACTTGAATAAATAACACGTACGACGCAGATATAAAGTAAATATACAAAGCTCGACAATACGACAATAAAATGGAAGAAAGACGAAAATAACTGCAGTTTCATGAAACGATATTCGTATAATCATTATCGCTTCAACTCGGATATTTAATTTAATTAATCAAAGTACGGAGTAATTTTGCCCTCATTTGAACAACAAAAAACTGAAAAATCCCCTCGAAACAAACCTCGCATAGTCATTAAAGTTGGCTCAAGTTTATTAGCAAACGTTAAAAATTTAACGCCTAGCTTTGCCTTTATGCATGGTCTCCTTAGTGACATTTCTGTGCTGCAAGAACAAGGCTACGAAGTTGTCCTCACCTCATCAGGCTCAGTTGCATTGGGTCTTAATACTATTGGCTGCTCTATCGAAAACGCCAGTGTTCAAGATAAACAGGCGGCTGCCGCTTGTGGACAACCCATATTAATGCATGCCTACAAGCAAATTGCCTTAGAATATGGTTTTGATATTGCACAAGTATTAGTTACCTTAGATGATTTAGAAGACCGACGTCGATTTCTTAACATCAAAAACACCGTGCATAGATTAATAAAGCAAGGTGTAATGCCAATTGTAAACGAAAACGATACGGTAACCACCGAAGAAATTCGCGTTGGTGATAACGATCGCTTAGCAGCAAAAGTTGCCCAGATGATCGGGGCTGAATATTTATTTATTTTAACCTGCATCGATGGCGTTTATGACCGAGACCCTTCAGAAGAAGGCGCTGTTTTCGTTGAATCTATCGAAGATGTCAGCAGCTATATGGAAGCAGCAAGTGGCACTAGTTCTTTAGGAACAGGTGGCATGCTAACTAAATTGCAAGCAGCAAATATGGCACAAAATGCTGGCTGTACGACCATTATTGCTCGTGGCACCATGGAAGCTCCCGTTACCGCTATATTACGCGGCGAACGCAAACACACCAAATGTATCGCTCATTCATCACCATCATCAGCTTGGAATATCTGGCTAACCGATCGCTTACAAATGGCCGGTAGTTTAGTGATAAAACAAGATGTTGCTGACGCATTATTCGGCGGCGACGAAGGGTTC
Organism: Cognaticolwellia sp.; assembly: GCA_049642265.1. Lineage (GTDB taxonomy): Bacteria > Pseudomonadota > Gammaproteobacteria > Enterobacterales > Alteromonadaceae > Cognaticolwellia. The sequence goes on along the minus strand of JBAROR010000064.1, from coordinate 27,278 downwards.
TCCTGTCATGATGTTGTTTCTATTCATGGCACTTTTGAACGTGCAGATGTATTGCATATTTATGACGAAAGTGGCGTAGAAGTGGCACGTGGTTTGTGTAATTTCTCATCTGATGAAACCGCTATTATTTCAAGCCGTCCAGATGAAACCGTTAAAAATATCCTTGGTTATACCGCTTCACACCGTCTGATCAATAGTGAAAATTTGGTTGTATTGGCAGAACATCACCTTTCTTGGGAAGAGCCAACGGCAAGTGAATAAATAACATTAGGGTTACTGTCGAGTACCGGCTTCATTTTCTGCTAGCCATTAAAAGTATTCGACAGTAAACCTATTATTTTCACACTTTCCTTTTTAAATCATTAATATTTTAATGATTTAAGGTAACCATGCTGCATATTTTATAAAAACGTCGATTTGTCTATAATTATGCATTTATTGAGTCAGTATGATGCGTAAATGGTGTATGTCACTTTTTATACTTTTCTAACTTGTTCCTTCTGTTTATCAATGATATAAAGTTATATAACCTCATCGTAGATTAATTTTATTCAATGCAATGAGCCCATTATTTAGCTGTGTCAGTCACTAGGTTCAATTCACTAGGTCAATATATACAGAAATACTAAGTTGCCAATGAAAAGAATTTCACTCAAATACTGCGTTTTATTTATCAGTGCAATGTTATCTTTTTTAACAGAGGCGAAAGACGTTGTAATGGCGTTTAGCCAAGAAATCCCTCCGTATATTTTTCAGCAACAGAATAATGGCATTGAAATCGATATTATTTCAGCCGCTCTGGCACATAAAGGCCACACACTTAAACCACTATATTTTCCTTTAGGTCGGATACCTATCGCGTTTAGTCATCATTTAGTTGATGCGGCAATGGGAGACATGGGCGTAGATCTAAAATTACATGGCGGATTTTATGCTGAGCCAGCGGTCATTTACGACAATATTTTTATTACGCTAAAAAGTCGCAATATCTCTATAAAAGTTCCAAGTGATTTAGACTTACTTAGCATAGTATCGTTTCAAGGCGCTGAAAAACGCTATCCTAAATGGCTAAAGAAAGTAGATGAAGAGAAAAGGTTTTATGGTGTTAGTGACCAATTGACGCAAGTAAAACTACTACGGTTTGGGCGCTATGATGTCGTACTAAGTGATCGTTATATTTTTAGATATTTTGCGAAGCAAGTGCCAATACTTAAGGTGTTAGAGCAGGATGAATTTGAAGAACATAACTTTAATCTTATGATAAACCCAAAAAACTATCAGCCGATATTTAGAGATAAGCAGGTAAGGAACGACTTTAATCAAGGATTAAAAGTCTTAAAAGAAAGTGGCGAATTCCAAAAGATCTACGATGCTTATATGGCATTTTAACTAGAGCAATGCACAACCTGCTGTAAATTCTTTATTATAAACTTTTATAACTCTGCATAAAATGTATCATGAACCTTCAGTTTTATGCTGATTTTACCTGATGAATATTAACTCAAATAGCGACTAGGACCTTAGAAGCTCAGAGCATATTTTTTGTTAAGATACGTTTAGGTGTTGCGAAGGGCTCAACATCAATTGTTGATAAGCAAGACCAGCCAATGTTCGGTTATTCACTTCTAATTTTAATAATATAGCGGAAACGTGCTTTTTAACGGTAGTTTCTTTAATGTCGAGATCATAGGCTATTTGTTTATTCAATTGGCCATCGGCAATTTGCGTTAACACTATATATTGTTGCGGTGTTAATTGGCTCAATTGTTTGGCTAATTTCTGGTGAGCGACATCAATTTGTTGATCGGCATTAAATTCGATATGTTCTGGTAACCAAATACCTCCCTCTAAAACAGTATCAATCGCTTTTGCTATCGTGGCTAAATCAGCAGATTTAGGAATAAATGCAGCGGCACCAAAGTTAATCGCTTTTTGCATAGTTTCAGAGTTATCGTCTGAAGAGACCATGATCACAACAATATCGGGAAAATGATTTTGCAATTGTGTTAAACCGGTAAAACCGTCGTTACCAGGCATATGTAAATCAAGAAAAACAAGCTCTAAGCTACTATTACTAGTGACTTCCTTAAGTAAATCATGAAAGTTATCTACTTCTAAAGTTTCGTCACCATCAATACATTCGACAATTGCTTGTTTTAAGGCCGTGCGAAATAACGGGTGATCATCGGCGATAATTACTTTTGCTTGCTTCATTACTACAGCCTCTATTGAGTTAAATACTAGCTTATACAGTTACCGGTTAATAATTGATTAGCTTAACCTTTATGCTACTAGATTTATGAGTTAATTTGAACGTATTCTGGGTGCTTTAGTTTATTGTCATTATGTTCAAATATTCGTTATCAAATGCTTGTTATCAAAAAAGAGCTGGTAAAAACCAACTCTTTTATTTTTTGAAACAAAAGCTAGGATTAGAAACTATAACCTATGGTTAACGAAATAGTTTCAGGGTCTCCGTAATAGCCAATAAGTGTGGTATCGCCACCTAAACCTGGTTGATAGCTACCGTCAGTATTCTGTTCTCCTAAGAAAGCATAATTACCGACTAGGTATTCTTCATCGGTTATATTTTTCCAATGCAGTGCTGCTGTCCAATCGCCGTTATCACTATACCAATTAATACCTAGGTTAAGCAGGCCATAGCCATCTTGGGTTAATAGGTTGTCGGTAACGTTCAAATCATAGTCACTACGGTAATAATAATTACCATTAACAACAAATGCACCTAATGATGATTCAATATCATAAGAAAAACCAAGATTAGCAGTAGTGTCAGGAGTATTTGTAATGGTGAAACTGTCGCTAATGTCTATTGGGTTAAGGTCGGCATCAAAGGATTTAACCTTTTCAAAAGACGAGTCAATTAAGCCTATGCTTGCAAATACATTTAATTCATCGGTTGCTGCGTATTTAATTTCTAGCTCTAAACCTGAGGCCGTTGATTTACCAATATTGCCTAAACGCTGACTTAAGGCACTACTGTCAGCAGTCGGTAAAACTGTTACAAACTGTCTGTCTTTATGATCAAGGTAGAAAGCTGTCGCATTAATTCTTAAGTTGTTATTCCATTCGCTTTTTACGCCAATCTCAAATGAGTCAACAACTTCAGGATCTACGGCTGGCTCTTCACCACTAGCTCTTGGATTAAATGTGCCTGACTTAAAGCCTTGCGAGTAACTAGCAAAGAACATCATGTCGTTTGAGTATTGATATTCAACGCCAATACGCGGAGTAAAGCGCGACCAATCTTCTTTGTCATTTAATACTTCAGGAAACTCGACATCACCACGCTCATAGCCTGATACCCAGCCACTTTCAGGATAAACGGTTTCAAATACTACGCCATTATTAACGTTCGCCGTTTTCTCTTCTGTGGTATAACGTGCACCTAAAGTCATAGATAACTTGTCGGTAAGGTTATACGAGCCTTGTGCATAAACAGCATAGCTTTCACTGTTATTACAACCTGCGACTTCACGCGTTAAGCCTGGTAAAGAAAGCGACTGTCCAAAAACTTCTAAAATAGCATCAAATTGACCACAAGATTCGCCATCAAAGTAATAAAGACCAGAGACAAAAGTAAGATTATCTGAATCATAGTTTAGTTGGAATTCTTGAGTAAACTGTTCATCGTCGTAAATGGCGGGTACATCAAATATACGCTCGGCCGTATTATCAAAATCAATGTTAGTTTTGGAATAATTTTCACGACTTGAGGTAACTGATTTTACCGACCAAGTGTCATTAATATAATATTCAGCCGTTAAACTGAACCCTTCTGATTCCACACTATTCCAAGTAGGCATACTGGTATAGGAGTCATAAACGCTGTCAGGTACTGGCGCATCGGTTACGATACTAGGTAGTAACCGATAACCGCCTTTAGCATTAGAGTCGTCGGTTGTTTTGTCATAGTTGAAGCGGAAGAATAAATCATCATTAGGTTCGAATTCGACGGTAACTCGACCGGCAAAAACATCTTTATTATAGTTTTCTAAATCTTGGTTTGGGAGAGCTGATTGTAAAAACTCTCCGTAGCCGTCACGTGTTAAATTGGCTAAGGCGAAACCAACATAAAGTTTATCATCGATAACCGGTATTTTACCGGCAACTTTATAATCTTGACGACCATAATTACCAAACGTAGCGGCAAGGTCTAGTTCGACATCACCAGACATTTTTTTAGTGACATATTTGATTGCGCCACCAATCGTATTCTTGCCGTATAAACTACCTTGTGGGCCACGTAATACTTCAATACGTTCAACGTCAAGAATGTCTAATACTGCACCTTGCGGGCGAGCAATGTAAACATCATCAACATAAATGCCAACGCCAGGTTCATAACCCCATAATGGATCATCTTGACCGACACCACGAATAAAAGCGGTTAACGTAGAGTTAGTTCCTCGGCTAGCTTGTAAGGTAGTGTTTGGAGAAAACTGCTGCACTTCAGTCATCGCACTTATACCATTTTGTGCTAACTGTTCTGCGCCAACAGAAGTGACAGCAACAGGCACAGATTGCAAGCTTTCTGCCGTTTTTCGTGCTGTTACTTCAATGCGTTCTAAAGTTGGATCATTCTTTATTTGTTCATCAGTCTCTGCAGCAACAATGTTTTGGCTTGCCAGTGCTGCTGAAATTGTTATCGCTAGAACACTCAGTCTTCTGTTGTAATGCTTCATAATATTTCCCCGTGTTTCAAATCTAATAAGTCGCGAATTTATGCACTTTTTTATTTCTTATTGGTGTGTATAAAACTCTATAGTAAATTGCTCAGAATATAATTTGTACTATAGTAGTATGCTGACTTTATTAGTTTTTAAGTTGTTGTTATTTATCTTTTTAAAGTGTGTTTATAACGACTTTTTTATTAAATGTTTTCTGATATAGGGTGTGATTTTATATTTTCCAGGCATCTAGTAAGTATAAAATGGTGCTGATTGGCGTTTTAATTACAAAAGCAGCTTCGCTACCACCATCGGTTAATGTTGGAGCTACGGCAATACCATGGTCCATGTTTTCTACCTCAATGAGCTCCACATTAAGTTGCTTGTTTTTTCCTTGCCATTGACTAACTTTATAACCTTGGTGCTGAACGATAATGGGTTGTGACGACTGACTCAATTGCGCCCAATGCAAGGCTAGATTTTGAGCGTTTTTAGGGTTCACCACTGAATCTTTATCACCTGTCCAAACAGATAGGGTTGGCCAATGTGATTGAGCAGGCATTTTATTTTTTACTAATGTTGTTAGCTCCGTAGGTGATTGTGAAGGGCCACCTCTCATACAAGCAATAGCGGTAATTAGGTCGTCTGCACAAGGGTAGGGTATGCCGGCGATAATGGCACCAGCAGCAAATAAATCAGGGTAATTAACTAACATCGAGCTTGCCATTGCAGCGCCAGCAGATAAACCGACGATGTAGATATTGTCAAAGTTCTGCTCGGCATTCACCGTAGTGATCATATTTTTTATCGACAAACTTTCGCCTTGATCTTTTTCGATATCTTGCTTCGAAAACCAATTAAAACAACTCTTAATATTATTATTTTGGCTTTGCTGTGGTATTAACAACGAAAATTGTTTTTTGTTTGCTAACGCTAATAACCCACTTTGTTGTGCAAGTTCTTCTCCTTTTTGCACACAGCCATGGAGCAAAACAACAAGACTTTTATTGTCTGTTGTCCCCTTAAAAAAACTTGCGCTTAACTCACCTGGGTTACTACCAAACTCAGTTAGAGCCGATAACTGGGCCAGGCTATTGGCACTAAAAAATGTCATTGCAATAATAATAAAAGCGGCTAAATTTTTAGGCATAATAAATTTCCATCGTGAACAGTTAATAAGGTCATTGTCGTGTTAAACAGCATGGCGTATACAGTTAACTTATTGAATGGTACTTTAGTTCCAGAAGTATTGCTAAATAGCTATTTAACAAGGTAAAAGTTGTAGTTTGATGGTGATATTACAAACGGTCGACTGTCTTTGCTATCGTACGACTTTAGCGTGGTATTATTATCATATATTTTAAATTACTTGCAGCGAAATAAAGGCGCAATAAATGACACTGAAAAGTTTAGCCGAACGTTTATATATATTAAAACCGTTATTAAACACGGTTTTCTTTATCGGTTTGGTTTTTATTATATTTTTATTTTTTTCAGCATCAATTGAAAATCAAAATAGCTTTGCTGTGCCCAGTTTATTACTCGCGACATGGAGTTTACTGTTAAGTGCATTAATCGGTTTACTGGTTAATACTCCAGGTGATGAGCCGACTAAAGGTTGGTTTGCAGCGATAAAAAAACGCTTAGCTAAGTTTTTTTTTAATATCATCGTTATCGCTTTTGTTTTGATCAGCCTAGCATTGCTTTATGCAACGATAAAGCTATTGAGTTTGTCGTAATCTACTTTAGTCATTTAATCATTAGCATGATTAGTTAAGTTTACTCGCGAAGCTCTAAAGTTAAGCTCTAAAGTTAAGCTTTAAAGTTAAGCTCTCAAGCTAAGTTCTGAAGTTAAGCCAAGTCGCGTTTATTTTTAAGGACAGCAATGACAAAAAAATATTTACATGGCAAAGGTAAAATCAATAAAATCTTTCCTGATGATGATAAAGGCACTCACCATCAAAAATTTAGCGTTCAATTGAAAAATAATAAATCGGTGTTGGTGATACATAATATTGATGTTTGTCGACGCATTCCGGATCTAAAAGTTGGCGATGAAATTGAATTTTACGGCGTCTATCAGTGGAATCGCTTTGGTGGCTTAGTACATTGGACACATGGTGGCGAATCACTTGCGGATACTGGCCATAAAGCAGGTTGGATAAAATACAATGGCATGACCTATCAATGACCTATCAATAAGTAATCGACTGAGCTACTGAATTTTTTGAATTCGCATTCGTATGACATTTATCCTTATTACTAGCATTTTTATCAAGGTAGATACAACAGTGATAATGCTGACAGCAAAACTCAGGCACACTCACAAGCCATGTCGATAACATTACATGAAGCTAGTGAATATCACAAAATTAAAAAAGGTGCTCAATTTGAGCACCTTTATCACGATTAAGACCGTCACGACTTAAGCTATATTTAATAAGGCAACGGCTATGAAAGCAGTGCCTATAAGATTATTCGCTTTATAACAGAGCGTACGGCCTCGTTAGTACGTTTTTACAAAGCCTAAAGCTCGTCTAAAGAGATATTAAGCGCTTTTGCAATACCTTCACCGTAAGCTTGTGCCGCTTTCAAACAGTTACCTATATGGCGCTTTTGTACTTCAATAGATGCACCACCGATTGAAGCTGCTGTATTTGAAAATAGCACTTGCTGTTGCTCAGGTGTCATTAAGTTAAATAATGCACCAGGCTGTGAGTAGTAATCTTCATCTTCTCGATGATCCCAATGCTTAGCAGAGCCCGATAAGCTTAAAGGCGGCTCTGAAAAATCAGGTTGTTCTTGCCATTCACCTTGACTATTTGGCTCATAGCCAATGGTGCCACCATGATTACCATCAACTCGCATAGCACCATCTCGGTGATAACTGTGCACAGGACAACGCGGCGCATTCACAGGAATTGAGCTGTGGTTCACACCTAAACGGTAACGCTGAGCATCGCCGTATGAAAATAATCGACCTTGTAGCATTTTGTCAGGTGAAAAACTAATACCTGGCACTATGTTGGCCGGATTAAACGCTGCTTGTTCAACTTCCGCAAAGTAGTTTTCAGGGTTTCTGTTTAACTCTAAAACACCCACATCAATCAGTGGATAATCACCGTGCGGCCATACTTTAGTTAAATCAAAAGGATTATATGGCGAGTTCTGTGCTTGCTCGTCAGTCATGACTTGAATTTGTAACTGCCAAGACGGTTTTTCACCAGCTTCTATGGTGTTATATAAATCTGCTTGATGACTTTCTCTGTCTTCACCAATGAGTTTATTAGCTTCTGCATCAGTTAAGTTTTTAATACCTTGATTAGATCTAAAGTGAAATTTCACCCAAAAACGTTCATTGTCAGCATTAATTAAGCTAAATGTATGACTGCCAAAACCATGCATATGACGATAACTGGCAGGAATACCACGTTCACTCATCACGATAGTCACTTGATGTAATGCTTCTGGTAACGAAGTCCAAAAGTCCCAGTTGTTTTGTGCGCTACGCATATTGGTACGGGGATCACGTTTCACGGCATGGTTTAAATCAGGGAATTTTAGAGGATCACGTAAAAAGAAAACCGGTGTATTATTGCCGACTAAATCCCAGTTACCTTCTTCAGTGTAAAACTTTAATGCAAAGCCTCTGATGTCACGCTCAGCATCAGCGGCACCACGTTCGCCGGCAACAGTACTAAATCGGGCAAAGAATTCGGTTTGTTTACCAATATCAGAGAATATTTTTGCTCTGGTATATTGGCTAATATCGTGTGTTACGGTAAATGTACCATAAGCGCTAGAGCCTTTGGCGTGCATACGCCTTTCAGGAATAACTTCACGGTCAAAATGTGCCAACTTTTCTAAAAACCAAACATCCTGTAGTAATTGTGGGCCTTGTTTGCCTGCTGTCATAACATTTTGATTATCAGCAACAGGGCAACCTGCACTAGTCGTTAATTTCTTTTTCATGATTTTTCCTCTACCTGATTATTGATGGTTATCGATTCAGCATAGCTGAATAAATAGCACATTAAAAATTGATTGGCTTTATGATTGTAATAGGTTTTTTCTATCGGTAAGGATATACATGCATTTGCTTGAAGTTAATGATAATAAACATTACTAACTTACAGAGCTTGTGATTTTTATAGAACGATTAACAACAAAAAAGCCCTAGTTAACTGAATAACTAGGGCTTAAATATTGTTAATTTTTTAGTAAATTAAAACTGTGATTTACGATACTTTTCGCATGCAACTTCGTCTTCACACTCACCATATAAATATAAGCTGTGATTAGTCAATTTTACTTTGTGTGATTTAGCAATGTCTTCTTGACGTTGTTCAATGACATCATCTTCAAACTCAATTACTTTGCCGCAATTTAAGCACACTAAATGGTCATGATGCTTTTTATGGCTTAATTCAAATACCGACTTACCACCTTCAAAATGATGGCGAGTAACAATACCTGCGTCATCAAATTGGTTTAATACACGATATACTGTTGCTAGACCAATTTCTTCATGCTGCTCAAGTAAAATTTTATACACGTCTTCAGCACTAATATGCTGGTTGTTTGGATTTTGTAAAATAGCCAAAATTTTAATGCGTGGCAGGGTTATCTTTAATCCAGCTCTTTTTAATTCTTCATTTTGTTCAGGCATTAATTTAAGTCTCTACATCTGGCTTTTAATTTATGGAAAATTATAGGGGGTTATGCGCTTGGTTGAAAGAGCTAGTTGTAAATGATTATCACTTTTGCTGGTTTTGTTGAGCTAAAACGTAATAAAATCCTTTCTGCTCTGGTGCGTTTGCATCATTCAACCATACATTTTATATGGGTACTCTCATTTTTATATCGTTTCAAAGGAAATTACATGTTTCAAAAAGCTTGGCAAATGAAGTTATTATTAAATCTCTGGCCACCATTTTTGTTCACCGGGATTAGAATTGTTAATATTTCTGATGACTTTCGCAAAGCCAAAGTACGTTTAAAACTTAGTATATTCAATAAAAATGCGGTGGGTGTACATTTTGGTGGCTCATTATATGCAATGACCGACCCATTTTGCATGTTAATGATAATGTCACGATTAGGTCAAGACTATATCGTTTGGGATAAGTCAGCAGATATTGATTACATTAAACCAGGTAAAGGAACGGTTACGGCTGAGTTTTTGATCACGGATGCTTTAATTGATGATATTTTAGCAAAGACAGCACAAGGTGAAAAATACCTCCCTGTCATTCCTGTTTTTGTTAAAGATGCTGAAGGCGAGATTGTCGCTAAACTTAATCGGACTATATATATCCGTAAGAAAAAAATGCAATAAAGTTGTGCTAAAACAAACAAAGCTTACATTTTTTAAAATCTCATTATGATTTTGTTTATACTTGATTTTATTTTAATCAGGATGATTTTAATATGATAAAACAGCTTTCTTTAGCAAAAAAGATAAATATTATTCTAGTACTTTTTGCCATCATATTTCTTAGTACCACCGTGACTTTCTTCTGGTTTGATGAAAAAGAGCTCAGTGAGAAGTTTGTTAAAAATAACTTAGAAAATCGCGCACTAAATTATTTTGATGTAGTTAATACCATGATGTTAACGGGCACAGTCGCGAATCGAAAAATAGCTCAGCAAAAAGCGCTTAGCCAAGAAGAAATCATTGAAGCTCGAATTATTAGAGCGCCGGCATTAATCAAAACCTTTGGTAAAGGTTTTGATGACCAAGCCGCTAATGATGACTTTGAACGCAGTGGCTTGCTTGGTAATAAAGCCTTCAAATATATTAAACAAGACGGTAAAAACATGATGAGCTTTATTTTGCCGATTCGGGCAAAAAGTGATTATCGTGGAACGAATTGTTTAACATGTCATCAAGTTGGTGAAAACGAAATTCTTGGTGCGGTTAAAATCACATATGATGTAACTAACGTCAATAAGGAAATTAACGAGTCAATTACTAAAGCTGGTCTGCTGCAGCTGATTATCACGGTGATCTGCTTTGGCTTATTGAGTTTTATGTTTAATAAACTCGTTATTTCACGCCTACGTCGCTTAAAAAGCACCATTAATGATGTTGAAGCTAACTTAGATTTAAATAAAAAAATCTCCGTTAATTATGACGATGAACTTGGTGCAGTATCTATTGCCTTAAATAGCATGATGGATAAGTTTAAAACAAGCTTTCTCTCTTTTTCTAGCGCCACAGAGCAATTAATTAATTCAGCAAAACATGTTGATAATATCTCCTCGTTAACTCGCAAAGCTGTGCTTAAACAAAAAAATGGGACAGACTCAGTTGCCACAGCGATTAATGAATTGGATGCATCGGCAGATGAAGTGCAAAACAATACTGAATTGGCGGCTGAAAAGTCTGTTCATGCCAGCCAAAGCGCTTCACAAGGCCTTATATTGGTTGATAGTGCTAAGACCGGCATTAATCAGTTACGTGATCAAGTGATTGAGAATACCGCGATGATCACTGAATTAAGCTTTAAAACCAATGAAGTAGCTAATGTACTCGAGGTTATTACAGCTATTGCAGAACAAACTAACTTGCTTGCACTAAATGCGGCTATTGAAGCAGCGCGGGCGGGTGAACAAGGAAGGGGCTTTGCCGTTGTTGCTGATGAAGTGAGAAACTTAGCCACCAGAACTCGTGAGTCAATTGATAAAATTCAGCTCACCATTGGAAGTTTACAAGTTGATGCAAAGCAGGCCGTATCATCAATGAATAATGTGAGTGAGCAAGCAAATGAAAAGGCGCAAGATGTTACTGATGTAGCCAATTTACTTGAAGGTATTGCCAGTCAAATACATGAAATTGATGACCTAAATTGTCAAATATCAAACGCAGCTAAACAACAAAATATTGCAGCAGATGAGATAAATAAAAATGTTGTCGATATTAGTAATGTTGCTGAGCAATCAAGCGAAGATGCGGTTAAGGGCAAACAGATCAGTGAAGAGTTACTAGAGTTGGCTTATGAGCTGAACAATCAATTATCTAAATTTAAACTCTAGAATTAAGTTTCGCACTTTGACCGATATTAAGCTCAAGCATAAACTATTGGTCAAAGGCCCTAAGGTAGGGAAACCTGAAGGCATTAATAGGCTCAATACGGCTACATTTAGTTATTTTAACAAACTACCTGTAAAAATATTTGCTATGGCCATTTCATGTGAAATAAACATTTTTAACCATGAGGTAGTTCCTTACTTTTCATTCTCATAACTGACCTATCGCTATTTTTTGTGAATTAAGCAATTTGTCGTGCAATAGTGTAAATATTTGCGCCGTAACTATTAGGTTGCACAGGTAGTTATCGTCATAGATAATAATAAGAGAAATTAAAATAATAAAAATAAACAATTAAAGGGAATTTTGTGGTTATTAAAATAATAAGAAGCACCTTACTTTTATCTCTATTTGTAAGTTACTTTTCGATAGCAAGTGAACAAAAAAACAATGTTAAAGAAAGTGAGTTATCAGCAAAAAAATTAACTATTGAAACTCTTTTTAAAACTAATGATTATCGAAATGTCAGCCTTTCACCCGATGGAAAACACCTTGCATTAATAAGAAATCATAATGATGTACCTGTTATTGTTATTGTAGATACAAAGACAATGAAAGCGGTTAATCAAATTTATTTTGCTAAAAAAGATAGAGTAGGTAATTACTCGTGGGCGAATAATGAAAGGTTACTTATTTTTCTAGCTTCTGAGCAAAGGTCTGAAGAACGAAAGGCTTACTATGGCGAAATTTACAGCATTAATATTGATGATGAAAAGGGCGAATTTATTTTTGGTCTTCGTTCGTTATTCCATCGAGGTAAGCTCAGAAGTAATGTCACAGAAGCCGATTTAGAAAAACACTTGGCACACCCCAATATAATTAGCATCTTAGAAGATGATCCTCGTCATATTATTATTTCAACCTCACAATATGACAGCGAAGGAATGTGGGCATTTAAGTTAAATATATATAAAGGTACCTTAGAAACTTTAGCTAAAGTTGATGGTTACAAAGTCGACCATGATTCAACCAGATTATGGTATTTAGAGAAAGATGAAAGTTTATGGATGAGCAGTATAGATAGAGATAATGAGGTCACGGTTGCTAGCTACGACTTTAACAAAAACTCATGGAATAAATACGCTATCCCAGGTGTCACTTATAACTTTAAAATCATTAGTTTATATACCGATAAAAAACAGTTGTTGGTTAGAGATTATTGCGGCAACGATACGCTCTCTATTTGTTTGTTTAATCCAGCGACACAAAAACTATCTTCTTTGTATCATATTGAAGGGGCTAATGTCGGTACGCTTTATACTGACAATGATAAGCCATACGCAATGTCTTACTTTAATGAGTATCCTCAATATAAAATATTGGATGAAACACATCCCGCAGCAATAGAGTTTGCCGCATTTATAAAGCGATTTGCTGGTTACAATATGGATGTAGAGTGGGATAGAACAGTTAACGAAAAAGCACTAATTACTCTGACAAGTGATGTTCAACCTAGAGTTTGGTACTTGTTTGATGCGAAAGACAAAAAATTTAATTTTGTTGCAAAGAGTAAAAAAGAATTAGATATCAACTTATTAAATCCACAATATTCGTTTAAATTTGATGCGCGAGACAATACGCCCGTACAAGGATATTTAACCTTACCTCGAAGTAACACTAACACCCCAAAGCCGGCGGTAATATTAGTGCATGGAGGACCACATATTAGAGATTATTGGGGGTTTGATTCTGAAGCACAATTATTATCTTCGCAAGGGTATGCGGTTGTTCAAATTAACTTTCGCGGCTCTAAAGGCTTTGGCTGGAAATTTGAATCAGCAGGTTTTAAACAATGGGGTGAAAACATTCAATACGACATTATTGACGGTGTTAATCACCTCGTTAATAAAGGCTACATAGATAAAAATCGTCTTTGTATAATGGGTGCAAGCTTTGGCGCTTACAGCGCATTACAAAGTAGTATTCTAGCTCCAGATTTATTTAAATGTGCGATCGCATCAATGGGAGTCTATGATTTAGAGTTGCTTGTTGATGATAGTGAATTCAAAGACACGCGCTTTTTTACAGAAAGGGTAGGCGCTCAAAATATCCAAATAAAGCATTCGCCAATCCATGCTATTGATAAACTAAAGCTACCGTTATTACTATCTCATGGTTCAAAGGATGATCGTACACCGCTTCAGCAAGCTGAAGTATTAATAGAGCAATTAGATAAATATAATAAAAATTATGAATGGTTTGAGTTTGAAAATGAAGGCCATGGCTTTTTTAATAAAAAGAACCGTTATACTTTTTATGAAAATGTTACTCTATTTTTAGAGAAACATAATCCTGTTGATCATTAAGTTAATTGAAATAATGATTAATACTGTTACAAAACGATAATATTACCTATGTGACCCCAGCCAATTAAGCCTTTACGTAACACTATTGGTTGGTGGAGACTGAATACAGCTAATTTTCAAAGTAGTCTTAGTTAATACATCGATCTTTGTCGCTATCTATAAAGAACTAGAACAATATACTTGTTCGCGGCCTTATTGTTCTCGTGTTCGTGTTCGTATTCGAGTTATAGGAAGTGGGTTAGCAATGGGATAAGGCGCTTTAGTTGACTAAATCTGTAGATACAAAAAAGCCAGCTGATCGCTGGCTTTTTACATTATTACTTAGGTGTAATAACTAGTCTTCTAACTCTGCTAAGCAAAGTTCGTCATAAATCTGCTTAACCCAAGCATCAACACGTGCTTCAGTAAGATCTGGTTGACGGTCTTCATCAATACATAAACCGATAAATGTGTTTTCGTTAATTAACGCTTTTGAAGCTTCAAATTCGTAACTTTCTGTGGACCAATTACCGACAACAATAGCGCCTTTTGATTCAACGATATCGCGTAATGGTTCCATCGCATCACAGAAATACTCTGAATAATCTTCTTGATCGCCTAAGCCGAAAATAGCCACTAACTTATCAGTGAAATCAATTTCTTCTAATTCTGGTAAGAAGTCGTCCCAATCACATTGGTTTTCGCCGTAATACCAAGTAGGAATGCCTAAGATTAATAAATCGAATTCGGCGATTTCTTCTTTGGTACTTTTGGCGATATCTTTAACATCGACAAGCTTTTTACCCAATTTCTTTTGGATCATTTTACCTACGGCTTCGGTGTTTCCTGTATCACTTCCGAAAAATAAACCTACAATTGCCATGATCTAACCTTTTATATCTGACTAAATTTTAATATCGTTGGCATCAAGCGACTGAACTAATAGTACTTCTATTAATTCACCTCGGCTAACACCCTTATCTTTCGCTAAAGCGTCTAAACGTTCAAATACATCTTGGTGTAATTTAAACTCTACTCGCTTTAAGCCATTGTTCTTATCACGCTTAACTTGATTGCGTTTGTTAATTTTAACTTGCACGCTGCGTGAATGAGGATTCGTTTTTGGTCGTCCTGGACGCTTTTCATCGCTAAATAAGTCAATGGTTGTTAAATCTGCTACTTCTTTTGCCATCTTATTACTTACTTATCCAACGCCTTGACTTTCCCAAATGAACTGAATTATGCCTTTAGCAATAAATCCTGCACATCCTAAAAATAACACAAAATAAACAACGACCTTCCCCATTTTAGGAACGTCGTTCTTTTTCATTACATCATGGATTGATAACCCAATGAAAATAAAGATAAAAGCAAAAAATAAATTTAACCCAATGGTTTCAATTAATTCAAAATGTTCTGCTAGCATAATTAACCCTAAATTTTTCACGGCGCACTATAGCATATCGTTGCTTTTAAACACATTAATTTTGTTACCTTAGTAACAATTTTACCCATAATGCTTTAGTACTTGTGCGCTTGTCAGACCAATTAGATGGTGGATTCAATGTATAAATTATACTGACTTTACTTATTAAATATCAGGACTAGATCAATGAGCGCTGAGAAAACTTTCAACACTGCGATTAAAAGCTACTGTTTTCTCAGCATGTAACCAGTGACCCGCATCTTGTATTACGCGTGCACGACTTTTAGGGAATAATCGCAATATTTCAGTGCGGTGCTCAGGCAAAATATAGTCAGAATTTGCCCCTTTAATAAATAAAGTAGCGCCATTATAGGTGTTACTACCTTGATACGTTTTCATAATATTTAGGTAGTTCTTGTCGATATTGTTGATATTGCATTTAAATGTAAATTGGCCATTTTCGCTGCTTAAATTGCGTAATAGAAACTGTCTTACGCCAATATTACTGACATATTTAGCAAGTTGTTGATCGGCATCTTTACGTTGTTTTATGGTCGCTAAATCTATCGATTGTAGACCCGCTATAATTTCATTATGGTGTGCTGGATATTCTACTGGAGCTATATCTGCAATGATAAGTTTTTCAACAAGTGCTGGTTTTGTCAGTGCCAACTCCATTGCTATTTTTCCGCCCATGGAGTGACCTAACACTGCAGCGCTATCTATCGCTAAATGTTGCATTATTTCAACAACATCTTGCGCCATTTCATGATAGTTCATTAAACTATCATGAAATGAATCGCCATGATTACGAACATCAATACTGGTTACGCGATAGTTTTCAGCGAGCACTTTAGCTACCATATTAAGGTTTTCTAAACGACCAAATAAGCCATGTATAAGGATAACGTCTTTACCGCTGCCGATTTGTTGATAATTTAAAAGCTTGGTCATTGCTGTCTCATAAGTAAATGCAGGATTATCTTAGAACAGAATTGTCCTTGTTTTTATATTCTTATGCAATAAAGCCAAGTTATTTCTATCGTAAATAAAGCTTATGTTAAATTTAAGTGCATTAATTCTGATGGTTATTAGTAATCTTTAAATTTATTGTTGACGTACTTTTTTAAAAATATTTTCATCATTTGCACATCCACTATAGAGACTTCTTATTAACGTAAGTATAATCTTGCCGCGATCTATAATAATTTTCCCTAGGGTCATCAATGAAAAACATCGAAATAGATGAAGAGCTTTATCAGCACATAGCCTCAAATACTCAGTATATTGGCGAAAGTGCTTCGTCGATCTTGCGTCGTCTAATTAAGTTACCAACTGAAAGTAAAACTGACACTGTAAAGACAGCTGAACCAGAAGTTGTTAAAGAAATTGAAGAAGAGGTCGTTGAAAAGCAAACTGTTGCAGCAACACTTGACGTTAATGGCACCGTATTTAATTATATTAATAAAGAAGAGTTAGCCATGCAACGTGGCGCAGTTGGCCGTTTTTTATTAATATTAGCAGCATTATACCGCGTACATAATCAGCAGTTCTCTTCTGTTTGTAATATTCGTGGACGTGATCGTTTGTACTTTGCTGCTAGCGAAGACGAATTAGCCGCTAGTGGTAGCAGCACTAAACCACGCCAAATTCCAGACAGCCCGTTTTGGGTGATCACTAACTCAAATACTACTCGTAAGAAAATGATGTTGACCGAAGTTGGTCGAGCGTTGGGTTATAACGAGCAAGATGTCGAAGATATTCGCGAATTACTCTAGTTTTAACTGCTATTTAGTATCAAGCGTATAGACAGTGATTAACTATTTATTGAGTGACACATACCGCTTAAGTTTTTATAAGGGACAAGGAATTTAAATGACAATTCATCATCATGCTGGCAAACCGGCAAGACCAGAAGACAGAATCAATATCGGTCGCTTAGTGAGTGATTATTTTTTGCAAACACCCAATGTTGATATTGCAGAACAAAAAGTCACTTTTGGCACTTCTGGACATCGTGGTAATGCGAGTAAATTAAGCTTTAATCAACAACATATTGAAGCTATTTGTCAGGCTGTTGCTGAGTATCGTCAAGCGCAAGGTTTTCAGGGGCCACTTTATTTAGGTAAAGACACTCATGCTTTATCTGAACCTGCTTTCGCTTCTGCTATTTCGGTGTTAATTGCTAACAATGTTCCTGTTGTTATTCAAGATGATGAAGGCTTTACACCAACACCGGTTATTTCACGTTTAATCATTGTTCATAATAAAACCCATAAAGACCAAGCTGATGGTTTGATCATAACGCCTTCGCATAATCCACCTACTGATGGTGGCATTAAATATAATCCACCGCATGGCGGGCCAGCCGAAGGTGAAATAACAAAAGTTATTGAGCAACGTGCTAACGAAATTATTGCTAATAAATTGGTTGATGTTAAACGCCTTGATTATAGCCAAGCACTGCAGTCTGCATTATTAAACCGTGAAGACTTCATCAATTTTTATGTTGATCAATTGAGTCTGGTTGTTGATATGGAAGCGATTGCCAAAGCAGGCGTGCATATTGGCGTTGACCCTCTTGGTGGCTCAGGTATTCATTATTGGCCAGTGATTGCTAAAAAATATGGCCTAAATTTGGATGTAGTTAATCCGGTTGTTGATGCTAGCTTTGCTTTTATGCCGTTAGATAAAGATGGCAAAATTCGTATGGATTGTTCATCGCCTTATGCTATGTCTGGTTTAATCGCCTTAAAAGATAAGTTTGATGTTGCTGTTGGTAACGACCCAGACTTTGACCGTCACGGCATTGTCACTAAAAGTGGTGGTTTGATGAACCCTAACCATTACTTAGCGGTATCTATTCATTATTTAATGACGCACAGAAACTGGCCAGCCACTTGTAAAATAGGTAAAACATTAGTCTCTAGTTCGCTTATTGACCGTGTAGCTAAACTGATTGATCGTCCATTGTCAGAAGTTCCGGTTGGTTTTAAGTGGTTTGTTGATGGTTTACATGATGCAAGTTATGCCTTTGGTGGTGAAGAAAGTGCTGGCGCGTCATTTCTTGCTCGCGATGGCAGCTGCTGGACCACAGACAAAGATGGTTTCATTATGACATTACTCGCTGCTGAAATGCTTGCTGTTACTGGTAAAGACCCTTATCAGTTATATCAAGCCTTGGCTGAACAATTAGGCGAGCCATGTTATGGCCGTGTAGAGGCAGTAGCAAACTTACAACAAAAGCAGGTGCTAACTTCACTTACACCTGCCGCTATTACTACTGACGTATTAGCAGGTGAGAAAATCACGCAAATCTTGTCTCATGCACCGGGTAATAATGCTGCCATTGGCGGCATTAAAGTTTGCACTGAAAACGGCTGGTTTGCGGCTCGTCCATCAGGGACGGAAGACATTTACAAGATATACGCAGAAAGCTTTATTGATGATACGCATTTGCAATTAATTATTAGCGACGCACAAAAGTTAGTGAGCGCCGCATTTGTTGCTGCTGGCTTGTAACTGAGTATAAGAATAGGCTTTGTAAAAAGTATTATTCAGTAGTTTGCTAATTAACTTACTGAAAACGAAAAAAGGTGCCAACAGGCACCTTTTTTGTTCGTTGAGCAATAAAGCATGACAGCTGGTAGCAGACCATTAAACGATACTTTTCTAAGGCAATATAATAACGACTCGACTTTTTCGGTTACGGGTTATAAAGAATAAGCTAGGTTGCTGAACTCTATAATGGGCTCAACATTCATTGTTAATATAAAAAGTTAAAAATATAATGTAGTCTATTTCAATATTATTAGGCGTTTGTGATCGCTATAAAAACAACTGAATTACTTCGGTACAATTCTGAAGTGTTTCTACTATTTCAGGTGAAAAGCCAATTTCCAAAAAATCAGAGAGACTTTTGAAGTCTTCGCCACTGTAATTTTCTAAAAATTGGTTTACAGTTTCCTTAGCTCTCTCAGGTAAATCATTGGTATTTTCTATTACCTCTAAAATTTGCCCGCTAGTTACAGTCGCGGTTCCTTTAAAGTCTATTGGTGGTATTGTAAAGCTCACTGTACCGCTTGGCATATACTTTCCTTTGATTAGTATCCCGTAATCTTAATTCGATAATAACAGCGATTTATAGAGTTGCTTGAATTCTACTAGTTGCCGTTGATTTTAACTATTCCTAAATTTGACTGATTGCAGGGGAGATGATTTCACTTTTTGACATTCATAATCGGGCATATTTTCACCTAGTACCCAGTACAAAGCCTCTAGTTGAGAAACTAAGATAGCTTGTTCTATTACTATAGTTTGTTCTGAAAAGTCGCAAGCCTTTGGACGATGTAGTCTTTTGTCACGCTCTATTTCCTCAATTTCAGTTTTTACTTCTTTGAAGTTTTTCATATGTTGTCTATCAATATCCATCTTCAACTCCGTTATTAGCATTCTCATTTCATACTTAAGATACTACCTGGAATTATAATTGTCAATGATGAGGTTTGTTTTATGTTATTGATTAATATGGCGTTATTGCAGTTTTGTATTGTTGCGATGTTAGGTTCATTATCAGCACGTATACCGATGTCCTCTGAAGTAATAGCTTTATCAGTTAACCGTTTATCACGCTAGCAAGTAAAGGTTTCCTTTGTTGTTTAAGCACTAAAGCACAATCACGGTCTGAGTTGGTTTTAGTGTATTCAGCTTTATTTTTAATGTAGATTTAAGCTGTCGACTTTTATTGAAAACGTCTTTTCTTGTAGATAACAAGTCTCAGTTATTTAGGGTAAAGAACCGAAGAAAAATCACACATGCTATACAGCCGTGTGAATAATATTGTTATTATTATGGTTAAGTTATTTTTAATGTTTTTAGGAGCTTGTATTGATTTTTGAAACTGACAGGTTATGTATTCGCCAAATAACAAGTGATGATGCTAAAAACCTCTCAAAAGTGTTAGCCGATCCTGTCGTTATGCAATATTCGACAGTTGGTGTTCATACCCGAGAACAAATAGATAATTATATCGCCGACTGTAAGAGCAACTATGAGGTAAATGGTTTTGGCCATTGGGCTATTTATAATTCTGTTAGCAATGAATTTGTTGGTGTGTGTGGTCTTAATAAACATCAAGTAGCAGCTGAGGATGTTATACATATTAACTATCGTCTAGTCGCTGACCAGCAGGGTAAAGGTTATGCTGTTGAGGCTACTTTAGGTGTATTAGATTTTGCTAAGAAACACTTAAAACTAAACGTTATACATGCACTTATAGAACCAGCGAACGTTAGCTCTGTTAAAGTAGTTAATAGAGCTGGTTTTAAGTTTGTTAAGCCTGCCGTATTCCGTGGCTTTAATATAGATATTTATCAAGTTGAACTATCCAATTAGTCATGATTTTCGCATTGGATAATGCTCTAATGTCAGGGATAAATTGAAAACTCTACAGCTAACCTTTAATAAATGTCCAAGCCAAAACGCGGGTTATTTTATTTCCCTGTTTCATCTCTATTTCACGTATATCGGTGGCACCTAACTTTTGAATCAATTTTTTTGCCGGCTTAACATTGTCTATTTTCGACACTAAGCTAGTAAACCAGCGACATTGAGTTGCAAAGGCTTGGCTTTCTTTGATCAATTTTTTCAGGAACATGCGCTCGCCTCCTTTACACCAAAGTTCAGCATCTTGGCCGCCAAAGTTTAAGGTCGAAGCGTTGGTTATTGATTTTTGTTGGTTATCGTTTTGAGTCACATTAACTGACTTTTTGGCTGAGCGATTACGGGCAAGATTATCAACTTTACGTTGACTGCCTTTGAGGGCTTCTTCTTGTGAGGCATGAAAAGGTGGGTTGCATACACTAACATCAAAGATCTCACCGCTTTGAATAATACCGTCAAAAATATGATTTTTATCCGATTGTGTACGTAATTCAAAGCAATTTTTTAGTTTGGGATTATGCGCAATAATCGAAGCCACGTTATCAATGGATTCGCTATTGATATCGCTGCCAACACAATGCCAACCATATATTTTACAGGCTAATAATGGATAAATGCCATTAGCACCGGTGCCTATATCAAGCAATCGAACCTTTGACTGACTATTAGCTAAATCAACTGAATCAGTTGTCGGCAGTTCAATACCAAGTAACTCAGCGATATAGTGGATGTAGTCTACTCGTCCTGGAATAGGCGGACAAAGTGCGCCCGGTGGAATATCCCAATCGTTAATATTGTAGTGGTGTTTTAATAGCGCAGAATTTAAGGCTTTAACTGCCTGCGGCTCTGCAAAATCGATAGAGATATTGCCATGTGAGTTTTCTTTCGCATAACCTTTTAAAGGGGGATAACTTGTTATAAGTGCAGTGAAGTCATAACCATTTTTGTGCAGGTTTCTCGGGTGCAGAGGTTTGTGATTAGGTTTCGCTTGGTGATTTTTACTTGGCTGGCTTGTGCTCACAATGATAGGTCCGAGGTTTAGGGTTCAAAAAACTGGCGAGGGTAGTTATAATTGCTGATTATAACCTTAATTGTTCGCACATAGCATATAGTTAAAATAGCAATAGTTAATACCTTGAATATTGTTCTGAACCATTAATATATTATGCTTTATATTCAAAAGCTTATTAAACAACTAACGTTAGCTAAGCAATGCTGAACGATAGGATTAAACCATTTCATGTATAAAAAAAAGCAAGATGCCAAGCCACAAGTGATTTCTTACGAACGCGTAAAATCATACATGTTGTGGTTAATTGAACGTTATGGCGATTATTCGACAAAAAAATTACTGCAAAAGGCAAATTTACTGTTTAAAGATGATACTCAGTTTAATCAGCCTGCACTTGATTACCTGATTGAGCGAGACATCGTCAATGATCTACGTTATGCGCAGCGTTTAACGATGAGTTTTTCAGAAAATAATATTGGTCCTAACAAAATAAAAGAAAAGCTTTATGCGAAAGGTTTTTCGTCTCAAGTGATCAATGAATGTGTTAGCGCCATAGCAACAACAGACGAAGACTATTTTGATAAAGCACTGACGCTAAAGATTAAAAAGTTTGGCGAAGAGCCGATTGAAGATCTAAAGTTGAAACAGAAGGCGTTACGGCATTTGATCAGCAAAGGGTTTTCATATGCTATTGCCAGTAAAGCGGTGAGTTACTCCGAAGACAATTATTAGCGACGTCTATAAAACTGGTAGTAAAGTCGAGCAATAAGCAATAAGCAAAAGGAGAGGCAGTGGAATACATCTTTATATTTACCTATTCGGTCATACTTGCTGTGATGGCAGGGGGCATTTTAGGTACCATCGTAGCGCTATTTAGTAAGCAGCATAAGGGGCGGAACTTTCGAGTCACTTTCTGCTATAGCGCTGTTGTAGTTGTTATTTTTATTATGCTGCGCATCTGGTTTAAATAAGCTTAAATTTAGTTGCTTACTGATAATTTAATTAATACCTTCAGCCATGCCAGCATTAATGCCTGTTCTAATGCCTGCACTAATACCTGAACGATAGCATCTTCAGCAATAGCTTAATTCTGTGTTAATAACCAAGCTTTAAAGCATTCGATCACTGAAGATGAACGATGCTGGATGATGTAATAACCAGTATTGGCATTTATAGGCTGAAATGGTGAGGTGAGTCGGCCTTGTTTAAAGTCTTCTTCCACCAAGGCATATCTTGCCAGAGCTATACCTAACCCCGCTTCTGCTGCCGCCATGGCCATGTCAGTGCGGTTGAAAAAGTGTCCTTGATTACTCTCTGCTTTTATATGCATTTGTTCAAACCAATACTGCCACTCAGCATGTTTTTTGGCGTTTCTCCATGGCATAGCATCATGCAATAACGTTACCGACTGCCATATCTGCTGTTGATTTTTTGCCGAGTTGTCTTGCCAATCGAAACGCTGGAAATAGCTTGGGCTCATCACTGGAATAAGTTGTTCGCTCATGAGCAATTGAGCATCTTGATTAGTATAAGGTGATTTTCCGTAGTCTATAGCTAAATCAAAGTTACTGTTATGGTGATCAACTAAGGCTCCTTCAGCATAGGTTTGAATGCTAATGTTTGGATAAAGATTATAAAATTTCTCAAGACGAGGGATTAGCCATTTATAGGCAAAAGAGGGCGTGAGTTTTAACTTTATTTCACCATCAGGCGATTGTCCTTGTCTTAACTCATCAATAACATTTTCGATATCGGCAAAATTATGCTGAACAACTTGGTATAGCTGCTTGCCATCTTCAGTTAAACTAATGCCCCTGGAGTGCCTTTCAAATAGCTTGAGAGATAGTTGGCTTTCTAATAAGTTTATCTGCTGACTGATCGCACCCGTAGTAATGTGCAACTGACTCGCTGTTTTAGTAAAACTGCCGAGCCGAGCCGCAACCTCAAAAGTCACTAATCCAGAAAATATATTGCCTTTCAGTGCCATTTTTATCTCAGCCTTTAGAATTACTAAACACAGATGTTAATAAATATCGTTTGATAAAGAAATGATATTTTTGCATTGTCACTTTATATTTTTTCACAAAAAAAAGTTTTTCGCATGAAAGTTATCGTTTTGGGATCTGGCGTAGTTGGATTAACATCTGCATGGTATTTAGCCCAAGCTGGCCATCAAGTAACGGTTATCGATAGACAAGCGCAAAGTGCTGAGGAAACCAGTTTTGCTAACGCCGGCCAAATATCTTACGGCTACTCCTCACCTTGGGCCGCACCCGGTGTACCGCTAAAAGCGATGAAGTGGTTAACTCAAAAACATTCGCCACTTATTATCAAACCAGGCACTTCGCCAGAATTGTATCTTTGGACCATGGCGCTGTTAAAAAACTGTAGTGAAAAAAACTATCAAGTTAACAAAAGCAGAATGCTGCGTGTTTCGAATTATAGCCGTCAATGTTTACTCGATTTGCGGAAAAATCATGACATTATCTATGAAGGCCGACAGCAAGGCACGTTGCAAGTTTTTAGAAAGCAGTCGCAAGTAGAAGCAGTCGAAAAAGATATGCAATTATTATCGGCTAGCGATACACGTTTTAAGTTACTCAATGTTGAAGAGTGCGTAGAGAAAGAGCCGGGTTTAGCGTTAGTAAAAAACAAAATAGTCGCGGGCTTACATTTACCTGATGATGAAACGGGTGATTGCTATCAATTTTGTCAGCAATTAACTGATTTGGCTAAAAAGGCCGGCGTTGAATTTAAATTTAATGTGCAAGTGAATGCTTTATTATCTGAACACGAAAAAATAACCGCGGTTGATAGCTCTATCGGAACATTGACTGCGGATGCCTACGTTGTCGCTTTAGGCTGTTATTCAGCACAACTACTCAAAACGGTAGGTGTAAACTTACCGGTTTATCCAGTAAAAGGTTATTCGCTTACTCTGCCGATGGAAAATGCTCAGTATTCTCCTGTTTCAACGGTGATGGACGAAACCTATAAGGTCGCACTCACTCGCTTTGATGATCGCATTAGAGTGGCAGGCACCGCTGAGCTTGCAGGCTTTAATTTAGATTTATCAGAAAAGAGAAAAGCAACCATAGCAATGGTTGTACAAGATTTATTTCCACAAGCCGGTGATATAAGTAAAGCCGAGTTTTGGACGGGACTTCGTCCGATGACACCTGATGGCACACCTATTATTGGCAAAACTAACATCACTAATTTATATACCAATACTGGTCATGGCACGTTAGGTTGGACGATGGCTTGTGGCTCAGGAAAATTACTGGCTGATGTTGTTTCAGGCCGAGAAACTGATATTGATGCTAGCGGATTAGATTCATTTCGTTATTTATACCAAATATAATCGCAAAACATCGAATGCAATGACGCTGTATTTTAGCGCGGGGTTAATTAGCTAGAAATATAGATTGGTAACTATTAGTTGAAAGCATGCGACTCTTTTTTTGAGTGGGTTTTAAGTGATGCTTAAATGAAGTATTAAGTGAGGTGTTATGTGGCGCTTTAAAGAAAGTAAGCGTTAATGTTCAAATTAAGTGGTGAGTGAATAATCATTCATAAAATAGATTAACTGAGCATCGCAGGACGTCAGCGTGTAAATCTTGTATAATGTGGCGCAATAATTAATGAGTATTGCGCAAGTTATGTTGTGCTACTCAAATAAACTCGACTATGACATTCGACTTTAACATTTGACAATACAATAGGTGAAACCGCGTGAGTGATTCTTCAAGTTCAACCAATGCCTTAGCATCAACTTTGCAAAAAAGTGGTGATTTCTTATCAATGACGCGTGCCAATGAATGGACTTTACCTGGTGGACGTTTTAGCTTTGAAGTCACTCATCAAGCATCGAAAACTATCAGTAAAGTGACAGTTTTAGAAACTGGCTTAATAACTTTTGAACCGGTTAATCGTGTTAGTAGTCACGACATTGTCTTATCCAGTGCCGTGCACGGTAATGAAACCGCGCCAATAGAAATTTGTAGCGATATTATCGCTGAGCTTATTCGTGGCGAGTTAGCGCTAGCTGAAAGAGTGTTATTTATTTTTGGTAACCCAGCATCAATGAATATTGCCGAACGTTTTGTTGAAGAAAATATGAATCGCTTATTTTCCGGTGGACATTCACAAGATCAAGGCAAAGGTGCTGGTTTAATTAATAAAGAACGCCACCGTGCTTTATTATTAGAAAATACGGTTAGAGACTTCTTTACCGCTGGCAGTGAATTACCTAGCGCGAATGGCGGCGAACGTCAGCGTAGTCATTACGATTTACATACCGCTATTCGTGGCTCGAAGTGTGATAAATTTGCTGTTTACCCGTTTTTACACGGTGCACCACGCAAGAAAAGCCAACTACAATTTTTAAATGCCTGTGGTGTTAGCACTATTTTGTTATCGCATTCGCCTACAACGACCTTTAGTTATTTCTCGTCAAACGAATTTGGCGCAGATGCCTTCACGGTTGAGTTAGGTAAAGTGCGTCCATTTGGTGAAAATGATATGAGCCAATTTTCAAAGGTACGAACAACATTAACTAAGTTAGTTTCGGGCCAAGACCTTGAATTAACACCGTATAAAGCAAGTGACTTTAACCTTTATGAAATATCACAAGTAATTGATCGTCAACATGAAAGTTTTTCATTAACGTTTGATGATGATGTTGAAAACTTTACTGACTTTCCAAAAGGGCATGTCCTTGCTCTTGATGGCGACAATGAAGTTAAAACTCAGCAAGACGGTGAAGCGATTATTTTCCCGAATGCCAATGTCGCTATTGGTCAACGAGCAATGTTAACGGTAACAGCAACAACACTGAGATAGACCATACGCTCATTTTTTGGGGCTTAGCTTGCTTCTAGAACGACTTAACTGTCTAAAATAACGCTAATATTTAGGCAGTTAAGCAATCCTTAAAACTGATAAACTTTAACTCGCTCATCTATTCGTTTGACTAAGCTCATGCCGAGCTCTTTAGCAGTGTCTGTAACTGTAAAGAATTATGCTCGCTGTAAGGTAAATTAAAGCGCTAACTTTGATCACTAAACTTGTTTTTCAGTTTACGTAAAGGTAAAGTGCTTGCGATTATTACAACCAACAATTCATAACAATGACATAAATATTCATCTTGCGTTGAAAGCTTCTATACTTTCATTGATTTAGCAAAGATTGAGTTGATATTGTCACCTTGCATCCAAGGTTAATAAAAAAAGAGAAGGCTATGAACACTGACATATATAGCGAAAGCCCGGTCGTACATCAACCTGCTTTTATTGATGGTCATTCAGTTGAAATTCCAATCCTTAAG
>JBAROR010000040.1:0-14892 GCA_049642265.1 Cognaticolwellia sp. | reverse complement strand
TGAGCAAAGGTTGTAGCTGGAGATGGATCGGTCAAATCATCCGCTGGTACGTATACCGCTTGAATTGAAGTGATTGAACCTTTCTTCGTAGACGTAATACGTTCTTGAAGAACACCCATTTCTTCAGCAAGTGTTGGTTGGTAACCAACGGCTGATGGCATACGACCTAACAATGCAGATACTTCAGTACCAGCAAGAGTATAACGGTAGATGTTATCTACGAAAAATAATACGTCACGACCTTCGTCACGGAATTTTTCAGCCATAGTCAAACCAGTAAACGCTACGCGTAAACGGTTTCCTGGAGGCTCGTTCATTTGGCCGTAAACTAACGATACTTTATCAAGTACGTTAGAATCGTTCATTTCATGATAGAAATCGTTACCTTCACGAGTACGCTCACCTACACCAGCAAATACTGAGTAGCCGCTATGCTCGATCGCGATGTTACGAATAAGTTCCATCATGTTTACTGTTTTACCAACACCAGCACCACCGAATAAACCAACTTTACCACCCTTAGCGAATGGACAAACTAAATCGATTACTTTGATACCAGTTTCAAGTAGCTCATTAGACATCGCTTGGTCAGCATAGGCTGGCGCTTCACGGTGAATTGACCACTTTTCTTCTTCGCCGATTGGGCCAGCTTCATCGATAGGCTCACCCAATACGTTCATAATGCGACCCAACGTACATGTACCTACTGGTACTTGGATGTTATTACCTGTGTTTTCTACATTCAGACCACGACGCAAACCGTCTGATGAACCCATAGCGATAGCACGAACTACACCACCACCTAATTGCTGTTGTACTTCTAGTACTAAGCCTGAAAGGTCACCTTCAGTTACATTTAATGCGTCATATACCTGAGGTACAGCATCTTGTGGAAATTCTACATCCACAACTGCGCCAATGATTTGGACGACTTTACCTGTACTCATGTTTAATCCTCTAATCTTGTGCTCTTATTTACTAAAAAATAAACAAAGAACCTTTGCTTATACCGCTGCTGCACCAGCACAAATCTCACCCAATTCTTGAGTAATACTTGCCTGACGAGCTTTGTTGTATACCAATTGTAAATCATCAATTAAGTCACCCGCGTTATCAGTTGCAGATTTCATTGCAACCATACGAGCGGCTTGTTCACATGCGAGGTTTTCAACCACACCTTGATATACTTGAGATTCCGTATAACGAACTAATAAATGTTCAAGTATTGCTTGAGCATCAGGTTCGTATATGTAATCCCAGCGATGCTTAATAGCGTCATCATCTGACTTAGGCAAAGGTAAAAGTTGATCGATTGTCGGTTTTTGCGTCATTGTATTAACAAATTTGTTATATACGATGAACAATCTATCAATCTCACCATTGTCATAGGCATTTAACATCACCTTTACACTACCAACTAAGTCAGTAAGTGAAGGGTTATCACCTAATCCCGAAATTTGTGAAACTACTTTGGCGCCCATATTGTTGAAAAATGACGTAGCTTTAGAACCCACTACGGCAAATTCAACTTCAGCGCCTGCTGATTGCTGTTTACCAGCATCAGCAAGTACTTGTTTAAACAAGTTAATGTTTAAACCACCACACAAACCACGGTCTGTTGAGACTACGATATAACCTACACGCTTAGCTTCACGTTCAACCATATATGGATGACGATACTCTAAATTACCAAGCGCGATGTGACCGATCACATTTCGCATATTTTCAGCGTATGGACGAGAGGCAGCCATGCTATCCTGCGCTTTACGCATTTTGCTTGCTGCAACCATTTCCATTGCGCTGGTGATCTTCTGTGTATTTTTTACACTTCCGATCTTCGATTTTATCTCTTTACCACCGGCCATGACTATTCTCCGAAAAGGTTAACTAAATTACCAAGTTTGAGTAGCTTTGAAAGCTTCAATCGCTTTCGCTAAACCAGACTCGATATCTTTGTTATAGTCGCCTTTTTCATTGATAGTAGCCATCAACTCAGCGTGGTCATTGTTTACGTATGTACGTAATGCATCTTCAAAATCAACAACTTTGTTGATTGCGATATCATTTAAATAGCCTTTTTCTGCGGCAAATAAAGATACAGCTGTTTCAGCAATTGACAATGGGCTGTATTGCTTTTGCTTCATTAGTTCAGTAACACGTTGACCATGCTCTAATTGAGCACGAGTTGCGTCATCTAAATCTGAAGCAAACTGAGCAAAGGCTGCTAATTCAGCATATTGTGCTAATGCCAAACGAATACCACCACCTAATTTCTTGATGATTTTAGTTTGAGCAGCACCACCAACACGAGATACAGAAATACCAGCGTTAACAGCAGGACGAATACCTGAGTTAAATAGGTTAGATTCTAAGAAAATCTGACCATCGGTAATTGAGATTACGTTAGTTGGTACGAATGCAGATACATCACCCGCTTGTGTTTCAATGATAGGTAATGCTGTTAAAGAACCTGTTTTGCCTTTAACTGCGCCTTTTGTGAAACGTTCAACGTATGCTTCGTTTACACGAGCAGCACGTTCAAGCAAACGACTGTGAAGATAGAAAACATCACCTGGGTAAGCTTCACGACCTGGCGGACGACGTAAAAGTAATGAAATTTGACGGTAAGCAACTGCTTGCTTAGACAAATCATCATATACGATTAGTGCATCTTCACCGCGATCACGGAAGTATTCACCCATAGTACAGCCAGAATATGCTGACAAGTACTGTAGTGCAGCTGCTTCAGAAGCACCAGCAACAACAACGATAGTATTATCTAACGCGCCGTGCTCTTCTAAAGAGCGTACTAAGTTAGCAACAGTAGAGGCCTTTTGACCAATAGCTACATATACACACTTAATACCGGTGTTTTTCTGATTGATGATTGCATCTAATGCGATTGCAGATTTACCAATTTGACGGTCACCAATGATAAGTTCACGTTGACCACGACCAATTGGAATCATTGCATCGATTGATTTAATACCAGTTTGTACTGGTTCATCAACAGACTTACGATCAATTACACCTGGAGCGACCATTTCAACTGGAGAGAAACCATCGTTTTCGATAGGTCCTTTTCCGTCA
The DNA here is from genome assembly GCA_049642265.1 of Cognaticolwellia sp. Classification (GTDB taxonomy): domain Bacteria; phylum Pseudomonadota; class Gammaproteobacteria; order Enterobacterales; family Alteromonadaceae; genus Cognaticolwellia. The sequence continues at coordinate 11,802 of JBAROR010000040.1, read as the reverse complement.
ATTGGCTCACCAAGAGTGTTTACAACGCGGCCTAATAAGCCACGTCCTACTGGTACTTCTAAAATACGACCAGTACATTTTACTTTAACGCCTTCAGCTAGATCCGCATAAGGACCCATAACTACCGCACCGACCGAATCACGGTCAAGGTTTAAAGCGATAGCAAAGCGATTGCCAGGAAGTTCGATCATCTCGCCTTGCATTACATCTGCAAGGCCATGAATACGAATGATACCATCTGTTACAGAAACGATAGTACCTTCATTACGAGCTTCACTAACTACGTCAAACTGTTCAATACGACTCTTGATCAGTTCAGCGATTTCAGTGGAATTCAGTTGCATGCTCTGTTCCCCGTTAGGATTGCATTGTTGTTGCTAAGCGGCTCAGTTTACCTCGTACAGAACCATCTATTACCATATCACCAGCTTTAATTATTAAGCCAGAGACTACGTTTGCATCAATTGCACAATTAAGTTTTACTTTTCGAGCCAAACGCTTTTCAAGCGCAGCGCATAATGTAGTTTGTTGTTCAGCTGTTAATTCAACAGCTGAAGTTACATCCACAGATATTGTTTTCTCATGTTCAGCTTTTAATTCGCAAAACTGAGTAACAACTTGTGGTAGCACCAATAAACGTTGATTTTCAGCCATTACTTTAATTAAGTTTTGGCCATTGCTATCAAGTTGAACATCACAGACTTTTAAAAAAATCTCTTGTGCTTGTTCTATCGACGCACTACCAGAAAGATATTCTTTAATGGTGGCATCGTTAGCAACTTCTGCAGCAAATACTAGCATTTCTAACCAGCTTTCTACTGCATTTGCTTCAATAGCAAAATCAAACGCCGCTTTAGCGTAGGGACGAGCGATGGTTGTCAATTCAGACATAAGCTCATTTCCCTCTAAAGTTCAGCTACAAGTTTATCTAAAATGTCGCTATGTGCAGCGGCATCGATTGAACGTTCAAGAATTTTCTCTGCACCAGCAACTGCTAAAATAGCAACTTGTTGACGAAGTTCTTCTTTTGCTTGATTACGTTCTGTTTCTATTTCTGCATGACCAGCAGCTAAGATTTTTTCTTTCTCAGCTTTAGCTTTAACAGCAGCTTCTTCAACTAATTGCGTTTCACGTTTTTTAGCAGCTTCAATAATGTCAGCCGCTTGCGCCTTCGCTTCTTTTAGTTGTGCAGTTGCTTTCCCTTGAGCAAGCTCAAGTTCTTTTTCAGCACGGTCTGAAGCAGCAAGTCCGTCAGCAATAGTTGCTTGACGAGCTTCAATGGCACCCATAATTGGTGGCCATACAAACTTCATACAAAAAATGACGAATACTACAAATGCAATTAATTCAGCAATTAGTGTAAAATTAATGTTCATTTGTGTACCTCCTATATAATTCGCGTTTATTAAAAGAAGTTAAAAATTAACCAATTTTAACGAATAATATGTATAAGCCCATCGCTACACCGATCATAGCAATAGCATCGATAAGACCAGCTACGATGAACATTTTAACTTGTAGTTGTGGTGCTAGTTCTGGTTGACGAGCAGCTGATTCTAAGAACTTGCCACCAAGAATACCAAAACCAATAGCTGTACCTAAAGCGCCTAAGCCGATAAGTAGTGCTGCAGCAATATATAGTAAACCTAAGTTTTCCATTTTTATCTCCGATTATTAAAAGTAAAGTTTAAAAGTTAAAAAATTAATGATCTTCATGCGCTAAACTAAGATATACAATAGTCAACATCATGAAAATAAACGCTTGTAATGGGATAACTAAAAGATGAAAAGCAGCCCATAAAAAGTGTACTGGCAATTGGAAAAATCCAAGTGTCGCAATTAGTAAAAATATCAACTCACCCGCATAAAGGTTACCAAACAAACGTAACGCTAATGATAAAGGACGAGCTAATAATGTCACTACTTCAAGGATAAAGTTCAACCAGTATAACGACCAGTGTCCGAAAGGTTGTGTGGTTAATTCTTTAATGAATCCACCAATGCCTTTCACTTTAATTGAGTAGTAAATAATTAATATAAATACACCAAGCGCAAGCGCTAATGTCATATTCATATCTGTGGTAGGTACAGCTTTCATGTTATGGACACCCATAGCATTAAAAATAGTCGGTATTAAATCAACCGGTACCCAATCCATTGAGTTCATTAAAAGAACCCAAACAAAAATGGTTAATGCTAGTGGTGCAATTACCGCGTTAGTACCATGAAAGGTACTTTTTACGCTGTCACCAACAAATTCAACAATCATTTCAACCGCACATTGCAACTTACCAGGAACACCTGATGTTGCTTTTTTAGCGACAGAACGAAAGATAGTAAGAAAGACCAAACCAAGAAACACCGACCAACCAATTGTATCTAAATGCAATGTCCAAAATCCATCACATGGATTTGAAGAGCCTACAGAACAAAGTCCTTGGCTATCCGCACTTAGATTGGTTAAATGATGTTTAATATATTCTTGGCTAGTTAATTCAGCACCTGCAGACATATTAATTATCCTAATGATTAAAGTTTAAATAAAAACGGTGTTAGTAACGGTAAAACCACTACTAAACTAAAACTTGTAAAAAATACTAATGGCTCTACTGGAAAAAATTTTAAAGCCAAAGCTGTTAAAATAGCCGTTAATAGTATTTTCATTTTTTCGCCACCATAAAAAGATTCTAAAACCTTTTTTGACGATCTTGCACCTGCATATCGAAACGCTTTAAGTGCAAAGTATATATTCGGAATTATGACAACTAAACCACCAATTAAAAGTGACTTTGCTGATAATAATCCAGAATAAAAATAAATTATAATTGTACAAAGGATAACAACGAGTAGAGAGAACGCTATTTGTTTAAAAGCAAACTTTCTTCCTGGTTTAGCTATGTTGTTGCAAGTATATAGACTCACCAGAAACTCCATACGATATCTTTCGTAAATATTTTAGTTTTTCAAAGATATAAATACCACTTTAAAAAGCAGACGCAAGTATACTTAATTACAGCGCTAATGCAACAAAATAGGGCGCTCGTTGCTCATATTATGTGCAAAATGTAACACTAAATGTCGAAAGTTTTAAGTCTATATGAAAACTTTACCTTTGAACGACAAAAGCAGAATGAAAAACAGTAAGGAATTCCCTGTTTTCATTCTGCTTTTAAATCTATATTTTGCGCTATTTTTATTTATTCTACGGTCACTATTAATAAGAGTGACATTTAACCTTCGAATTTAAATTATTAGAAGGAGCTAAACCTTGAGACAATGCCATCGAGTTCAGATAAATCACTGTAAGATATAACTAACTTACCTTTACCTTTCTTATTGTGATTAATAGTAACGTTTGAGCCTAATTTCTCTGATAAATTTTGCTCTAACGCTTTAGTATTAGGATCAACTGGTTTTTCTTCAACTTCTTTTACCGGTTGTTGTACTTTTTTAATTAATGCTTCGGTTTCTCGAACATTAAGTTCTTTAGCAACAACAATGCGTGCCGTATTGGTTTGAATATCATTATCTAACGCTAATAAAGCACGGGCATGGCCCATTTCTATATCACCGTGTTCAAGTAATGTTTTTACTTCACTATTAAGATTATTTAAACGTAATAAATTGGATACTGCTGTTCTTGATTTACCAACAGCATCGGCCACTTCTTGATGTGTTAGTTCAAATTCAATTAATAACCGTTCTAATGCTATTGCTTCTTCCATTGCATTTAAGTCTTCGCGTTGAATATTCTCTATTAACGCAATAGCAACAGCTGCTTCATCTGGAACATGTTTAATTAAACAAGGTACGGTATCAAGTTCGGCAAGTTGAGCAGCACGCCATCGTCGCTCTCCTGCAATAATTTCATAGCTATGTTCACTGACAGGACGAACAATTATAGGCTGAATAATACCTTGCGATTTAATTGAATTAGATAAATCATCTAACGCTTCAGCCGACATATCTTTACGCGGCTGATATTTACCAGGATGCAGTTGTTCTATAGGTAAATTTTGTAACTCAGCACTTTTACTTGAAGACTCAATTTGATCAGCAATATTCTCTGATGAATCACTAGCAGGTTTAGTTAATAAGGCATCAAGACCACGACCTAAACCTCTACGTTTTGTTTGACTCATTATATTCCTTACTTACTCTGTAGTTACTTGCGGTGTAGGTTCTTTTTTTTGTTCTGCACGCCGTAATATTTCACCGGCTAAGGCAAGATAAGCTTTTGCACCCGTAGAAGATTTATCATAGTACATTACCGGAGCCCCAAAACTAGGTGCTTCGGCTAAACGTACATTACGAGGAATAACAGTACGATATACTTTATCACCAAAATGACGTTTTAATTGCTCAGAAACATCATTAGCTAAACGATTACGAGGATCGTACATTGTGCGTAAAATCCCTTCAATGTGAAGTTTTCCATTCACCACAGTGGTTAATTGTGAAATAGTATCCATTAATGCCGTTAAACCTTCTAAGGCATAATATTCACATTGCATTGGCACCAATACAGAATCAGCAGCTGTCATCGCATTAACGGTCAACATATTCAACGAAGGTGGGCAATCGATAATAATATAATCGTAATCTTTTCTTACTTTTGATAAAGCGTTCTTTAAACGATGTTCACGAGAGTAAACTTCCATTAATTTTATTTCAGCGGCAGTAACATCGCTATTTGCTGCAATCAGGTCGTAAACACCCGCTGTATTTTTACAAACCACTTCTTCAAAAGGTCGTTCTTCTATCAGCAATTCATAACACGTTGCTGGTACTTCATATTTATCTATACCGCTACCCATAGTAGCGTTACCTTGGGGATCAAGATCGACCAATAATACTTTACGTTTAGTTGCTGCAAGAGAAGCAGCCAGATTGACTGAGGTTGTTGTTTTACCAACACCACCTTTTTGATTTGCAACCGCGATTATTTTTCCCACAGGATCCTCAAATACTTTCTGATCAAAAGTTAATTATTATTTATGATTTTACTAATTCAATCAAATGGCGTTCGCCTTCTAACTGAGGAACGACAATAGCATAACTATTTGCTAGTGATATATTGCTTGGAAGTGCCGATATTTCATCACTAGGATAAATGCCTTTTAGTGCTAAAAATCGACCATGACCGACACTAACTAGATGATCACACCAAGTTACCATATCAGTCAATGATGAAAATGCTCTACTTAACACACCATCAAATGGTTGCTCTGGTTGATATTGTTCAACGCGAGATTTAACCGGTGTGACATTTTTAAGTTTTAATTGAAAAACGACTTGTCTTAAAAAGGTAATTCGTTTGCCTAAACTATCTAAAAGGACGAAATTACGATCTGGGTATAAAATAGCAAGTGGGATCCCTGGTAAACCTGGACCGGTACCAACATCGATAAATGATTGGCCTTTTAATAATGGTCCCACCATTAAGCTATCCATAATATGTTTAATTACCATATCTTTTGGATCGCGAACGGAGGTTAGATTATATGCCTTATTCCATTTATTTAATAATTCTACATATTGGATAAGTAAAGAAATTTGCTCTGTTGAAACCTCAAGTGAGGTTTCTTTGATCAGAGCAATAAGCTGTTCAGATAATGTCATAAGGCGAAATCTTTATTTTAAGCTGACTTTTTAAGCAATTTTGCGTAATAAGCCATGTTTTTTCAGATACACCAATAATAACGAAATTGCAGCTGGAGTAATACCAGAAATACGCGATGCCTTACCAATAGTTTCAGGACGTGTATCAGTAAGCTTTGCAACGACTTCATTTGATAAGCCTGATATTTGGGTAAAATCAAAGTCAATTGGGATCAAAGTATTTTCATGACGCTTCTTTTTTTCTATCTCATCAAGCTGACGATCAATATAACCAGCATACTTTATTTGAATTTCAATTTGTTCAGCTGCTTGCTTGTCTGCCATTGCTGGACCTAAGCCTTCAATCGACATAAGATCTTCATAGCGAACTTCTGGACGTCGAACAAGATCTTCTAAGCTGTTCTCACGGCTTAATGGTGTTTTCAATAATTCATTAACTTTAATAGTTGCAGGGTGATCTTTTTGTACCCAAGTAGATCGTAAACGTTGACGTTCTAGTTCAACATTTTCCATTTTTTCATTAAATCGTTGCCAGCGTTGATCGTCAACTAAACCTAAGTTACGACCTTTTTCAGTCAAACGGATATCGGCATTGTCTTCACGAAGCAACAAGCGGTATTCTGCGCGAGAAGTGAACATTCTGTAGGGTTCTTTAGTACCTAAGGTCGCTAAATCATCGATAAGAACGCCCATATAAGCCTGGTCTCTCGTTAATACTAGCTCTTCCTTACCTTGTACTCTTGCTGCAGCGTTAGTGGCAGCAACAAGGCCTTGAGCTCCAGCTTCTTCATAACCTGTAGTACCGTTTATCTGACCTGCAAAATATAAATTTTCAACAAATTTACTTTCTAACGTTTGCTTCAGATCGCGTGGATCAAAAAAGTCATATTCGATCGCGTAACCTGGGCGAGTAATATGAGCATTCTCAAAGCCTTTAATTGATCTAACAAGATCCATCTGTACATCAAACGGTAAACTCGTAGAAATACCATTTGGATAAATTTCATGAGTATTTAAGCCTTCAGGCTCAACAAATATTTGATGACTATCTTTGTCTGCAAAGCGATGTATTTTATCTTCAATTGATGGACAGTAGCGAGGACCAATACCTTCAATAACACCGGTGTACATAGGAGAGCGGTCTAATCCTGACTTAATTATCTCATGCGTTTTTTGGTTTGTATGCGTTATAAAACATGAAACTTGTCCTGGGTGATCGTTTGTAGAACCCATGTAAGAAAATACCGGGCGAGGATCATCACCAGGTTGTTCAGCCATCACGGAGAAATCAAGTGTTCTAGCATCCAAGCGTGGTGGTGTTCCTGTTTTTAAACGATCAATTCTAAATGGCATATCACGTAAACGTGCAGCAAGGTTAACACTGGCAGGATCGCCTGCTCTACCACCTTGGTAATTATTCATACCAATATGGATCTGGCCGGCAAGGAAAGTACCAACGGTTAGCACAACGCTTTTAGCTTTAAATTTCAAACCCATTTGTGTTGAAACACCAACGATCTTGTTATTTTCAAGAATAAGATCATCACATGGCTGTTGGAATATTGTTAAATTTTCTTGGTTTTCTAGGTAATTACGAACAAAATTTCGATATAAATTACGATCAGCTTGTATACGAGTGGCCCGAACTGCTGGGCCTTTGCTGGCATTTAATGTTCTAAATTGAATGGCAGCATGATCTGCAGCTGTTGCCATTAAACCGCCTAAAGCATCAATTTCTTTTACTAAATGACCTTTGCCGATACCACCAATTGCTGGATTACATGACATTTGTCCAAGTGTATCGATATTGTGTGTCAACAATAATGTTTTACAGCCCATACGTGCTGCTGCAAGTGATGCTTCTGTGCCAGCATGGCCACCACCAACAACGATTACGTCATAAGACTCTTGATACCACATAAATTATTGACCTTAGTTTGGTTTATTTTTAAAAATTAAGAGCGATATTTTAGCGCTTTTTTTGCTTGAGGGGAATGATCAAATTAACGAAAAGATCTTAGCTTGATCCTTAAATAATATATAAAGATCTATTTAAAGATCTTATTATTATTACTTATTAGGATCCTTGTTTTCTGTTGATAAGTCACTTTTCATTATATAAAACATATGATTAAGTAAGGTGTTAGCTTGTGATCAAGCATTGATCAACTCCATTATAACCTTTGATCAAAACAGCTACTTATCCACAAGGGAAATAAAGTTAATTTATATACACTGAATAATAATAGAAAATTAATAGCTTTTACCCAGAGTTATCCACAATAGCGTATTTTGTACTGGGTTATTGTTAATAACTTATGGGTAAGTAGGTTATAAATGATCTTTATTTTCATTTATCCACTGTTGTGATCGCTCTTCTGGATCTATATCTTCACTCATATCTAATGTTATTAAAGGCAGTAACTCTACACAACCTTTTGATAACATTGATTTATTTATGTTTTTTGCTGCATAGCAAAAGGTATCATAGTTTGAATCGCCAATACCGATCGTTAAAAATTTAACTGAGGATAGATCTAGATCCGTATTTTCAAGATCTGAGACAAATGATTGGATATTGTCGGGGTAGTCACCGGCACCGTGAGTAGAGGTACAAATTAACCAAGTTTGTTTTTCGCTTGATATTTGAGCAAAATCAGGTTGTAAATGTACTTCAACTTCATGACCTAATGCTATTAATGTTTCTTCACAAGCTTCTGCTACGTATTCTGAACCACCCAACATACTGCCAACTATTACTTGAAACGAACTCATTTAGTACTCCTATTCGACATTTTTTAAAGGTTTTATTGGTCGTTTTTAAGCTTATTTACCGATACAAAATGATGAAAATATCTCACTTAATAAGTCATCATTACTAAATTCACCGGTGATTTTATTTAATTCTTGTTGGCAAAAACGCAATTCTTCGGCCAATATTTCTCCGGCTACATAAGATTCAAGTTGATCTAAACCTATTTCTAAATGCTGATGCGCTTGTTCAAGCGCAACTAAATGACGTCGTCTTGCCATAAAACCACCTTCAGTGCTGCCTTGATAGCCCATAATGTGTTTTAGATGCTCGGTTAGCTCTGTAACACCAGCACCTGTTTTTGCCGATAATGTGACAGTTGGAATTGAATTTAATTCGTTATAGCCGGTTTTTGCTTGGCTAATATCAGCTTTGTTTCTGATCACTGTTAAGCCTATATTAGCTGGCAGTTTGTCAAAAAATTCAGGCCACACAGTTTTTGGATCGTCGGTTTCATCCTGTGCAGAATCAATCATCAGTAATACGCGGTCTGCTTGTTTGATTTCTTGCCAAGCACGTTCAATACCTATTTGTTCTACTTTATCTGCACTTTCTCTTAATCCCGCGGTATCAATGATATGTAATGGCATGCCGTCAATGTGGATTTGTTCTGTTAATACGTCACGAGTCGTTCCTTCAATATCAGTAACTATGGCACTTTCTTTACCACTTAACGCATTGAGTAAACTAGATTTACCAGCATTAGGTCGACCAGCAATAACTACGCGCATGCCTTCTCTGATGATGCTGCCTTGTTGCGCTTTATTTTTTACTTCTGCTACCTGTGCGATGATTGCTTTTAAATCGTTGACAACTTTTTCGTCAGCTAAAAAGTCGATCTCCTCTTCTGGAAAGTCAATGGCTGCTTCAACATACATGCGTAAATGTATTGTGTCGTTTACCATCTTATGAACAAGTTTTGAGAAGTCTCCTTGCAATGAATGTAAAGCGCATCGAGCTGCTTGCTCTGAACTAGAGTTAATTAAATCAGCGATAGCTTCTGCTTGTGTTAAATCAAGTTTGTCATTGAGAAATGCTTGTTCACTGAACTCACCAGGACCCGCCATACGCACTTTAGGTAGGGCTAGTATCTCTTTAAGCAACATATCCAAAATAATGGGGCCACCATGTCCTTGTAGCTCTAATACGTCTTCACCAGTGAATGAATTAGGCCCTTTAAAGTAGAGGGCAATACCTTGGTCCAGTGCCTGATTATTTTGATCTTTGAATGTCAAATATTCAGCTTTACGTAATTCGGGTACTTTACCTAATATTGCTTGAGCAACATTTTTAACTTCAGGCCCCGAAACTCTGATGATGCCTACACCACCTCTACCAGGTGCTGTGGCTTGTGCTGCTATTGTTTCTTTTTGGCTTGATGAAAAAGCAAGGTTAGACATGACATGTTCTCAGTTAACGGTAAATTCTTTAATTGGCGATATTATAAACCGTTAATTACCTGTGCGAAATGCACACTGAACTTTTGTTTGATTTTTTAATTATTATATTGCTGATAAAGAATGTTTAAAGCTAAATTTAGGATATAAAAAAAGGTAGCCGAAGCTACCTTTTCACAGATAAAAATAATGTTACTTCGCTTTGGCTTTTTCGATGCCCGAGAATATTATTTTCATTTGTACAATTGAAATAATGTTACTGACTAACCAGTAAAGTACTAATCCTGATGGGAACCAGAAAAAGAATACCGTAAACATTACTGGCATATATTGCATTATTTTTTGTTGCATTGGATCTTGCACAGTCATCGGCTGCATTTTCTGCATAATGAACATACTAACACCCATTAATACCGGTAAAATGTAGAATGGGTCTTGCGCTGATAAATCTTGGATCCACAGCATAAATGGTGCATGACGTAACTCAACACTTTCTAAAAACACCCAGTAAAGTGCTAAGAAAATTGGCATTTGAACAATTAATGGTAAACAACCACCGGCTGGATTTACTTTCTCTTTACGATAAAGTTCCATCATAGCTTGTGACATTTTTTGTTTATCATCACCAAAACGTTCTTTAAGCTGTGTCATTTTAGGTTGCAATGCACGCATTTTAGCCATTGAGGTATATTGTGCTTTCGTTAATGGGTACATACCACCTTTAACGATAAGGGTAATTATAATTATTGCGATACCCCAGTTGCCAACACCACCCCAATTAAACACTAGTCCGAAAAGGTCAACATCCCCTGATTGGATCATGTTCAATAACCAGTGTAATGGTTGACTGATCATAAATAAGAAGCCGTAATCAATAGTTAAATCTAAGTTCTCTTCAATGCTTTCAAGCACGTCTTGATCTTTTGGACCAACATAAAGTGTCGCAGACGTTGTAGATGTACTATTAGGTTCAACTGTTATTGCTGGAGCTTTAAAACCAATAATTGCATCTTTATTGGCAGAATAGAGGCTATAAAATTGATTTGTTGTAGAACTCTCAGGTACCCATGAAGATACAAAGTAGTGTTGCAACATAGCAACCCAGCCACCTTGAGTAGAAACGTTTAAATTAGCTTCTGCAATATCATCAAAGTCATATTTTTCATAGACATCTTCAGTCGTTGAATACGCAGTACCTTTATATGTAGGTAGCAAGCCGCTTGAACTTTCAACTAACGTTGTTTGTTTTAATTGGCCATACATTTGTACACTTGCCGGAGTGCTTGCATTGTTTTTAATTATGTATTCAACGTTAATAGCATAGCTATCATTATGAACAGTGAAACGCTTGGTTACTGATAAACCTGCGTTATCAACATAATTTAAATCAACTACTAAAGGTTCATTAGCATTTGCTTGATATGAACTTGCTGATGTTTGATAGATAGGACGACCAGGAATAATGCGGTCTAAGCCTTGTGCACCCGTTAAGCCACTTTGTGCTACATAACGATCACGGTCACTTCGAAGAATAGTAAATGGTATGCCATTTCCTTGTTCTGTGTCGAATTTAAGTAATTTTGCTTCAACAATATCGCCACCATTAGTATCAATTTTCAATGATAAAACATCGTTGGCCACTGAAATTAGTGTTGCACTTACTGCTGTATTTTCATTGCTAATAGAGGTTGCTGTAGCTGATGACTCAGGAACAAATTCACCGTTATTATTACTTGGAGCTACTTGTTGAGTTACTGCTGGTTGCTCAATAACTGGAGCATTGTCCGTTTGCCATTGGTTAAATAGCAAATAGGTCACAACCATAAGCGCAATAAAAAGAAAACTGCGTTGGGATTCCATAATGTCTTATTTCTCTTTTTTTGATAGTGGCACGGGATCATGTCCTCCCGCATTGAGTGGGTGGCATTTTAGTATACGTTTGCCTGCTAACCAACAACCTTTTATCACACC
>JBAROR010000036.1:0-26469 GCA_049642265.1 Cognaticolwellia sp. | reverse complement strand
AATATTAATTAAAGTGCTACGATGTTCTCAGCTTGAGGACCTTTTTGACCTTGAGTAACAGTAAACTGTACTTTTTGGCCTTCAGCAAGAGTTTTGAAACCGTCGCCAGAGATTGCAGAGAAATGTGCGAAAACGTCTGGACCAGATTCTTGCTCGATGAAACCAAAACCTTTAGACTCGTTGAACCATTTTACTGTACCAGTAGTTGTATTAGACATTGTATTATCCTATTTATTCGTAATTGATGCCTCAAAAGTAAGGCGATGTTGCAGGAAGTGTTGCTATTACTTATTAAACAGGACGAGCTACTTACTAATATAACTTCGAAACTTTGTACATAAATATAGGTCTTACTTTCTAGCTGGGACAAATTCTATCGACTTCCTGAGAATAGTCAAGTTGTTTCGTATAAAAGTATCAATTAAATTAATTAAAAATGTTTTTGCTACATTGTTGAACCATAGCTGATTATTTTATCAGCTAATAAATTTATAACGAATCGTCTACTCTCACTTTGACTTTATTATTAGTGTCTCGGCTACGCTTAATTAAGTCATCGCCACTATCCATCTGCTTGGACTTTGCTAACCTGTCGTAAAGTAAAACATTCACGCTGGCAGCTAAATTCATACAACCTATAGTTGGCACATATACGACAGCATCAGCTTGGTTGATGACCTCTTGATCTATGGTGCCATCTTCAGGACCAAAGATATAAAGTGCATTTTCTGGATGCTCAAACTCAGGTAAAGGTATAGCTCCCTCAACCAAATCGACACAAACAATACTCTGCCCTTCAATAATATCGCTAGTTAATGACACTACGGCATTCAATGGTATTTTCCGTGATGCATCCTTTGTGTCCGTATGAAACTTTGCTGCTCGAGCATACCTCACACCGGTATATCGCACTTCATCGGCTTGATAACAACCGGCTGCACGCATTACCGCACCAACATTTGAAGGACTTTTAGGATCGGTTAACCCAATCACCACATTTTCATTTTTTAACGTCATATCTACCGCACTCATTACTCTAGCTATTAATTCAACGCAATTTTGCGCTGCAAGCGATAAGACTACAAGCAAATTTTATTCAACTAATTACACATTATATTTTTATAGCAAACATTTTCAGCCACCTATTAATAAATTTTCTGATAGCATGACTTATTAAATATTTAATCATGAGCAGATTTAAGGAAACGTAATGAAAAAGAAAATAAACATTTTAAAAGGCGTACTTTTTGGCAGCCTTTTTTATTTTACTAATATTGCCTTAGCGGATGAGGCTCCCTTGGTCTCTATTGAGACACACGATAGCTTTTTTAACAGTATAATGGAGCTGTGCGATAAAGCTTTTCAAGGAAAGGTGACGGTTGATAATTCAGGTGACGATAGTTTTGCTAACAAAGACCTTATCATGCACATAAGGAAGTGCTCAGATGAAAAATTAGAAATACCTTTTCACGTTGGTGATGATGCTTCACGAACTTGGATTATCACTAAAACTGGTTCAGGATTGTCATTAAAGCACGATCATCGCCATCAAGATGGTAGTTATGACAAATCGACCATGTACGGTGGTCAGACTTTAGATGCGGGTTGGGCACAAGTTCAATCTTTCCCAGCTGATGAATATTCAAAGCAGTTATTTGTCAAATCTGGTATTCCTCAATCCGTAGGTAACACATGGCAAATGTTTATCTACCCAGATAAATTTAGCTACCGCCTTATTCGTCAAGGACGTGAGTTTCGTGTTGATTTTGATCTAACAAACCCTGTAACACCGCCCAATGCACCTTGGGGCTATAGTGACGAATAAGTGATTAGTACTTATAACTGAACCTTATCTATAGGTAGACATAAATAATTACATTTTCTAAGTTTAGTTACTCCCTTCAAAGGAACTTTAAAATACCGACTTAGTCGAAAGCTAAGTCGTAATTTTATAATGTGTCGTTCAAGGGGTTGTCATGAAAAAAAATATCTATCGCATATTTAAAGAAAATAAATCTTTATTGTTATTCATCAGTTTAATGCTCGTTTTTCGCAGTGCAGTTGCCGATTGGAACGATGTACCTACGGGGTCAATGAAACCAACAATTGTGGAAGGCGATCGTATTTTAATCAATAAAGTAGCCTATGATTTAAAACTCCCTTTTAGCCAATATTCACTGATAAAGTTTGCGGATCCAGCACGAAACGACATTGTTATTTTTGAGTCTAAAGCTGCAGATAAACGCTTGGTAAAAAGAGTTGTCGGTGTGCCTGGCGATATAGTGTCGCTGCATAAAAATCAATTATCAGTTAACCAAAAACTCGCTAAGTATAAAGTTATTGCTGAAAATGCTAACTTTATATTAAGTGAAGAACATATCAATGGTACTACTCGCTTGATACGTACACAGATTGAACCAGGTCAATCAAAAAAATATCCGTTAGAAAGTTTTCCTCCCGTAGCAATACCTGAAGGATATTATCTTGTTATGGGAGATAATCGCGACAACAGTGCTGATTCTCGCGTTATAGGTTTAGTGCCTCGAAATGAAATCATTGGCCGTTCCAAAACCGTAGTACTCTCATTAAATTACGATAATTATTTGATACCAAGAAGTGAACGATTTCTTAAATCAATTTAATAATGTCAGACTGCTCTAAGAATTATTGGGATAAGCAGCTAAGATATTCTTTAGCAAACATTTATATAGGTATGCGTATATAGGTATGCGAAATTAAAAGCGTAGCTAAATAGGCAAGCAGTTATTATTTAGTTACGCTCTGAAATTGGAATACAGCCATTGACGATGTTTAACCCCTTTTCCTGTTAATTAATAGTCCAAATGAGTCTTTAGTTTAATAAATTCAGCCTTTGTTATATAAAAAACCATCGATAAATATAACGCATCTAACCACGTTACAGATGCATTATACCCTTCCATAAAGCTCATTTTATACCTTGTTGTTTGAGTAAAAGCCCATTATTATCATTACACTTTCTAACATATTAAGCCGTGCGTAAATAATCTATGACTTTATCGACCTTTTCAAAAACATCAATAGCTGCACTTATGCTTGCCAGTGCATCAGCTTCTGCAACGATAGTAGAATTTACAACTTCACATGGTAACTTCACTGTTAATTTACACGATGAAACGACTCCAGAGACAGTAAGTAACTTCCTAAAATATATTAACGATGGTGACTATAACAACACGGTTGTTCATCGCGTTGTGCCAGAGTTTGTGATGCAAGCCGGTGGCTATGAGTTTTCAGGTGCCCTACCATTAACAGCTATACCAACAGATAGTGCAATTCAAAACGAGCCAGTTTACTCGAATGTTCGCGGAACTATCGCTATGGCAAAAGTCAGTGGCAATGAAAATAGCGCAACGAGCCAATGGTTTGTTAATTTAGTTGACAATAGTGGTGGTACTGCCGCCTTAGATTCTCAAAATGGTGGTTTTACTGTTTTTGGTGAGATAACTGAAGGTATGGAAAACGTTGATGCTATCTCTGCTCTCTCTCTCTGTGGCACTACACCTATGCCTAATTACACTTCTGAGCAATGTTCTGACACCACTTTTGTACCTGGTACTGAAAATTTTGTCACCATAGAGACTGTGACCATAATTGATAGCACCGTCAATACCGCAGATAGCTTAGCTGGCGTTAAAAACACCTCAGTACCAGTAACCACGCCAACAACACCGACAACGCCTACATCTAACAGCAGTGGTAGTGGCTCTATTGCTTGGTTTGGCTTGTTTTTCACTGGCTTAATTGCATTGCGAAGACGCTTTAAATAAATATTTATTATCTCGACGAATAAGTAGACCTAATTATTACAATAAATGGTAGTGATTAGGTCTAAGTAATTATCCTGCAGTAATATCAGCAGTTAGCGCTAACTGCTTTTCACACCATAAATCTATCAGCAATCTAGCTATTGATTCTTTTCTTGGCAATTTAGGGCCTTCTCCATCATCCCCCCAATCTTTAAAGTTAGTTAACTGCTCAGCAGTAAACCACTCAGCATTGCGTAATTCCTCTTCCTCCAAACATAAATCAGTCCCCTGAGCTTGTGCAATGAAACCTATCATTAAGGAATTTGGAAACGGCCAAGGCTGTGAGTCGATATAACAAACATCCGATACCTGTACCCCAGCTTCTTCAAGCACTTCTCGGGTAACTGCTTCTGCTAATGATTCACCAGGGTCAACAAAGCCAGCTAGTGTTGAGAACATCAGCTCTGGTGTTCTATGATGTTCAGCAAGTAAACAAAGCGCAGGACCTGTTTCTGGTTGATATTCAACAAGCATAATAACGGCAGGATCTGTTCGAGGAAATTGCTCTTTTTCGCAACCACTATTACTGCAGACACGACGGTGGCCACCATCTGCTGCATTCGTTTTACTCCCACAAAATCCACAATGCAAGGCACTTTGCTGCCAGTGGATTAGTGCTTTGGCATAACTTAAAATAGCACCTTGCTGATGCGTGAGTAACGAAAGAGAGCGTCTGAAATCAATAAATTTAATATTATCAATAGCCAGTGTATCTAGCCACAGCGCGATTGCCTCTTCAGTTAGGTGAGAAAGATCGCACACAAAATATGCTTCGGTGTTGTTTAATCCTAAAAAAATTAAATCGCTCGCATCTAATGTCTCAACCATAACCTGCTTACAGGGCTTTATTTTACCTGCATTGATAGCGTTTTCTTTACTGAAAACATGAATTTCTTGTTCAAGATAAAGGTATTTACCACGCCAAAAGAAGTAATAATGACTACTTTGAGATCTGACTTGCTCTTGTAACCAAGTTTTATCTTTTCTTAAAGTTGACGCTCGGTTAAGTGGCATTTGACAAAATGTTAATTCATTTTTCATATTATTTTTCCAACGTTTGTTTGGCTTCATCAAAAGACAACTGCCAATGCTTTGTCCATTGACTTAAAGGCGATATAACATCAAATAACGCTGAGCCAACAGCGGTTAATTCATAACCCAACAATGTTTTTTCAATTAAATTAGTTTGCTGTAATTCTTTAAGGCGTTTTGTTAGTAAAGTGGGGGAAATATTTTCACAGCGTAACTGTAAAGCACCAAAACTAAGTGTCTCTTTGCGTAATTGCCAAATAATCCCCAAAGCCCAAGTACGACCTAATAAATCAAGTAATGCCATAATGGGTTTTCCGGTTTTAGACCCTCTGACCGGTGAGCCAGGTATAGGTAATGACATAATTTTATCTCCACAAAAATCGCTACACATTTAATAGTGAACTACATATTTAGTAGTAAAATACATAAAATACAGTATGGAGGCAAATTAAATTAGGTTTAAAGCGAGAGATAGCGATTAATGGTCTATTTTACCGCGTAAAGCTTTATTAGAACTGGTTTTTTTCTTAGAGTCCAACCGCCTGAGGTTCGAACCTTTTGTTGGTTTAGTTGGCCGTCTAGTTTTTTTTACAACCATTGCCGATATGATCAACTCTTTCAGTCGTTTTAACGCATCGTCTTTATTCATTGATTGCGTTCTAAATGATTGCGCTTTAATAATGATAATGCCGTCACTTGATATACGACTATCTGATAACTTTAATAATCTATCTTTATATAAGGCAGGTAAAGAGGAACGTTTAATATCAAAACGTAAATGTATGGCTGTTTCGACTTTATTGACTCGCTGGCCACCGTTTCCAGTTGCCCTTATTCCAGTAAGCTCTATTTCCCAGTCTGCAATGCTGACGCTGTTGGAAATTTCTAACATATGTTCCCTAATAACATGCTCTAAAGTTGCTATGTTAAGGCTATTTATCTGTTAAACCAAATTAAATGGAGGATTATCTTGTTCAAGTGAGTGTACAGAGCACTTAACGAATATTTACACTATTCAGATATTATTAGTTTTAGCTTCAATTGAAGCGCTAATAACTTATTATTATGTGATTACATGACTGAAAATAATAAACCAAAAATG
Source organism: Cognaticolwellia sp. (assembly GCA_049642265.1). Classification (GTDB taxonomy): domain Bacteria; phylum Pseudomonadota; class Gammaproteobacteria; order Enterobacterales; family Alteromonadaceae; genus Cognaticolwellia. The sequence continues at coordinate 20,487 of JBAROR010000036.1, read as the reverse complement.
GTGATTTCCTCAATGACACAAGAGCTAAAAACTAGATTACTTCAAATAGTCTTAACTTGAATGCTCGCACATCAACATAAAAGGATGTAGGAAGCATTTAGCTGCTACTGATAAGGAATGACAATATGATCACAACATATCGTTCATTGTTAACATGAAGGCACACAAAGGTGCCTAACGTAATAATATGACATTGATATAATAGCAGTTGGCTACCGGCTTTTATTCAGGAAAATCTAAGCCAAAATGTAAGTAAGCTCGATTAGTGGCTATTCGACCTCTTGGTGTGCGCTGTAAAAACCCTTGTTGTATTAAAAAAGGTTCGATCACATCTTCAATAGTTTCACGCTCTTCACCTATGGCTGCCGCTATATTGTCTAAGCCGACAGGACCACCGCTAAATTTATCAATAATGGCTTCAAGCACTTTTCTATCCATTAAATCGAAACCTTCGTTATCAACTTCGAGCATATTTAATGCACTTGCTGCCGTTGATTTACTCACGATGCCGTCAGTTTTAACATCAGCGTAATCTCTAACACGACGTAATAAGCGATTAGCTATTCGTGGTGTGCCACGAGAACGTTTCGCGACTTCAAACGCCCCTTCTTGATCTATTTCTAGATTCAAAAAATGAGCTGAACGCATCACAATCTCAGTCAGTTCTTTAGTGTTATAAAACTCTAGCCTTTGCACAATACCAAAACGATCTCGCAGAGGTGATGTTAAAGCGCCGGCACGCGTTGTCGCACCAATCAAAGTAAAAGGGGGTAAGTCGAGTTTTATTGAGCGAGCAGCAGGGCCTTCACCAATCATCAGATCTAGCTGATAATCTTCCATTGCAGGATACAAAATCTCTTCAACAACCGGGCTTAAACGATGTATTTCATCAATAAACAAAACATCGTTTTCTTCAAGGTTTGTCAGTAGCGCGGCTAAATCACCCGCTTTTTCTAATACTGGACCAGAAGTAGTACGAATGCTAACGCCCATTTCATTCGCTACAATATTAGCTAAGGTCGTTTTACCTAGGCCAGGAGGACCAAAAATCAACAGGTGATCAAGTGGCTCTGCTCGTTTTATTGCAGCGGCAATAAAAATTTCCATTTGCGACTTTACATGTTGCTGCCCGGTGTAATCGGAGAGCATTTTTGGCCTAATAGCGCGATCAACCGTTTCATCTTCACGGGTAGCTATAGGTTCAATTAATCGGTCGGCTTCTATCATGTATTACTCTTTGGAAAATTACGGTTGGTACACCAAATTATATTACGCATTATTTCAGAATGAGTATGCTATTTCATCATCACTTATTTGTGTAATCAAGATTAGCTAATCACTAGAATGCGCTTAAGTTATCTTTATAGCATTGCTTTTAGTGCATGACGAATGAGATCTTCACTACTTTTGTCCTGCTCATAAACAGACTTAATGGCTTTATCGGCTTGAAGCTGACTATACCCTAAAGACACTAAAGCGTTAATAGCATCACCTTTGCTATCGCTAACAAAAGTATTTTCTTGTTTAACATCGGTTGGCATCATATGCGAAAGTGCATCACTACTGTCTGTTTGCCAATCTTTTAATCTATCACGCATTTCGATTAACAAACGCTCAGCCGTTTTTTTACCAACACCTGGAATTTTTACGATAGTACTTAAGTCATCATGAATAACACAACTGACAAATTGATCAGCCGACATGCCAGATAAAATAGCTAAGCCTAACTTAGGCCCAACACCATTAACTTTGATCAGTAAACGAAAAAGTTTACGCTCAACTTTATTGGCAAAACCATAAAGTAATTGAGCATCTTCACGAACAACGAAATGGGTATACAAGGTCGCTTCTTGGTTAACATCTCCAAGCGCGTAAATGCTGGTCATTGGCATTGTGACTTCATAACCAACCCCATGACATTCGATTAAAATTTCAGGGGCCATTTTTTCTATTAATATGCCACGTAAACGTCCAATCACAGCTTAACCTTTTACTTAATATGATAATGACGACACCATACCACTAGATATTTATACAGTAAAGTTTAAGCCATAAAATATTTAACTGTTTTCACTAATACAAGGTCATATTATTTAACGTAAGCGTCCTCTTACTGTTTTACTCGCCTGACCTGATAATTTACTTATAGAATCATGACTATGAGCGTGACAAAGTGCAACAGCAAGCGCATCGGCAGCATCAGCTTGTGGTGTGCCAGGTAACTTCAAAATAGTTTTCACCATATGTTGTACTTGAGCCTTATCTGCTGCGCCAGTGCCAACAACCGATTGCTTAATTTGCCTTGCAGAATACTCGGCAATCGTTAAACCATTATTAGTTGCGGCGACAATAGCCGCTCCCCTTGCCTGTCCCAATTTTAGTGCTGAGTCAGGGTTTTTAGCCATAAAGACTTGTTCAATCGCAAACATATCAGGCTGAAATTGTAATATAAGCTCACTAACGCCAGCAAATATTGTTTGTAAGCGTGATGCTAAATCATCGCCAGCTGCAATAGCTTTAATACAACCACTGCCTAGATAGGTAAAATTACGACCATTTTGTTTAATAACACCATAACCGGTCAGTCGCGATCCTGGATCTATACCTAAAATAATACTCACGAATAAAAGCCTTATAAAAGCGTGATGTTGATATATACCCAAACCACTTGAAGGTGCATCTTCAAATGGCTTGGGTATAATAAAAAAACGCACGAATAAAGCAATTATTCGTGCGTTTTAGTAACGTTAACATAGCCTAGGCAAATATTAACGCTCGTTTAACGTGAAGCTAAAGCAAAAGCTATTCTGCTTGCTCTTCTACTTCTTTATCTACTTTAGTTTCTAGACGAGCTATACCTAGTTCAGCTAACTGAGCAGGATTTGCATGACCTGGTGCATTAGTTAAAGGACATGCCGCTGTCGTTGTTTTTGGAAATGCCATAACATCGCGAATTGAGCTAGCACCTGTCATCAACATCACTAAACGGTCTAAGCCAAACGCTAAACCCGCATGTGGTGGAGCACCGTATTGTAATGCTTCTAATAAAAAACCAAATTTCTCTTGTGCTTCTTCGTCGCTAATACCCAAAATACGGAATACTGCTGCTTGCATGTCTTGGTTATGAATACGAACCGAGCCACCGCCTAGTTCACAGCCATTTAAGACCATATCGTAAGCGTCAGACAATGCGCCGACAGGATTAGCTTCTAATTCTTCAGCGGTTAAATTAGTCGGCGCAGTAAATGGATGATGAATAGCATGCATGCCACCATCAACTTCTTCAAACATTGGAAAGTCTACAACCCAAAGTGGTTTCCAGTCACCTTGAAGTAATTCAAGATCTTCACCAATTTTAAGTCGTAATGCCCCTAATGATTCAGTAACCACATTATATGTGTCTGAGCCAAAGAAGATAATATCGCCGGTTTTTGCATTAACGCGGTCTAATAAAGTATTAACTGCATCTTCGGTTAAGAATTTTAGAATCGGCGATTGTAAGCCTTCAAGGCCAGCATCACGATCATTAACTTTCAACCAAGGCATGCCCTTCGCGCCATAAATACCAACAAATTTAGTTAATTCATCAATACCTTTACGAGAAAATTTAGCTGCACCTTGCGGTACACATAAAACGGCAACGCGGCCTTTTTCGTCATTCGCAGGACCAGAGAAAACTTTAAACTCAACATCTTTCAAGATATCGGCAACGTCAACTAATTCAAGCGGGTTACGTAAATCAGGTTTGTCAGAGCCAAAACGCTTCATCGCTTCAGAGTAAGGCATACGAGGAAACTCACCCAAATCAACATTAAGCATTTTTTGGAATAATTCACGGATCATTGTTTCAGTAACAGCCATCACCTGATCAGAACTCATAAACGACGTTTCAATATCAATTTGAGTAAATTCAGGTTGTCTGTCAGCACGTAAATCTTCATCACGGAAACATTTTACGATTTGATAGTAACGCTCCATGCCAGACATCATCAATAATTGTTTGAATAACTGCGGAGATTGTGGCAAAGCAAAAAATTGACCTTTGTGCGTGCGACTTGGTACTAAGTAATCACGTGCACCTTCTGGTGTCGCTGCGGTTAGAATTGGCGTTTCAATATCTAAAAAGCCTAATGTCTCAAGAGATTCACGCACAGCAGATGTTACTTTCGCACGAAAACGCATACGTTCAGTCATTTCTGGACGACGTAAGTCAAGGTAACGATATTTTAAGCGCTGTTCTTCTGAGTTTTTCTGATTTGGATCTAATGGTAATGGTGCAGACTTATTTAAAATAGTAAGCTCTAAACCTAATACTTCAATACCACCAGTTGCCATGTCTTTATTAACTTGGCCTTCAGGACGCGCTCTTACTTTACCTTTGATTTGTACACAAAATTCATTACGTAATGTATTCGCTTTTTTCAAAACTTCTTGTAAATCTGGATCATAAACAACTTGAACAAGACCTTCACGATCGCGTAAATCTAAAAATATAACCGCGCCTAAATCACGACGCTTATTAACCCAACCACATAAAGTTACTTCTTGGCCAATGTGAGATTCATTAACCTCACCACAATAAAGACTACGCATGTATTTACCTTGAAAATTTGAATAATTGCAATTGAAATGTATAAGCTACAGATTTTAGTCTAACGCTATAACTTATTATGATAAAAAATTGCCAACATTATAAAGCAATGTCAGGCAAAGTCACCAGACATTGATGTAATAGTAACGTGATTAGCGACTATTTAAACACCATAGGCCTGGCTTTACGATTGAATACATAATGATTTTTTCCTGCTGCTTTTGCATTGTACATCAAAGAATCTGCAACTTTTAACAGTTCATTATCTGAGTCGCCATCTCCAGGATACATAGCAATACCAATACTACAGCCAATAGTCGCGGTTGTTGATGACAATTGTATTGGTTGCTGAATGAGCTTTAAAACTTTATCAGCAACATAGGCAGCTTCGTCTTGGTTATGCAAACCAGTAAGTAACAATACAAACTCGTCTCCACCAAAGCGCACTACCGTGTCGGACTCTCGAACAAAATCTTTTAAACGTGCCGCCACATCAATTAACAATTCGTCACCAACATCATGCCCATGGTTATCATTAATATTTTTGAAACCATCAAGGTCAATAAAAAGCACGGCTATTTGCAGTTTTTGTCGTTGATGAAAAGTAATGGCTGTATTAAGTCTATCTTTTAGTAAAACACGGTTAGCAAGGCCGGTTAAATCATCATGCGTTGCCATGTATTTCATTTGTTCTTCTAATTCTCTTCTGTTCTTAATCTCTCGGTATAAGCGGCGATTCCACACCATGATAATAATAATAATGATGACGATAACGACACCTACTTGCACCGCAACACGCAATACCACATTTTTATCTAAGCCAGTCTCAATATTAATATCAAACCACTTTTCATATATTTTTTGACTTTCTGTTTCTGAAATAGTTAACACTGCTTTACCTAAAACAGTAGCTAACATCGGTAAAGCTTTATTAACGGCTAAGTGATTACCATTTATATCCACTTCATTGAGCACTGACATAACCAAGTTCACCATACTTTCTTTTTTAAGCAACTCAGTGCCTGACGACAAGTTATCAATGAAACCATCAACCATGCCTTTTTGCACAGCTAACAGACCTTCTTCATTATTGTCTACCAACCTTAAGGCGATCATTGGATACTCTTTTCGAATAGTAGCTATCAAATAGTACCCTTTAGTAATCGCTAAGGTTTTGCCATTGAAACTATCTAAACTAAGCTGTTTCCCTTGTTCTCTTGGGTGCACAATAACCCATGGCATACGCCAATATGACTCAGTAAAAAGCACTTGTTCTTTACGACTATCTGTATTCATAACGCTGCCAATAACATCGACCTCGCCCAATAATAATGCTTGATATAAAGCTTCAAAACTATCGTAAGCTACATAATCAATTTTTATATTAAGCCGTTGGCTCAGTAACTGAAAAATATCAGGATTGATGCCCTTAAATTCCCCAAATTTATTCAAAAATTCTACCGGAGCCCAGTGTTTGGCTATGCCAAATTTCACTGTATTATGGTTTTTGATCCACAACGTCTCTTCTGCGGTCAACTTAAGCTGAGCGGATTGACGTTTAAAAAAACCAGCGGGCGTATCTAAATGCCACTTTTTCTCTAACGCGATTAAGTCTTGTAGAGGTACTTCATCAAACCCTTCTTCTATCACTCGACCTAATTCAAGATTACTCTTATTTAAAGTTGCGTGGATATCATGTTTGAAGGTGTAAGAAGGAAAACTCGAGTAGTTTGATTGTAATTTATTTTCAATTAAATAATGTACTATCACGTTATTCTGCCCCGCGATAATATCAATTTCACCACGTTCAATAGCTTCGAATAAGGCATTATAATCATCAAAATACATTACGTTCGCTGTTGATATATATGTTTGAATATCTTTGACAAAGCTTGGCATTGATACCATACCAATCTTTTTATCCGTAATTTCAGAGATATGCTCAACTTTATCTATATCATTCGATAAGAACAAACCATAATCAATGCTATAAATAACAGGCCCTAGAGCACTATTGTCTATATTGACCTCATTAAGTACATTAGCGATATGAATATCAATAGCATCTTCATTTAACTGATTAAGCGGGTTTGAATCACTCGCAATAAATTCAACTTTAAGACCACTGAATTTTGCCCACATCTGCCACAGTTCAATAAAAAAACCTTGAGCATTACCCGCCAGAGACGTGTCAGAAAAAGGCATTTGATTGTTCACGTAAGATAAAGAGATCACATCAGCTGACTTGTCCATTCCAAGCCACTTTTTTTCAATTGTAGACTTTTCTTCTGCGGAAATTTTATCCATACCTTGATGAATAAAATCAAGTAGTTGAGTATTCCCTTTAGCGACAGCCGTACCGTAATCACTCTTATCGTAAGGAATTCGAGTAAATGCAGGATATTTTTGATTCAAAGAATCATAATCAGAAAAATTTTTGGATAACTTTTCAAGACCCGCAATAATAAGTACTTCGCCAGCCAAAGCGGCTTTGTAAAGTTCATGGCGATCTACATAATATTTTAAGGTTAATTCTGGAAATTTTTCATTTAAAAATATTACGTGACTGGAGCCTGCAACAACACCGACAGTATAAGGTTTTAATTGTGATATTTGTCTAATATGACCGATTGAACGATGTAAGAAAAAATGTCGATTTTGGTGAAAAAATGTTGAGCTTAAATCAAGGAAGCTAGCTCTATTTGGGTTTTTAGTTAAACCAGCATGAATATCGACACGACCATTTTGCACTTGCTCAATAGTCTGTATCCAACTCAACGGGACAAATTCAACATTAACATTTTGTTTTTTTGCCCATAACCGCCAAAGCTCCACCATCATACCGTTAATATTGTTTTCCTTATCTATAAAATGATAAGGATAGGACGTTTTATTAACTGCAATTCGGTAAGTCTGCGCTGTATCCTCTGCAATAGCTGGCAATGCCAACGGTATTAACATTAGGATCAGCCCTATTAATAATGGCGTGCAGCTCTTTAAAATCAATTTACATTCTCTTTATTATTTTTATGGAAATAAATGACATAGCAAATAAACAATGACCCTTGGCGAAAACATTAAAATACATTATCTACGCGAGACAATGTTTATCGTTGAAAATATCAGGTAAAATACCTTTTTATATTATCCAACATCATTATAGTTCCAATATCATGAAAGCATCAGATACCGATTTAATTTTTTCTAGTAAACAAAGTAAAATCAAAGACTTTGCATTCGACGCAGAAGTCGTTGAAGTTTTCCCTGATATGATCAGTCGCTCAGTGCCTGGTTATAATACTATTATCGACACTATAGGTCGACTAAGTCAGCGCTATGTTACCGATAATAGCCAAGTATATGATCTTGGTTGTTCGCTTGGCGCCGCAACAATAGCTATGCGTAAAGGGATAACAGCCAAAAACTGTAAAATTATTGGTATTGACAGTTCGAGTGCCATGGTAGAGCGCTGTAAAATGCACGTTAGTGCTTTTAAAGGTGACACACCAGTAGAGATAATAGAAGATAATATTCTTAATATTGAAATTAAGAATGCCTCTATGGTCGTGCTCAATTTTACCTTGCAATTTATCGCACCAGAACAGCGAAAACTACTGCTAAGTAATATTGCTAAAGGCCTTAAACCCGGAGGTTTATTATTACTCTCAGAAAAAATAGCGCATACAGATAACGTTTGTAATGAGTTACTTATCGATTTACATCATGATTTTAAACGAGCAAATGGCTATAGTGAATTAGAAATAGCTCAAAAGCGTACCGCACTTGAAAATGTCATGCTCACTGATGATTTAGATACGCATTTAAGTCGTTTAAAGCATGCTGGATTTAATCATAGCGCCCCATGGTTTCAATGTTTTAATTTCTTCTCTCTTATCGCGATAAAATAATCCCATGATTTCATTTAATAATTTCTATCAAAAAATAGCTGGTAATCGTTTAAATCATTGGCTTAATACCTTACCTGCTCAGCTAACACAGTGGCGAGAACAACATTTACACGGTGAGTTTGCTCAATGGCAAAAAACCTTAACAGCGCTACCAAAAACATCGCCATCAAGTATCGATATTAGTGAAACTGTGCGTGCGGGTGAGCGCAGCGATATTAATGAAGGCGAATTCAAGCGTATAGAAAACCTATTAAAAAAGTTTAAGCCTTGGCGCAAAGGTCCATATCATATTCATGGACTACACATAGATACGGAATGGCGTTCAGATTTTAAGTGGGATCGTTTAGCACCGCACATCAGTGACTTAACTAATCGTTATGTCTTAGATATTGGTTGTGGCAGTGGTTACCATTTATGGCGTATGCGTGGTGCTGGAGCAGAGTTTGTGGTTGGTATTGACCCAACACAATTATTTTTAACGCAATTTCAAGCCATACAGCACTTTGTCCAAGATGACCACGTTAATCTGTTACCACTCGGCGTTGAGCAATTGCCTGAGTTGAACGCTTTTGACACTGTATTTGCCATGGGGGTTTTATATCATAGACGTTCGCCAATAGACTTTCTTTATCAATTAAAAGCTCAATTAGTTAAAGGCGGTGAATTAGTCTTAGAAACATTAATTGTCGATGGCGATGAAAATACCGTGCTAGTACCTGGCGAACGTTATGCGAAAATGCGTAATGTCTGGTTCTTACCAAGTAGCGATGCGATGTGCGCTTGGCTTGAACGTTGTGGTTTTAAAAACATTCGCGTTGTTAACACTGATATTACCGCGTTAGATGAACAACGAAAAACTGACTGGATAGATACAGAGTCGTTACAGGACTTTCTTGATCCAAATGATCAAAGTAAAACCATTGAAGGTTACCCTGCGCCAAAACGGGCGATATTTATTGCCAATAAGTAATATTGAAGATGCAACAAAGGCCGCTAACTATTGTAGATAGCGGTCTATCACTAATTGATATGTCCCTTGTTCTTTAATCAAGCTAATGCCTTCATCAAACATGTCTCGATGTTGCTCTGTTTTAAAGCCTGCTGCGTATTCTCGTTCATCAAATATATAGTGCAGAGTATAGTTTTGATTATAACGCCCGCCAACATTCCACTTAACAAAATATTTAAAGATATTAACATCAAGAATAATCACTTCTGTTCGACGAGAGAATAACATTTCAATTTGTTGATTTTGGTCGGCTATTTCACGGTAATCGGTCGACAGACTGACACACTTATTATATTCATCGCCTATAAAGCCTTTAGCATTTTGAAAAGCTATGATGCTTTTCCCTGTAAGATTTTCGACAGAATCTATTACAAAGTTGTTATCAGATAAACTTATGGCTACATTTTGATAGGTAATATATGGCTTAGACAAATAAATCCCAGAATCCTGGTAATTTTGAGGCAATGTAACAATACCATCCACATTAAAACGTTTAAATCCGCTTATGCTACGACCTAAAGGGAGATGGGAAAAATTAACTTTATGATTAACACCAATAAAAGCTTCACGAATAATATCTAGTTGAATACCATTTTCATTCTCTTTAATAATAAAAGGCGCTTTAGGTAACCCCGCTAACATCTCAATAGTATGCGGAGTAATAGATAGGCTTGTAGTTACTTCATTTATATTTTTGTTTTCATTCGCACTTGCTGATCCCATAGACATTAAAAAGGGAATATATAAAATAAGAAAATATGTTTTGAGAGAACTCGTCAACAAATATCACTCCATTATTGAACTAAAAGGCTACTAGCTATTGCACTGACAAGACAAAGTTAGTTAATGTATTTACATGGTAACAGTAATACCATTACCTTTATCTAAGCGCAATTAAGCTTTTATAAAAAATAATATACTATTGATAGTATTACGGTTAATTAACATTAAAAGTAGAGGTATCATGGAAAACCCATGGTTAGTAAGACGATTGGAACGCGTTGCAAAAAGACATCAAGACCATCGTAGTCCATTTCAACGAGATAGAGCCCGCATTTTACACTCTGCAGCGTTTCGTCGACTACAATCAAAAACTCAAGTGATGGGCAGTGGCCAAAGTGACTTTCATCGTACTCGACTAACACATTCTTTAGAGGCATCACAAATTGGCAGTGGCATCATTGCCCAAATACGCAGTAAATATCCCGAGCAAAGCGCTGCCCTATTACCGACGGATGACAGCTTAATTGAATCATTATGTTTAGCACATGATATCGGCCATCCTCCTTTTGGGCATGGCGGTGAAATAGCTTTACATTATATGATGCGCGATCATGGTGGCTTTGAAGGTAACGGTCAAACGTTCCGTATTGTTGCTCACTTAGAGCCTTTTAGTGAACATTTTGGTATGAATCTAACTCGCAGAACTTTGCTAGGCTTAATAAAATATCCTCAAACCTTAGGTAATTTACAACAAAATGCTCCACAAGTATTACCAGCCTCATTTCGTCAACTCGAAGCATCTAAGTGGCACCCGCCCAAAGGTTTATATCAAGACGATATAGAAATGATTGAGTGGGTATTATCGCCATTATGCCAAGAAGACAGAGCGTTGTTCCAACAAATTTCGATTAACAGTCATAAGCACAGCAAAACAATTTATAAATCTCTAGACTGCTCAATAATGGAGTTAGCTGATGATATCGCCTATGGCATTCACGATTTAGAAGACGCTATAGTAACAGGTGTGGTTAATCAGCAAGACTTTCATGATCAGGTTATCCAAAGGTTACAAAAAATCGACGATGAATGGTTACAAGACTACAGCAACAGTTTAGCCGAACAACTTTTTAGCAAAAAGCGCTATAAACAAAAAGAAGCCATAGGGGGGTTAGTAAACTACTTAATAACCGCCATTACATTAGCAGATATAAACGAAACTAAAGCCTGTAACTTCCAAGAGCCACTTTTACGGTATAACGCGGTACATCCAACGATAGCAGCACAAACATTGCAAATTTTTAAAGATTTTGTTTATCAATATGTTATAAAGCAAACATCACTTCAACAATTAGAATATCGTGGTCAACAAATTGTCATGGAGTTATTTGAAGCATTAGCGTCAGATCCTGAACGTTTACTGCCTAAAAATACGGTTGCTCGTTGGCAGCAAGCGAATGATAATGGTCTAAACTCCTATCGGGTTATTGCAGATTATGTTGCGGGAATGACTGACGAATACGCAACAAGACTTTATCAAACATTATTTTTACCGATCGGACAAACCGGTTTCGGTAAACACGATTATTAACCAATAGAGATGTTATCTTTGTATGTCTAATATGCTAGATATTTATTGCGGCAGAAATGCCTTAAAAACGATTCAAGAACAAGGCTTTAAACAAGAACTATTTTCGACAATGTTGGGGGCGAGTGGCGGACCTAAATGGTTTAGTTTATTTGGTTTAGATAAGTACCTTTTTGGTGAATACTTTAAAAATCGCACCACTGAGTTGAATTTAGTTGGATCTTCAGCTGGCGCTTTTCGTTTTGCGGCCCTTAGTCAGCAAGACCCTGTTGCGGCTATTACACGTTTAGCCACACTTTATGCTGAAACAACCTATTCAGAAAAAGCCACTCGCAAAGAAATCACCGCTAAAGCAGTAACGCTACTTGAACAAGTGCTAGGGCCAAATGGTTGTGATGAAATTATAAATAACCCAATTTTCAAGGCTCATTTTATTGTCGCTAAATGTCGTGGTTTGACCGCTTTTGAACATAAAATTCCTTTATTGTTCGGTTTAATATCGAGTATGGCACTCAATCAAGTTAATCGTGGTCTATTGGCAAAGCAATACCAGCGTTTTGTTTACCATCACCCTAATAGCCAGCTAACCATTAACGACAACTTTAATTTTAAAACTCAACACCAAGCGCTCAATAATGAAAACTTAGCATCGAGCTTACTCGCATCAGGTTCTATTCCGGTTGTTATGGAAGCGATTAAAAACATTACTGGCTCGCCAAAAGGGATTTATCGCGATGGTGGTATTATTGACTATCATTTTGATGTTGATATTAAGCCGGCATCTGGCTTAACGTTATACCCACACTTTTCTCCAACTCCTAAAGCTGGATGGTTCGACAAAAATTTAGCCCGAAAAGTGAATACTCAATATTATGAAAATACGGTAATGTTAGTGCCATCTGCAGCATTTATAGAACAACTACCTTTTTCAAAAATACCTGACCGAAAAGACTTTATCGATTTAGATGCCACCACACGACTGAAATACTGGCAAACAGTGTTAAAAGAATCTGATTGTTTGGCTGATGAATTTTCAAAAATTGTATCTTCATCAGATACAAAAAATATCAAACTTATAGCATGATAATAACAATACCAAACGGGTCAGCATTGTTCGTTTGGTATTACTTAAAATAACTTATTGTTACTTAATTACTTTCTGATAAATAGCACAAGCTGCACCTGCGGGATCTTTGATTACGGCATATTTGTCACTGCCCATTGTTTTTATATCAGTGACCAAGGCTCCCCCTTTTTCTAGTACCGCTTTAATAGAAGCGTCAATATCTGCCACTAAAAAATACGGTAACCAAGCAGGAGGTAACGCCTTATTAACGCCTTGAGCATGACAAACGCCTGCAACCGCCTCATTATTATTAGGCTCTAGCATCGCGTAATCATCATATTCGCCCATCGAAATATTTTCGCTCTTCCAGCCAATAACATCTTCATAAAATGACTTCACATTTTTTGCATCACCTACCGATAAATCAAGCCAAGCCATGGTGCCTATTTTATTGTCGCTCATCGTTAACTTTCCTCTACTTTTTTAGGTATTTGTTTAGGATTTCTAGGATAAAATTTATCTGGTAGTGCACTTATATGTTCAAAGAATCGCGTGTCTTTATAAGGTAGCTTCATAAAGCCAGAAATACCAAAGCCATTAATGGTCGGCAGTAATTGCAATATTTCTGTTAAGCATTGCTTAAATTCAGCTTCTTTATCGTGATTTAGTAGCATCAAATAACTATGAATTTTCAAATGTCGGGGCAAAACCTCAACAATAATACAACCGGTATGATGGATCTGATTCAAGCGCGCTAACACCGCCATAATTTCATCAGGTAAATATAAATATTCGTCAGGGTCTTTACCGTCTTCAAAATATGAATGTAGTCGGGTAATATCGTCAATAACAGCTACGTCACTAACATCATAATGTATTACTTGATTTGCTTTAGCTTGAAAAGGTTCATCTTCATTTTCACGCTCAACATGTAAGGTATTACGCGCGTTGAATAAGCAACTTTTAAACACCCCAACCCTAAATATACCTTGTGCCAAACGCACCATATTATTCACCGCACTTTGAAACGATGCTTTCAGTTTCGGATCAAATAGCGACAAGTTAGAATCGATATAAACACCATCTTTTTCCCAGCGCACCGCTAAACCACCAACCACCGGGAAATGCGCTAAACGGCTAACCGCGGCAACAAAAGCTTTTTCGGTATCACCCATACCCATGAGAAAGTTCTTAAAATACTTTTCTAATTGCACATCGTCAATATCACTTAATTGCTCAAAATCTGATGACTCCCGCAGGAAAGACTTGCGCGAACCGTACACTACAGTATCCATATCTTTGTGATAGCTTTTACACCAAACCGGCACTAATGGTTTAATTTCAATAGGTAATGGAGGATCTGCCATCACAGTATTTCTTAATAACGGTAGCTGACGAAAGAAGTAATCTCCGGCTTTGTTGCGTGTTTGTCGGTCTTTACTGAGCATGCCTGATAATATTTTCGCCAATAGCTTAGGCAGCCCTAAAGAGGAAGGCGTGATCACCGCACTACCATAGCGACATGATTGCCCTGATGCTAAGGCATATAAGGTGGCAGCTAAACCTTGCTCGTCAAAACGTGGTGACGACATTTCACCGCTAATTTGCTCAGGCCCAATAAAATAAACATCACCTAATCGCGCATTACTGTTTTGTAAATCACTGCTCATTAAATCCATAATATTATTGGCTGTTGTTTGGCCCGTAACATCAAGTTGCGCACTAACTGCTGAGCCCCAATCAACAAGGTAGACTTTCTCTGTTTCGGGATCAAAAACAACATTTGAAGGCTTTATATCACCATGTACATAAGGTTTACCCTTGTCGTGTTGACGGGTATCACGTAAAAAAATAAGAATTTCGGCAAGTTGTATCGCTATTTTTACCACTAATTCTGCAGGTAACGGCCCTTGCTTATGCGACAATTGCTCTAAGTCGATGCCAGGCGCGCGTTGCATATGAACAATCGATTGTCGTTTTATTTTGTAGTAACCAATAATTTGAGGAATACGAGGATGAGATAGTTCGCGCTGAATATCGGCTTCTTCAGCTAAGCGGTCTTGTACATGTTGAGGTAAATTAATACGGGAAAATTTAAAAACTTGTGATTGTCCATGCTCGTCTTCACCGCCAAAAACAAAACCATAAGCCCCTTTACCAATGAGCGCTATATCTTGATAGCCCAATAACGTTAACTGCTGCTGACAAAGCTCAACCCATTGCTTTAGCTTGGTTGCATCTTCATGATTCAATAAGTAAATAGACTGCTCTTCAGCAATATAAAAATGTTGAAGCTTCTTTTCCACCACGAAATTTCCTTAACAGCAAACACCTAAATTCAAATAAATTATCATTGAATTTAGGCTTAATTGATATGCTTTATTCATCTCAAGCTAAAAAAGGCCAATAACTTATTGAACTGTCATCGTATCGTCATAATAACTCGTTATGATTTATTGCAGCTGACATATACCTCCCCGCTGTATTTTGTTGACTTTATTTCTGAATAATCCTATTGATAGCAAACAACTTCTTGCTTCGCCTTAATACTATTTTTAATGAAATGGTATTAAGGCTTTTTTATTTTTTGAATACTTCAATGTAAAAAATAAATGTGTAATCATGGACACATGGACACTCAAAATTTAGATGGTAATATGAACCACATCAAACTGTTAGCTACACTCTTTATTGGTATATTTATTGGCTATGTTCTTGCTTCGATATCAGCAACTAATGAACAATCAAATAGTAATTTAACGCTAAAAAATACAACGTCTGCTTTAAATCAACCACAAGTAAGCGCTGAATTCGAGCAAGTGCATAGCCAAGAGCACAACGAAAAACAGGATAGAACAGAAAGGGTTCAAGCTAGTGATTCTATAAAGCAAAATTCGACTGTAACTCACTCAGAAGTAGCACAAGCCCAAAGCACCGCCGACCAAACGCTTGAGTATAAGTATGAGCAACTCAAAAACTCTCATCAGAGTTCAAAAAATAAAATTGCCTCGTTAGAGCGACAATTAGGTGAATTAGATAAAAGTGACATTAGCTCTGAACAAATGAAGGCACTCGTTGTGGCGCCATTTAAAGATTATATGACGAACTTCACGGGCGCTAAAAGAGATGAAATTTACGATTTCCATCAAGCAGAGGACGATGTAGATTGGGGTTACAACATGCAAAACTATATCAGCGACTTTATTGTCACCCATAACAATAGTAACGAAATAACTTTAGTGTCTGCATTATGTAAACAACAAAAGTGTGAGCTTTTAGTGCTGCAACATAGTGATGGTGCTTGGGATAAAATAGGACGGGATTTACGCCAACAATCTTGGTGGCAGTTTAGCTCAACCAATGCATCTTCAGGTAATTATCCTGGTTCAGAAAACAGTATTGCTATTTATATTTTCTTGGCTGTTTAGCGCATATAGAGATAAGTACTAAATAAAAAGGTACTTAGGTTATGTCTGGAACTAATAACCTGACCGTTTGAACATAGCCTCTCTTCCACATCCATGTGATCGAGGCATTGCTTACATGGATGTAAGTACTTAGGTTATGTCTGGAACTAATAACCTGACCGTTTGAACATAGCCTCTCTTTCACATCCATGTGATCGAGGCATACCGTTCATCGACGTACATGTTCTTACATGGATGTAAGTTATTAGAATAATGCAGGAGCAATTATCAAGATGTACTAATGCCTTGAAGACAGGATGTCTGAGAAAGGCCTGAACATAAAAAAGCCTGCGATAAGGCAGGCTTTTAATGGTCAGTAATTTCGTCAAATACTAAGACATATGCACGAGCATATTGCTTGGCTCTTCAAGGAATGACTTCCATAAGTTACAAAAACGCGCGATAGTGCCGCCGTCGATAACGCGATGATCGCCAGACCAACTAACTTGCATAATTGAACGAGCTTCCACTTCACCTTTGTCATTAAAACGCGGTAATGTTTGTAATTTACCTAACGCTACAATGGCCGCTTCAGGTTTATTAATAATAGGTGTTGCCACCGTACCACCAATAGCACCAATATTTGAAATAGTAATCGTACCACCTTTCAAATCAGCTGCAGGTACTCTGCCTGAACGTGCGTCAGTCGTTAAACGCGCAATATCAGCAGCTAAATCTAAAATAGACTTTGTTTGTACTTGTTTAACATTAGGTACTAACAAACCTACTTTTGAGTCTACTGCCATACCGATATTATGATCATCAAAATACGTTAGTTCAGTGCAATCATCATTGACTTGCGTGTTGACCAACGGAAATTGTTTTAACGCTAACGACATTGCTTTCATAAAGAATGGCATCATGGTTAATTTAATATCTTGCTTGGCGTAAACTTCTTTGAGTTCACCACGCAATTTAATCAAATTAGTCATGTCTATTTCTTCACAATAAGTAAAGTGAGGAATAGTTGATACCGAATTAACCATCGCTTTTGCCATCACAGCTTTTATGCCACGGATCGGCTCTACGCGTTTGCCACCAGCAACAGTGCCAGCAACGACAGCTGTCGCAGTATTAGCAGATGCTTGAGGCGCTTCGTTAAAAGCTAAAATATCTTCTTTATACACTCGGCCTTTTTTACCACTGCCCGGTACTTGATGAATGTTAACATTTAGCTCACGAGCAACACGACGAACAGCCGGACTAGCCACTGTTTTTTCATTGACAACCTTGGCTGCAACGTTTGTTGTTACTGTATTACTTTGTGCTGTTGCAGGCTTAATGTCAGCAGGAGCACTCGGCGCTTGTGTAACAGTTGCAGTTGCAGCAATCGCTTGTCCAGACGCAGCAATTTCAACCGCAAATAAAGGTGCATGTACTTTCGCAATTTCACCTTTAGCATAATAAAGCTTAACCACTTTACCTTTATGCATAGCTGGAATTTGCACTAAAGCTTTATCGGTCATAACATCAGCAATAGGTTGATCTTCTTCAATTAAGTCGCCTTCAGCTACTAGCCACTCAACTAATTCACATTCAACAATACCTTCACCAATATCAGGTAAAATAAAGTCTTCCACTTGTGTACCGCCAGCAACAGCGGCTACAGCGACAGGTGTTTCAACAGTACTTGTGTCAGCGCTGCTTGTTTCCACAGTACTTGCTTCAACCGCACTTTCAGCACCGCCAGCAGGCGTCATCGCAAATAAAGGTTGATGAACTTTCGCTATCTCACCTTTTGCATAGTAAAGCTTGTCTACTACACCAGAATGCATCGCAGGTATTTGAACTAAGGCTTTGTCAGTCATTACATCAGCCACTGGCTGATCTTCTGCAATCACGTCACCTTCTGCTACTAGCCATTCAACCAGTTCACATTCAACGATACCTTCGCCAATATCTGGCAGTATAAAATCAATGCTCATGCTCATAAATCCTAGTAAGTCATACTGTTTTTAATTGCTTCATAGATCTTTAAATGATCTGCAGCGTATTCTTTTTCAAGTGCTAATGGATAAGGAGTATCCATACCACAAACTCGGGCAATAGGTGCTTCCAAATGTAAGAAACATTCTTGCTGAATGGTTGCTGCAATTTCACTTGCAAAACCAGCCGTTAATGGCGCTTCTTGACTAACCACAAAACGACCTGTTTTAGTAACAGAGTTAGCGACTGTCTCAATATCCCAAGGTAAAATAGTACGTAAATCGATGATTTCACATGAAATGCCATCAGCTGCAGCTAATGCCGCCGCTTTTTCAACGATTTCTACTTGTGCACCCCAAGCGAGTAACGTGATGTCAGTCCCTTGTTGCATAACTTCTGCTTTACCTAATGGTAATTGGTAATCTTCTTCAGGTACTTCACCCACTGACGCACGATATAAACGCTTAGGCTCAAAAAATATCACTGGGTTATCATCACGAATAGACGCTAATAATAAACCTTTCGCTTGATACGGGTTACGTGGCACAACCACTTTTAAACCTGGCGTATGCGCAAAATAAGCTTCTGGAGATTGGCTATGATATAAACCACCAGCAATACCACCACCGTATGGCGTACGAATCGTTAATTTACCAACATCAAATTCATTACCACTACGGTAACGGAATTTAGCTGATTCATTAACAATTTGATCAAAAGCTGGGAAAATGTAATCAGCAAACTGAATTTCAGCAATCGCTGTACTACCTTGCGCCGCTAAACCATTAGCAAAACCAATAACACCTTGCTCAACCAAAGGCGTATTAAAACAACGGTTTTTACCGAACTTTTCTTGCAAGCCACTGGTTGCACGGAACACACCACCAAAGTGGCCAACGTCTTCACCAAAACACACCGCGCGCTCATTTTCTGTCATCACGGTATCAAGCGCATTATTAATCGCTTGTAATAAATTCATTTGCGCCATTACTTAATTCTCCCTGCTGTAAACGGGTAAGCTTTAGGATATTTTTTGATATGTTCTTTAAGCTGATCAAACTGATTTTGTAACAACGGTGGTACTTGGTCGTAAACATCAGTAATTAAATCTTCGACAGGCGGTTTAGCAATTTTTTCTGCAACTTTAACCGCAGCTAATACTTCATCACGTAGTTTTTCAAACAAAGCCGTCTCTTTAGCTTCATCCCACCAGCCTTGTGCTAGCATCCAGTTCTTCATGCGAAGAATAGGATCATGTTCTTGCCATTTAGCTTCTTCTTCACGTGTTCGGTAACCAGAAGGATCGTCCGACGTTGAATGCGCACCTAAACGGTAAGACATTGCTTCAATTAATACTGGCTTGCCTTCTTTAACGGCATATTCACGCGCTAATTGCACGGCAGCAATTACAGCTAAAATGTCATTACCGTCAATACGAAGTGTTTTCATACCGTAACCAACACCGCGAGACGCAATGCCGTTACCGACATATTGCTCTTCAGATGGTGTAGAAATAGCATAGCCATTATTACGACAGAAGAAAATAACCGGTGCTTGATGCACAGCAGCCATATTTAAACCGGCATGAAAATCGCCTTCAGATGCAGCGCCTTCACCGAAGTAACAAATAGTTACCGCGTCTAAACCTTGCATTTTTTGACCATAAGCATAACCAGCCGCTTGTGGTATTTGCGTACCTAACGGTGATGAAATCGTCATGTAGTTCAATTCACGACTACCGTAATGAATTGGCATTTGACGACCTTTGCCTAAATCTTTTTCATTGCTGAACATTTGGTTCATAAAGTTTTCAAGGCTAAAGCCTCGAAACATTAATGCTCCCTGTTCACGATACTGCGCCATGATCATATCTTGATCTTTTAGGCCTGCAGCACCACCAACACTAGCGGCTTCTTCACCGAGTGCTGCCATGTAAAAACTGATACGACCTTGACGCTGCGCTGCCACCATACGTTCATCTAATACACGATGAAATGCGAGAGTTTGGTAAGTTTTGGTAGCAAGAGCTTGATCAATGTCTGGCATAGCAGCATTTTCATAAATGCTACCATCTTGTTTCAATATCTTAAGGATTGGAATTTCAACTGAATGACCATCAATAAAAGCAGGTTGATGTACGACCGGGCTTTCGCTATATATGTCAGTGTTCATAGCCTTCTCTTTTTTTATTAACCTTGGATGCAAGGTGACA
>JBAROR010000020.1:0-2409 GCA_049642265.1 Cognaticolwellia sp. | reverse complement strand
AATTATTCTGTGGGCCAAATAGTGATGAATGGCTTATTAAATTATCTGATTCATCTATCAAATAGTTTGCTATAAGATATCAATGTAAACAAACCTCTCCTTTAACTGAAACTGAATACACTATGATAAATATTGTAAATTTTGAGCATAACAAGTTAACCATCAAAAACTGGCAACTACTTAAAAATGAAAGTTGGTGTGTATTAGGCCGTAATGGCTCTGGAAAGCAGTATATCAATCAGCTTTTAAGCGGCGCGCTAGAGCCAACGAGTTTTGAACAACTACAATCACCTGATAAAGATAAAGTGGGGATCATTTCATTTGAAATGCAGCAAGATACCTATGAGCATACGTTAGAAATAGAAGCGCCAGATTATATCGATGCAGAGGATGTTGGCACTAAAGCCAAAGATTTTCTGCCAAAAGATAAATTGAATGATCCACTCATTAAAAAATTTGGTTTAAGCCACCGGCTTGAAACGAGGTATATTCAATTAAGTACAGGTGAAAGTAGAAAGCTTTTAATTCTGCAAGCCATCTTTAGCGGCATTGAGCTTTTAGTCTGCGATAATCCTTTTGACAGCTTAGATACTGAATCATGCGAAGCATTGTCCAATGCCTTAGAGGGCTTATCCAAGGCCGGCGTTACTGTATTGCTGATGTTAAGTAACCGACAAGATATCCCCGGCTGGTGTCACAATATTGCTTTTATTGAACGAGGCCGATTCGATGTGATTGGTAAACTGGACAATATTGAGACTAAAAATCAATTGGACGCTTTATTAAGTCCTGCACCTGATAAAACCAGCTGGCCGGAAAATCTGCAAGAATTATCAGATTATAAGCATCCTTATTTAGTTAAGCTTTCTAAGGGCACTGTTCATTATAATGGCGTTAATGTTTTTGAGGACTTAGATGTTGAAATAAAACCCCTGCAGCATACTTTGATCACTGGCGCAAACGGCAGTGGGAAATCAACCTTAATGCAGTTAATTACAGGGGATTGCCCGCAATGTTACAGCAACGATATTCATGTACTTGGACATAAACGCGGTTCCGGTGAGACTATTTGGGAGCTTAAAAAACATATGGGTATTGTTAGCTCAGAGCTGCATCGACAATACCGAGTAAATGGTGAGTTATTAACTGTCGTTATTTCAGGCTTCTATGACTCCATTGGCGTTTACCAACAACCAACTCCATACCAAATAAATATTGCTCGCCAGTGGTTAGATAAAATAGGTTTATTAACACAGCAAAATAGTCTATTTCAAAGTTTAAGTTATGGTGAACAACGTCTCGCATTAATTGCCAGGGCGTTAGTTAAATCGCCTTATTTATTGATTTTAGACGAGCCAACCCAAGGTTTAGATGAACTTAACAGGCATAGAGTACTTAACTTTTTAGAGCATTTAGCCACACAAGAGCACAGTACAATGTTGTTAGTAAGCCATCGTAAGGATGAGTTTTTATCAATATTTAAGCAGCATATTAAACTTTAAAGCGCGCATCCCCACCGAAATTACTTATACCAAAGGGTATAAGTAATTAGCCTGAATTAGCTCTTTATAACCAGTAAGATTGTTCCGCTCTTCAATTTCGAGCGTATTAATGGGAAAATATAGGCTGTCCCCGAATTATTTGTCTTTGAATTATTGTCCGCCAGAAACCGTTAGGCTTCTATACTGCATTAATTGCTAACCCGAAGGATTTTGAAAATTTGAAAAAGGATAACAAGGGAGGTTTTCTAAGCGAGTGATTGTCGGTATCATGACGCTATTAAATACCCATTTTCAATGTAAGAGAGCACCTGATGTTAAAAAAGATAAAGCAGCCGCAAAAAAAACAGTCAGAGGCAAAGAATAAATTTAGTGAAAAATGGGCTGAAATTGAAAAGAAACAGAAACGTAATAAAGCCTTTCAGGACAAAATAGCGAGATTATATGCAAGTTTTCAATCGGAAATTTTGCCGGAAGAAGAGAGAATGTGTGTGTTGCTTGCCCAGGAAACACGCCACCTTATCTCCTTTATGTCGCGAAAGTCATTTACTCAATGGCAACGAGAAGAATTATTGACTTGGATCGAATCGAATATTGAGACCTTAACCCATCATCCTTTTTGCCCCGAGGGCTTAAGTTCTGCATTAGCTGAAGAATTCCGTGACGAGCTATTAGGTGATGTGGAGAAAATAGATAAAAATGCGCAATTTTCCCCTGCGCAGATACAGGGAATGCGCGCTTTAATTGATGAAATGTTCGGTTGCGGTGATGACTTTAGTGAAGCGAAATTAAGCGATTTTTTGCGTGATCCGGCTGTGTTTCATCAACACTTTGAAGCGTTTTTAAAAGAAGCTCAAGAAGAATCTGAGCAGGACTTTGATGACGATGAAATTGATAATGAATTCTTTAA
>JBAROR010000104.1:0-3536 GCA_049642265.1 Cognaticolwellia sp. | reverse complement strand
TAACGTGTGGTCATTACTTTAATGCTTAGATAATTTCGAGTAGAATGCGCAAGTTTTTATTATACCCCAAGAGACCTGCAAATATGAGTAATAAAGTCGTAGTAATTTTTTCCGGTGGCATGGATTCATTCACTGTCCTTAACCGTGCATTAAAAGACGGCAAAGAAGTCTATGCATTAACCTTTGATTATGGCCAAAAGCATGTGAAGGAAATTACCTCTGCGAGTACAGTTTGCCAACAGTTAGGCGTTGCTCATAAAGTAATTGATATTTCTGCGATTAACCAATTGTTAGCCGGTTCATCTTTAACTGATGACATCGAGATCCCTGAAGGCCATTACGAAGCTGAAAGTATGAAATCAACGGTAGTGCCTAATCGTAATATGATTTTGTTATCATTAGCGGTCGGTTATGCGGTATCGGTAAAGGCGTCACAAGTTTATTACGGTGCTCACTCTGGTGATCATGCTATTTATCCTGATTGTCGTCCTGAATTTGTCATGAAAATGAATGATGTTTGCAAAATCGCTAACTATGAAGCGGTTGAAATTTTTAGCCCTTATTTAACAAATACTAAATCAGACATTTTAACCGATGGTTTAAAAATGGGTTTGAGCTATGAAAATACGTGGACTTGCTATAATGGCCGTGAAAAAGCTTGTGGCAAATGTGGTGCTTGTCAGGAACGTCTAGAAGCCTTTGCTGATAATAACGTTACCGATCCTTTAGCTTACGAGTAAGTTATTGCCAATATTAAATTAGCTTATAAACTGAGTTATAAGTAACAGTAAAAAGGGACAAATAAATGTCCCTTTTTTAGTATCTGTATTTAGTTTTTATACTCTGCAATTAAAAGCTTATGCTATGTTTAATGCGTAAATAGCGTGTCATGTAAACGCTCTACCACTTGATTAGCATCAGCTTCAGGCACCAAAAAACATAAGTTATGGTTACTAGCACCATGGCATATCATACGGATATTAAAGTCATTCACTTTATCGAAGATACTACTGCCAACACCTTTAGTGCCATGAATTTTATTACCGATCACCGCAATTAAACTTAAACCATGTTCAACACTGACTTCACAAAGTTGTTCTAGCTCTTCAACTACTGCTTTGGTTAACAAAGCTTGCGTTGAACCATGTGGGTTATCAAAAGTTAATGCCACGCTGATTTCACTGGTAGTGATTAAATCAACACTTAATTGATGTTTGGCTAAGACAGTAAAAACTTTGGCTAGAAAACCACTAGCATGTAACATTTCAGGGCTTTTGACTGTAACCAGCGTCTGCTCTCTTCGTAGTGCAATTGAACGATAAGTAGGATTAGAATCAACTTGGCGCTGAATTCTTGTTCCACCAGCATCGGGCTCTTTACTAGAGCCAACAAAAACAGGAATATCTTGTCGCATCGCTGGAATCAATGTCGCTGGATGCAAAATCTTTGCACCAAAGGTCGCCATTTCAGCAGCCTCGCCAAAACTAATTTCATTAATGGAACGAGCTTGATCCGTTATGCGAGGATCGGTAGTAAAGATCCCTACCACGTCAGTCCATATGCTTAAATTACTTGCTTGAATAGCTTCTGCAAGCAGTGCCGCACTATAGTCAGAACCACCGCGTCCAAGTGTTGTCGTGTTGTTTTGTAGATCACTACCTATAAAACCTTGTGTAACGATAACTTGATTAGTTAATAGCGGTAAAAGTAATGCCTTAGCTTTAGTTGATAATTGTGCTAAATCAACTTGCGCTTTACCATATAAATCATCAGTTTTCATGATTTGACGAACATCGAAATAATGACCGTTAACACCAGTGATTTGTAAGACTTGTGCAAAGATTCGTGAACTAAATTGCTCACCAAAAGCGAGAATTTCATCACTATTTTTTGTCGTGTGTTGCTGAGCTTGAAGATCAGCTGCAACACGTAAAGCATTTAATAACGTTGATATTTCATCATTAATATTCTGTTGTTCAACAAAATTTTCGGTAATCGAATACTGAATAGCAGCAATATCCGCAATAATCTCTTCACGTTCACTTGTAGAAACATTCGCTTGGCTTAAGCGTACCAGATGATTTGTTACGCCAGCACTTGCGGAAACTACAACTAAGCGATTAGCACTGTTATTTTTAATGATTTCAGCACAACGAAGCATAGCTTGATAATTAGCAACACTGGTGCCACCAAATTTTGCAACAGTAATGTTATCAGTATTGACGCGATCAACGACTACAGACATGCAAATTCTCCGTGAGTTCGAGCTTGAATGATTAAAGCTCCCAGTCTATTGCGACATGAATATTTAGATAAATGTTTGTCATCGCAATTGCGAAAACGGTTTATATGATAAGATATTAACATAAAAATTCTTCCTAGACGCCTGTATTGCTAAAGGTATTTGATAAAATAAAGCAAATTTAACAGGGAATAACTAACAGGAAGAGCATGACTGATCGTAGAGCGAATTAGGTTAAAAACGACTATTCGGGCGGTACTATTCAGCCAGAAGCTCTCCACCCTATGCCAAAAAAACTTACGTTTTTCTAACGGTGACAGCCCTAAGGATTCAGCCCTAGTGACCGAATATGATATACCCCTATATCTATATTCTCGGCAATTGTCCCCCTCAGTAACAGTCAAAGGATGGGGTCCTCTTGTTACTTACCTGGCAATTGCACCTCTTCTGGTGCAAAAATTACATAATTATCAACTTTATTACTATGCTCAAATTGGCATTATAAAAATGGAGTAAAAATTCTAATTTTCAACACGGTCATTAAACCCTATCTAATAATAAATATCAACAGACTTTTAGACGTCTAAAAAATAAATTTAATAATATACATGGATAAGTGATATGTAAACCGCCACTTAAAGTGAGAATATCGTCATAAATGAGATTCAGAGCTATCTCTTTGAAATAATACTTTCAAAAATAGTAGTGAATATTTCGACTTAAAACACCAATAACTTATTTAAAATAATGTGACTAATAAGCAGCAGTTAACTTTGCTAGTTAACTTTGCCACCCATGATAAATACAAGCAATAATGATTAAGTTAACTTTGCCACCCATGATAAGTTAACTTTGCCACCCATGATAAGTTAACTTTGCCACCCATGATAAGTTAACTTTGCCACTCATTAAGTTAACTTTGCCACCCATGATAAGTTAACTTTGCCACTCATGATAAATACAAGCAATAATGATGAAACACTGAGCGGTCGCCTTTGAACCATTTAAAAGTAAATTTACTGGCTCTAACTGCTCATTTTTTTTCAATATTTGCTAATCGTCGAACGTTAACAGCACTTTGCCCGCTACTGTTAAGCTAGCATTGAATTAGTGAGAGTTAACAAAAGAGACTTATGCGCTATTCAAGCAAACTTTTGCATTTGCTAAGCCGTGTGCTCTTTTTAAGCCTACATGCTCACTAAATTCACATAAGTGCTCTGCTGTACCTACCGCGCCAGTGAAAATGCTTTCAAAGTCAGTCGTGAGTTTTAACCAACTTTCATTACTAATGTGT
>JBAROR010000095.1:0-24099 GCA_049642265.1 Cognaticolwellia sp. | reverse complement strand
TTGTATTTACATACAAGGCCAACCCACCTTGAAAATCAATCACGCTATTTACTATATAAAGCAGGCTCCGGGCTTGTCCAACACCCGAATAGGTGTCGGCTACGCGACACCTATTCTTATTTGTTATGCTTTTACATACTCAAGTATTTTTGACTCAATAACACCCTTTGAAACACATACAACGGAATCTTTCGAACTAACATCGGAGTATGGCTGGTTTGTTGACAAATTAAATGTCCAATCACTTTGACCAGCAGGTTGATTGTAAACATTAAAATATTTAGCGCCGCCTTTTATAATATAACGAGCATTAACAGATACGATAGTTTTGTTACCTTCATCTGCAATGTATATGTTTGCAACGCCTTCTAAACTAGAAAACCTATTTACGTTGAAGACTTCACCTTGCCCATTTGTCATAGTGTAGTTAGCAGGATCAGCCGGATTATAATTATAATTGTTTTTGCCTCTTGCATTAGAGAATTCGCGGGTAGATATACCGCAATCAACAAAATCAGAAGGTCTGTTTACTGAGAATGATACATTAATAATATTGGATTCCTTTTCAATATTATTAATCACAAAAAAATCAGATGATAATTTTCTTACTAATTTTTTCCATACATTATCAAAAGACTCTGAAAGCTCAATTGAGTTAGTTATTTTATTGTTGCTTGGTGGGGTGTAATTTAAAGTTGATTTTGCACATGAAACTAAACCTATACATGCGACAATAATTATTCCTTGTTTTAACATTTGATCTCCAATAGATGAATTAAAAGCATAACAGCTTATTAAGAGGAAATAATCCTTGTTTAAATAAGGATTATTTCCTTCTTTAAAATTTATTTTTTATAACAATACTGAAATATATCAGATACATCAATAAATTAGCGTGACATATTTAAAGCGGCTTTGCTTGAAAGTGAGAAATATTCCTTTTTATTGGCTGAAACAAGGAATTCACTTCAACTGTATAGATACACATATGGGGAAAATTATTTTTATAAATATTAATTCCAAGTATCGAAATATGGAATTCGCCTTTATTCGTAATTTTTTATTAATATCATTAGGAAATCTAAGTCTAAAAACTTTAGGCTAATGTCTTCAAAGCTCATTTAGTTGACATTATTTTCTGGCGGTTTATGAGATTTTTAATCATTTCTTCACAACTTTTGACAATTGTGCCATTAGGATCACTAGCTAACTTGAGTTAAGTTCTAACTATAGGTTTAATGCTTATTCGTAATAAAAAGTGATTACATTTAGTGAGTAATTATCACCGTTTATTATTTTTAATATGCGGTATAAAAATGCAGAAAATGATGAAAAATCAAGTTTTATTATTGCTTAAAAACCTAAATTAAAAACACTAACGTGATGACTTTAAATCACTTCCTAGAACGTACAAAGTTACCTATTATTTTCCATGAGAGCTATCCTCTGAAAAGAATAAATAATGCAAGCATAGCTATAGTTGGCAGACTAAAATTAGATTAGCCAGATTCTTTTTTGATAGGTGATAGGAGCTTACTTGTTGCCCAGAAAATTTCCATTTCAGCTAACAACAAGGCAGCCTTTAAGAGAGCTAAGCTGGATTTCAGCAACAGTTCCTGCATTAAACTCTATGCAATCAGATTCAATACCATCCGAAAAAATCACACCATTTTCAGCCATTCGGGAAGTTAGTCTCAATCGTTTATTTTTACTTACCTTTCCAAAAACATTATCGCAGCTTGTAACCGCAGAGGGAAAGGGCTCTCGTACACTGTAGTATAGAAATGAACTGTTCCAGGCAAAACCATGTTGAAGCTTTTGTTGCACTGCATTTCCAGCAATGCCACTAGCTCCTGCTAATATGCTTTTAAACCAGCCAGTAGATCCCATACCTGTTGATACAATAATTCCAGATGAACTTTGTTCTTCTGATCGAGAACCAATTGCCAAATTATATCTAGCTGAGGTATGTGATTTAGGACCAATAAACAGGTCATTTACCGCTAATAAAGTTTGCCCTAAATTTGTACTTACTTCAGCCAAGCTGATCTGTTCTGTATTAAAGGCCTGATTTAATATATCTAATACCACCTCATGAACTTGGCTGGGCAAAAATGGCAATAATACACCGTCAAAAATATCTGGTAATGGATTTACCGCAATTATGGGTTGTCCGTTTAAATATTTCATAGTGTTAGCTACAAGGCCATCTTGCCCCAAAACTAAAATTATATCGTCATGACTAAATTGGTAGCTGGGTAAAAAGCTTCTTTCTAATACTTGTACGCGAGCTAACTTATTCACAAGGCTTTGCAAGCTATTTAAAACTGATACAAATCGATTATGCTCATCTTGGTATGTATCAATAGACTCTCCAAGGTGTTCAAGATAAAACTTTGCTTGACCTAGAGTGCAATATTTCTCTTTTAGTTCTTCTAAGCGAGTTTTTCTTATAACGATAATGATTTTTCTATCAGTAATCATGACCTTGTCCTTATTTGATCAGAGATTGTAGAAGATCAGGAGATAGGTTTAAATTTCCAATTTTATTATCACCTTGTGTCAAATTTTCAATAGCTTGAGCAATTAATTGTTCTGGCTTTGCACCATTCATACTCATAATTTTGAGTTTATCAATGTCAATATCATTAAATGCTTCTAGTTGAGCTCTTATATCATAAGCTCTAGTATCAGCTTTAGCTTTCGAGTTTGAGTTTTCTAACTCCACCAATAGCGCTTTCATTCGTTCATTATGAGTAGTCGCTTCTATTTTTTCTTGATCTATTATGAATTGCTGTTGCATTTTTTCTCGTTCGGCTTCTAGTACCTGCTTTTCAAGGTCTTGTTGTTTACGTGCAATTGCCTTCTCAGTTTCTAGTTCTTCTTCACGAACTTGTTTTTCTTGATCGATACTTGAAAGTCTTCTGGCGTATATTGCATTGTCGGCATCCTTTAGAAGCGACTCTCTGACTTCAGCTTCAAGTGCTTTAGCTGTTTCAGGTGTTGGTGTTATTCCTGTAAGTGATATTTCTGTGATTTCAATACCTAATCGTTGTAATGATGATTGTCTAGGAAGTTCATCTTGTAGTGTTTGGGTTAACAATTGCGCACTTGTTAATGCTGATTGTAAATTAAGTTTATCTAAAGCATTTCTTACCACAACTTGCACACTACGCATTATCCGTTCTTCGAGCTTTTCAGGTTCTTCAGACTGGTATTTACCTTTTGCATCTATAGAAAAGTTAATCATTTGTGCTGCCAATTCAGGATTTTCAATTCGGAATGTTATTTGTCCTTGTACAGTCACATCTTGGAAATCATTTGTTTTCATTCGAAAAACAAATGGTGTTTCTTTACTGCTTAAGGGAACGGCCACTAAAGATACGGCAGGGGCAAAGTAATAAAAGCTTGTGCCTCTTCCTTGTAATTTAATTTTTCCATTCTTGAATAGCATTACATGAGTTGAAGGGTCTGCTTTATAAAAATTAATTCCGAACATAATAATCTCCTTATTTACATTAGTGTCTCACCGACACTTTTAATATATGTCTCTATGACACTTTTGTAAAGTTTTACTTTCCTTTTTTTAATATTTGCAATTAACTAGTGATGTGTTCACAATAAATGTCACTATGACACTTAATGAATTCTTCTTATGTCGAGCTATGAAAATCCAATGTTAACAATCGATAACACTCTATTTACGGTGTACGATAATGAACTAAGAATACTATTGGTAAAGCGTTCTATTAATCCATATATGGGGTTATGGTCTTTGCCTGGTGGCTTTGTTGATCCTAATATTGATAAATCTACTGAGGAGACAGCTAAAAGAAAACTACTGGAAAAGTCTGGTGTTAAACCAAATTATTTAGAACAACTTGAATCATTCTCTGGGCCAAATCGAGATCCTAGAGGATTCTCTGTAACTCTTGTTTATTTTGCGTTAATTGGTTATCAACAGGCATCGGTTCATATAAATACTGTTGATGACGCAGAGTGGATTAGCATTAATCAGTTAAAAGAAATGGAACTAGCCTTTGACCATAAAAAAATAATTGAGATAGCACTTCAAAGACTTCAACAGAAAACTCTTTATTCAATGGTTCCAGCATTTTGTTTACCAGAACTTTTTACAATATCAGATCTAAAACGTGTCATAGAAATAATCATTGAGAAACCTATTCAACGTAAATCGCTAATGCGTCGGGTAGAGGCTAGCAATATGTTTGAAATTGTTGATGAGAAAGCGGTTACTGGAAAGCGACAAGCTCAAATTTACAAAAGAAAACCTGATGTCAGTATTATTAATTTTGAAAGAAACTTCAGTCACTAACCGGAGTTTTGCTACCAATTGTCATTACAATCTAGCTTGTTTTTAGGATGGAATAGCATGAGTCGAAGTATTCATTAAACTATCAAAGGTGTTTTTGGTGAGAAATCTAAATTCGCTATCAACGAAATGATCGCAGAAAATGATCCTGATGTTGAAGAGTTAGGTAAAAAGTATTCTTATAAAAATACGGAACGAGCTAAACGTAAATTAGATAATCAGATTGAGAGTATAGAAAAAGAATAACTACAGATCAGTGTATGGAAAATATAAGTGCATATAACAAGAAATTATGGCTTAAATAAACAATAACTTCGTTATGCTAATTTCTGCAATCTCGCAAGAATTACTGTTAATATTGGTATTGTTAATGGCAACTTAGATTACACAACAGCCAAGTATGGAATACATTTTATTTAATAATAAGGAGATTTATGAAACATATTTTATTAATCATTAGTATCTTAGTGCTAAGCGCTTGTGGTGGCGGCTCAGATAAAAAATCATCTGGCATCAATGAAATACCTGTCGATACAAAAAGCTTTACCTTACAAAATATCAGATTTGATGCAACCGATTATTATGAAGGAGAGCAGATCACGATAACAGAGGGTACTAGCTTTGAAGTTCAGTGGGTATCACCAACTTCTGCACTCTACAGAATAGATTTATATTTATCGATTAACGGTGAAGCACATTCTGACAGGAATAAAATAGTAGGGCTTAAATGTGGAAGCGCTTCTTTCTCACTGTGCCCTAACGCAACAGGTGAAGTTCAATGTGAAATTGATGACAACAAATTATCTTGCTCTATTGGAAGCGACTCTTTAGGTAGTGAAGATTTTCAGGATGAAGATCTATCAAGCCTAAGGTTTATCATAAAAGGTTGTGATGCTTTCAATAATTGTGATGTAAAAACATTTAGTTTGTCGATAGAAGACAATTCAGGTGGTTAATAATAACTTTGCAGTTTGAAATAGCCTGTGAACAATTGAACCTAATAATAGCTAATCACTTTACACTGAACTTAAGCACCAATGCGAGCGACAGCATAAGCTGCGCTTTCATTTGGTAATAATATTGTTATTACTCTTTTTTATTTAAAAAATCAGGTAAAAAAAAGCCACTTAAAATATAAGTGGCTTAGTTTATTGAGCTAATGTGAGCACTAATACTAACGCTGGTTAGCGTTTCAAGCATTTTAACAAGCTTATAATACTTGGATTATTTGCTCTTTCGCTAAACGCGACTTAGGTAACTTAGCGTTATAATCTTCAGAGTCATCGTGGTAGCCAAGCACTAATGCTACGTCACAGATGTAACCGTCTAATTCTTTTTCAAAAATTTCACCAATAAGCTCAGCATCTACGCCTTCCATTGGGGTTGAATCAATACCTAAACGCGCTGCTGCATGCATGGTGTTACCTAAAGCAATGTAGGTTTGTGCTTTAGTCCATGTTGCATTGTTACCTTGCTCATCTGTATTCATATCAACAAAAGCAAAAGCGCCAAACGCTTGCTCACGGTTCTCAGCTTGAGTGCGACCATTTTTAATATCGGCATCAATGACTTTTGCGTAATCATCGCGAGTATATTCAGGGTTGTAAGCAAATAAAATAACGTGCGACGCTGTTTTAATGTGTGGCTGATTAAACTGAAACTTATGAGCAAAAGTATTATGCATACGTTCTTTAGCTTCATCAGACTCAATAACAATAAACTTCCAAGGTTGTGAGTTAATTGATGAAGGAGAAAGGCGCATTGCTTCAAAAACTACGTCTAGGTCATCTTGAGGAATACGCTTGGTGGTATAGCGCTTAGTAGTATAACGTTTTTCCAAATCACTAATAATAGGGTGAGTCGTGTTTTGTTGAGTCATGGGGTTCTCCGTTAGGTGGCCTGTTTTGCCGATGTTTACTATGTTGAGCCGTTTTATTAAAAACAAAGCCCGTGTAACAATTAATTACTTATTTGCTGAGCCATTGGCGAGTAACTTCATCTAATACCTGTCGCTCTTTACTAACTTTATAATCAAGCGTTTTTAATTGTTTCATCATTTGTTACTCGCTGTATTTATTTGAATGTAAAGTAAGGCTGTATAGATCTTATGTTTATTTATGATCAGCCTTGTTGCTTAAAGGTATAGTAGGCGAGTATTGGCGTGCGATAAACAGTGTAATAATTGAATCTTTATCAAATAATAATAGATAATAAAAATTAGTGATAAAAAAACACCAATAATAAGTTGGTGTTTTTTATTTGAACCGTCACAGTTTAATTGATAGCGGTTAGTTCACTAATGGTAAACGAAGCAATACAGCCATCAACTTTTGCTAAGTAGTTTTTAATACTCTGCGCTTCCATGTGTTGTTGCCATAGATCATAACTTTGCCAGTTCTCATAAACTACAAAATGAGCATCATCTTGGTTATTTTGATGCAAGGTGTAAGTAACACACCCTGGCTCTTTGTGTGTCTGTTCAACAAGTAACAAAAGTGCACTTTTGACTGGGGCGATTTTATCGCTGTTAGCAAAAATATTGGCGATTATAGTTAGCTGAGTCATAATTTTCCTTGTAATAAAAGTGGCAATAAAAAGTAGTGATTAAAAGCCTTCAAGTACAATCTTACCGATTGATTTACCCGCTTCTAACTCTTCGTGAGCAATGCGTAAATTAGCCGCATTAATCGTACCTAAGTTTTTACCTATAGTCGTTTGAATGTAGCCGTGGTCAATTAAATCAGCAACATGATTTAATAATTTACTTTGTTCTATCAAATCTTTGGCGTTAAACATTGAGCGAGCAAACATAAATTCCCAATGTAACGATAAGCTTTTCATTTTCAATTTACTAACGTCTAGTGACTCAGGGTCGTCGATCATCGCAATTTTACCAAATGGTGCAAGCACTTCGGTATATGCTTCAAAGTATGTATCCGTACTGTGTAGACTTGCCACATGTGTTACTGAGCCAATGTTTAGCGCTTCAATTTGTGCTGGTAATGGTTTGGTGTGATCAACGACATGATCTGCGCCTAGTTTTTTTACCCACGCTTGCGAGCTTTCACGCTATGCCGTTGCAATCACGGTTGCGCCAGTAATTGCTTTCGCTAATTGAATAAAGATAGAGCCAACGCCGCCAGCTGCACCAGTAACCAGAATAACTTCGTCTGATTTTTCTTTTGAATCTGGTGCTTGCTTTACAATGTTTAAATGCTCAAATAATAATTCGTATGCCGTTATTGCTGTCAGTGGTAATGCTGCAGCTTCGGCATTGTTTAAGCTTTGCGGTTTAAAACCGACAATGCGCTCATCCACTAATTGAAATTCTGCGTTACTACCTGAACGCGTAATATCACCGGCATAATAAACGGCATCACCAGGTTTAAAGCCTGTTACAGCCTCGCCTGTTGCAACAACTTCGCCAACAGCATCCCAGCCTATTACTTTTACTTCGCCATCGGCTGGTGGCATAAATAAACGCACTTTGTAATCTGCAGGGTTAACAGCAATGGCTTTTACTTTTATCAGTAAATCACGACCAGTAGCAATTGGCTGTGGTAGCTCAACATCAATTAGTGACTCAGGGTTTGAAACAGGAAGAGATTGTGTATAACCGATGGCTTTCATAATTATGTATCCTAATAAATAGTGTAAGTGCTAGCTTGCTAGCTGATGGAGCCAGTTTACGTTTTACACTCATCGAGATAAACAGCCTAATAAATGAAACATTATCAAAATATAATTGATAGTGTTGATTCTGATTCTTTAAATGCCTCATTAGCTATTTAAATTTGATTTTAAGTACTAAGTTGTAGCCTTTCCTTTGTATTTTTCGCTGATCTATATAACAACCACTATCCCTTACATGCTTTTTAATATTCTTATTTAACCAAATTCTGAGATCTCACTTTTTAAGCAATCTATAAATGCACTGAGTTTTAACGGCATGTAATCACTGCTTGGGTAAACTAACCACGCAGACGTATCAAAATCGGCTGCTGCACATTCATAATCAGGGAACAGATCCAATAAGCTGCCATCGACCAGTTCATCTTGACACAACCAATCAGGAAGTAACGCTACTCCGAGGCCTGCAACAGCACTCGCGGTCATCGTCATTCCATGGGATATCAATAAATGTCCAGTGACAGGAACGGAAAATTCTTTTTTATTCGGTTGACGAAATTTCCAAGCTTCACGATAGCCAGGAATTGAAAATCTCAGGCATTCTAATTTATTCAAGCATAAAGGACTCTTGGTAATCGGATTAGATTTAATGAAAGCAGGGCTGGCACAAACAACAAATTTTCTGGGTGCTAATTCTTTACAAATGAAATCATCGGTAGGTCTTTTTCCGAAGCGAATCGCGACATCAATTTGTTGCTCTACAATATCTATTTGGCTGTCGACTAGTACCAGTTCTATTATCAGTTTGGGATATTTATTCCTCATAACAGGTAATAAGGGGACTAATTTTTTTTGCCCAAAAGAAGTACAAGCTGAGACTCTGAGTATACCAATAGGTTGATTTGATAGATCTAAAGCCCGTTCTCCTGCTTGTATAAATGTAGCGACAAGTCCTTCTACTTGCATAAAGTAGGACTTTCCTGCCTCTGTTGGTGATAATTTTCGAGTGGTTCGCTGGAATAGTCGAAAACCCAATGTTGTTTCAAGTTTTCTAATCGATCGCGATACTGATGAAGGATCAATATTTCGGAGTCTTGCTACTTCGGCAAAACTTTTTCGTTTCATTACCTCAACAAATAACTGGATAGTATCCAAATCCATTCGTGCTCTCCTTACATCAATGTGATGGTTATATGTCTATTTACTGCGCAAGTAACCAGCGGTACTCTTTACAAAGTGTTAGTAAATTAAAACTTAGAAAAGGGAGTATTTCAAATGGGATTAAAATTTTATAAGCAATTCTTCTCAACAAAAACAGAAGTTTTAGCGGATATAGAAAGAAATAATACTTGGCCAACCACTTTTGTATCAGGCGCGACAGAAGGTCCACCGGTACATTGGCATAAAGATGAAGTGCATGCTTATATCATGCAAGGAGAAACGGATTTTTTAGATGCAGAAACCAACAAAAGAACGATGGTTTGTGCAGGGGACAAAATTATTGTACCTATGGGAGAGCTTCATGCTGAAGGTGCGATAACAGATCGTGTCGTTTATATTCTTGCATTACCAGAGCCAAGACTACCTGAGGATTTTCTTGCCATGTTTACACCTGAAGAACAACACGCTGATAGATGAAGTTAAGCCATAAATATAAAAATACTATCGGCAGACAAAAGTATTAATGTGCCTATGATTTTAAAGCTAAATTACTGCTTATCGGCTTTAATTAACGTTAGATTTCGTTGTATCGGTGCATTGTCTTTCGTTTTTTTAGCTCAAATTTAAAGTTCATGTATAACTTAGTAAACGCTAGAACCCGCTTGAATACTAGAAAAAAGACCTTAATAAATGAATAAAATGCCTCAAAGTTGAGGCATTTTATTCAGCAAGTTTACTCAGTTGAGTAGTTTGTAGTTACTTGTATTTCCATGTCATATCGACACTACTGTAGGTTGAGTATGCACGAACACCAATGTGCCAAGTGCCTGCTGAAGGGTTATCAATAGTACATGTTTCGGTATTACCGTTTAACCAAGGGCGACAAGTATAAGAGCTAGTTGTTGGCGAACTGCTGTGTAGGTATAAGTCGGCATCACCACTGCCACCGGTAATATCAACGACCAATTGTGTTGCACCTGCTGGCACTGAAACAGTCTCTCGTTGCCAATTCCCTTGACTCGCGGCTAAATTATTTGCCCCACCTGTCGTCCAAGTTGAAGAGCCGGCAGTTTTAAATGCAGCCATTGTTGCACCCGTCGCATTTAGTACCCGTGTGTTATCACTTAAAGAATTAGTGCCAGTTGCTCGTCCACTATAAGTTTTATTCGGGTTAGACCAAAATAATTGTCGAGTACAGTTTGAACTACAATTGTAAGCCATTACCGTACGCCAGTTTTGTTGTGGGTCTTGGTAACCATGACCATACGAAAAAGGTGAAGAGCTGGGATCATTTTCAGGGTTGTGTCTTGCACCTTGTAAATGGCCGAGTTCATGTCCAAAAGAGTAATAGCCAGTGGCACAATCATAATCAACAATAGCGAAAGCACTTGATGAGTTTGCGTATATTGCATCTGCTTGACCACAATAACCGTTCACATCACTTACAAGTACAACCATATCTGCACCATAGGTATCACGTAATGCATGAACATTGTCCATATAACCATCGTTGGTGGCGGCTAAGCGTGATAAATCACGTTCTGAGCTACTATTTTCACTATAACTGACCTGTGCAGTATGCACGACATTTACACTTAAATTAACGCCACTGCTTGAATAGCCGTTGTTTGTTTCTATTTCAGCTAAGTCGATAAGTGATGCAATATTACCCGCTTGGCTGGCGGCAGAAGCCGTATAAACCACTAAAACATCGATAACAGGATTGGCAGCTAAAGTTAAAGCTAAGGGCTGTATCGATGGTTCGAAAGTGTTGCTTTGTGGCTCAATGTAATTATCAGCATGGTCTTGCATTCGCGCTTCGTTGATCAGTTCTACTGTATGCGTACCATTATTCGTTGGGCGTATGCGATATAATTTACCTTGATAGCGAATAGTACCCGTGACGGTATTGTCACGCTCAATTAACGTGGCAGAATTCTTTTGCTCAGTCAGCGGATCAATATTGGTGTTCAGACTTAAAAATTTAGATGAAACAATACCTTGCCAAACTAATGCGCCAGACTTTTTATTTTTTGATTTGGTTTTATCAAACGCAATATTGAGGTTGTCATCTAGTAAAATATTGATACTTTTGGTATCAGCTTTTAACGCACCTTTATTTATTGTAAACACGCTACGTTTATCGACATCAACTTTCAGGGTTTGTGCAGATTTATTGTTTAGCGTTTCAATGGGTGAAAATAAATCTTTTGCTGCTTGTGCTTGAAACCCGATAGTAAACATTGCAACGGTAAGTAAACCAAGTTTAAATTTATGCATATATCTCTTCCTTTAGTAGTCAGGCTCTGACTTATATTAGTATTGTAAAATACAGATTCTGATGTGCATCACTTTATTACTTTCTATATAAGTAACTGTTAATTATGCAACTTGTGATTACTGTATTTATGCTAGCTCGTAAGTTGAACTTCTTTTTTGAGCTACATTGACGATAGTTTTTTTAAAATTATCAGCTAGTAGATTCCCGACAATTTTTAGTCATGCGACGACTATTTAGTAAAATGAAAGCTAAAAAATGGAATTAGGCATTATTTTGAGAAAGCGTACTTTAGAAAATATTCGATATTGTTTTTATTAGCCGAAGTTATCATGACGATCTTCATTATTTTCATGGCTTTATTGCCTTCACTTTCAAAGTAATCATCCTAATCCATTGAAATTAAAGATATTAAACGATAGTTGTTAAAAGTTATAGAATAGATATGATTGATAAATCGCTATAATAAGCGCTTAAGTACATAGTGAAGTACTCAGGTTGAAGCTAGCTTGTAAGGCAATGAAACATAAAATTTACAGTGGCAGCGTTTCATATTTTTAAAACAACTTTTAACCCTTTTTTGGGTGTGATGGTGCAAAGCGAATTGTTCAAAATTATAGAGTTCATTCAGCGAGACAATTTAAGACTTGCTGCGCTTGAATGCATAACATGTTTGGATCTTCCCCAATGCTACTTGGCTGCGGGTTTTGTTCGAAATTTGGTGTGGGATAATTTACATCATAAACTGACTCCGTCAGCTTTGAATGACATTGATGTTGTTTATTACGACCCTGATGAAGTTGACGATGATATTTATTTAAAATACGAAGCTAAGCTTACTTCACGTATGCCTCAAATTAAGTGGCAAGTCCGTAATCAAGCAAAAATGCACATTAGAAATGGTGATAGACCATATCAAAGTATTGTTGATGCCATGAGTTTTTGGCCTGAAAAAGAAACGGCAGTTGCTATTCGAAAAACGGTTCACGACAGTTATGAATGTATTTCAGCTTTTGGTTTTGAGTCATTATTTACTTTACAGCTGACATACAATCCCAAGCGAAATCGAGATATTTTTGAAGCTCGGATAAAATCAAAAGGCTGGTTAATTCAGTGGCCAAGGTTGATAATTTCGCTATAGCAAAGTATTCATATTTTTCTTTTTATCAATAAATTAGTCAAATTTCAGCAATCATTTAGTATTCAAGAGTGGCGTACTTATTCATGATTGCTGAACTTAGATGCTTCGTTTAATTTATTGCTGTAAAGCTAGGACTCTTTTATCTAAGGTTCCACTGAAGCGAGTAAGTACTAACGCAACTAATACAACCACAGCACCTACCCAAGGCGTCTTCTTTATTGATAAATACCGATCGAGAGCAAATCAATGCGGTATTCTGTAAGTCTTCAACGGTTGCTAAGCGTGTATCTGCTTTCCTAGACTTTATTAAGCCCAAATTAATATTAAAATAAATGAGAGCAATTTTCACAGTTAACATTAATGATAATGTTAACTGTGCGCAAACTAGCGGTCGTTATTTTCTTGTGCTATTTGACTGACTCTTATTAATTCTAATTTTGCATATAGATGCTCAGTAAAGAAGCCGTGCATTAAAAACCTCTGACCTAAGTTCCAAGGGCCAACCAAGTATTGAGGATATTTGTTATATGCAAACTCTGTTAATGTTGAGTCATCAATAATACGACCTATTCTAATAGCGATAGACTGATCTAAATTAAAGCCATTAATCGCGTCACGGTATTCGTCTTTTTTAAGTAAAAAGCAAAATAAACACATAAATAAGGCATGCGATGTCTCAAAATCGAGTATCTGTGTTGCTTTTTTATTGACAGAAAATTCTTCCATATCAATGGTCTGCCAGCTGCTCCAGTTATAGTCTTTATTTTCTTCGCTACGCGTATCCGTGTTACTAGCACCAAGCTTTATGAAGCACTCAAAAAGCTCTTGGTCGTGATTGACAAAAGTATTGTCTAGCATGTCATTAATGGTTTTCGGGTATAGGTTTACTCGATGTTCATGTCCGGTATTTTCTGATAAAAAATTTAGGATATTTGATTCAGTCGCGAAATGCCTCAAAATTAAGAGGTTAGCTTCTGGTGACACTAAATGTGTGCAAAACCAGCAAATGGTTTTTTGTAAAAAGTTATGAGCACTAAATTGCGGCAGTGGTAAACGTTTTATGAACCAAATAATGTGCAGTAATATCGCAAAAAAGAATTGCAATAATGGCCTTAAAATCCAACGAAAGCCATTATCCAAATCTAGCATCCATAACTTTACCGCTGCATTTTCTATGGGCAAAGAATCATCATTACTGATTGCTTGTAAATATGGACTTGGAATTTTACTCTTCATTATCAACCTCTTCTAACTGCAGTTTATACAGTTTTGCCACCACTTTAGCGGTGCGAATAATATCTTCAACATTTTTAGTTGAAGTAGCTACTCGGTCAATTAATTTATAAAGCTCATCGAGGTGATTCTCATCATTTTCACCGTGATAATCCATAAATGTCGTTGCTTTACTTTCAAAGCTAAATTGTTGATTAATAAATGTCGACCATCGGGTCGCCATTTTATTGCCTAAGCCTTCAATAATCCACATGGCTCCGATCAAATCGACCGGATTAGGCTGGCTGGCGCGATACATTAAAAAACCATGCAATGCTTCAGAGCCCATGTTTTTTTTAGCAGACTGAATATTTTCTAATTTACCGCCCGCAGCAACGTAGTCTTGCTCTAATAATAGATAGTCACGGTGCTCTTCGGTGGCATGGCCAATGACGATTGATCTTACGTCAGCATAATCTCGGTCAAAACTTGAGGCACTGCGACTTATCCAACGTGACCCTTCGATAACTTGTTGGCGTAAATTAAGTAACAGATGTTGATAATCTTCGAGGCTTAATCTTCCTTGCTCTAATCGTTTTACAATAGATACGTTGTTAAGAGAAAAATCAAAATCTAACCAAATTTTTAGTAACGACTGTAAGCAGTTTTGGCCCAGTGTGGTGAGTACTCTATGTTCCATATTTATTACCCTACAACAGTTAAGTGCATATAAGCACAATTAAATCGGCCACTTTCTGGCACCATGCAAAAGATAGTTTCGCCGGCTTTTAAATCATGTGTTTTGATAAACTCATCTAGCATAATAAATATTGATGCACAGCCGGTATTTCCTCTTTGGTA
The DNA here is from genome assembly GCA_049642265.1 of Cognaticolwellia sp. Taxonomy (GTDB): domain Bacteria; phylum Pseudomonadota; class Gammaproteobacteria; order Enterobacterales; family Alteromonadaceae; genus Cognaticolwellia. The sequence continues at coordinate 9,483 of JBAROR010000095.1, read as the reverse complement.
CAAGTTGGTATACCACTTTTCTTCTGGAATACTGGCTCCTGCGGTTTCTAGCATGTCAAAAATTTTACTTTTGAAATATTTAGATGAGAAATGACAGAGAACATGGTCAATATTCTTAATATCGACATGCTTTTGGGCGACTAATTTGAGAAAACCTTGCACACCAACTGAAACAATATTTTCAAGTAACCTAACATCTTGGCGTAGAAGTAATGCGCCTGCTTTTTCAGCTTCGGTGTAGGTCGGATAGTCTTGCCATGTTTTGTTTTCTTCATGTCTAGCTTGACCTACAGACATGCAAACAGGGAAGTTATTGGCATGAGAAAAGCTTTTAATCCAATCAATTTTGATGCTTTTTCCTGTTGGTCTAGGTTTGTTTTCTAGCAGGAGGGCCCCTGCACCATCTGATAGCATCCAACGCAAAAATTCAGCGTTAAAATCGACATCATTATTTTCTACTTGTTCATATCGAGTGTTTTTAAATAAACGAGATGTGAGTTCACTGGCAATTACTAAGGCATTTTCATTGTCGCCACACTTTACGTTATTAAAAGCGGCTTTAAGTGCCATCATGCTACTAGAACAAATACCATGACTTGTGTGTAATTCTACCTCTGAAATATTTAATGCCGCTTGTACCATGCTGCCAAAACCAGGTAAAACCATATCGCCTTGGCTTGTTGCACAGCTTAGCATTTGTATTTTTGCTGGAGAGAGGTAACTATTGTCGATGCAGTTAACGCCGGCGTTTGCTGCCATATCACAATTGGATATGGTCGTATTTTGTTGTTCGTCTATTGCGTAATGACGTTGTAATATGCCGTTTGATTTAAGGATCTTATTTTTTAATCGGCTTTTTTTACCATTAATTAAACCTAAAATATTTTCAATTTCGTCATTGTCGACGGCTTTTCCAGGCAAGTAATGACCAGAACTATTTATATAAACGCCCATTTAAACTCCTTTTCTTAGATGTGCTTTCAAACAACGTAAGTTTTCTTCTATATAAGGAAAGACACAAATAACTGCCATGAATATTAAGTAGGCGGGTAAATATGCAGAGGTTCCGTGTGGTTCATCGACCATAATTAGTGACATATTTCCTGCCCAGTCTAATGTGACGAGCTGCTGAAATACCTCCCAGTTAATGACGACAATGGATGTAAGCATGTACAAAGGCAATGAGCCAAGATAGGTATGTGCATGCATTTCCCATATTGATATTTCGCGTTTAGGGGTCGCGTACCTAACATCACAATGAGCAACAATTTCATGTGAAATCCAAGTGAGAATACAGATGATGAGAATCAAAACATTTACATTGAATATTAAGCACAGGATGATAGGAATACCCATTTGTATACCCATGACAGAATGCATTAGCGATTCTTTAATGCCTGAGTTTTCTTCAATTTTTGTTGCACGATGACAACACCAATCGGCGAAACCAGCAATGCCCCAAAGAGGTAAAAATAAATATAGCATGACGTTAATGAGTAACGCTGAAGTGTCCATTTCCAAATAATCCTTTAGTTTTTAGGCGCTGAATATTACTAAAGTCTTCAATGAATATAAAGGCATATCATCATGAGTACTTTTGAACACGGGAAACGCTTTTGGTGAATATCAATGTGTATTTTTTGTGAAAAAGAGCCTTTGGATAAGTAAATAAATTGTGAGTACCAGCATTGTTATTATTTTCAATCGCTAGTATTTGTTCTATAAGTAACATACTGAATGTTATTGATTTTCTTTGATTATGAGGGCTTTTGTGCAGTACTGGAAGTATAAAATTAAACAGTGCTAATTAATCCTCTTATCTGTTTTTTAATGATTTAGGCCTACTCTTTAAAATGTTTTTCAATCAACAGTTTTATTTTGTGGCAAGATTGTCGCCTGATGGGCGGGCGTTGGACGTTATTAATCTACCTATTGCATCTCTCGGAGCCTTTCGTGAGGATTATGTGGGTAAACTATTATGGCAATTGCCAGCATGGCTTAACTTTCTTGAATGGGAACATATTTGGCAGCAGCGATTAGCTGAAGCCTCCACGGCACAAGAGCCAGTAATAACTGAAGATGTTTTTCAAATTAAAGACGGCTCTATACATTATTCAGATGTATCTACAGCGGCAATTTACGCCCCTCATAATGGGCAACTCTTCGGTTATATTATTCAGGTTATCGACACGACAAAACGTCGACTTAGCCTTTGATGTGATGAAAGATAGTATTGAGTTGCTAACGACTTAAGATAATAGTAATAACCCACGTAAAGTAGTTATAAATTCGAGATCTGATAACTTTCTTTAGGCATCAGATACATTATGAATGTTAACAAATGCTTTTAGACATAAGCTCTCCACAGTATTTTATCTCAAAAAATACCCATCTAAGCCCACACCTTATTTATATTACAAGGCAACAACGTAAAAAGGTATTTTAAATATACTAACGGCTATTGAGAGGGATGCTTATATTGCCTACAATAGCGCACTTTTTATTTTCTATAGGTCACGAACATGAATGACACTACATCGCTACCAGCTTTACCTGATCGTCTTTCGATAAATCCTCGTAGCCCACATCATGTGGCAGAAGTTTTTGAACATGAAATTGGTATTTTGCTCAATGGCAAAGAACGTTTTGATGTTGAAGAATATTGCATCAGTGAAGGTTGGGTTAAAGTGGCAACGCATAAAGCGTTAGACCGTCGTGGCCAACCGCTTCTGGTGTCAGTAAAAGGAACCGTTGAAGCGTTTTATCGTTAAGACGTACTCAAGCTTTATTCATCGAGGGTCAGCTGTACATTATATAAAATATAAATTTATATTTGACCCTTTTAAAGTAATAACACCCCTTGTTTAGCTTGATTTTAGTTGTAGGGCAGACACTGAAAAACCAAGAACACCATGGGCGTAATAAATCGAATGAGCCTGAATAATAATATTTGAAATGTTAGTATCTAAGTCATTTTAATAGCAAACTCCGCTAAAATCCTACTTGCAATATTTTTACCTAGCATAACGTCTAATCAGCTATAATATACCACTAGCCTAGCGCGGGACGTTGTACACCATCATCAAATCTTCCCTCTAAATAAGCTATTCACCATATGATGAACGATAGGTAACGTCAGCCTGATCTATTGAATTAAATAACGGAACTGGTCAAATAATGAAAAGAATAATAAGTCTAGTTATATTGAGTCCGGCGGCGGCTATCATTAGTTTTTTTGTCTCCCCTGCTGTTAACGCTGCTTCAAACAGCTCACTTGATAGTTGCTTACTGGCAACGTTAAAGTCTGCAGGAAATGACATAACGGCAGAACAAATTCGTCAACGCTGTGAAGATGTCGATACCCCAGATACCGTGAAGAAAGGTGTTATCTCTAAACGCATTACAGCTGAGCAGCAAACAGCTTTTGACCCCTATGTTATTACGCCTCATAAAATGAACTATATATTACCTATTAGTATTTCAGATGGCATTAATAGGGACGCTTACGATTCTTTTGGTGATTGGTCGGACAATATAGTCAATAGCGAATCAAAGTTTCAACTGAGTATTAAAGTGCCGCTCAATTACAATAGTATGCTTGTCGATGGTGATGGCTTATATTTTGGTTTCACGATGCAATCATGGTGGCAAATATATTCTGAAAACATTTCAAAACCCTTCAGAGAAACAAATTATCAACCTGAGTTCTTTTATTTAGCGCCTTTAAAATGGCATCCAGCAGGTGGTAATACCGGTTTTATGCTGGGCTTAGAGCATCAGTCTAATGGTCGAGGAGAATTATTATCTCGTAGCTGGAATCGACTATATTTTAATTTATTATATGAAAAAGATAACTTTGCGCTTTCTTTTAAACCTTGGTGGCGACTTCCTGAAGATAAAAAAGAGTCTATTGATGCCACGGACGGAGACGACAACCCTGATATAGCAGACTTTATGGGGCATTTTGAGTTGGGCATGGTTTATAAATGGGATGAGTACGAGCTGAATTTTATTGGACGAGAAAACTTTGCAACCCATCATGGTGGTATGGAATTGGGTCTGACATTTCCTTTATGGGGAAAATTACGCGGCTATCTACAGTACACTAACGGCTACGGTGAGAGCTTAATTGATTATAATTACTCTCAGCAACGTATTGGGATAGGAATCGCATTAACTAATGCCCTATAACAGCAAATAACCGTAGTTATGTATAATTAGGCCGCGTTTTTATAGGTATATTCGTGGCCTAATTTATAGCTTTCAAAGTATTTATCAAAGACTATAACGTGTTAACAAATCTAGTACAGGTGCCGCACTTTCCGAGGTCAACCATGCTAATAAGGCACAATTAACGATGACCGTTTGCCAGAAGACTATTCTAAATGCTCTTTTTTGAGATTTATGGCGAAATATTTGTTGCGCAATTGCTGCACCAGGCCAACCACCGGAAAGAGCAAGTAAATGTAAGGTACTTTCGGGTGTTCTACTTGCACCTTGCTTCGAAGCTTTAGTTTTATCAGAACGATATGCTAACAACGTAATAATACTGCAAGCAAAGTAAAGCAAAACTAAAGTGTTCGGAATGTAGTGCATTAAAAAAGCAGCAACTAATAAAGCTAAAAATATTACTGATAAGTAAATAGGAAATTGGCTGATGCTTTTAGTTTGTTTCCTTATTCGTTTTTCACCCAAGAATGTTGCTTCATCTGCACAATATCGACCTTGGTTATCTTTAGTAATGGAGTACGTAATCACGTCATTAATTTTAGGTGTGCGTTGGCGGTTTGAAAAAGCTTTTTTATGGATGAAAACATGATTTCCGCCGCCGTTTGGCACAATAAAGCCAAAGGCTTTTTCATCATCCCATTTTAATAACTTCCCTTTAAAACGCATATAATTATTCCTTTAATCGTTAACTAACCTCGTTATAAATTACACTGAATCCCTTTCATTAAGCGAAACTTAGGTACCATTTACTGTTGTCAGAGGTTTATCTTTAAAAATAATACTTCGTAGCTTGTTGCTGCAATAGAATACAGCAACAAGTTACCATTTAATTGTAGCATTAGCTTGAATGGCGATTGTTTAAATTTGTGTTATTTTTTGTATGAGGTGGGCACTAAGAATATTATCTACGCTACTGTATAAACTCATTCAATGGTCTTAATAATTAAGCAGCGGCAACAAGTCGTTAATTAACAACGAACATGATGTTTTTATTGCGCGTTAAGGGCCTAACTTTTTAATAGCATTAAAGAGTTAGGCCCTTCATCTGACGTGAAAATCACCACATAAGGTAAACTACTTTTTACCCATCAATGATCATCCGATTTATGTTTTGGCAAATATTTATAACCTGTAAACATGGCAGAAATCATCGCGCTTTTCTCACGTTTTTCCGCAACAATTACACCGATAATATGCAAAGGGATAAGCAATAACAGACAATAAAATGCATAAACATGGGCGGTAATAAAAGGTTTTCTTATCGCTCTCATTGCTTGATAAGCTGTTTCATCAATATTTTCTTTTGAGTAAGGTTGTATCACTGCTAAATTATCTTTATCAATCGCAATGCTTTCAGTGAAATATTGGCCAAACGGTGGGTAGTAAATATCTGTACCGGCAATAACTAGCCCAGAAATCATCTGAATTGTCATTAAGGTTAACAAAGCACAGACCATTAGTTTACCGGCTGGATTATGTCCTTTGTAAGCTAACTTTTTTTGTTGAGTGAACGAAATTAATTCGGTTTTGAAGCCTTTGTTAAATGGTAAAATTTTGTTCCATCGCTCATAACTTTTACCGAAAAAAGCTATTATCAAGCGAAAGAGCAAATTGGCTGCAAAAACATAACCCACAAGTACGTGTACTGTTTTTAATAATATTTTTCCTTCAGTACTGACACCTAATAGTTTGCCATTTAAGATGACTGTTCCGATAGCAATGAGTAATAAAATAGCGATGACATTCAACCAATGAAAAAATCTTATTTTTTTACTCCATACGAATACCTGCTCTCTATTAATACTCATATTAACCTCTATTTATTTTCATTAAGGTAACTATATATCCAGTAAAACTTGGCGATTGAGCGAATCAAATTTTTTACTTTACTGACAAGCTTATTTTGTCATTTAATAACTACTGATACTTTGTCAAAGTCCTTTGAGTATAAGCAATAAACCACAGGACTTAGGCTCGTCTTTACATAATACATTATCCGATTTCATTTTTTGTTGATATAGGTTGGTTTTATGTAATATAAGTATATTAATGCTAATAAATTCAAAGGAAATCGTTCATATTTCACTGTAATTAACCGCACGACACTGTTGACGTTAACATTGCAGCATAATCACATTCCCCTCGTTTAAAAATTGCCTTACACTCTTATTATCTGACGTTATTTGAACTGGTGCTATGGCTGCTGACCGATTTATTCCTTATAGAAAGCAAGATATTATTGAAATGTGTCTACGAGAGCTAGAACTTGATGGTTCTGCAGCGTCGTTTCGCCAATTTTGTGATTTACTGTCGAATTCACTGCATGTTGAATATCACCAGACTCTAGAAGCACTAAAAAACGACTACGCTCCCTTGGACCCAAATGCTGATACTAAGCAACTTGAGCCCTATACGCTTGAGCAAAAAGCACAGTGCCAAGCTAGCTTTGCAGAACGTTTTGCTAAAGTGTTAAATGCGGCGAATTTCGAGAAAATTACCGAGCAAGATCTGCAAGATGCCTTAACAGAAGAATCACTATTTAAAGTTAGGCTTGAAGTTGAATTTGATGATTTTGAACAAGTTGTTTTCTATCGTCGAGGCGAGTCGCAATTAACGGAAAAAATTACCTCTTTATTTGGTCTGCGCAAGCAAACGATTAATTTTACCAATTATGATCGCGTAGCTGTATTTATTACTTTTAAAGATAAAGCGCATTTCGACGGTAAAAATAAAACGTTGTTTGGTTTCGAACCTGGCTCAACGATAATTAAACTATTTCAAAATGTTCCAAAAGCTGACCTAGAGATGTTATTTCCAAACAGTGAAGTGCGCATGCGACCGATCGATAAAGCTTTTATTGGCGCATCGGCTGTCGTTGGTGGTGCGGTGGTGTTAGTGACTAAACTTGGTGCGTCAATTGTGTTACTAGCGGCTTTACTGGCCTTTTGGTTTGGTTGGCGTGCAGATTCCGTTGAAATGACTCAGCAACATTGGCTTTCTTTTGCCATTGGTTTGGGGGTTTTTGCTGGCTTTATTTTCAAAGAATGGAGTAAATTTAAAAATAGAAAAATTAAGTTTATGAAAGCGTTATCGGATAATTTGTACTTTAAAAATCTAGATAATAATGCCGGTGTTTTTCATACCTTAATTGATGCCGCTGAAGAAGAAGACTTTAAAGAGGTGGTACTAGCTTATAGTTTTTTACTTAATAGACAAAGTGGCTTAACAGCAGAAGCACTAGATGAGCGTATAGAATGTTGGTTTAAAACGAAGTATCAATGTGAATTGGATTTTGAAATTGTCGATGCGTTAAGCAAGCTTGAGCGTATGCAGCTAGTTGAGAAGAAAGATGATATTTATCATGCTATTGATTTAGCTCAGGCGCAAAAAATACTCGATACACATTGGGACAATATTTTTAACTTCGCCTAATTATTAGCAGAGAATCTTTAAAGTACTTATATAGCATCTAAATAGTACCTAACTCGAAGCTGCATAGAACCTAAAGCGCAATTACGACAGTGCCTACTCAAATAAAGTGTAGGCACTTAATTTTAAAATATTTTGTAAAGTATCCTGCTAAACGTTTAGTAAATTAATGTAGTTTAATATCACATTAACTCCCACACTTCCCAACTTTCAAATTGATATTGCTTAGCCAATTTTATTGCTAGTGCTTGATGTTTTGCTGCCAGTTCAGGCTTTTCTATAGCGTTATAATAAACGCTCATTTGTTTGTGCCAACCTGGATAACTTTCACCGTCGGTTTTAACATTGTTTAGTAGCTGTGATGCTTTAGGGTGATTTTTCTTTTTGTTAAAGCCATTGGCTAGATGAATAGTGACCAATGTTAATGACTCTGGAAATTCGTTATTGATCGCGGCTAGTACTTCATCAACTTGCTCTATTTGCTTCGACCAAAACATGTATTTAGCAAATTGATAGCTCTGTAACCATCCAAACTGAAAGCCGGCCCATTGCTTTTTTTGTGCTTTAAAGTGTGCAAATACTTGTTTGTAGTCGCCAACTGCCAGCATGTCAGTACCGTCAATCGCATAACCAGGCGCTAAAAATTGTAAGCCGTCATAAAGAGCGGGTAGTGCAGTAGTAAAATGATTTTCATTTGGGTAGTGCTTGTATTGCCAATTTAACGATTCAGGTGCAGAGCTTTCAAATACCTCGATAACTGCATCCACGCCCATGTCTTCTTCATTAGCGAGTGAAATAAACACCGGCGCAGTTAGTTTGTTTTCTTTAAGTAAAGGCGTCAATTTACTGGGTAAACTGCCTTCGTTGAACCAAGCACTTGGGCTCATGGCCAAAAAGGCATTAAAGGGTGTGTCTTGCTGCATCATACTGTAAAGGGTGAATAAACCACCAAGCGAATAACCCGCGAGGGCCTTTTGGCTGTTAGTACGATATTGCTGGTTAATTATTGGTAGTAGCTCTGTCGTTATATAGGCTTGCAGCTTATCTGCATCGCCAAAGGCTTGATCTTTCTTATCTGGCCATGTGGTGGTTTTTAGATAGTCATCACCACCTTGATTAGCAATACCAACGACAATCATCGGCGGTATTTTACCCATTCTAGTTAGATTTTTTACCACCGCAGCAACATGTTGAAATTGAAAGTCAGCATCAATAACAAATAGGCTCGGATACTGTCGCTTATTCATTAAGTAGTGTTCCGGCAGTGCAACCATATAACGTCTTTGTTCGTTGAATATTGTTGAGGTATGTTGGAACTCATGCGCGTTAACAATAGCTTTACCAAGTTTTGTGCTATCAGCAGCAAAAGCAGAAAAGTTAAAGATAGTTACACTACAGAGTAAGCAAATTATTTTTTTTATTGTCATAGCAACGCCTGTTAGGTAGGTAATAGAAGATTAATAGTATCAGTAATACTGCTATTTTTGTTAGCTGAGCGCTACTAACAATTTATAGTCATTTTTGTCACTCGTAAAGTTAACCTATAGGCTTTTTGTCGATAATATTAGAGGTGTTTTAGCAGAGATGATTACGAGGGTATCGTCAGAAATCTGAGATAAGTTTGCGATTTATCAAAGTAAGTTTAATTGATTGTTCTAGAATAAATACCTAGTAATTTATGCAAACCGAAAGGCAATCTAACGGAGTTAGGTTATTGATGATACCGGACTTATCTTTATCACTTATAACGGTACTGGAATAGCATTGCTCTACAGCATATTTGTAATATGTGTAATTTTTACTATTAAATAATGGATAAAAGAA
>JBAROR010000109.1:0-38574 GCA_049642265.1 Cognaticolwellia sp. | reverse complement strand
GTTGCATACATGGATGTATGTACTTAGCTTTTGTCTGGAGCAAAAAAGCTGTGCAGCACTTGATAAGGGAATAACCATTGTCTTCGTGCTGCGCCTTGACCTGATTTCCTAGCTTAGCTCTGAAACTGCATCTTCGAGTGGTTTGGGTATATATATTACCCTAAGTAAGCTTCTCAAAGGATTAAGTGCTCCATTTCCTATGTTGAAATGGAAAGTCGTCAGGCGATAAAAATTCTTCATTGTGACTATTTACTGATACCTTTTAATCAAAAGGGTCAATTAGATGTAGACCGATATGCACAGGGCACCGCATTAAGGTTTCAGTCTATTGATCTGCTCAATAACTTTAACAATATTACTTATATACAACCTGTATTATCAAAAAAACAATATATGAAGGACTTTACATGGCAGATAAATCAACAACAAATTAATGCCATTGTAGCGCATATTTTTTCTAGCAAATAAAACGAAAAAGGCGAACCATTTCTGGTTCGCCTTTTTAATCAAAGTTCTAAATTTTTGAAAAAACTAATCTTCATAACTAGAAACAGGAGGACATGAACAAATCAAATTACGATCCCCGTATACATCATCAATACGGTTAACCGTTGGCCAGAATTTATTCGCTGCCGCTGCTGGCACTGGGAATACCGCTTCTTGAATCGAGTAAGCACGATCCCAAGGAGAAGTAATATCAAGCAGTGTATGCGGTGCATTGTGCAGAGGGTTGTCTTCGCTTGTCCACTCACCTGAAGTAACTTTACGTACTTCACCACGGATTGATACCATAGCTTCAACGAAACGGTCTAGTTCAACTTTTGATTCAGATTCAGTTGGCTCAATCATGAACGTACCCGCTACTGGGAACGACATCGTTGGCGCATGGAAACCATAATCCATTAAGCGCTTAGCGATATCTACTTCAGTAACACCAGATTCCGCTTTAAGTGGGCGTAAATCGATAATACATTCGTGCGCTACTCGGCCATTTTTTCCTGCATATAAAATTGGGAAATGTGGGCTAAGTTTTGTTGCTATGTAGTTGGCGTTAGTAATGGCGTATTTAGTTGCATCTGTTACACCTTTTTTACCTAATAAGGCAATGTATAGGTATGAGATACACAAAATGCCAGCACTACCGTATGGTGCTGCTGAAACAGCGCCGTTACCTTGAGTACTTTCGTTAACATTAATTAACGCATGGTCTGGCAAGAACGGTGCTAAATGAGATTTAACGCCAATTGGACCCATACCTGGACCACCGCCACCGTGTGGAATAGCGAAGGTTTTATGTAAGTTTAAGTGTGATACGTCAGCACCAATAAAGCCGGGTGAAGTAACGCCCACTTGTGCATTCATGTTCGCGCCATCAAGATAAACTTGACCACCGTGTTGATGAATAACATTACATATTTCTGCAATGGTAGTTTCGTAAACACCGTGTGTTGACGGGTACGTGATCATGATACAGGCTAAGTTGTCGGCCATTTCACTTGCTTTAGCACGCAAGTCGTCCATGTCGACGTTACCTTCTTTGTCACAAGCAACTACAACAACTTTCATACCAACCATTTGCGCTGACGCCGGGTTTGTACCGTGAGCTGATGCTGGAATTAAACAAATATTACGATGTGAGTCACCACGGCTTTCGTGATATTTAACAATCGCGATAAGGCCAGCGTACTCGCCTTGTGCACCTGAGTTTGGTTGCATTGAGATGTTGTCGTAACCGGTAAGCTCTACTAGCCAGTCACCTAACTCGTCGATCATTTTCTTGTAGCCTTGTGCTTGGTCAACAGGTGCAAATGGATGCATGTTGGCAAATTCAGGCCATGAAACAGGGATCATTTGAGCTGTCGCATTTAATTTCATGGTACAAGAGCCCAATGAAATCATAGAATGGTTAAGCGCTAGATCTTTGTTTTCTAATTTTTTGATGTAACGTAACATCTCAGTTTCACTGTGATACGAGTTAAATACTGGATGCGTTAGAATAGCTGATTCACGTTGGATGGCAGCAGGAATTGACGAATGGCCTGAGTCGATAATTTGCTTATCAAGTGCCGCTACGTCTAAACCATGTCCTTCGCCCAATAAAATATCAAACAACGTGTGTACGTTTTCACGTGTTGTTGTTTCATCTAACGAAATGCTAATTTGACCTTCAACATCCGTACGGAAGTTAACACCTGCAGCAAGTGCACGGGCAACAATTTCGTCTTTATTGTTGGTGTTAAACGTTAAGGTATCGAAGTAATGCTGATGAATAGCTTGTAAGCCATTTGTTGCCGTGCCTAAACATAAAATATCAGCAAAGCGATGAATGCGTTCAGCAATCACTTTTAAGCCTTTAGGACCGTGGTAAACCGCGTAAAACGCTGCCATGTTTGCTAATAATACTTGTGCTGTACAAATGTTTGAGTTGGCTTTTTCACGGCGAATATGTTGCTCGCGTGTTTGCATTGCCATACGAAGTGCAGGCTTGTCGCGTGTGTCTTTCGATACACCGATAATACGACCGGGTAATGAACGTTTGTATTTGTCTGATGTAGTGAAAAATGCGGCATGTGGTCCGCCATAGCCCATCGGTACACCAAAGCGTTGGCTTGAACCGATAACAGCATCTGCACCTAACTCACCTGGTGCTTTTAATAATACTAAACTCATGATATCAGCTGCTACTGCAACAATACCTTTATTATCATGTACTTTAGCGATTAACTCGCTAATATCTGCAATTTCACCGGTAGCACTTGGGTATTGTAATAAGGCACCAAATACATCGTGGTTAACAACGTCTGCTGCTGGAGCAATAACGATGTCAAAATCAAACATTTCAGCACGTTGCTTAACAACGTCGATGGTTTGTGGGTAAACATCACTTGAGATAAAGAATAAGTTTGATTTTTTGTTTTTAGAAACACGCTTAGCTAATGCCATAGCTTCTGCGGCTGCAGTACCTTCGTCAAGTAATGACGCTGACGCAAGATCTAACCCTGTAAGGTCTATACACATTTGTTGGTAGTTTAATAACGACTCTAAACGACCTTGAGCAATTTCTGGTTGATATGGCGTGTATGCTGTATACCAGCCTGGATTTTCTAACACATTACGTAAAATAACGTTAGGGGTAAGTGTACCGTAGTAACCTAAACCAATATATGTCTCGTTTACTTTGTTCAAGCTTGCTACCGCTTTCAGGTCGGTTAAGGCTTGTACTTCAGTTTTGCTTTCTTCGATAGCGGGTAAATCGGCTAAACGAATATCACTTGGCACAATTTCATTGATCAGGGCATCGACAGAATCAGCACCTATATCTTTGAGCATCGCTTGCGTTTGCTCGGCATTAGGACCAATGTGGCGACGAATAAAATTTTGTCTTTGCTCTAATTCAGCTAAAGATAACGAGTCATTATTTTGAGTAGACATAAAACAGCTTCACTTAGTATTTAAACGTAATATAAAAAAAAGCCCCGGCATTCGGATGAATCTTCGAGGCTTAAAATTCTTTTCGTAAACAGTTTGATATTTATACACTGGTTAATCGTTTCCGACTTAACCTAAGTACTTACTTCCATGTAAGCAAGGCGCTAAAGTTATAAGTTATAAGTTATAAGTTATATCTGCTTAGTGAACTAAGTGATTGAGACGAATAACAAAAGCAACGCAGCATAAAAAACAAAATGTGCTCGAAAATTAGTCTTCGTCGATCGAGTTTGCATAACCTTCAGCATCAAGCAAGCTGGCTATTTCACTTTCGTCTTCAACTTTTAACTTGAATAACCAACCTTCACCGAAGGCGTCAGAGTTAACTAACTCTGGTGAGTCTTCAAGATTTTCATTCACTTCAATCACTTCACCTGATACAGGTGCGTAAATGTCTGATGCCGCTTTTACAGATTCTGCAACCGCAACGTCGTCGCCAGTGCTTACGTTGTCGCCAACGTCTGGTAACTCAACAAATACCATATCACCTAAAAGATCTTGTGCATGTTCAGTAATACCAACAGTAACGACACCGTTACCTTCGTTACGTACCCATTCGTGTGATGTTGCATATCTTAATTCTGAAGGAATGTTGCTCATTGTGTTGTTCCTAGTCTTTATTTTTAAATTGGATTAAAACTACTATAGTATTCAGCGCTGCGGCTGCCATTCACTCAATACTATAGCTGAAATTTTTAGCATTTTTATTACTCGCTAAATATAGCGAATATTACTTAAAAAACTTTTTTGCCATTACGAACAAAGCTTGGCTTAATTACTTGAACTTTAACCAGCTTTTTACGCATTTCAACTTCTACTGTCGTGCCTAATTTAACACTGCGTGGTACGCGTGCCATGGCAATACTGTGACCTAATGTTGGTGAGAATGTACCTGATGTAATGATACCTTCGCCTTCTGGTGTGATCACTTTAAGACCAGAACGTAATACGCCCTTTTCTTCTAGTACTAAGCCAACTAATTTAGGTTGGTCACCAGCTGCACGTTGTGCTGCTAACGCTTCACGACCGTTAAAGTTACGATCTTCCGGTTCCCAGCTAATGGTCCACGCCATGTTTGCTGCTAATGGCGAAACACTTTCGTCCATGTCTAAACCGTAAAGGTTCATGCCCGCTTCTAAGCGTAAAGTATCGCGAGCGCCTAAGCCACATGGTTTAACACCAGCATCAAGCAATTGTTGCCAAAGGTCTGCCGCTTGGTCTTCAGGTAAAGCTATTTCATAGCCGTTTTCACCTGTGTAGCCTGTTGTTGCAATAAATAAGTCACCCGCTTGTGCTGAGAAAAATGGCTTCATGCCATCAACCGCTGCGGTTTGCTCTGCATTTAATAAGGTAGCTACTTTTGCTTTTGCTTGTGGGCCTTGTACGGCGATCATGGCAAATTCAGGACGTTCAGTAATCGTTACTTCAAAACCTACTGATTGCTCGTTGATCCAAGCTAAGTCTTTTTCACGTGTTGCTGAGTTTACAACTAAGCGGTAATCCGTGTTTGTGAAGAAGTAAACGATTAAGTCATCGATTACGCCGCCTTCAAGATTACACATACCGGTATAAAGTGCTTTACCTGCTACATCTAACTTTGCCACATCGTTAATCACTAAACGCTGTAAGAATGCTTGTGCATCTGCGCCTTTAATGTCAACGATAGTCATGTGTGAAACATCGAACATACCAGCGTCTGTACGCACCGCATGATGTTCTTCAATTTGAGAACCATAGTTGATCGGCATTTCCCAGCCGTAAAAATCAACCATTTTAGCGCCAGCCTCTATGTGCTTAGCATGTAATACTGTTTTATTTGTCATCGTACGTTTCACTCACGTTAATTGTTTTACCTACGTTTTTTATACGCTAGTAATAAGCGCATTAAATAAACCTAGAATAAAGACGGAAGATTTACAAAAAGTGCTAAAGATTATAGCTCCGAGTAGCTGTTGATTCAACAGATAAGAACGCATTTTTAAAATTTAAAACCAACTAGAGAATGTATTCCAAATTATATTTTTAAAAAATCACCTTTTGAAAATATAATTCCTTGATAGTATAAAAAGTCAGCCATCAGCAAACTTAAATTTTTTATTGACGAGCATAATTAAAATAAAGCCGTTATCCGCAGGCTATTTTATGATGATAATAAGAGGAGAAAAGCCACTTTTCTTGACTGAATGGTCAATAAAAGTGGCTTATATAAGTATTTTAAACCGACTTTATTGTTAACGCGATTGCTAACTACATTCTTAATTCGGTTATGGGTTTTATTTTAGTGGTGGCGCTGAGGTAGGTTTAGCCAATTCAGGTAACTCACCTTTAAAGCCTAACGCTTGATTGATCATTAACGCTTTCGCTGGTTTTATTTTATTGATTAACGACAAACCCAGTCCTCGTATCAGTTTTACAGCGCCTTGTTGGGGGCTAAAAGCTTGTTTAATGGCTTCCATTGCAGCGATCATTTCCGCTGCTTCGCTTTTTCTCCAACGAGCAAATTGCTGCAATGATTTATTACTATACCAAGCATTATCGTCGCCACTTTCTTGTGCTTTGCTTAGTTGCCCGCTAATTGTTTGTGCTAAAGCCGCGGCATCAAGCAAGCCTAAGTTAACGCCTTGTCCTGCTAATGGATGAATAGTATGTGCAGCATCGCCAACTAATATAATACGATTTTTAACAAACTCTTGAGCAAGGCGCATCGTTAATGGGTGAGTAAAACGTTCACTCGCAAGTGTTACTTGGCCAAGCTTTCCGTCACTGGCTGCGGTAATTTCCTTGCTAAAGTCTGCCGCCGACAACGCTGTTAATCTACTAGCCTCTTCAGGGCTTGTTGACCAAACAATTGAACATAAATCATCTTTATATAACGGTAATAATGCCAACGGTCCTGTGTCTAAAAAAACTTGCCAGGCTGTATTTTGATGCCCTTGTTGACATTTAACCGTGGCAACAATGGCGTGGTGATCATAATCTCGAAAAGTTAATGCGGCCTGCATTTGCTGACGCACCCAAGAATTTGCTCCGTCAGCGCCTATCACTAATTTTGCCACTATCGGCATTGCCTGCTGACCGGTACTGCTATTGTTTTCAAAAGTAGCAAATACCTCGTTATCACTTTGGTTTAATTGCCCAAGTTTGTTTTCAGTGAAAAATTCGATTCCGCTATCTTGTTGCGCTTTGTGCCAAAGAGCATTACGAATAACTTTATTTTCAATGATAAAGCCCAGCTGTTCTAGGTCGTCATTATTTCTTGCTGATGAACCAATATCTTTTAAGGAAAAGTCTAACTGACCGTAACCCGCTTTGTCCCATATATGCATATTTTTATATGGCTGAGCGCGCTGAGAAATAATGCTTTGCCAAACATTTAAGTTGGTAAATAGTTGCTGACTCGCAGCATTAATAGCGCTAACTCGTACTTCTGGCTCATCATTAAGTTCGCCAATAGCGGTATTATCGACAATAGCGACACTAAGATCACTTTGCTGACGAATAGCCAATGCCAATGTTAGGCCAACCATGCCGCCGCCTACAATCAATAGATCAAATTTTTGCATTTTGCTTCACATTCATTTTAATTCTAATAACTCGCATGTTCTTACGAGTAGCTCTGGACTTTTAAATCGTTGTTTTCGACTAAGCACTTGTATGTGTTGATAACGGTTTTAGTAGCCCATGGTTTTCTTAACAAGCGCATTTTTCAACGAAGGTAAGTAATTTAGTACTTTCAAGCCTATATTGCGCCCCGCAACTAATGGCGGTAACTGATTAGAAAATAAAGTAACTAGCGAGTCGGTTAAATTGATGACTTGCTGTTGGTCTTGTTTGCGTGCATTAGCATACTGCATTAAGTTGGCAAATGCGCCAATGTCTTGTTGTGCTGCTAACGCCTTTTTGATCACTTCGGTCATGTCACTAACATCACGCAATCCTAAATTAAAACCTTGGCCAGCGATAGGATGAATGGTGTGAGACGCATTGCCAATTAATGCCATGCGATGATAAACCTGCTCGCTTGCTTGTACTAATGCTAGCGGATAAATGACACGTTTGCCGACGTGGGTAATTTTGCCAAGCCAGTGACCAAAAGATTGTGCTAATTGCAAAGCAAATTCATCATCAGATAAATTTAGCATTTGTTCAGCAAGGTCTGGCGTTAAGGTCCAAACTAATGAGCAACGCCCTTCACTGTTTGTTTTAGCTTTACTTGAATTAGCACGGCTTGAATTAGCAATATCTTGCTTAGCATTGCTATTGAAACCAGTCGACAACGGCAACATGGCAATAGGGCCTGTTTCGGTAAAACGTTCATAAGCAATATTGTTATGATGAATTTCGGTTGCCACATTAGCAATTAATGCTGTTTGGTGATAATCACGACTGGTGCTAGCAATATTAGCAAACTGTCGACAAGCCGATTGCGCCCCATCACAAGCAAGTAATAAGGCCGCGGTTAAGTTAACCCCTGTACTTAACTCGATATTTACCTGATCAGTTTGCCATTGCACATTAGTAATGGTGTCTGGCGCAAACCAAGTAATATTATTTTTAGTCGCTAAAGCTTTTAATAATGATGCACCGATAACCGACATTTCAGCAACATAGCCTAGTGCATCAACACGGTGCTGCTGAGCATAAAGTCGAGCTTTGCCATAATGGCCGCGATCCGAAATATGAATGTTTTTAATCGGTTCAGCATAAGTATGTAAATGTTGCCAAGCTCCCACACTAGCTAGGTAAGCGGCACTACCATGAGATAATGCTAAAACGCGATCATCAAAACTGAGTGCAGGTTCACTTAATATCGGATTAGCTTCAATAATGGCTATTTTCAAAGGTGCTTTTTGATGATCAACTAACGCTGATAGACTAAGCGCCATTAAGCTACCCGATAAGCCACCACCAGAGATCACTACATCAAAGTGCTGAGCTGAAGTCGCACTATTCGATGAGCTGATATTAGCCCCCGATATTAAGCTGTCTGCGCTTTTATCCATTATTTACTCTATGGGTTGCGTTGCATTTGGTTTACGTTACATTGGCAAAATTGTTTTGAGTGAGCGCCTAGCGCACCATGACTGCTTCAATATCTGCAATAGTTTTTGGTGCGTTAATCGTTAGGTTTTCAAAACCACTATCGGTAACTAAAATGTTATCTTCAATACGAACACCAATACCACGCCATTTTTCATCAACGGAGGTATCGCTTAGCGGGATATAAATACCGGGTTCAATTGTCATTACCATACCAGCAGAAAACTGACGTAATTGCTCTCGCTGTTCATTTGAATGGTAATCACCGACATCATGAACATCAAGCCCTAGCCAATGCCCTAGCCCATGAATGAAATATTTTTTACAAGATTTTTGTGCTAATAAAAGCGCTAAGTCACCTTTTAAAATACCTAAGTCATACAAACCTTGCGTGAGAAAGTTACACACGATGCTATTGAGCTTAGCAAAGGTTTGATTAGGTTTAATCGCGGCAATAGCTAAGTTTTGGCTATCAAGCACTAACTGATAAATTATCTTTTGCTCATCACTAAAGCGACCATTAACTGGAAATGTACGGGTAATATCGGCTGCATAACCGGCTAATTCACCACCGGCATCTATTAGCAATAAATCACCATCATTTAAGGCTTCATCATTATCAGTGTAATGTAGAATGTTAGCGTTATCTCCGCCGGCAACAATAGAGCCATAAGCTGGATAACGAGCACCATGAGTGGCAAATTCGTGCAGTAGTTCAGCTTCTATCTGATACTCAAATTTACCAGCATGGCTTTGTTGCATAGCTCTTTGATGGGCTGCACCGCTAATGACATTAACTTGTCGCATAATATCAAGCTCAGCGCTAGATTTGTGCAAGCGCATTTCATGTATTATGTCGCTACAATTAATTAAAGATTTCGGTGTTTTAGTGCCTGTGCGTGATAGTTTTCTAATATCAGCTAACCAAGATAGTACCTGACCTTCGAACTCATTTTGTTCATGCTGACAAATTAATACGGCATCTTTACCTGCAATTAATGGCAATAATTGTTCATTAATTTCGGCTAAGCTAAAACATAAATCCATGTGATAGTGTTCAACAGCTTGTATTTGGCCAACTCGTCGTCCATGCCAAATTTCTTGCAAACGGTCTTTCTCACGAGAAAATAAAATACTTTGTGCTGTGTTATCAACATTGATGAGAGCTAAAATAGCATCAGGTTCATTAAAGCCGGTCAGGTAGTAAAAGTTTTTACTTTGGCAAAATGGGTATTCGGTATCATTGCTACGAGTAACTTCCTTACCCGCTGCAATAAGCGCAATGCTATTACTTGGCATTTGCGCGATAAAATCACGTCTACGCTGACAAAGCTCAGCGACGGGTAATAAGGTGTTTTTAATCATGGTTACCAGCTTTAGATTGTCATCGTTAATAAGTAGCGACTAAACTTATTATTAGCTTTTACTCATTAACGTTTGATTGTTAATTATTCATAAGAAGGCATTCAAGCTTTCGAATGGAAAAATTAGTGTAAGGTTGCTTCTTTATCTTGTTGTGCAGGTGGAGCACCTAATTCGGTAAAGCAAAGTAAGGCGGAAATTCTGACATATTCTGCAATTTCAAAATACGCTTGTTCGGTATCTTCATTTTCTTCCATCTCATCTGACAAATTAGCAATTTCGCCAAAATCACTGAGCACTTCTTTAACATCTTCAGAATAAACGGCGCTTTTAGTTTGCTGTAAACCGAAGCCTAAATTAAAGCCTTGCACCCATTGCCCTAAAGCGTGACCACGTTCAACAATCGAATCGTCGTCGTCAGGCAGCATAAGTTGGAAGCTATAAGAATCATCAAGAATTTTCTGCCAAATGTCACTGTACATATCTTTTATTAAGCTTTGAGCCTTTGCGGGTAAGCCTTCAGCGTTATTGAGCATGTCGTTAACCATAGCGATATAGTCATTGTTTTCAAATTCAAAACCAGCGGAGATCAAGCCGGTAAGTACGCCATGAATTTCAGCAGCATGTGCTTCAACGCTTTCACTGGTTAAAATTGCTTGCACGGAGGAAAAATCTAAAGAGGTGTTATCAGCCATAAAAATATAAATTCAATCAGGTGTATATTGCCCACTATACTAACATCGGCATAGCCTTGATTCCAGAAAAAACCATAGAGATCACTTGCATAGTGAAACACTCACCGTTATAGTTCCCCCTTATGGGGTACTAAGTTTTGATTATTATTACTTTTCTTAGTATGACAGTCAGTAGCGCAGTATATTGAATTGATAACTCAAACTGCTAAATAATGCATTGAGAATAACGACGCAATGAGTCAACACACAGTAACAATAAATGTTGCCAACAAACGATTGAAAATCGCTTGTCCTGTTGGCCATGAATCGGTGTTATTACAAGCAGCTAATGAAATTAATCAGCGTTTAGAAAAGGACGCTAAAAATAGTCGTTCGTCAAAAACCCCCGAACAAGCACTCGTGATGACATCATTAAATCTTGCCAATGATTTAATTCAAGCCCGTACTGAGCTTGAAAACGAACGAGAAAGAATGCAAAGCAAAATAGAATTACTACAAGCCACGATAGAACAAGCCGTTAATCGTAATAAAAGAGCCTAATTCACACCGCTATTATCCAATACTTGTTTACATATAGTGTTTTCGTTTAAAGAAACTTCAATTTGTTCAAGCATTAAGCAGTCAGGTCTTACAAGTAATAAAAGACTTAATTCGGCCGACATTATTCGCTATAATGATTTTGCTTTCTGGGGTGTTCGTTTGTGAACTATGTCCCTGAGCCGATAAGTTTTAACTAAGGATGTTGATTATTAACTATTGTGCAAGCCCGGCTCGTATCGGGAAGCCTACGGTTAGCATGATATTTCCGCCCTGAACACCCGGTGTTCAGGACTATGTGAACGGCGGCACCTTGGAAAGCACTTCAATTCCCTCTTCAAATTATTCAACTTCAAATGCCACATTAAATATATCAACGATATTTCCGCGCAACTCTAGAAAAGCACCCGGTGTTCAGGACTATGTGAACGGCGGCACCTTGGAAGGCACTTAAATTCCCTCTTCAAATTATTCAACTTCAAATACCACATGAAATATATCAACGATATTTCCGCGCAACCTTAGAAAAGCACCCAGTGTTCAGGACTATTTGAACGGCGGCACCTTGGAAGGTACTTATTCTCTCCTGATAATCCAAATACCACATTAAATATATCAACGATATTTCCGCGCAACTCTAGAAAAGCACCCGGTGTTCAGGACTATGTGAACGGCGGCACCTTGGAAGGCACTTAATCTCTCCTGATAATCCAAATACCACATTAAATATATCAACCATATTTCCGCGCAATCCTAGAAAAGCACCCCGTATTCAGGACTATGTGAACGGCGGCACCTTGGAAGGTACTTAAATTCACCTATCTGAATGATTCGACTTCAAATACCACATTAAATTTATCAACGATATTTCCGTGTCGGTCTAGAAACTATAAAAGTGCACACTCGCTTTATTGAAAGTTAGAATCTGTGTTTTTTTATCTATCCCCTTTCTATATTTCTATATTTCTATATTTCTATATTTCTATATTCCTATTTTTCGCTCCCTATGATTGCAGAACATTCAGCAAACAGAGCCTAAATTGATTCTTATCACTGCTTTTTAAAATAATTAACGTTATAACTTGCAATGCAAATACAAACCATTATCATTTGCGTCAAATTTAAAGTCGTCATGTAATTATTGTATTTAATAGGGATTTTGTTCAATGAATGTTAAGAACTACTCAATCATCGCACTTGCTGTTTGTGCCACCTTCACCGTTCACGCAAAAGCAGATAATCAATTAGCTGATTTAAAAGATATTGAAAGAGTTATTGTTACGGGAAGTCGCATTGAAGAAAGTCTTGATGAAGTACCCGCATCAGTATCAATTATCGATAATAAAACCTTAATGCAAGATTTGCTGACATCAGCAGAAATACAAACGATGCTTGCACTTCATGTACCCGGCATGGGTGCTGCAAATACCGGCACTAATACTAACTCAGGACAATCTCTGCGTGGCAGAAGTGCATTAGTAATGATTGATGGTGTGCCACAATCAACACCATTGCGTAACGGTAAACTTGGCATACGCTCATTAGACCCAAGTGTTATCGAGCGTATTGAAGTGATAAAAGGTGCCACCTCTATTTATGGTAATGGTGCTGCTGGCGGTATTATTAATTACATTACGAAAACAGCGAGTAGTGAAAAAGCATTATCAGGACGAGTAGCTGTTAGTAGCAGTTTTTCAACCGTCAAGTTTGAAGATAGCGCTGGACGACGTATTGAAACTGAAATAGACGGTACGCTAGGAGATTTTGATTACGTGGTTAGTGTTGTTAGCGATGAGTCTGGCGTTGTGCGTGATGCTGAAGGTGATGCATTAGGACTGACTTATGGCTTATCAAATTTCAAATCTGATAACTTATTTACCAAATTCAATTATTACATCGATGACTTACGTTCACTTCAATTTAGTTATAATTACTTTGAAGGTCAGCAAGATAGTGACTACATTGCCGTTGAAGGTGATGTAAATTCAGGTATTAAAAGCCATGCTATCGAGAATGTAGACCACATTAAGGTACCAGGTGATCCACAAGGCCCACGTGGTAATCACAATGCTAGATTACAGTATCGTGATATGGAGGTATTTGATAATACTGACTTTAGCGTTGATGCTTATTGGCAGAAAATAGAAAATGTATTTTTTTACCATGAAAAATTCAAAGATGACGGTCTAGGTTTTGTTGGTGGTCAGTCGATGATCACGTCAGATAAGACCGGTTTACGTTTAAACTTTAATACCATTTTTGACTTCGATAACGTTGAAACCACACTTATTTATGGTGTTGATATTTTAAATGACACTACGGCTCAGCCGCTGGTAGATGGTCGTATGTGGACACCAGAAATGGACATGGATAATATTGCCGGTTATTTACAAGCTAAAGTAATATTCGATGAGAACTGGGTTGTAAAAGCAGGTGTACGTCAAGAATCAATAGAAATTGGCGTTGATGACTTTAGTACCCTAATGATATGTAACCCTGGTAAAGATTGTACAGTACCGGTCGCGGTTTCAGGCGGCACACTAAAGTATGACGCCACGACTTATAATGTTGGCCTACGTTATAGTAATAGTGAGCTTTTCAGCCCATTTATTAGCTACTCGGAAGGTTTTGATATTGCCAATGTCGGTAGCTTATTACGTAATGCTAAATTCAATCAATTAAGCCAACTTGATACTGAAGCTTCTATCGTTAAAAATTCTGAGATCGGTTTTAGCAGCCAATACGAAAATATTCACCTAGAAATGGCCGCATTTTATTCTACCAATAACTATGGCGGCAATATGGTGGAAGATGCTGACACCGGTACTTATAGATTAGAACGTGCACCGCAAAAAATATGGGGCTACGAAGCAGCCGTTGACATGGCATTAACCGAAAGTATTGATGTTGGGTTTAGTTACAGTTGGTCTGAAGGTAAAAATAAAGCTAACGATACTTATCTTGATGGCGGCTCTATTAACCCACCTAAAGTTACCGCTTATGCTAATTATCAAGCGAGTGAAAAGCTACGTTTAGCGATTAATTATATTGGGGTTGGTAGTCGTGATCGCTTTGAATCTGTTGATGGAAAATATAGTGGTAGAACAGCACCAGTTTCGTCATATAATGTAATAAATGCATCGGCTAGCTACAACATTAGTGAAGCATTACGTGTATCTGCAGGTATCGAAAACCTGTTTAACAACGATTACTTTTCTCATATTGCTCAGTCACATACATTTACTGGCTGGAATGTTAAAGGTAAAGGACGCACCATGAACTTAGGTTTGGCTTATAATTTTTAATGTTAAAAACTTTTTATAACAATAGCGCTCTTTTTGATGAATATCGTCGGATCATAACCTGTGTTTAAGCAATGGTTTAGGCGTATTCATCTTTTCCTAGCGATACTTATGGTGTTCTTTTTAATAAACCTAAGTATTTCTGGGGCGCTATTAGTATTCGGTAAAGAAATACAAAATAACATCCAGCCGGAACAATGGCAGGTTAAACCCCAAGTCAATTTCCTACCGCTTTCTCAGTTAATCTCGATAGCTGAAACTAGCCGTGGCCATTCAGTTAAGCGCATTCAATTAGCTCCTGAAAAAGATAAAGCATGGCAATTCCAATTCGATAGTGGTGAGCAACTGAGTATTGATCCTTTTAATGGTGAAATTCTCCATCGCTATTTAGAAGAAGATAGCTTTTATGGCTTTGTAATGGCTTGGCATCGCTGGTTATTATTGCGCGATGATTCAAATGAAAAGCCACTGAAAATATTAATATCGATCACCAGTTTGCTGTTGATTATAGAAATGATCATAGGTTTATCGCTGTGGCTTAAACCCAAAAAGAGACTTAAGCGCTTAAAAATAAATCTTAAAGCGAAGCCAAGGGTGAAGTATTACCAATTGCATACCGTCGTTGGCGTATTTGCCTTTATCCCTTTATTGCTCATTGCTGTTTCAGGTATGGCGTTTAACTGGCAAAGCCAAATAAAGTGGGGGCTAGAAACGTTAGTTGCACAACCGGTTGAACAAATCCAACACCCTACGATTGCGGATACAGAGCAAGCGCTGAAATTAGATCTCGCGTTTAGTCATGGTATAAAAAGCATGGGCGAAGGTGAGTTATACCGAATTTATTTACCTGTTGGCGATCAAGCGCTAAAACTTAGAGTTAAAATGCCTGATGAGTTCTTTGCTTATAGTTGGGTATGGATAAATCCATATACTAGCGAAGTTATAGAAACCTACGATGCCAGCACTGCAAACTTAGCAACCCGAATTTGGAATTTTAAATATACCTTTCATATTGGTAACTTTTTTGGCACAGGCTTTAAGTTTGTCTGGCTATTAGTCGCGTTATTACCCGCTGCCTTTTCAATCACGGGTCTTTGGCTATTTTTTAAAAGAACTCGACGTAATAAGCCTTTGCAAATGAAAGTGCAAGCCGGAATATAAAGAGCGCTTAGTAACAAATTTTTACTGATAAACGACAATATCTTAAAAAGATTATGTTATTTTCGTGCGACCGAAACTAGTGATGCATGATGTTCATAGTTCGTTAAGAATGTACATTGGCAGGGTTTTTCTGTGATGTGACTCACTCTGTGATGAAATATTTATAGATCTCATTTGTTTGTTGATAATATACTTAACATAATTAACTACACCTCAACTTAAACTGTGCTTATTTAATGCCCTTGGAAAAAAAAATTGCTCTCGATGTAGCGCTTTCAAACTTACAAAATACGCCGCAAGCGATTAATACAGATCCCATTGGCATATTTGATTCAGGCGTCGGTGGCTTATCAATCGCTCAGTGCATTAAGCAGCAATTGCCACATGAAAACTTACTCTATATTGCCGACACACTGCATGCACCTTATGGTGAAAAATCGGCAGAGTTTATTCAGTACAGAGTAAACGAAATCTCTCTTTGGCTTATTGAACACAAAGTTAAAGCTCTGGTTGTGGCCTGTAATACCGCGACCGTTAACGCCATAGACCAATTACGTAAAAATATATCTATTCCAGTCATTGGTGTTGAACCAGCGATAAAACCAGCAGCTAACTCAAGTAAAAATAAAAAAGTCGCCATACTTGTCACTAAAGCAACAGCTGAAAATCAACGCTTTTTAGCGCTTGTCGATTGTTTTAAAAATAAGAGTGATGTCTTCATTCAGCCCTGCCCTGGTTTAGTCGAATTGATTGAACAAGGTAAGAAAAATACAGTTGAATGTGAATTTATGCTTCGTAGCTATTTACAGCCTTTAATAGAAAAAGGCGTTGATACCATCGTATTAGGCTGCACCCATTACCCTTTAGTAACCGAATTAATTCAAAAGATATGTGGTGACAGTTTACAGGTCATGGAAACAGCGCAGCCGGTCACCGAGCAGTTACAACGACAATTAACATTACATCAGCTTATTAACCCTAACCAGAATATCGGCACAATACATTTTTATAGCTCTAAATTTTCTCCTAGTCAGCAAGCACTTTTTACCCACATTTGGCAAACGCCATTGCAACTAAATAGTTATCCATAACACACTATTTTTCAGTATTAATTAACGTTAACTCTTCATTTTTACTAACCAACGGTCAAATACTAAAGACGTTTAGCCATCTAGGCGTAAAAAACTCTAGAAAAGCGTTAGGTAAACAGTTAGAATATCGCCATTAAAGCAATTTTTGTTTTTCAATTAATTTTTACGAGGGTTTATGTCTACACACCTTTTTACTTCTGAGTCAGTATCAGAAGGACATCCGGATAAAATTGCCGATCAAATTTCTGATGCGGTTTTAGATGCTATTATTGCCAAAGACAAACACGCACGTGTTGCCTGTGAAACCATGGTAAAAACTGGTGTTGCTATTATTTCAGGTGAAGTTACTACATCTGCTTGGGTAGATTTAGAAAGAATTACCCGTGATGTTATTTCAGAAATTGGCTACACCTCTTCTGATGTTGGTTTTGATGGCGAAACATGTGGCATCATGAATTTAATTGGCCAACAATCGCCAGAAATAGCGCAAGGTGTTGACCGCGTAAAACCTGAAGATCAAGGCGCTGGTGACCAAGGTTTAATGTTTGGTTACGCAACAAATGAAACCGAAACGTTAATGCCGGCACCACTTTACTATTCTCATCGTTTAGTTGAGCGTCAAGCGGAAGCACGTAAATCAGGTATTTTACCTTGGTTACGTCCTGATGCAAAAAGCCAAGTAACCTTTATCTATGAAGATAACAAGCCTGTCGCTATTGATACTGTTGTGCTTTCAACTCAGCATAATCCTGATATCAAACAAGAAGACTTACATGACGCTGTAATGGAAAACATTATTAAGCATGTGTTACCTGCTGAGTTGTTAACTCAAGATACTAAATATCATATTAATCCAACTGGCCGTTTCGTTATCGGTGGCCCAGTGGGCGATTGTGGCTTAACAGGTCGTAAGATTATTGTTGATACCTATGGCGGCATGGCACGTCACGGCGGCGGAGCTTTCTCTGGTAAAGATCCATCAAAAGTTGATCGCAGTGCTGCATATGCTGGTCGTTATGTTGCGAAGAACATTGTTGCAGCAGGTTTGGCAGATCGTTGTGAAATCCAAATTTCTTACGCGATTGGTGTTGCTGAGCCAACATCAATCTCCATTGATACTTTTGGTACCGGTAAAGTATCTGAAGAACGTTTAGTTGAACTTGTGCGTGAGCACTTTGACTTACGTCCTTACGGTATCACTAAAATGTTAGACCTACTTCATCCAATGTATAAGCAGACTGCTGCTTATGGTCACTTTGGTCGCGAACCATTTGAAATGACTGTTGGTGATGATACGTTTACAGCTTTCAGCTGGGAAAAAACAGACCGAGCTGACGCACTTAGATTATCAGCAGGTATTTAAGCCCTATTGGCAATAAATAAAAACCGCTCATTGAGCGGTTTTTTTATTTTCGCTTTGTGTTAAAAATAAATTTATCGGTATTTAAGCCTGCGCTGACATGTCCAAGTAAAATATAATACAATGTTTTTCGTATAATCAATTGAATTTACGACAAGTAGCCCTTACTTACAGGCTATATTAGTAACAATTATCAATAATGCTTTTTCAACCAACAATGGAAACTTTATGCGTAACCCTCGTATTTACCAAGCACAAGTATTTGACGTGGGTCAAACACAGCCATTAAGTGACGACGCTTTTGGACATACAGTAAGGGTATTACGCCTTAAAGATGGCGATGATATTACTTTATTTAATGGTATAGCAGAGCAGCAAGGCTATTTTGAGTATCAAGCTAAACTTTGCAATGTAAGTAAAAAGCGTGCTGATATTGAAATTATTGCGAAACGGCTTGTTGAAAACGAATCACCGCTCAATATTCATTTAGGACAAGGTATTTCACGCGGAGATCGCATGGACTTTACCTTACAAAAATCAGTCGAGTTAGGTGTTAATACTATCACGCCCATTTTTACTGATCGTTGTGGTGTTAAACTTAGCGGCGAGCGATTAGAAAAAAAACATGAACAATGGCAAAAAATAGTCATTAGTGCATGTGAACAAAGTGGCCGATGTACGGTCCCTACTGTTGCGTTACCTATTTATTTAGAAGATTGGTTACAGCAAGAAAGTTCAGCGTTAAAGTTAAACCTACATCCAAGAGCTCAGCATTCTATTATGAGTTTACCGATTGAGAACAATCGAGTTCGCTTGCTTATTGGGCCAGAAGGCGGCTTAAGTAATGACGAAATTTCCGCGGCGACGACGGCGGGCTTTCATGATGTATTACTTGGTCCTCGTGTACTAAGAACTGAAACAGCTGCCTTGACCGCAATTACCGCTTTGCAATGTCGCTATGGCGATTTAACTTAACATATCAGCATTAAGCACTTATAAAATACCAAACAAATTAGGAAAAAATATGAGCATAAAACTTGGCGTTGTAATGGACCCTATTTCAGAGGTCAAAGTAAAAAAAGATTCTTCAATGGCAATGATGCTTGAAGCGCAAGCACGTGGTTATGAAATATTTTATATGGAGATGAAAGATCTCTATTTAGAACAAGGTGTTTGTCGAGCAACTGCAGCAAAAGTAAAAGTATTTGACGATACTGAACATTGGTATGAATTAAGCGAACAAAAAGATATTAATGTGGCTGATTTAGATGCCGTATTAATGCGTAAAGATCCACCGTTTGATACTGAATTCATTTACGCTACTTACATGTTAGAGCGTGCTGAAGTTGCTGGTACTTTAATTGTAAACAAGCCACAAAGTTTACGTGATTGTAATGAAAAACTATTTACAGCTTGGTTTCCGGAATTAACGCCCAAAACGTTAGTGACACGAAATAATCAAAAAATTAGAGAATTTCATAAAGAAAATAAAGATATTATCATCAAACCTCTAGATGGTATGGGCGGTTCATCTATTTTTCGCATCGGCGAAAATGATCCTAACGTAGGCGTTATTCTAGAAACATTAACAGCACATTCAACACAATATGCTATGGTTCAAGAGTACCTACCTGAAATCCTTGACGGTGATAAACGCATTTTAATCGTTAATGGTGAACCAATGCCTTATTGTTTAGCCCGTATTCCTGCTCAAGGAGAAACCCGTGGTAATTTAGCGGCTGGTGGTCGAGGTGAAGCACGTCCATTAAGTGCTAGTGATAAACTTATTGCAGAAACTATCGCTCCAGAATTAAAAAAGCGTGGCTTATACTTTGTTGGTTTAGATGTTATTGGCAACAAAGTAACTGAAATAAATGTTACAAGCCCAACATGTATTCGCGAAATTGAAGCAGCATTCCCAATAAATATTAGCGGTAAATTAATGGATGCTATCGAGCAAAACATTAAAAAACGCTAAAAACGATGCTAAAGGAGCCATCCTTTAGCTGTTTTCCCCCTTAATCATTAAGGTATATTTATGGATAGTTTTGAAAATCAACTTTTGATTGCTATGCCCAGTTTAGACGACTCCTATTTTAATAAAACGGTGACTTATATCTGTGAGCATAATGCTGAAGGGGCAATGGGCTTGATCATAAACTTGCCTATTAATGTCACGTTAAATGAATTATTAATACAAATTGATAAAGAAAAATTAGAAGCCCCTGAATTAGAACAACTCGTATTAACCGGTGGCCCTGTATCTCAAGACCGCGGGTTTGTTTTGCACAGTACTCAGTCGGGTTGGAATAGCTCTTTAGCCTTAACGGATGAAGTGATGATCACCACATCGAAAGATATTTTAATGGCGCTTGGTACAACTGAAGCACCAACAAAGTATATGGTAACTCTTGGCTATGCAGGTTGGGGACCTGGTCAATTAGAAGAAGAAATTAAAGCAAATTCTTGGCTACTAACCCCGGCTGACGATGATATTGTATTTGATACCCCTATTGAACAAAGATGGAAAAAAGCCACTGAAAAACTGGGCATCGATTTGGCTCATCTATCAAATGAAGTTGGACATGCATAATGGCAAGTAAAGCAGTTATTGGCGAGCGTACTATACTCGGTTTTGATTTTGGTAAAAAATATATTGGTGTTGCTGTCGGTCAAGAAATAACAGGCTCAGCATCACCTTTAGGCTCAGTAAAAGCGCGTGATGGTATTCCAGATTGGGATAAAATGACCAAGTTTATCAACGAATGGCAGCCGGATTTTATTGTGGTTGGCCTACCGTTAAATATGGATGGCAGTGAGCAACAATTAACCCACGACGCAAAAAAATTTGGTAACCGCGTATCGGGACGATTTGGGCTCAATGTTGAATTTCAAGATGAACGCCTAACAACCGCGACAGCCAAAGAAGCACTTTTTGCTGATGGTGGTTATCGTAATCTTAAAAAAGATAATATCGACGCGGCATCGGCCAAGCTCATTATAGAAAGTTACTTTGAAAATCAATATTAAACCCATCAGGCGCAATAACATTCTATACGCATTAGCATTGCCAATATCTCATTCCTCGAGGTTTGTCGTATTGCCTAGTGCTATGAAAACTTAATGGCTATTATTGCGCTTATTAGCCCATTAATTATCGTCGGTTTTATTGGTTTTTTACTGGCTAAAAGAGGTTGGTTTAATAAAGTACAAATCGATACTCTAACGAAGTTTACGTTTAATATTGCCATTCCGGCATTTTTATTCCAACAATTAGCTAATGCAGATTTAAGCACAATAGATTTAACGATTTATGGTGCCTTTTATTTACCTGCTTTGCTGACTTATGGCACAGCTTGGACAATAAATTATTATTTTCATCAGCGCTTAAAGCGTGATACTTCTGCTTCCGCTGTTTACGCTTTTGGTGCGAGTTATTCAAACAATGTCATTGTCGGTATGCCAATCGCTTTAATGGTATTAGGTGAACAGGTATTACCGACAATCTTCCTTGTTATCAGTTTACACAGTGCGTTGTTAATTGGTCTAACAAGCTTATTAGCCGTAAAATTTTCACAATTTAATTGGCTAGTATTTCTCAAGCAGACCTTTTACAACCCATTACTTATTGCCATAACTGGTGGTTTTGCCATTAACCTGATGGCAATTCAATTGCCATCAATAGCGAATGATACGCTGTTATTATTGGGTAAGCCTGCCATAACATTAGCGCTATTTTTGTTAGGCGCTTCACTTGCCTTTTATAAAATTCGCAGTGAGGTTAAGTTTATTATTACT
The DNA here is from genome assembly GCA_049642265.1 of Cognaticolwellia sp. Lineage (GTDB taxonomy): Bacteria > Pseudomonadota > Gammaproteobacteria > Enterobacterales > Alteromonadaceae > Cognaticolwellia. Next base: position 16,739 of record JBAROR010000109.1, on the reverse strand, counting down.
GCTAGTGCCTTGAAACTATTGCTATTGCCAAGCTTAGTGCTATTAAGTAGTCATGTGATTTTTCAGTTTTCACCTCTTATCACCATGACTTTAGTTATTTTAAGCGCAAGTCCAACAGGGGTAAATGCCTATTTAATTGCTAAACAACAAGCAAAGCATCAAGAAACTATTGCTGGGATAGTAGTCGTAACAACGTTAATGTCTATTGTTTCAATCCCATTATGGATATGGGCATTGTCGAGTATGTTTAACGTCTAATAGTGGCTATTTAAGCCCTAGAATGGATTAAGTTTATAGCCTTCATTTTGAAGTACTGCATGTGCTGTCATCGCAGAAAGTGCCATGTTAACGCCTGGTTGCATCATTTCATTGGTAATATCGATATATGCTGCCGATTGACCACATAAATAAACCGCTACTTTGTTTTTCATTAACTCCTGCAATAGCGCATTGTTAGCATTACTTTGCTGGAATTTCTCTTGGTACAACGAGCCTTTTAATAAATCAAAACCGGCTTTACCATGAACAACCAGTGCTAAGTGAATATTCTCTGCTTTTACGCCATTAGCCACGTGCATATTGATAAAACGTGCCAATGAGTCAATTTTTCGATTAACCTCCCCTACTTTCGCTTGTGCACTAAGATCAAAAGCAACTTTAAGAATTAAGTTATCATCAAGTTTAAGATCCTGCTGAACTTTGGCGTGTTTACCATAGTTTTTGATGACAGGCCCCGCCATAAATTTATCAGCTCCTGCGATAGCCATATTAGTCGTTGTGATAGCTAAGGTGATAATTAACCAACGTAATGTCGTTAACATTTAACAGTCCTTCTTAATTGTGAGAGCTATGCTTTACTTTGTTAACAAGCTCAGAATGAGTTTTATTTCTATCCAGATAGTTTTTAACATTACTCTGCTCTAATGGTCTCGAAAAGTAAAAGCCTTGCAACATTTCTATACCTAAAGCAGATAACTTCTCTGCTTGATCTTGGGTCTCTACACCTTCTGCAATCACCGCATAATTCAATTTAGCGGCCATCTGCTTTATAGCTTCAATAATTGCCATACCACTAGTATCAAGCTTGCTCACAAAAGAGCGATCTATTTTTAACGTGTTGGCGGCTAAATCTTGAATCACTGACAATGATGAGTATTCTGTTCCAAAGTCATCTATAGAGACATGAACCCCCATAACCTGCAGTGTTCTGATACATTGAAGTACTGTTTCTTTTTCATTTGAAAAAATAGATTCCGTAATCTCTATAGTAAGGTTTTCGGCGGCAAGCTCTGCTGATGCTAAAGCAGACGCGACAATATGAATGAAATTTTCATCATGCAATTGTAAAACTGAAACATTAACACTGACCGAAGGGGAATCTTCGGGTGATGTCTGCAGCCATTGTTTAGCCGTAATACAAGATTGTTGTAATACCCAGGTGCCTATTTCTATTATAAGGCCATACTGCTCTGCAATAGTGATAAATTCGACTGGCGATATACTCTCACCGTTAAACTCCCATCTTAGTAAAGCTTCAAAGGCAATGACTTGGTGAGATTGTGAATGCACAATGGGTTGATAAACTAAACGAAGCTGGTTTTTATCAATAGCTTCAGCGAGGCCCATTTTAAGTTGATTCTCACGGAAAATACGTTGTCCCATCTCAGCATTAAATAAACCAACAGATCTCGGGCTACGCTTTTTCTGATAGTACATTGCCGTATCTGCTAATTGAATGAGCTCAAGACTATTGGTTGTATGCGTAGGAGAAAGTGCTATGCCGACAGTTGCTCCGACAAACAACCGATTATTTTCAAAATCACAATATTCTGATATTTTATTAATAACATCAGTCGCAAAAGCAACAGCGGAAACTTGGTTTGCTCCGATAAAAGCAAAAAGGAATTCATCTCCTCCCCAACGACAAAGCAAATGATGATCATCTCGATATTTTTCTAAACGCTTAGCCGTATTTATTAACACTCGGTCACCAATGCTATGACCCAGCGTATCATTAATTTTTTTAAAACCATCCAAATCAATAAATAGCAGCGCAATAGAGATATTGTTTTTTTGGCTTAGCTCAAGCTGCTCTTGCAAGTGCAGCATAAAAGCAGAACGATTGAACAAACCGGTAAGGGGGTCAAGATTAGACAATTGATATATTTTTGCTGTTCGTCGTGCGACTTTTTGCTCCATTTTATTCACCAGCTCTGCATTTTCATTTTTTAAACGAATCGCATTTGCTGTAAAATCGGCCGACTTATTGGACGTTATTGCCATGACAAAGCTAAATGCCAACCCTAGCAATCCGAGTATAACTTTATACTCTTCTGCAGACAGTAATAAGGCTATTGAAAAAGGTGCAAGCATTATTAACGCATAAAACATTGCCGTAAGCTTATGTGCAGCCAGTACGGTTGCCGCCCCCCCAGCTAAAGCTGATACGATAATAATCATACAAGCAAGTTCGGTACTCGTGACGTACTGAAATGCGTATAGGCAATACACGCACCACATAAACCCCGTTATTAATGTCCCCGTAACAAACCGTCTTATTGCTTTTTTTCCAGCAATCTTTTGCTTTTGTTCACTTTTAAACCAAAAGTGAACGTCAAGCATTCTCACTAACATGAAAATTGATATACTGAACCACCAGATATATTTTTGTGTTTGTATTTCTGGCGTATTAAAACCAAACACTAATAAACTAGATGCCAAGAGCGTAACCAAAATTCCAGCTTTGGCATTCCCATACAACAGTTCAGCCGCATCTTCATGAAAGGCTTCTTTAACTGGTGACGAACTTGGCATCTAATAACTCTCCTGATAACAGCCTTTATTACCCTAGTTTTTCATTATCAAACTAAGATACGACTACAAATTATCTACCGTGGATATATGTAAGTTTTACTACTATTTTATTTACCGTTATTACCCATCATCATCTTTTGGCTCTAAACCATCAATCGTTACACCTGATAATGAACCTGTCCCGCCTTGATCATTACTACGTAACTTAATCATTAAGCGTAAATCATTTGGTGAGTCAGCATGATGCAGTGCGTCAGCATAATTAATAAGCCCTTGTTGATACAAGTTGAATAATGCTTGATCGAACGTTTGCATTCCTTGATCAGTTGACTTTTCCATGACCTCTTTTATGCTACCCACTTCGCCTTTTTTAATTAATTCAGCAACATACGGAGAATTAAGCAGTACTTCAATTGCGGCTATACGACTATTGCCATCACGCGTTGGAATTAATTGTTGGGCAATAATTCCGCGTAAATTTAGTGCAAGATCAAAAAGTAGCTTGCCATGCTGTTCAGCAGGTACTAAATGCATAATACGGTCAATAGCTTGGTTGGCATTGTTAGCATGCAAGGTCGCAATACATAAATGACCTGTTTCAGCAAAACTTAAGGCGTGTTCCATCGTTTCTTGGTTACGGATCTCACCAATTAAGATAACGTCGGGAGCTTGTCGTAACGAGCTTTTTAGCGCTGCGCCAAAACTTTCAGTATCTAGCCCTACTTCACGTTGCGTTACCATACACTTTGCATGTTCATGAACAAACTCGACAGGATCTTCAATAGTCAAAATATGTCCACGAGAGTTTTGGTTACGATAACCAATTAATGCAGCCATGGAGGTAGACTTACCCGTACCAGTACCACCAACAAATAACACTAAGCCCCGTTTTGACATTACAACATCTTTAAGGATAGTCGGTAAGCCAAGATCATCTGCATCAGGGATTTCAGTAACAATACGACGAATGACCATACCAGCCATATCCCGCTGCCAAAAAGCAGAAACACGAAATCGACCAATACCATCAATTGAAATAGCAAAGTTACATTCTTTGTCTTCATCAAAAGCAAGTTTTTGTTTTTCAGACATCGCATCATGAACTAAACCTAATGCTTCATCTGCTGATAACGCATTACCATCAATAGCGACAAGTTCACCATTAATTTTTGCACTTACCGCTAATTTAGCGGTAACGAACATATCTGATGCTTCATGCTGCACCATTTTCTGCAATAAATTATGAAAATTCATTTAGTTACCCTTTACTTTATTCTGTACCAGTTATGTTAGTAACCCATAAACTGGTTTTTATCTTGCGCTTTTTCCATCGCATCTTTTTTGGTGATCATGCCGCGATTGACAAGATTTTGTAAACATTGATCCATTGTTTGCATGCCATGCGACATACCTGTTTGAATAGCTGAATACATTTGGGCAATTTTATCTTCGCGAATAAGGTTACGAATAGCTGGCACACCCATCATAATTTCATGTGCTGCAACTCGACCACCGCCAACCTTCTTAATTAAGGTTTGCGAGATAACGGCGCGTAAAGACTCAGAAAGCATAGAACGCACCATGGCTTTTTCTTCACCCGGAAATACATCGATAATACGGTCAATGGTTTTTGGAGCTGAAGTTGTATGCAAAGTACCAAAAACTAAATGACCCGTTTCCGCGGCAGTCATTGCTAAGCGTATAGTTTCTAAATCACGCATTTCACCAACAAGAATAACATCAGGATCTTCACGCAAGGCTGAGCGCAATGCCGCGCTGAAACTTAACGTGTCACGATGAACTTCACGTTGGTTAATCAAACATGAATGGTTTTCGTGCACGAATTCAATCGGATCTTCAATGGTTAAAATGTGATCATGCTTATTTTTATTAATATGATCGACCATAGCTGCGAGTGTAGTAGACTTACCAGAACCTGTTGGCCCTGTAACTAACACTAAGCCACGAGGTAATGCTGATATATCACGGAAAATATCAGGACAACCTAAGTCATCTAATGATAATATTTTGCTTGGGATTGTACGAAATACGGCGGCAGGACCACGGTTTTGATTAAATGCATTCACCCTGAAACGAGCTAAGTTTGGCACTTCAAAAGAGAAATCGACCTCTAAATTTTCTTCGTACTCTTTGCGTTGGCGATCATTCATAATATCATAGACCAAAGCGTTGACATCTTTTTCGTCAAATGCTGGTATATTGAGTTTACGTACGTCGCCATCGACGCGAATAGACGGGGGAGTTCCCGTTGATAAATGTAAATCTGAAGCATTATTTTCCACACTAAATGCTAGTAATTCGGTAATATCCATACAAACCTCTTAATCAAATTAACAACTGAATAAGTCATTGAGAACTGAAATAAACAATATGATTGCTATTAAAGATAATATTGCTGCTGTTGAACTGCAAATTTCTTCTGCCTGTCAACACGCCAACCGCAATGCAAGTGAAGTGACTTTGCTTGTGGTCAGTAAAACTAAACCTATTGAAATGATCGAACAAGCTTACAATGCAGGGCAAAGAAACTTTGGCGAAAGCTACGTACAAGAAGCGGTAGATAAAATTACCGCTATGCACGATAAAGCTGATATATCGTGGCACTTTATTGGTCCGATTCAAGCGAATAAAACCAAGTTAATTGCCAAGCATTTTTCGTGGGTACATAGCATCGATAGAATTAAAGTTGCAAAACGTCTTAATGAGCATCGCTCTGCTCAAGATACCCCGCTAAACATTTGTTTACAAGTGAATATTAGCGGTGAAACGAGTAAATCTGGCGTTTTACTCCAAGAGCTCCCTGCTCTACTAAGTATGATCGAAACTTGTGAACATTTATGCTTACGTGGTTTGATGGCAATTCCAGAAAAAAACGCTTCACAAGCCAGTTTTAATCAGATGCAAGACCTATTCATGGAGCTTAAAAAGCACTACCCTACTATGGACACGTTATCTATGGGTATGTCTGCTGACTTACCGCTTGCAATTAATGCGGGCTCTACTTTAGTTCGTATAGGATCGGCAATATTTGGCGCTCGAAGTTAAGAAAGTTACCAAGGCATAATAAAGTAATAACTCTAATACAAAAGTCGCCTAGCTCTGAAGATGGTGGCAGTTTACAATTTAGCGTCAGTCAAACTAAATATAATAGAATACTCAGCGATAATTAAGTTGTTTGGTATTAACACAATGAAAACTCGTTATCTGTGCTTTAGCTAATTAACGGGTTTGTAATACATGATAGGAAAATTATGAAAAAAATAGCATTTATTGGTGCCGGTAATATGAATGGCGCAATTATTTCTGGCTTGATACATGGTGGCTTTGCCCCTGAAAACATCATGGTATCGAATCCATCTCCTGAAAAGCGTTTAGCACTCCAAGCAGCGCACGGCATTAAACAAACAGAGAGTAATATTGAGGCAACTGCATTTGCAGACGTTATCGTACTCGGTGTTAAGCCTTACCTAATTGTCGAGGTTTGCCAACAGTTAAGCGCTAATATGGATGTTAGCCAAAAATGTTTTATCTCTGTTGCCGCTGGATGCACCATAGAGCAAATAGAACAAGCATTAAAACAACCATGTACCGTGATTAGAACCATGCCAAATACACCATCACAAATAGGTTTTGGTGTCACTGGCATATACGCCAATAATCACACAAGTGATGAGGAAAAAGTATTCACCACATCACTGATGGAATCAGTTGGAATTGTTAAATGGTTAGCGTCAGAGCAAGAAATTGATCATATCATTGCGGTATCAGGCTCAGCACCTGCCTATTTTTTCTTATTTATGGAAGCCATAGAGAAACAAGCTAAAGCTTATGGTTTTAGCGATGCAGATAGTAGAGCACTTGTACAGCAAACTGCATTAGGTGCCGCTAAAATGGTAACCGAGAATGCTGATGTTCCTATCAGTAAATTACGCGAAAACGTCACATCAAAAGGTGGTACCACACAAGCGGCAATTAGCGCTTTTGGTGAAGGCGGCTTGGAAGATCTAGTTTCAAAAGCGATGAATTCTGCCGTTGTTCGAGCTAAAGAAATGGCGCAAAATAGTTAATCGTATTACTATCGCGCTGAATAAAATTTCAAGCTAAACTAACGCTTGTATTCAATATTTTTCTACCTCACGATGAAACAATTCATCCTTAATTTGGAGTTTTAGATGGAAGCAATTAACTACTTGCTTAAATTTGCCTTTGACGCAGTACTAATGATTTTAGTATTACGGGTATGGCTACAATTGGTTCGCGCTGATTTTTATAACCCTTTCAGTCAGTTTATTGTCAAAGTGAGTAACCCATTAGTTATCCCATTACGCCGTATTATTCCGGGTTTGGGTGGTGTTGATTTAGCGACTATCGTTTTAGCCTACGTGTTTGCTACTTTAACATTTATCCTAATTCCACTAATTAACGGTGGTGCTATTGATATTTTATCTGCTTTGTATTTAGGCTTGATTTACCTTATTAAACAAACAGGTATTTTGCTGTTTATTATTATGTTGGTAATGGCATTAATGAGTTGGGTAGTTCAAGGTTATAACCCAACACAGATGATTTTTCATCAGCTAACAGCGCCAGTATTAACGCCAATCAGACGTATTATCCCCAGCATTGGTGGTTTAGATTTATCCGTGCTAATTGTCTTTTTATTATTGAATGTCATTAATATTTTATTGCGCGGCTGGGTACCATATTGGTCGATAATATAATAGTTATCTTTAAATCGTATATACTTAATGTAACGACTTAAATATAAGGTCATAAACATGAAAAACATGATAAATAATTTGGTTTTCTCTGCTTTGCTCGCCGTCGCATGTATCACGGTAAGTTATGCTGAAAACATGAAAAAAATGGACAATATCGATGTTCATTATATTGCGTTAGGCTCAACGTTTTTAACGCCTGAAATAGCTAAAGCATACAATATTGAGCGTAGTCGATATAAAGGTTTAGTGAACATTTCAGTACTAGATAACACCCAAGACGGCAAACCGTCAAAAACAGTTTTTATCAGCGGAAATGCGCGTAATGATGTCGGACAAATAAATTCATTAGACTTTACGGAAGTAAAAGAAGGCGATGCAATTTATTATCTCGCACAAGTTAACTATACCAATGAAGAAACGATATATTTCGATATTAATATTACCGATAAAGGCAAACAGCATAAGCTTAAATTTTCTCAAAAGTTTTATGTTGATTAAGTAAAATACTCGCCTTTACTTTATTTCAATATTGATATGCTCCTCGATATCATTGTCATGAACGAATAAAAAACGGCAATTAATTTGCCGTTTTTTATTGTCTTTAATTCACGCTAATTTAAGTTGCGTGAATTAAAATTAACGAGTATTAAAGTTAGGAATATTTACATCAGATAATCTTCGGTTTGATTGCTCGATAAGCTCTTGCACCAAAAACATTCACTAGTAAGCCAAACATCACGACACAGATACCAATTACCTGCTGAGTTGTCATCATTTCATCAAGCAAGAATCCAGCAGAAACCATACCTACAATAGGCACCGCTAATGTTAATGGCGCAACCTGCCCGGCAGGATAATGTGTTAGTAAGTAACTCCAGAGGCTATAACCTATTATTGAAGCGCCAATCGCCAAGTAAAATAACACTACAGCACTTAACCAATTTAAGTTATTCAAACTTTGCATAATTGCTTGCTCTCCCTCAACCCAATAACTGGTTAAGAAAAATGGCACCATTGCAACCCAAGATGACCACACCACTAACCCTATATTAGCACGATAACCTCGCTGATTTATCACTCGATTAACTACATTACCTAAGCCCCAAGCGATAGCGGCAGCAATAGTTAACGTAAAGCCTATCAAGGTCATGCTGCCCGTTTGTCCAGAGCTACCGATAATATATAAACCCACGCCAGCAATTAGCATCGCGACCACTTGGTTTGTTTTGATTTGCTCTTTCAAGATAAATACCGAAAAAAGCAAAGTAAAAACGGCTTGCGACTGTAAAACAAGTGACGCAAGTCCTGCAGGCATACCGAGCGCTAAGGCTGAAAATAGCAGTGAAAATTGGCAAAAACATAGCGTAAAAGCATAAAGCGCCATCCAACGCCAAGGTATGTCTGGTTTACGAATAAATAAAGAGCCTAACAGTGCCACAAGTAAAAATCGCAAGCCGCCCATTAATAGTGGTGGCATAGACTCAATACCCCAGGCGATAATGACAAAATTAAAGCCCCAGATAAAAATAATAATTAAACCGATAAAGGCATCTTTCAACGACATATTAACCCTAAGCTCTTGGCAATTTGATGTTTCACGCTCCCTCTTTGTTGTAGATTAAGGTATTATGCGCGCCATTGTTATAATTAATTTATCTCGTGATTTACTTTTCAGTATTGCGACTTTGTCGACGGTTAATTTTAACTAAAAACTTAGCCGTCACTTTACCGTAAGCTAACCGTAAATTAACTAGAACTGTAACCAGAAATTTAAAGGTATTACCTCCATGACCACGATCGTATTAGCAACAGGCAACCAAGGTAAAGTGAACGAACTTGCAAGTTTGTTAGCAGAGCAACACATTGAAATTAAGCCACAAAGTGAATTCAATGTCAGTGAAGTTGCAGAAACAGGCACCACCTTTGTTGAAAACGCGATAATTAAAGCTCGTCATGCAGCAAAAATTACCGGTTTACCTGCCATCGCTGATGATTCAGGCCTTGAAGTTGACGCCTTAAATGGCGCACCTGGTGTTTACTCCGCGCGTTACGCAGGTGAAAATGCCAGTGACGACGACAACACCAATAAATTATTATCCGCCCTTGAACATGTTACTGATGAACATCGCAGTGCGCGCTTTCATTGTGTACTGGTTTATATGCGCCATGAAAATGATCCCACACCACTTATTTGTCACGGTGTTTGGCAAGGCAGTATTGGTAGAGAAAAGCTCGGAGCAGAAGGCTTTGGTTATGATCCGGTATTTTGGCAGGAAGATCACCAAATGACCTCAGCACAATTACCAAGAGCACTAAAGAACCAACTTAGCCATCGCGGTCAAGCCTTACAAAAACTCGTACCATTACTTGTAAAAGAACTCGCTTAATATGTTAATTGCACCACCACTTTCGTTATATATTCACATACCTTGGTGTGTTGAGAAATGTCCGTATTGCGACTTTAATTCGCATGCCTTAAAGCATGCTATTCCTGAGCAAGACTACATTGCGCAGCTATTACTTGATTTAGACAGTGATATTGCCCGTTTTGATTTAGCCGATAGACCTTTGCATTCAATTTTTATTGGCGGCGGCACACCAAGTTTATTTTCAGCGCCAGCAATCGATCAGCTATTAACACAAGTATTGCAACGCTTTGAACATAAAGCCGATATAGAAATCACTCTAGAAGCGAACCCTGGTACCGTAGAAGCAGAGAAATTTATCGGCTTCTTTAATGGCGGTGTTTCAAGATTATCTATTGGCGTGCAAAGCTTTGCCTCGGATAAATTAATTAAACTCGGTCGAATTCATGATAGCGAACAGGCTAAAGTTGCAGCGAATTTAGCTAGCGAATGTGGCGTTAAAAGCTTCAACCTTGATTTAATGCATGGTCTACCAGAGCAAACCGTCGCTCATGCACTCGATGATTTAAAAACGGCGATTAGTTTAAATCCAACACACATTTCATGGTATCAACTGACCATTGAGCCCAATACCGCTTTTCACTCTCGACCACCAAAATTACCGCAAGACGAAGTTCTATGGAACATCCAAGACCAAGGTATTGCGCTATTAAATCAAGCCGGTTATCAACAATATGAGATCTCAGCTTACAGTAAGCCAGAGTTTCAATGTCAGCATAATAATAATTATTGGAAATTTGGTGACTACTTAGGCATTGGTTGCGGTGCGCATGGAAAAATCACCGATATCAATCAGCAAAAAATTTTTCGAACAGTGAAAATTAAGCACCCAAAAGGTTATTTAGATACCAGCAGAAAAGCACTTGATAAGCTGCACACGGTAACCGCTGAAGAGTTACCTTTTGAATACATGATGAATCGTTTACGTTTGTTTTCTGGTTTCTCACTGGATGAATATCAAGCATTTACTTGTTTAAATACCGATACCGTTTTGCCAACCTTGCTAAAAGCGCAAGATAAAGGTCTGATGGAATTCGATGGCACACTTTGGTCAGTCAGCAAATTAGGTCATCGTTACCTTAATGACTTATTAGAAATGTTTCTATAGTGATGATGAAAGATAATTCAACAGATAAGCCCACCGAGCAGTCAATGGATGTAGCCAGCATTGCCAGTTTTTCTGAGCAGGATTTTCGCTTTATGCGTCGTGCAATTGAATTGGCACATGTCGCTGATAGCCATGATGAAATTCCAGTGGGTGCTGTCGTTGTTTGTGATGGAAAAATTGTTGGTGAAGGTTTTAATCAGTCGATCATGAATAACGACCCCTCTGCACATGCAGAAATGATGGCGATTCGTGATGCAGGCAAAAATTTACAAAACTATCGCCTGCTCGATTGCACGCTCTACGTGACACTCGAACCTTGCCCAATGTGTGCTGGGTTGTTAGTGCACAGTCGTATCAATCGCTTAGTATTTGCCAGTAAAGACTTAAAAACAGGTGCTGCAGGTAGTGCTTTTTCATTAATTAATCATGAAAAACATAATCATCAAGTGACATCGCAGCAAGGCCTTTTAGCTGATGAGTGCAGTACTCTGCTTTCTACTTTTTTTAAACGTCGAAGAGCAGAGAAAAAAGCTGAAAAAAAAGCAAAGTTGTCTAAAGAAAGCTTAAGGTAGTAAAAATAGTCACGACTGGTTTTAATCCTTAAGTTCAGTCTAAATTCACTGACCATTTCATTTAAGCTTGCACAATAACTAGAAAATTATCCCTTTAATTTGAAATAGTAAAAAACTTAGTAAAATGAAATGCTCACGAGAACTCACAATACACTTTACTATTTCCTATCATGATTTAACTCGACCTCATTGTTGAAATAAACAGCTTTGAATTAAGCACGATAAACTTATGTAATGAATCCAACTGGTTGACGAGAAACAAGTGTCACTATTTTTTACATAACAACAATATAAATATCAGAAATAAACATAAGACCATGAAAAAAATAAAGTTTTAACTGTTGGTATGTTTCATGCTTAATCATGGGTAAGTATAATTAAGATTGATGAATTATCTTTTTTTGAATTACCCTCCCATATTACTGGCAAGGGATAAAATAGGAATATCAAATGAAATTTTTAAATAAAGCATTAACTGGAATGATTTTTTCAGCTAGTTGTCTAGTTAGCGTTGCTAATGCGGGAATTATTTATTCTAACGATTTTGAAGGTGGTTCAACGGCTAACTTCACAACGTCTAATAGCATTACAACTGCACCAGAAGGTCAAAGCTTCCTTGGGCCATTAAACTCTGGCACTACACCAATATTGAACCTTGATACTATTGATGCACATTCATTAATAACGATTGACTTCGATATATATGGACTACGTAGTCTTGATGGTATTAATAACAGTGATAACTTTCAATTCTTCGTGAATGGTGTATCGCAATTTGTAGATTATTACGGTCATTCTAATGGTGAGATTGTAGGTCCAACAACCGGTCAATTAGTTTCACATGAGCGTAACGCTTTTGGTTATGGATATTTTTATGGTGGTGTTAGTACTTATCATTATTCAGTAACATTAGCACATGTTGATTCGTCAATCAGCTTTGGCTTTAAGGCTAACACTGACCAATCTTGGAATGATGAAGCTTTTGGACTAGATAATATTGTTGTTAGTAACAATGCTGCTAGTGCTGCGACTTCTGTTCCAGAGCCATCTACCCTTGCTATTTTCGCTTTAGGTATTTTGGGCTTTGCTTCTCGTAAATTTAAAAGATAGTCTCAAATTAAAGCTAATTTAGCTTAATGTAGATGAGTTATTATCTGATTCAATAAAAACATCAATTGATATAATTGGTGTTTTTTTGTTTCTGATGCTTGGTAACTGCAAAACCATAAGTTGCACCTTTCCTGTATCTTTCTGCTCCCTTTTTTATAATGTTTAACGTAAACCATCGTTCCTGACCAAAACAATAGACGAAGTACAACATAAGTAATCGACAGTAATGAAACGGTTTACGCCTTTGTATTTTTATATTATCAAAAGGATGAGCTGGGGGTAAATCAATGAAAGAGATAGATATTGTAGTTCGCAGATTGGTCAAGCTATACCGGTGAGCTATTTAAATGTGGTATGAATTCCCTATTACTCGCCTAGCTCACTAGTTTTGTTTATTGGAGCAAGTTCGATGCTATATTGCTCGGTCATAAATTGTAGATGACGTCGATTGGCCAGCCTTAGCTTATTACGACGTAGTGTTCTTTTTCTTTGATTGCTTGCTAAGCACTTTTTAATTTTCATTTTTTCTCTTTAGTATGCCTAAACACATACTTTTGTTTAATATCAAAGGTACTAATACTTTGTAATTTACTCGTCATGTTTTGTGTCAGTATCTCTAATGATTATGACAATTTAATGACACAACACAAAATTTTTCAATAGATATTATGCCTTCACTCCGGTGTAGCATTCACCGCTAGTTCACTTTTAGGTGCACTTTTTTTAGTCTGATTATCCATCCAAGTTAACGTATCATAGTAGCGACGAATGTTTTCAACATAGTTCACCGGTTCATCGCCCCGCGCATAACCATAACGCGTTTTTTTATAATATTTTTTTTGTTTTAATAGTGGTAAGCGTTCTTTTACTTCAACCCAACGATCAGGATCACCACCTTGTTGTTGAGTAATTTTTCTCGCATCATTTAAATGCCCTAAGCCTATATTATAAGACGCTAATGCAAACCAAAGTTTATCCGGCTCAGGTATTCGCGCCGGCATACGACCAATGAGACGTTTAAAGTATTTTGCCCCACCGCGAATACTTTGTTCAGCATCTAAGCGACTTTTGATACCCATTTGTTTTGCTGTAGGCAAGGTTAACATCATCATGCCACGCACACCTGTGTATGAACGTGCATGTGGTTCCCAGTGGGATTCTTGATAACTTATCGCCGCTAATAAACGCCAATCTACCTCTTGGCCATACTTTTGAAATAATGGCTGATATTTCGGCAATTTATTTTCAATGGCTTGAATAAACATGCGAGTATCAACATAGTTAAACTCTTCTATATGACCGTAGTGCCGATCATTTAAGGCTAATAAAACGCCGTTATGATGAACTTGACCAAAAAACTCAATTAAGCTGGAAAAAATTGAATCATCGTTATTTTTATTAACCATCCAAGCGAGCGGCTCTTCTTTTTGAATCGTAAATCCTATGCTGATATCAGGATAGTATCGACGATTAATAGCGAGAGTATTACTATCAGCAATGGTGTAATCAATCTCACCAGAAAGCACACGTAACAGTAACTCTTCACTGTCTAATTCATTGGTTGTTGACCATCTCAGATCAGGGTTGGATAATTTTAATTGCGATAACTTTTCTACGTGGCTAGATTGTTCGACAACTTCTAACTTCCCCGTTAAATCTGACAATTTTCGTGGTCGGATATTACCTTGTTTAAAAACAAGCTTTTGGCTGACGGCGTCATAACTTGGCGCAAAATGATATTGTTGGCGACGAGCGTCGGTAACCGCTAAGCCAGCAGCAACGAGATCAACTCTGCCGCTATCAAGCTGTTGAAACAATTCATTTAAGTTGTAGCTTGGCATCATTTTTAATTCGACACCTAAATATTCAGCATACTTATGTGCAAGTTCGTATTCAAAGCCTGCTGGACCTTCAGCATCAAGATAATAGCTAGTATTACCATAAAGTGTGCCTACGGTTACGTAGCCGCGATCAATGATACGTTGCAAGTTTGCAGGTGCGTCTTGTGTTTTACAGCCGGAAAAAATAAGTACAAGTGGCAATAAAAGCAAGGCTAATAGGCGATGCACGCTAACCTTGTTAGCAAATGATTTTAATTGTTTTTTTCTCATAGCCTCTATTGTCCCGTGAATTGTATTATTTAAAAAGCTATTTTTATCAATTGATAGTTTTATCACTAAGAAAAATAGTTCCAAATGAGACAAATCATTTCTATAACTGAGCCATTTAATCTATAATACGCGCGTTTTTTATCCTTAATTTTCTTAATTAATCTAACCCGGTGAAATAGACTATGTCGATGTTGATGAAAACCTTTCGCGGTGCACCAGCACTCTCTGATTTTAGAGTAAATAAGCTACTAAATCAGTGTTCTGAGCTGCAACTGCCCGTCACGGATATCTATGCTGAATTTACCCACTTCGCACATATTTCAGAAGAACTAAACGCTGAAGAGTCTCAAGTTTTACAGCTGCTTCTAAAATATGGACCAACAATTGAAGAACATGAGCCTGTTGGACAATTTATTTTAGTAACGCCGCGACCTGGCACAATTTCACCTTGGTCATCAAAATCTACAGACATAGCAAACAATTGTGGCTTAACTAAAGTTCTCCGTTTAGAACGTGGTTTAGCTTATTATGTTAGCACTGAAAATTCAGCGCCATTAACGCCAGCGCAGCAGTCCACATTAAATAATTTGATTCATGATCGCATGATGGAAACTATCTTCAGTGACATGAACCAAGCAACAGCGCTATTTGCTAGCGCAGAGCCTGGAGAATTAACCAGTATTGATATTGAGCACGGCGGTAAAAATGCCTTAGTACAAGCCAATATTGATCTCGGTCTTGCCTTAGCTGATGATGAAGTTAACTACTTATTTGAAAACTTCAGTAAACTTGGCCGCAACCCACACGACATCGAACTTTATATGTTCGCTCAAGCTAACTCAGAACATTGTCGTCATAAAATATTCAACGCAGACTGGACTATCGATGGCGTAAAGCAGCCTAAATCATTGTTCAAAATGATCCGTAACACTCATAAAGTAAACCCTGACTTTGTCTTAAGTGCTTATAAAGATAACGCGGCGGTTATGGTGGGTAATAAAGGCGGTCGTTTCTTCCCAAATCCTGCAACCAACGTTTATGGTTATCACCATGAAGACATTCAGATATTAATGAAGGTTGAAACCCATAACCACCCTACTGCCATTTCTCCTTATCCAGGTGCAGCAACAGGCTCAGGTGGTGAAATTCGTGATGAAGGCGCTACCGGTATTGGTTCAAAACCGAAGGCAGGTTTAGTCGGATTCTCAGTTTCAAACTTACGTATTCCTGGTTTTGAACAACCATGGGAAACTGACTTTGGCAAACCAAACCGTATCGTTTCTGCTTTAGATATTATGACCGAAGGTCCTTTGGGCGGTGCAGCATTTAATAACGAATTTGGTCGCCCGGCTATTTTAGGTTATTTCCGTACTTACGAAGAGCAAGTTAACTCGTTTAACGGCAGCGAAGTACGCGGTTACCACAAGCCCATTATGTTGGCCGGTGGTTTAGGTAATATTCGTGACGAACACGTACAAAAGCGTGAAATTGTTGTTGGCGCTAACTTAATTGCGCTTGGTGGCCCAGCCATGAACATAGGTTTAGGTGGCGGCGCAGCTTCTTCAATGGCTTCAGGCCAATCAGCTGAAAGTTTAGATTTTGCTTCTGTACAACGTGAAAATCCTGAAATGGAACGTCGTTGCCAAGAAGTTATTGATAAGTGTTGGCAGCTAGGTGAAGAAAACCCGATTGCTTTCATTCATGAGGTTGGCGCAGGTGGTTTATCAACTGCTTTCCCTGAATTAGTTTCTGATGGCGGCCGTGGTGGTGTTTTTGAATTACGTAATGTGCCAAACGATGAACGCAGCATGGCACCACATGAAATTTGGTGTAACGAATCTCAAGAACGTTATGTT
>JBAROR010000086.1:0-73588 GCA_049642265.1 Cognaticolwellia sp. | reverse complement strand
CATTAGCTTGCGCACCAACTTGAAAGTCTCTTGAGCCAAATGAACCATCTAACAAGTTAGTACCACCAAAACTGGTTGTTTCAGAAATTCGCGTCAACTCGTCTTGAAGCGCCGAGACTTCTTTTTGTAAGGCTTCACGATCTTCTGTTGAGTTAGAGCCGTTTGCTGATTGTAATGCCAATTCACGCATACGTTGTAATATATCAGTAGAGGCTTGCATAGCACCCTCTGCGGTTTGTGCCATTGAAATACCGTCATTAGCATTTCGTTGTGCCACACCTAAACCATTTATTTGTGAAGTTAAACGATTTGATATTTGTAAACCAGCGGCATCATCTTTAGCGCTGTTAATACGCATACCTGATGATAAACGTTGCATTGATGTCGCTAAATCATTACCTGATTTAGTTAAGTTACGTTGAGCATTCAACGATGATGTATTGGTAACTACTGATAAAGCCATAATAGTGCTCCTAATCGGTTAACTAATGTTAACGTCTGTTTATGTGTTGTTGTTGTAGCGTTGTCCATAAACCGGACGTTAACGCTTGGTTATTAGAAGCTTGTTAAAGCAAGCCTCTGCTCTTTTACTTATAAAAAACAACAGACTGGTATTAGTCTTAGTCTCTTACTGCTTTTTATCACTAATAAAAATAAAGCATAAATAATGCCAATTAATAAAATGATGATTTTTTCTATATATAATTAAACAAGGACAAGCCTTGCACTTGTGTGAATGTTTGCTGTGCCGCTTGTAGCGCTATTTTTGACTGCTCGAAAGTAGAAATAGCTTTGGAAAAATCTAAGTCTTCAATGGATGATCTTCCTGATGCTAGATACAGCTCGGTGTCTAAATGGTTACTCTTTTGACGGTCAATAACTTGTAAGTTAATACCTGACTGAGCGCGACGCGACGTTAAGTGGTTCATCGAATCACTTAATTGATCTAATACTTGATTAAAGTCGACTTGAACTTGTGGGTCTTCGCCAGCACTCGCTTTATTGGTGATCCAATCAATAGCAGATTTTATGGTGTCAAAAACACTAATATTTTGTTCTGGGCTAAGTGAAAACTTATCGCCCGGCAAAGGATTGCCGCTTAGTTTCACTTCCATTCCAGGAATAACATCAATTGTTTGCCCAGGTACGTAACCCGTAACATTAGTTATATTGCCAGCACCGTCAGTAATATTTAACTCTGTGGCACTGACAAATTCAAAAGTAAAATCTGCTGGGGTGGCACTACTATCATAATTTTCAGGATTAGCAATGACGGCACTTTCAACCGCAATACCTGAATTATTGATATCATACGTTGCTGAGAAGTCACCCAAGGCATTAGGTACTTTTTGAAATACCTGTTCGCCGCTTTGATTAGTAGCAATCGAAACATTTTTAGCTATTTGCAGCTCTCTAATACCGTTGTCTCCACGATAATTTACTGAGTTATCTGCTTGTAAAACAAAAGGTGCATCATCGGTTTGATAGCCCGCAAAGACATGTCCACCGGTTTCATCTTGGGTATTAGCAATATCAAGTACTTGCTGCAAACTATGTTTGGCCTGCTGAGCCATAGAGGCAAGGTCGTCAGCTGTGTACACTCCGTTATTAGCTTGTAACATTAAGTCTTTTAACTCGTTCATAATGTCTTCGGTATTTGCTAACGAGGTATCGATTAAACTGTTATGGTTTTCCGCTTGCGTTATATTTCGTTGATATTTTTCAATGTTAGCCAAATCATTTTTATAACCCGCTAATGTGCCATAAGCTACGGCGTCATCTTTTGCTGTAATGACACGCTTACCGCTGGAAATATAGTTAACTTGTTCATTAACGCCCGCCTGCTGGTTAGACATTTGCAAACCATTTTGAATATAAAATTGTGCTGTAGATACGCGCATAATAATTCCTACCTAGCCGCGGCTAACAATGTATCGAAAATAGTATTGGCCACCGATATTATCTGTGACGCTGCTTGATAGGCTTGCTGATACTTCAGCATGTTGGCAGCCTCTTCATCAAGATTTACCCCCGACTTAGATTGATTGCGGTTAAAAGCTTGGGTAAATAAAGTTTGTGCTGTGTCGGCAACCAACTCCGCAGAGCTAGCATTTGAGCCTACTTCAGCCGTTGCATTAGCTAGTACTTGGCTAAAGCTTTGCTTACCACCGCCAAGAATTTGTTGTTCTTGTGATGCTGCCATTAAGGCGGCATTACTGGCATTACCTGAGCCAAAAGCATCTGCAATCGTAAACTTTTCACGTGCTAATGATCCTTGACCTACTGGAGAACCGGAAATTTCAATTTGAAATGCTGGTGTTGCAGGCGACGGCGGCATATCAATCACGGTTGATTCGTCAGAAAAACTGCCACTAGCGATTACAGGCATAGGTGGAGGATTAGCCGCGTCGTAAACTCTATATTCAAAAACGGGTGTTTGAGATGCAGGAGGCGCTGGTAAAGGTGTTTGATATACATCAACGGTTAGTTGTGCATAAGTACCTTCAGTAAAAGAGCGCGCCACTTCAGGGTCAGTTACATTAATAATACTGACCGCACCATTGCTAACGTTGTTATCGTCAGCAGTCACTTCAATAGCAGAGCTTGCTGCAATACTTTTAGGGTCGGTCAGTGTTACCGCCATTAATGCGGCGCTATTCTCTGTCGGACGTAGGGTAAAACTATCATCAGAGTCAGGGCTACCAGAATTGACTGTAAAATCAAAACCAAAATCAGTTTCATAAACGCCTGAGCCTGGAGATGACTCAACTAAGGTGGTTTTAGTGCCACTGAGTTCATTAGTCATTACATAATCAGAACCGTCATACTTAACAGTAAATTCATTACTTGGCACCAATGACACGTCGGTGATGTTTATTCCTGCTTGGACATCGCCTGAATTTTTTGCCGATGGTAACACTCGGGCATTCTGTAATGTCTGGGTATTGATATCAGTAAAAATATCTAATCCCTGCTTACCATTTAAATCAAGCCCCTTTGATTGTGCTTGATTTAATGTTTCAGAAATCCCCATAGCTAATAGGTTTAATTCGCTACGCGCTTTGCTTATGTGTTCATCACGGTATTCAAATTTTGCTGATATTGCTCCGCCTAGTTTAGCCCCGTCTAAAGAAACAGTGCTATGAGCGCCGACCAATTTTAATTGTGTTTGCATTGGGTCAGGATCACCTGATACCGCACTTACAATTAATGGTGTGGTACCCGCCACAAGTGTGGTGCCACTGCCAATCATAACGGTCATTACACCACGGCTATCTTGAACAGTACTTACTGAGGTGTATTCCCCCAATTCGGTAATTAGTTGATCGCGCTTATCGAGTAAATCGTTAGGCTGACCTGCTACGGTGAGATCTTTGTTTTGTAGGATTTGTTCATTCATTTTCGCCAGTTCAAAAGAAATTTGCGAAATTTTACTGGCTATTTGTTCAATCTCACCATTGGTGGATTTTTCTAGTTGATCTAAATTATTGTTTAAACTGTTAAAGTCTTGCGCTAATACACTTGCTTGGCTAAGTGCTATATTGCGTAAGCCGATATCGCTTGGATTATCAGCTATTCCATTTACGGCTTGATAGAAGCGGTCTATAGAGCCACTAATAGCTTCGCCTGAAAATGACATTATTTCGTTTAATTGGTTAAGATCCAAACTAATGGAATCAGCATTACCTAAATTACTTTTATTTAGTAGCTGTTCTTTATAGGAAAATTGATCGTAAATGCGGGTAATGTCTTGAACATACGTACCTGAGCCAATATAGTTTCCACCGTTAACATTACCGAGCATAGTACCTTGGTCAGCACGCTGACGGGTATAGCCTTCAGTATTGACGTTAGCAATGTTATGTCCTGTAGTCGCCAACTGTTGTTGCGCTGACAGTAAGCCACTAACTCCAGTTTGATACAGATTAATCGACATGACCTAAACTCCTACAGTAACCTTAATTTCAACAGTGAAATTATCGATAAACTTATTTATTTAATAAGCCAGTTACTGTCCGAAGGGTCGCCATTATTTTTTTGGCGTAGTTTGGATCGGTTGCGTAACCAGCACCTTGTAGGCTATGCAGAAATTGTTCCACATTTCCCGACTTTTCTAAGGCGCCTTGATAACGCTCACTATTAGTAAGTAAATCAAGGTAGTCGTTTACACTTTGTCCGATAGATTCGTATACTCTGAAAGGTTCACGCTTTTTCACCATAGCGCCATTTTCAAACTCTAAGGTTTCTTTGTGTGTTTTCTCGCCATCCCAACGGCTGCCCGCTTTGATGTTGAATAAATTGTTTGAGCTTTCGCCACTATCTGTCTTGATAATTTTTTGGCCCCAGCCGGTTTCAAGCGCGGCTTGGGCAATAACAACTTCAAATGGTACTTTTATTTTATCCTGTACTCGTTTTGCGTCTGCGGTTAATGCGGTAACAAAGTCTTTTGGCTGCTCGAATACCGGTGTTTGTAGTAAAGTTGCCGCTTGCATGGCAATAGAGCCATTTGTTTGACGATCCTTGTTAGGATCTTGCTGCTCAGTCAGATCATTGGCTGTTGTAGTTGGAGTTAATAAAGCCGGTTGTGTAATACGTACACTGCCTCGACTATCAAGGTTGCCGTCAGAACGTAGAATTGATTTAGGTTTGAAGTTTTCACTATCACCACCTAATTGACGCACAATGAGTTCTGAAAGACCTAAAGAACCATTATTAGACATTTCAAGTGACATTTGCTGATCATGCATATCACGATAAAACTTGGTGGATTCAGAGTTAAATGGGCTATCTGACTCTAATACTTCTTGTGCTTTACGCATGCTTTTCATCAACATTTGCATGAAAATCGCTTCAAACTGCTTAGCCGCTTGATCTAAAGCGGCTTCTTTACTGGCTTTGTCACCCGACTTCGCATCTTGGCGAATAGAGTTTAGGCCATTAACATCTAAAAAGTTTTGTGCGTCAGCAATGCGTGTTGTCATAGTCAATATTGATCATTAAATAATGATCAAATCTCCTCGTAATGCTCCAGCTTGATCTAAGGCTTCTAATATTGCCATGACATCGCCTGGACCTGCGCCCACTTGATTAATAGCACGAACTAAAGCGTCTAGCGTAATGCCGGGATCAAAAACAAACATTCTTGAATCATCTTGTTTCACGTCAATAATTGACTGCGTTGTCGCGACCGTTTCACCTTCAGCAAAGGCATTAGGTTGAGAAACATTAGCCATTTCATTGATGGTTACTGTAATGCCACCATGGGTAATCGCTGCCGGTAATAATCGTACGTCAGCACCGATAACGATAGTACCGGTACGTGAATTAACAATAATTTTAGCCGATGGACTCGCGGGTTCAAATTCTAAATTTTCTAATGTTGATAAGAAGCTGACACGATCGGCAGCATCTCTTGGCGCTGTCACTTTTACTGAAGCAGCATCAACTGCCCGAGCAGAGCCCGCAATTAAATTATTAATAGTGTCAGATAAGCGTTTTGCGGTAGTAAAGTCAGCATTATGTAAGTTAAAAGTAATGAAATCTCCAGAAGCAAATGGTGATAGCACTTCACGTTCGACCATTGCACCATTTGCGATACGTCCAACCGTAGGTGTATTTGCTATAACTTTTGAACCATCTAAGCCTTCAGCGCCTAAACCACTGACAATTAAACTACCTTGGGCAACCGCATAGGCATTACCATCAAGTCCCATTAATATGGTTTGAATTAAGGTACCACCACGTAAACTTTGTGCACTACCCATTGACGAAACAGTCACGTCAATACGTTGTCCTGGTTTTGAAAAAGCTGGCAATTCAGCATGTACGGCAACAGCGGCAACATTTTTAATTTTTGGCTTTAAATTTGCTGGCATAGTTATGCCAAAATTACTCAACATGGTTTTAAAACTTTGTTCGGTAAAAGGACTTTGTTCGCCAGTACCTGGTAAACCCACCACTAAACCGTAGCCAATAAGTTGGTTACTGCGCACGCCAGCCACATCGGCTAAATCTTTTATCCGTTGTGCATTTGCTTCAGGAAGTAAAAGCAACAGAGTTAAACATGCAAAGCTATATACGTATTTTTTCATCATATTTTCCTACAAAGGCCACCATGAGCTACTGAAAAACTTAGACAACCAGCCTTGCTCTTGTACATCAGCAAAAGTACCTGTGCCAGAATATTCAATACGGGCATTGGCTACTTTACTTGAGGTAACGGTGTTGCTTGAGCTGATATCTTGCGAGCGAACAACGCCGGTTAAACGAATAAATTCATCACCATTGTTTAAGGATATCCATTTTTCACCTCGGATCATCAGGTTACCATTCGTTAAAACTCTCAAAACATGCACTGAAATGTTACCCGACAAGCTATTAGCTTGATTTGCTTTTGAATCACCTGAAAAATCTGATTCTTGTCCGTAACCAAATTGAATAGCTTTATTTTTCAAGTTAATTGCCGCACCACCAAAACCAGTAATGGGGCTTAATGTTGCGCTGTTTTCTTTAGTTAATTCAGTTTTTGCACTTTTCTGTGATTGCGTGCTTTCACTGAGAATAACCGAAATAATGTCACCCACTCGATGTGCTTTAGAATCTGAATAGATGTTATTAACGTAATTCAGTTTGAAAAGAGAGCCGGTTGGTACAAGTGGTTCATCTTCCATTTCTGGTAAGATCGGCGCAAAATCAGGATCATTGGGTAATGTTTTCGCCTGCTCTATACTGGCACAACCCGTAAATAATATAGCGATAATACCTACGGTAAACAGTGTAGATATAAACGAAGCTTTTTTGCCTTTCATGATGCGCTCCCCCAACTTATAATTGCTGATTGATGTAGCTAAGCATTTCATCGACAGCGGAAATTACTTTTGAATTCATTTCGTATACTCGCTGACTTTCGATCAAGTTAACCAGTTCTTCCGTGGTATTAACATTGGAAGTTTC
This sequence comes from Cognaticolwellia sp., assembly GCA_049642265.1. GTDB lineage: Bacteria > Pseudomonadota > Gammaproteobacteria > Enterobacterales > Alteromonadaceae > Cognaticolwellia. The sequence goes on along the minus strand of JBAROR010000086.1, from coordinate 66,634 downwards.
TAACGCCCCTTGTACTATCAAGCCGTAACCTTCTAGACCAGGAACACCTTCTTGTGGCGCACCACTGACAGCAGTTTCAACATACAGGTTTTGTCCAATCGGTTGTAAGCCCGTAGGATTGACAAAATTAACGGTATTGATTTGTCCGACCACAGCAGGCTCTGCTTGACCCTGCAGCGTCACTGAAACTTCACCGTCTTGTGAAACAATAATACTTAAAGCATCGTCAGGTACTGTGATTTGCGGTTGTAATAAATACCCTGCCCCTGGCGTTACTATGCTGCCTTCGTCGTTCATGGTGAATTGACCATTACGAGAATATGCAGAAGAGCCATCAGGCATCAATATTTCAAACATACCTTCACCTTGGATCATCAAATCCAATGCATTATCGGTATTTAACATATCACCCTGCGTGTGAATTTTTTGTGTCGCGACCACTTTGGTACCCGCACCTAACATTAGTCCTGATGGCATTTCAGTATCTTGTGCTGAACGTCCACCTGGTTGATTAATGTTTTGATAGAGCAAGTCTTCAAATACCGCACGACTTTTCTTAAAGCCAACGGTGCTGGCATTCGCCAGGTTATTAGAAATTACCGCTATCTCTTTTGTTTGTGCGTCTAAGCCTGTTTTACTGATCCATAATGCTGGGTTCATACATCACCTCGAAATAATTTATTTAAAATGCGCGTAATAATGAAGCAGCACTTGAGTCAACTTCTTCAGCGGTTTTCATCATTTTTAACTGCATTTCAAATTGACGTTGCAGTGCTATCATATCGGTCATTTCACTAATAGGATTTACGTTACTTGACTCGATTGCGCCACTGGCGACTTTAACGGTGACATCGGCCGGTTCATTATTGCCATCTTTACGACGAAATAGGCCGTCAGTGCCTTTTTCTAGAAAGCGATTATCCGGATTAACAAACTTAATACGACCTACTTCTTCTTGGACCGTATTTGGTGCACCTTCAGGTTGAATCATGATGGTACCGTCAGATGAAATATCGATATTTTTAACCGGTAGCGGAATAAAAATAGGACCACTATCCCCGATAACTAAGTCACCACTTGATGTTTCTAATGCGCCATTTTCGCCTAGTCTTAATTGACCATTACGCGTGTAGGCTTCTCCGCCATCTTCTGTTTGCACACTTAGCCAACCCTGCCCCTGAATAGCAACATCAAGATCACGACCAGTCGTAAGCAAAGCGCCACTGTCAAAGTTTTGGCCTGCTCGTTCGGTCATTGAGAACACCCGAGTAGGTAGACCTTCACCGAAAGCTTGCATGGAACGCGCGTTGGCTAAATCAGCTTTAAAGCCAGTAGTTTTAGCGTTAGCGAGATTATTGGCAGTTACCGATAAGGCTTGCATGTTTTGTTTTGCACCGCTCATGGCGATATACAGCATCTTATCCATAATCAATTCCACTCAATATAATTTCAATTAATTAGGATAATGCAATTAAAATGCCAAGCTCTAAAAGTAACCATTTATTAAGGGATGTTGGCGTGATAAAAATGAGGAAATAGTTCCTGTGTAAGCATATCTGGGATTATCAATATCTATGTGCAACAGGAATATATGCTATTTAGGAAAAATAGAAGTTCGTAGAAAAATACGAAGGTCTATTGCAAAGTGAAGTATATGAAAGAGAACCGTACGTCCTGTTTTCGCCACTCTTTCACATCCATGTGATCGTGGCATACCGTACGTCCTGTACATAAAAACCAGACAACAATGATAATTGTTTGTCTGGTTTTTGAGTTTTACTGCAATTAAAAATTAACGAATTTGCAAGATAGTTTGGTTTAGTTGGTTATCAACTTCTAACGCTCTTGAGTTTGCTTGGAAATTACGTTGCGCTGATATTAAGTCAATCAGTTCCGACGTTAAGTTAACATTAGATTGCTCTAGCGCTGATGAATTTATGGTACCAAAGGTACCTGTTCCACCTTCACCCGCTAATGCTTCACCAGAGGTAATACTTTCTTTCCAACCCGTGCTGCCTACTTGTGTCAGCCCTTGTTCATTAGCAAAGTTAACCATAGCAATTCGCGATAATGGCTCTGATGTACCATTACTATAAGTCGCTCGTACTAACCCGTCAGTACCAATATCGATACCGGTTAATCGACCAACCGCTAAACCGTCTTGCTGTAAAGAAGTGACTTCAAAGTTAGACGCAAACTGTGTTGGCTCATTTGCATTTGGACCGTTAGGATCTAAGTTAAAGTCAATTTCGATTGTTTGTGTTGGATCAGCACCATTAGGTAAATGATCCGTAAATGCGACCGTTCTAATACCACCATTAGCCAATGACGGCGATTGACTGATAAAATCACCAGAGCTGTTATAACTTAATCTAGCTCCTTGTACACCACCATCAGCTGATAAATCGCCCGACACATCGCCACCCGTAGGTGTTACAGCCGATTGAGCTTCAGCGGCAATAACTTGCGCACTAGTTACATTTGCTTTAGATAGTGTATTGGCTGCAATAGCGGCATCTCTTGCCACAATAGCATTATCTCTTGTTGTAATTACGGCTGCTAAATCAGCGTCATCGGAAGCTGTTGGACTAGTTATAGCATCATATACAGCTTGAGCTGCAATAACATTCGCTTCTTCAGTATTTAACGTTGCTTGCGTTGAAGTTACTGTTGCTTGCGATATAACCTGCGCAGCTTCAGCTGTTGTTACAGAATCTTGCGCCGTAACTAATGTGGCATTTGCTGTTGCTTGAACGCCTGGATCATTTTCTAAATCAATAGCTTTACCATCAACTGCAGCAAACATCATCCACTGATTTGGTGCTGTTTCAGGATTATCTTTAATAAAGTAATAAGTCATAATATGACTATCACCTAACGAATCAAAAATAGTCGCTGATGTCGAATGATTGAAGGTTGCAGAATCATTTGGATCAAAGCTGCTAGGTGCGCCTGTAATATAAGAGTCACCTGCGGGTAAATTCATTCGAATATCTATTTCAGACGATGGCTGTGGTGCGCCAGAAGCCGTTGGAATTCGAATAGGCTCTGCGGTACTTAAACTTACAGAAGCTGAACTACCATCAGCGTTCACTGGAAAGCCTAATAAATGGCCGCCTTGTGAGTTAACAATAAAATCGTTTTGATTTAACTTAAATTGACCAGCACGGGTATAAGATGTTTCTGAGCTGCCTAACTCAGGTACTGTGGCAAAAAAGCCATTACCGGTGATCGCTAAATCTAAAGCGTTATTCGTAAACTGAATACTACCTTGTGAAAACTGCTGCGCCACATCGGCCGTCAAAACACCGTCGCCGACTTTTGTTTTACCTGATGATAAAAGCGAAGCCGCGTAAACGTCGACAAACTCTGCGCGAGACTCTTTAAAGCCGGTTGTATTTACGTTTGCAATGTTGTTGGATGTAACATCCAAGTCTTTCTGAGCAGCGTTTAATCCGCTCAATGCGATATTAAATGACATAAGTTCACCTCGTAATAAATTCTGTTAATTTAACCTTGTGTTACTTCAACAACATCCGATAGTTTCATCGAGCTGCCACCATTAAGATTCAATAATATATTTCCGCCTGCCCCCGCTAAAGTGACACTGTCAACTTTGCGATAAGTCATGGCTTGTAATTCGTTTGCTTCACCTTCCACTAAACCAACAACACGGAAGCGATAAGCTCCTTCAGGCGCTGGCTCACCATCTGAACCTTGTCCGTCCCAAGTAAAGGTGAACTCACCCGCTTTGACACTACCAACAGGAACAGTTTGAACGATTTCACCGGCAACATTTTCAACGTAAATATTCACGTTAGTTGCTGGTTTATCAGTCACTAATTTACCTTTGACTTCTTCACCGGTTTCCATGCCAAACACGTTATCGTCGACTAAAACACTTCTTCCGACTAATGACGATGCCTGCAATGCTTGACTAGAAGACATTGAGGCAGCAAACCCCGTAAATTGTTCATTTAGCTGACTTACACCATCTGTGGTAGAGAATGCCGTCATTTGAGATATCATTTCGTTATTATCTACAGGCTTAGTTGGATCCTGATGTGACAACTCTTGTGTTAACAAAGCGAAAAAGTCAGCTTGTGTTAACATACCGCGATTTTCGTCCGCTTCAGGAGTTGTACTCTCTTGTTGCCAACGAATATTATCTAATGGACTTGAACCAGATACTGTTTCCATCTTAAATTCCTATTTACTAGCTTTTGCCAAGTGTTAGCGTTTTATTCAACATATTTTTTGCTGATTCAGCTAATTGCACATTGGTCTGGTATGAACGTGAAGCAGAAATCATGTTCGTCATTTCTTCAATAACATTTACGTTCGGCTTATAAATATAACCTTCACCATCAGCCATTGGATGGTCAGGGGCATACTCAATGTTAAGCGGTTTATTACTTTCGACAACACCAAGCACTTGAACACCGACCGACTCATTTTGTCCTACGGCAGCTTTTTGCATCTCAGCGGCAAAAACTGGATGGCGTGCGCGATACGTTTTATCAACGCTACTACTAACACTATCTGCATTGGCTATATTACTGGCGGTGGTATTTAGGCGCACCGACTGTGCGCTCATGCCCGTACCAGAAATAGAAAACACATTAAATAGGCTCATAATTATTACCCTCCATTGATGGCTTTTTTCAAGCCTTTAATCTTGCTATCAAGAAATTGTAGGCTTGCTTGATATTCCATAGAGTTTTCTAGATACAAGTTTCGTTCCACTTGTACATCAACACTATTACCGTCACCTGTATCTGCTTGATTAGGCACGCGAAAATCAACACCATTATTAAGTTCCATACGCACATCGAAATGTTTGTCATTGGTACGAGTCATACCGGATTGTTGTTTTGAGGAGGCTTGCGCTAATGCAGCTTTGAAATCCATGCCTTTGGCTTTATAGCCAGGTGTGTCTGCATTGGCAATGTTGCTGGCAATGATTTCAGCTCGTTTTGCACGTACCTGTAGACCTTGCGGGTGAATGCCAAATGCTTTTTCAAAACTAATAGCCATAAAAAATACCTCCAAATCAATGAAGGTATTTATTCAATATTTATGCCAGAGATATAAGAGGAGGTTATTTTTTTTGGTAAACTATACCAGGACTGCAGCGGATCATATTAAAACTTTGGCTAATTCCAGAGAGTGACTCTGAGGCGCCAAGAAATAAATAGCCTTGATTATTTAAGGTAGACTGAATTTGTGAAATTATTTGTAACTTTAATTCAGGAGCGAAGTAAATCAATACGTTACGACAAAAAACCAAATCAAATCGGCCCATTAAACTGTAACTATTTAACAAGTTTATTTGTCGAAAGCTCACCATTTTTTTGATGACATCTTTCACTTTTAATAGACCATTATCACCCGCTTCAAAAAACTTTCTTTTTCGCTCTAAAGATAAGCCTCGTGATAGCGCTAAATTATCATAATGGGCATATTTGCAATGCTCCAACATGGTATTAGAAATATCAGTGCCAATAATTTGAACACCACCAGGGAATGTTCCAGGGTTACTTTGCTGATATTCATAAATTGCCATTGCAATTGAATAGGGTTCTTGGCCTGATGAGCTAGCCGCTGACCAAATTTTTAACGGTGTTCGCTGCCCTTTAAATTCAGGCAACAAACGGTTTTTTAAGAGCTCAAAAGGATATTCGTCTCGAAACCAAAGCGTTTCATTTGTTGTCATAGCGTCAATAACTGCCGCTCGCAATTGCCGCTTAGCTGGATTCAATGTTTGAGTCACTAGATCCGATAACGAGGCAATATCAAATTTTATCATCAAAGGGACAAGGCGACTTTTGACCAAGTACTGCTTACTCTCGCCCAAAACGATGCCACATTGTTGCTCTAAAAAGATTCTAAACTGTTGATAGCTTCTATCATCAAGTTCCTTAGTTTGCACTAGTTGTAATCCACCTTATTTGCATGTTTAAAAAAAATATTAAGACACGTCATCATGTTTTAACCATTTTTTAACGGCGGTAGCCAGTTCATCAGGATGAAACTTAGGAATAAAGTCTTCCGCGCCTACTTTTTCTACCATGGCATTATTAAAGACACCACTAAGTGATGTGTGCAAAATAACAGGCATGTCTTTCATGCGAACATCCTGCTTAATTTCAGCAGTTAGTGTATAACCGTCCATTTCAGGCATTTCGATATCTGAAATTAGCAAGGCTACCTTTTCGGTGATGCTATTTTGACAGTTTTCACTAATTGCTTGTAATTGGTTCAGTGCATCTTGGCCATTTTTTGCTAACAACATGGTCAATCCTAAAGGTTCAAGTGCTCGTTTTACTTGATTTCTGGCGACCATGGAGTCATCAGCGATCATAATCACGCGATCACCAACCTCTTCACCCACAGTAACATCAGCGACGCCTTCACTTAATTCCGTTGAAATAGGATTGATTTCATTCAAGATTTTTTCTACATCAAGAATCGATACCATTTCATTATCAATTTCGGTAACGGCGGTAAGATAGCTTGATTTCCCCGCGCCTTCAGGCGGTGGCATAATATCTTTCCAACTAAGCGTAACGATTCGTTCCACACCAGCAACAAGAAACCCTTGTACACTACGATTATATTCCGCAATGATGACAAAACTATTCTCTGTTTGCACAATGTCAGGACCACCCGTTGCTTTACTTAAATCAATAACTGCAATAGTTTGGCCGCGAATATGGGCTACACCTTTAATAAATTGATCTTGCTTTGGTAATAAAGTCAGCCGAGGACATGGCATAACTTCTCGCACTTTGAATACGTTTATACCAAAGCGCTGTCGTCCAATAAGCTTAAACAACAATAGCTCCAGTCGGTTTTGACCAACCAATTGCGTACGTTGATTAACGGAGTCTAAAATACCTGCCATAAAAACCTCTGTGGAAATGCCAATGAAAGTATAACAAAGGCACAATTCTTGATTGTATTATCATTAAAACGACAAGGTAAATACTTTGACGCTATTCATGTTAAATTGTATTTAGCTAAGTTTTAACTAAAGCTTTAGTTAAGCATAGACGAGAATTTATTTTCCTTAATGGCAAAATTAAAAAAATTATGAGCAAATTAAAGATATTAGTACTGCTTCCTCTTATTTACATGACACTATTTAATCCTAGTCAAGCAATGACATTTGATCGTGATTATATCTACAATCTCATCGAAACTTCTGTCAAAAAGCAGATCAGTACACCTGATCAGGGACAGCTAGAAATAGAAGTGTCACCAATAGATCCGAGAATTACATTACAACCATGCTTATCAGCATTATCAGCAAATATACCTGAAAATCATAATGGGAGGAACGTAAATGTTAAAGTTGTTTGTCCTGACGAAACTCCTTGGCAATTATTTGTTCCTGTAAGAATTCAGACCATAGTTCCTATATTAGTAGCACGGGTACGCATGACTAAAGGTACCTTGCTCGATAATACAAATATTGAGGTCATCTTCAAAGACAGTAATCAAATACGAGGTACAGTACTCACTGACCCAAGTATAGTTACCGGAGCAAGAACAAAAAGAAATTTATCTCAAGGTAGTGCAATTACCAGTAGAAATACGTGTTTTGTCTGTAAAGGGCAACCTGTGAATATTGTTGCGAAGTCAGCAAGTTTTGAGATTAAGTCTTTTGGTATTGCCCTAAAGGACGGTAGTTTAGGTGAACTTATACCGGTTAAAAATAAGAAGTCTGGCCGTGTCGTTCAAGGACAAGTTAACGCTATTAACCAAGTAGTAATTAATTTATAATAATTGCTTAAGTTTTCTGCTGTTTTGCCGATAAAAGGTTAGAAACCAATAACTGTTGTACTTAGGACATAATTATGGCTATAAATATCAACAACTTGAACAACACAAATCAAGTAAAACCCAAAATTGATCAGCAAGCACAAAATAAACAGCAAGTTAGCGAAAGCGCTAATGCCTCACAGCAAGCTAAATTAGCAACACGTGACTCTGTTTCGATTACCCCGCAAGCAAAGCAAATGAACGAATTGCAAAAACAAGCGGCGGATGCTCCGGTGCTAAATCAAAAGAAAATCGCTGAACTTAAAAGTGCTATTGCCTCTGGCGATTACAAAATTAATCCAGAAAAACTAGCTGCAAGTATTGCTAACTTTGAATTTGAACTTGGCTAACTCGTCGCTAAAGTGGAGTAAATAAGTGTCTGAAAAAACAACGCCGCAACAATTGGTTTCTCAACAATTATCGCAATTGACGCAATTAGAGGCGTTGTTACACACTGAAAAAGATATTCTGCAACAGCAAAGTCCTGATGCGCTGATAAGTATTACCGCTGATAAAAATAACTTACTATTAGCCATTCAAGAAATTGATAATGCTATTGGTCAAAGTTTCGAGTTTAAGCAAGAAAAGTTAGCTGGTAACTTTACCGATGAATTATTAGATATTCAAACCAGTTTAGAACGCTGTAAGCAGCAAAATCAAGTTAATGGCCTGATCATACATCAGTCACAATTATCTGTTGAGCGCATGAAAACCTCATTACTAGAAAATCATAATAAATCTTCAATGACCTACGATAGTAAAGGCAAAACCTCTGGTGGTCTTAGCAGCTTAGGTATAAAAGCTTAACGACTTCCCTTTGACGATTTTCTAATATAAAAAACCAGCAACAGCTGGTTTTTTATGACTTTTAAATAGAATTACGCTAATAACGCCGTACTAGTAATATGAGATCTTTTTGATTTCTTTACGATTTGCAGAAGCACTATAAATAGCATATACATCTTTAAAATCTAAACTTAGTTCAGTGGTATAACTGTCCCCTACCGGATAGCTTTTAACCACTTTAGCACCTCGTATTATTCCTTGCACAGATGCTCTTAATTTTTGATCTTCAATGACTAAATTAGACATGGTCGTTTTGCCATCAATGCTTTGACCATAGACTTGTTCAGCTAATTCCGCATAAGCAGCAATTTTAGAAGCGCTAATCGCCATCAGCATACGTTGAGTTTTATGTTCCGATTTTTGTAAACTGATCGGGGCTTGTCCGATTGCAGTTAACACAGGAAAACTTTCAGGTTTCACCGTTTGCCACTCAACATGCTTATCTTTCATGGAAGAACAGGCAGTCAATACAGTAGCGAAGAAGAAAACGCCGATACTATTACGTAAAATATTCATATTCACCTTCGATATTTTTCGACAACATTACTGTTGTATGCCAATAGCACGAGCATCATCTGCTAACATTGCGCTATCACGTAAAATCATACCATCTTTCATTTTTACATTTTCATGGTGATTAAAATCATCTCCAACCACCCATGCAGGAATAAACGATTGTGCGGTAGCTACAACAACGCGCGACTGCATACCAATCATACGGGCATTAACTAAAATCCCTTCTTCTTGTTGCATCATTGTACCGGTAACAACATAGTCAATTATTTGTCGTTCTGGTAATTCTTTCCAATCGCGACTAAAAACATAATCACCATCGGCTGTAACACGAATATGCCCAGTGGTTTTAAAATCTATTACCACTAAACCATGGCGCTGCATTTCATGAACAAAGCTTTCAGAAAGCTGGTTACCGAGCCAATTGGTTGATTCTAGATCTTTTAAATCAACAAATGAAGCGATAGCAATTGGGGTTTTAGGATTCACAAATGAACTACTTTCTAGCATTTGATACGCAAGGCCTTTGACCACATCATTGATTGCATGTCTAGGTAGCTTATAACTGTCAATCTCTTGTTTATCGTCATAAGAAGATCGATAGAAATCATCATTGGACTCCATAGAACACGACATAAGTGTCGGTATTAGTAATGCTATAAGCCAATTTTTCATTGAGCTCTCCCCAATTAGTGTAAATATGATAAATTTAGTACAAATATCAAAGCAGGATCCGCGCCAATATTTTTACTTTTGTAAATGGCACAAAACATGCACATTTCAAAACAGAATGATTTCCCATGCTAAAAAGAGATATTTATGCGCTTAAGTTTATTTTGCCTTTGCTTTGTACTATATAGTGGTTCAAGTTTTGGCCAGTGGTATGAATCGCAAGGCGTAGCCACCATCAGAAATAATGATAGCAAAGCTGCAAAAACTCAAGCGGTACAAAATGCTTTAAAAAAAGCTTTATTGGTTGCCGGCGCATCGGTTTCAAGTGTTCAGCAGGTGGTTAACGGTTTACTCACTCAAGATGAAATTAGTATTCGTGCCAGTGGCAGTGTCAATTCATTAGAGTTGATCAGTGAAAGTTATAACGACGACTTTGTTAGCGTTGTTATTCGCGCTGACATTTTTCCTCAAGAAAAAAAATGCTTCGCTGCTGACTATAAAAAATCAATGCTATTAACTCGTAGTAATATTATACACCGTGAACAGGCGAGTATTGGTAGTATATATTCGCTTGATAAAGCACTAGTAAAACAACTCGCTAATAAAATACAGCAACAAGGTATATATTTAGATACTAAGCTGGCCTTACAAACTAAAACTGAATTCTCACGTTTTAACCAAAGCTTACAAACACAAAATCTTAAGAACTTAACCATGTCATTGGCGAACATTACTGATAGCCAATATGTTTTATTTTCCGAGATCCAAGATCTCTCTATGGCAAATAGTGAAAATAACAGCTGGCAGTTTTGGCAAACAGATGTCTATCAACGCCAATTCAATATTGCACTTTATATTCATGATGGCGCTACGGGTGAACGAATTTTAGATAAGCATTACCAAAGCTCTGCCCCTTGGTCGTTTGATCAACGTAAGCAAGTCGACGTGACAACTCATAGCTTTTGGCAAAGTGAGTATGGTCAACAGATAGGTTTAACATTAGATAATATGGTCAGTGATATTGATGAAAATATGATGTGTCAGCCAACCCAAGGTAGAATTGTGCAAGTACAGGGCAATACCCTTATATTTAATTTAGGGAAAAGACACGGGGTTAAGGTGGGTGATGAATTCTCTTTACTTCACTTCAATAAATTCGTTAGTGATGATAAACGATCTTATGCTGGTTTTAACATCAGTCCTTATAAAGTTATCGTGAATTCTGTTAGTCAAGATAGTGCTCATGCCAGTACGACAGAGCAGCATATATTAGACAACATACAAATTAATGACCTAGCGGTTAGATATTAATAAGCGTGATAAACCTTATCTACTGTTTGGTTATTGATAGTCTGCTATAGGAAAGTTTAGTTCTTTCATAAGGCTATTAAGCATCAATATATTCATGTTTAATAGCCAAGACACACCACTTACTTATAGATAGTCATGAGCACCCTGGCTTATTTATCACCGGCTGTGTCTAGCTAATTAATGCACCGCTATTGCCTTCGACTCACGAGCCTAAGCTAATACTCGCCGAATAAACGCCTAATAACAAATACAATGGCGTCCTTTTTCTTTTGCTTGATATAACAACTTATCCGCACGGTCGATCATACTTTTTACCGTATCTTTATCAACTCGTTCCGTTGCTCCCATACTAAATGTCAATTTCTTCTCGCCCAGATCAAAATCATAATCTTTTTTAGCTATTTCTTGGTTTAATCGCTCGAAAAGCACTTGAGCAAAACTAACTTCTGTTTGTGGTAAAACAAACAACCATTCTTCGCCACCAAATCGACCATGGTATTCTGTTTTTCGGATAACAAGACCAGCACTTTTAGCAAAAAACTTGAGCACCTCGTCACCAACATCATGACCAAACTCATCATTAATTGCTTTAAATAAATCTAAATCAGCCATTACAATGGTTAACGGCAAATTCCTTTCTTGGCAATAAGTCAATTGTTGTTCGGCTTCAGCTAGAATAGCTCGCCGATTTGGCGCAGAAGTTAATGAGTCGGTATTTGCCAAAATGTCGAGCTTACTTTTTAAACTTAGCTGTTTATATAAAATAAGCGCGACAATAAATAGAGCTAAAATAATGATCGCAATGATCAAAATATAAATAGTGTTCTGTTGGTGTTGTTTATCAGCGCTTATTTGTTGTTCTAATTCTTTATCTTTAATACCTTGCTGGTATTCTAATTTTAATATTTCTAAACCATTCTTTTTTTCAGCTAATAATAATTGCTCTGCTTTGAGTCTTTCAGCATATGAAAAAGCTACATTATACTCTTCTAAGCTTTTATAAATATCGGTAGCCATTTGATGGTAAAAAATAAGGTACAAGGTCTTAGCATAAGTGTTTACTTCAGCTTCGATACTTATTAGCTTTTCTTTTGCTAGAAGCATATTTCCTTGTTTAAATGTCATTTCCAATAAGGAAATATCAGATAACATAGCGTAGTAATCCAAATGATGGTGCTGGTATATCGCTTTGCTTTTAAGTAATAATTTCTTGGCTAGGGGGTAGTCGCCTTTTTGCAATGCAAGTATGCCTTTTACTCGATATAAATCCCCTTCTATTGTGACATCGCCTGCAGCAATAACCGCATATTCCCACTCAGAAAGGTAAGATGATATTTTGCCAAAATCCCTTTGTAATATTAGTCCTTCAATCACGTTATACATAACAATAGCTTTACCGGTTAAATCATCCATTTGCTCATATAACGCAATGGCTTTATCAGTGTATTGTTTATATTTCTCAAAATCACCTACTTGAAAATAAACCTCAGATAATAAACAGGCTTTAATCGCTTCATCTGCTAACCACTTTTCGCCATTCCCATGCAGATTTTCTCGATCACCATTCAGGTTAAAGTTTAATAACAAAGGTAATGCGCTTAAAAACTCTTCTTTTTGTAAAAAATAAGATGCTAAGAATAAGTTAACGAGTTGTATGTACCTTTCATTTTTCATTTTTGGTAATCTAGCCAATATCTCATCCGGTGAAATATTAGTCTTTATATTTGTAGAAAAAGACGAAGCATCTATTAAAAATGTTTCAAGAACGGTATTTTCATCAAATAAATTTAATTTATCTGTTACTGGCAGTGTTTCAGAAATGACATCGACTAATTCATTTAATTGATAAAGACCCGATAGCAACTGTGCTTTATTGATTTGTATTTTTACCCAAACATGTTGCCAATTATTTTTTGTTGCGCTGTCTAAAAAATAAGAAAAACGTTGTACTCTAAGGGTGTCGTTATCTTTTGTATTACTTGCGTATAAATTGAATTCTTTTAAAAGGGAGGCTTCAGTGTCAAATTCAGCGTGAGAGTCTGTAGCAAAAAAAAGTAAAAAAATACTGAGAAACACCAAAGGTGAAAACACTTTACACATCAATATTGCTCTTTAAGTTCCATTTAATTATTTACCCAGTGTAACTAAAATAGTTACGTTGTAAAACTGTAAGTTTACACATGTAGTACTACTAGCTAAATCACTGACTCTACTAAGAAATAAGCGTCACTGATTATTAATTTGCATTTGATGTCGATGTTCAAATATGTTAAAAATCGATGATACCCGTTAGATAGCAATTAATATTATTGTCCCGGTAACTCAGTTGGATAGAGTGCTAGCCTCCTAAGCTGGAAGCCGCAGGTTCGAATCCTGCTCGGGACACCACTTCCTCCTTAGTCATATTATTGTTCTGCAGATATCCAAAGCGCTTTGATATCTTGTGCATCCATGCACCCGCGTTATATCGTACTTCCTGTACATATACGCTCTTATGCATCCATGCACTCGCGTTATACCGTACTTCCTGTGCATAAAAAAGCCCCGCTATTGCGAGGCTTTTATTATTTAGTGAGCTCATTTATCTGCTCTGTCTTTATTTTATCTGTTACAACGTCCTTGTCGTCTGCTGCTGAACCATTGCTCAACACCGCTGATACTGCCAATATTAATACGGCTAATATAACTGTAGTCAGCTTAACTCCGCGTGACGACGACCTGTTCATTATTCAATCCTATGTCAGGTTATATCTTTTTATTATTATTTGTACATACAACCAAACAACCCTAAAGGATCTTAGTTTCTATTTCAATAGCTTACTTATTAATATTACATATTAATTAATAATTGAATTGAGACTGAATACCTTCAAAGAAACCAACGATAAGTGGAAAAGTAATCACGCTAAATGTCGGGTAAATTTAGAAAAATATATCCTAGTTAAAAATAATCACAGAAAAGTGCCAATTAAATTTGCAGTACAGGGGTACTCTAGGCGAAAATAAGCGCAATTTATATCCCATCAAACTTTACAATAATTGGAGCAATTATGCCGTCGCGTCAACAACTGGCCAATGCAATTCGAGCTTTAAGCATGGATGCCGTGCAAAAAGCTAAATCAGGACACCCTGGAGCCCCAATGGGCATGGCAGATATCGCTGAAGTTTTATGGCGTGACTTTCTAAAACATAACCCAACTGACCCACAGTGGACCGATCGCGATCGCTTCGTGCTGTCTAATGGTCATGGTTCAATGCTAATTTACTCACTATTGCATTTAACCGGTTATGATTTACCGATCAATGAGTTGAAAAACTTCCGTCAGTTGCACTCTAAAACACCAGGTCACCCTGAGTACGGTTACACTCCAGGCGTAGAAACTACGACGGGTCCACTAGGCGCTGGCGTGTCAAACGCTGTTGGTATGGCAATTGCCGAGAAAACATTAGCGGCACAATTTAACCGCGAAGGTCATAACATTGTTGATCACAACACTTATGTATTTTTAGGCGATGGTTGCTTAATGGAAGGCATCTCTCATGAAGCCTGTTCATTAGCGGGTACCTTAGGTTTAGGCAAACTCGTTGCCTTTTGGGATGACAACGGTATTTCTATCGATGGTAAAGTTGAAGGTTGGTTTACTGACGATACCCCTGCACGTTTTGCCGCTTACGGTTGGCATGTTGTTAGTGTTGATGGCCATAACCCTGAGGCTATCGCAGCCGTTATAGCTGAAGCTAAGTCAGTTACTGACAAACCTTCAATGATTTGTTGTAAAACCATTATCGGTTTTGGCTCACCAAATAAAGAAGGCACGCACGATTGTCATGGCGCGCCTTTAGGTGATGATGAAATTGCAGCGACACGCGAAAAATTAAATTGGCCACATGCACCTTTTGAAATTCCAGCAGACATTTATGCAGATTGGGATCAAAAAGAAAAAGGCACTGCAGAGCAAACGAGCTGGAATGATAAATTTGCCGCTTACCAAGCAGCTCACCCAACATTGGCCGCTGAATATGAGCGTCGTGTTATTAAAGGTGATTTACCAGCAGAATTTGAAGATAAAGCTAATGCCTATATTTTAGAATGCCAAGAAAAAGCTGAAAATGTTGCCTCACGTAAAGCATCACAAAATACCATTGAAGTATTTGGTGCTATGTTACCTGAATTATTAGGTGGCTCAGCTGATTTAGCCGGTTCAAACTTAACGCTTTGGTCTGGTTCAAAAGGTATTCAAGAAGATGCCGCAGGTAACTATATTTTCTACGGTGTACGTGAGTTTGGTATGAGCGGTATCATGAACGGTATTTCGTTACATGGCGGCTTTATTAACTACGGCGCAACGTTCATGATGTTTATGGAATATGCACGTAACGCAGTACGTATGTCAGCATTAATGGGCATTCAAAACGTTTTTGTTTATACCCATGATTCAATTGGCCAAGGTGAAGATGGTCCCACACATCAGCCAATTGAGCAATTAACCAACCTGCGTACTACCCCGAACATGGTGACATGGCGTCCAGCAGATGCAACTGAATCTGCCGTATCATGGAAAAATGCTATTGAACGCCAAAATGCGCCAACATCACTAATTTTCTCTCGTCAGGGTTTACCTGCTTTAAGCCGTACTAGCGCACAAGTTGCTGATATTGCAAAAGGTGGTTACATCTTAAAAGATAGTGTTGGTACACCAGCCGTTATTCTAATTGCGACAGGCTCGGAAGTGTCATTGGCACTAAAAGCAGCTGAAGCATTAGGTGATAGTGTGCGTGTTGTCTCTATGCCATCAACCAATATTTTTGATGCTCAAGATAGTGAGTACAAAGAGTCAGTATTACCTTCATCAGTAACTAAACGTGTTGCTATTGAAGCTGCTCATACTGATTTTTGGTATAAGTATGTTGGCTTGAACGGCAAAGTTGTCGGCATGACGACTTTTGGTGAGTCAGCACCAGGTAACGTATTACTTGAGTACTTTGGTTTTACTGTTGAAAACGTTGTAAAAACAGTCAATAGCCTTTAAGTCTTAATGAAATAATCATGAAGTTGTAGCCAGTTAAGTATTACTTAACTGGCTATTAAATGATTAATAAAATCACCACTCATGTCGAGTACATTTCGCTTAACTCACATTAAATTCGCATTGTATTCAACATAGAGCGCTATAAATCAGAAATATATGTCAATTAATATCGCAATAAACGGCTTTGGTAGGATCGGCAGAAATGTGGTTCGTGCTCTTTATGAAAACGGTGGAACCAACGAATTCAACTTAGTCGCCATTAATGAACTTGCCGAACCAGAGGGTATAGCTCACTTATTAAAATATGACTCTACACATGGACGTTTTTCATTTGCGGTGCAACAAAGTGGCGCTAAATTATTTATTGCTGGTGACGAGATAGCACTCAGTCATGAAGCTGATATTTCCAACCTGCCTTGGCAACAGCATAATGTCGACATTGTCATTGATTGTACCGGTAAGTATGGCAGTCAAGCTGATGGCCAACAGCACATTGCACAAGGGGCAAAAAAAGTCCTTTTTTCCCATCCCGGCTCACAAGATTTAGACGCGACTATTATTTATGGTATCAACCATCAACTACTTACCTCTGCTGAAAAAGTAGTATCGAATGGCTCCTGCACCACTAACTGTGTGGTACCTGTTATTCAGGTTTTAGATAAAGCCTTTGGCGTTGAAAGTGGCGCCATTACAACTATCCACTCTTCCATGCATGACCAACAAGTAATCGATGCCTATCATCCTGATTTACGTCGTTCTCGTGCCGCTAGCCAATCAATAATACCTGTTGATACCAAGCTTGCTGCTGGTATTGAACGTATATTGCCAAAGTTTGCAGGCCGCTTTGAAGCCATAGCCGTGCGCGTACCCACCATCAATGTCACCGCGATGGACTTGAGCTTAAATTTATCGAGCGACGCGACTATTGCTGATATTAATCAAGCAATAGTCGATGCACAGAACAATGGGTTAGCCGGTATTTTAGGCTATACCACTGAACCGCTAGTTTCTATCGATTTTAACCATGACCCACACTCATGTATTGTTGATGGCAATCAAACACGTGTTAGTCACAAGCGTTTAGTTAAACTCCTTATTTGGTGCGATAACGAATGGGGCTTTGCTAATCGTTTATTAGATACCGCCTTTACGATGGCGACGGTAAAATAATTCGACACGATATCGTCAAACTATTACATAATTAAAAAATTTACTTAACAGTTAAACTTCTACCAACAGGGAATAAACATGTCAGTAATCAAAATGACCGATTTAGCATTAAACAATCAACGTGTGCTCATT
This sequence comes from Cognaticolwellia sp., assembly GCA_049642265.1. Lineage (GTDB taxonomy): Bacteria > Pseudomonadota > Gammaproteobacteria > Enterobacterales > Alteromonadaceae > Cognaticolwellia. Next base: position 49,133 of record JBAROR010000086.1, on the reverse strand, counting down.
CGTGAAGACTTAAATGTGCCAGTTAAAGATGGCAAAATCACCTCTGATGCTCGTTTAAGAGCTGCGTTGCCAACACTTAGACTGGCTTTAGAAGCCGGTGCGAAAGTAATGGTAATGTCACATTTAGGTCGCCCTACAGAAGGCGAATATAATGAAGAGTTTTCTTTACAACCGGTTGCTGACTACCTTAGTGCTGCATTGAATGTACCGGTTCGTTTAGTTAAAGATTACCTTGATGGCGCAGAAGTTAATGTTGGCGAGTTAGTCTTATTTGAAAACATTCGTTTTAATGTTGGTGAAAAAAGCAATGATGACGCGTTATCAAAAAAACTAGCGGCACTGTGTGATATTTTCGTTATGGACGCATTTGGCACCGCTCATCGCGCGCAAGCCAGTACCCATGGCGTTGCAAAATATGCTCCTACCGCATGTGCAGGACCATTATTAGCCGGTGAATTATCTGCATTATCAAAAGCACTTGATAACCCTGCTCGTCCGTTAGTCGCCATTGTTGGTGGCTCTAAAGTATCTACTAAACTAACGGTACTAGATTCATTAGCTGGTATTGTTGATCAATTAGTTGTTGGTGGTGGTATTGCTAACACTTTTATTGCTTCGCAAGGACATAATGTTGGAAAGTCTTTATATGAAGCTGATTTAGTTGATGAAGCAAAACGTTTAACTAAACAAGCTAACGACAATAATGGTTCTATTCCAGTACCAACTGATGTCGTTGTTGGCCAAGAGTTTTCTGAAACAGCGCAAGCAACGCTTAAAAATGTCAGTGACGTTGCTGATGGCGATATGATTTTTGATATTGGCCCAGAAAGCGCAAAGGCATTAGCAGAGATTATAGCCAATGCTGGTACCGTAGTATGGAATGGTCCTGTTGGCGTATTTGAATTTGATCAGTTTGGTAAAGGCACTGAAGTTATCGCCCGTGCTATCGCTGATAGCAATGCGTTTTCTATCGCTGGTGGTGGTGACACATTGGCTGCTGTTGATAAATATGATATTGCCGACAAAGTATCTTATATTTCAACCGGTGGTGGTGCTTTTCTTGAATTTTTAGAAGGTAAAAAATTACCTGCAGTAGAAATTTTAGAAGCACGCGCAAAAGCATAACCCTGCCCATTTATGATTAAAAGCGGCCAGTGCTTAAATGCACTGGCCGCTTTTTTTACAAACAACATAAGATTAATGAAGCACATAAGCCGTTAAATTACTGCTGCTAGTAAAACCTCATTCACCTCCCCTAACCTAAGTAATGATTAAGCAAAGTCGCTAGATAGATGAAAAATTGTTTTTTAAACTAAATTGACCGCTTTTTGTAGTGCAAATTACTAAATTCATCTGATACAATTACGGTACGAAAGCGTTAAGTTTCACAATGAAACTTTTTTAAATCAATTTTGTCACTATTCACAACCACAGGAGTTAGTTCATGGCTTTAGTTTCTATGCGCCAAATGTTAGATCATGCCGCTGAAAATGGATACGGTATCCCAGCCTTTAACGTTAACAATTTGGAACAAGTTAGAGCTATCATGCTTGCCGCTAACGACACCAATAGCCCGGTAATATTACAAGGTTCAGCGGGTGCTAGAGCATATGCTGGCGCACCATTTTTACGCCATTTAATCTTAGCCGCTATTGAAGAGTTCCCTCATATTCCTGTGGTAATGCATCAAGATCACGGTACATCTCCTAGTGTTTGTCAGCGCTCAATCCAATTAGGCTTTTCATCAGTCATGATGGACGGTTCATTAATGGATGACGGTAAAACGCCTTCAAGCTATGAATACAATGTTGATGTTACTCGTCGTACTGTTGAAATGGCACATGCTTGTGGTGTCTCTGTTGAAGGTGAATTAGGCTGTTTAGGCTCGCTTGAAACAGGTGAAGCTGGTGAAGAAGATGGTATTGGCGCAGTGGGTAAGTTAACGATGGATCAAATGTTAACTGATCCAGAAGAAGCCGCTGACTTTGTCCAAAAAACCCAAGTTGATGCCCTAGCAATTGCTTGTGGTACTTCGCACGGCGCTTATAAATTTACTCGTCCACCAACAGGCGATATCTTAGCGATTGATCGTATTAAAGCGATTCATAACCGTATTCCTAACACGCATTTAGTTATGCATGGTTCTTCTTCTGTACCACAAGACTGGTTAGCGGTTATTAATGAATTTGGTGGTAAAATCCCTGAAACTTATGGTGTACCTGTTGAGCAAATTCAAGAAGGCATTAAAAACGGTGTACGTAAAATCAATATCGATACCGATTTACGTTTAGCATCGACCGGTGCAGTACGTCGTTTCTTAGCTGAGAACCCAAGTGAATTTGATCCACGTAAATTCTTAAAAGCATCAACATTAGCGATGTATGATATTTGTAAAGCACGTTATGAAGCGTTTGGTACTGTTGGTCATGCTTCAGGTATTAAGCCTATCTCTTTAGATAACATGTTTATGCAATATTCTACTGGTAAGTTAGACGCTTTAATTAAATAAATAACCAAGTTCATATGAAAAGGCGACCTATTAGGTCGCCTTTTTTATTCCTATTATTCTTCAAACCATACAATTTTATGCATTTTTAAGTAAAGTGGTAACATTTTAATGATATTCGATTATAAGTTGACTATAATTCGCATTTTATAATTGCGCACAAGGTAAATCATGGACACAGCTCAAAATTGGCTTTTAGATAATCAACAAATGCTAATTGATTTCGCAATTAAATTAATCGTTGCTTTAGCAATAGTTTTCATCGGTAAGTTTGTTGCAAACATGGTTCGCCAAGGCGTGATCAAAGTTATGCGCCATAAAGCAATGGACGACGCAATAATCTCTTTTATTAGCAGCCTGCTTTACGGCATGTTGTTTTTCATCGTTATCGTCGCGGCTATATCGCACTTAGGTTTTAACACTACATCACTTGTTGCAATTGTCGGTGCGGCTGGCTTAGCTATAGGCTTAGCATTACAAGGTTCCTTGTCAAACTTTGCATCGGGTGTATTACTGATTGTTTTCAAGCCATTTAAGTCTGGTGATTTTATAGAAGTATCGGGTGTTACCGGTATTGTTGAGCAAATTTTAATATTTTCCACACAATTGAGAACGGGTGACAATAAAACGGTCATCATTCCAAATGGTGCAATAACTAGCGGTACCATTACTAATTACTCAACGAAACCTACACGCCGAATCGATTTAATTATTGGTGTAAGCTACGATGCAGATTTGGCAAAAGCAAAAGCACTTTTGCTTAAAGTTGCTAGTGCTGACGAAAGAGTATTAGAAGACAAACCTGTAACAGTTGGTGTATCTGAATTAGCTGATAGCAGTGTTAATTTCGTTGTAAGACCTTGGGTTAAATCGGCTGATTACTGGCCAACTTACTTCGATCTACTAGAAAAAATCAAAACTGAACTGGACAACGAAGGTATCGAAATCCCGTTCCCACAATTATCTGTTCATATGAATAAAGAGGAAAAAAATGAGTCTTAAGTTAATATCAGCCGCGTTATGTTGTGTATCATTAGCAACAATAGCAGAAGAAGCAACTACACCAGAAAAGAAATCACCTTATACTGCTTCGGCAGAGTTAGGTATGCTTTTTAAAACGGGTGATACAAACAGCGCAGACGTAAAAGCTGGTTTTGATCTTGCTCACGAATTAGATGCTTGGAAATCAACCTTACAGTTAGACTTATTGGTCAAGAAAAGTGATCAAGATGACGGCACTGGCACTGGTGAGGAAACGTTTGAAACGAGCGATCAAAAATGGACTGTAGTTGGCCAAACTAACTATACGCTTGATGATACAAGTCCAAACTACATTTACGGTAATGTTTCTTATGAAGATAACCGTTTTAGTAGCTTCGATAATCAAAGCTCAGTCTCTGCTGGTTGGGGTCGTCGTTGGTATGAAACTAAAGATACCACATTAGATGCTGATATCGGTCCAGGTTATAAGCGCGATGTTGTTCGTCAAACTGCTTTGCAAGATGAAGAAACAAACTCAGCTTTTATCGTTCAAGCACAAGCGCTATATACACATCAACTTAATGAACATGTATTATTCAAGCAGTTATTAGTAGCAAAGTATTCACCTAAAAGTGATGAAAATAGCACTTATAAAGCTAAAACATCAATTTCAACTAAGTTGATTGAAACTTTACAATTGAAGTTTAGCATTACGCTAGACTACAACACTGAAGTTGATGAAGACAAAGAAAACCTTAATACCGAAACAGCAATGACTTTGGTTTTTAGCTTCTAGCATTAAGTAGCACTAGACATTATTAAGCCAGTAGATTAACGCTACTGGCTTTTTTATTGACTGAAAATTGATAATTTTAGCCATCATTGTTAAATGTTGAATGACCACCTGCAAATATTCGACACCATTCCCTTTCTCTTATAGCCAATGCAAAAATCCATTATGGCTCATTAGCACAATTTGAGTTTAATTCTCTATATTCATTCTATTTAGGCTATCTATTTAGTCTCTGTAACATTATCAGTACAAAACGCCATTAAGTTATTGCAACACGCACAAATGCGATCAATAATGACAACCATTATCATTTAACTAAAATTAAGAGCATATCTTAAAGGATCCCTCCCGTGTTTAACTTTTATAGAACTCCACTGTGTTTAGCTATTTTGTCAGCTTTTACCATCACTCACGCGTATGCAAATGAAGATGTCGTTGCTGAAAATGATATCGAAAGAATTCAAGTGTACGGTAAGCTAAATCATTACTCCGCGACAAAATCTGACACTCCTATTATGGATGTTTCTCGCTCTGTGAGTATTGAGGATTTGTCACAAATCATAGATAAAGGTGCGTTAAGCCTTGATGATACTTTTACTTACTCAGCAGGAGTTGCAGGGCAAACATATGGTTTCGCTACGCGTGGCGACTGGATTAAAGTACGTGGATTAAGTGTTCCTCAATATCAAGATAGTTTGCAATCGCTTTTTGGTAACTACAATAATACCCGCCCCGATATTTTTACCTTAGAACAAGTTGAAATTCTAAAGGGTCCAGCATCCGTACTTTACGGTAAAGGCTCTCCGGGTGGTTTGGCTAATACTGTAAGTAAAACACCTAAAGCAGAATCTGCACATCAAATAGTTGTTGATGCGGGTAATTTTAATCGCAAACAGATTGCTATCGATTCGACAGGAGCTATTGGTAGTAATGAAGATTGGTTGTATCGCTTAGTTTCAGTGGTCAGAGACAGCGATACGCAAGTAAATTACGTTGGTGACAAAACCACGGTATTTTCACCGTCAATTACCTGGTTAGCCAGCGAGCAAACCCAAGTAACTATGTTACTTAATTACACCGACACTCAAAGTGATACCGGCGCTCAGTTTTTACCGTTACAAGGAACCTTATTACCAGCGCCTAATGGCAAAAAAATAGCCAGTGATACTTATCTAGGTTTACCGAGCTTTAATAAGTACGACGCTGAAACCATAGCTTTTACAGTGATGGCGACACACGATATTAATGATTATTGGCAATTATCAGCTAATGCCCGTTATACCGATGCAAGTGCTGATTATCAACAAGCCTGGACCACTATTTTACCGGCAGGAAATCGTTATATTTATAATCCTGATGGCACGCTGTATAAAGATGGTACCGTACCAAGAACCTTCTACCGTAATGATGCTACATCGGAGCAAAAAGTCGTTGATTTACGTCTATTAGGTGAATTTTCTACTGGTGATATCGAACACAAACTACTGATTGGCACACAATATCAAGATGTAACTACGGCAAGTGCAGGCTATTACGCAGCAGCACCTGGTTTAGACTTTACAACAGGTTTACCTGACAATATTTTAGGTGATTCTTTATGGACAAATGTATTTGACCCTCAGTATGTTGATGTTGATGTCAATGCATTATTAGCGCCTTATTATGCTGCGAGCCCGGGCACGACTTCAAAAGACGTAGGCTTCTATATCAGTGATCAAATAGACATCGACTTATGGTCAATTACCTTAGGTGCACGTTTTGATGACAGTAAAAGTGAAACATCAGGTGAAAGCCAAACTGACTCGGAAGTTAGCCTGAGCGCAGGTGTGCTTTACAAATTCAACAATGGTATATCACCTTATATAAACTATGCAGAATCATTCAATCCTGTTATCGGTAATGATGGCCAAGGTGGATTATTGAATGCACAGCGAGGTGAACAAATAGAGCTCGGGATTAAATATGTCCCTAGTACTTTTGATGGTTTCTTAACGTTAGCGTGGTTTGATATTGAACAAACGAATTTATCGGACCCAAGCAGTAATCCACAACAGTTTCAACAACAAAGTGGTAAAGCAAAAATTCAAGGGCTTGAGTTTGAAAGCATGAGTTATTTCGGTGATTTTACTTTAGAGTTAAATGTCTCGAAGTTAGATACCGAGAATGCTGAAGGTTACAAGCTCGATAGTGTGCCAGAAAAACAAGCTTCTGCTTGGCTTGGTTACCGACCATCTGAAACACTTGAAGGTTTTAAGTCAGGTTTTGGTATTCGTTATAATGGCGAAAGCTATGACGGCACAGATACCTATCGTACCCCTTCCTACACATTGTTAGACATGATGATTGGCTATGAAATTGATCAATGGGATTTCGCCCTAAATATGCGTAACTTAACCGATAAAAGTTATTTGGCTACTTGCTTAGGTCGCGGTGATTGTTTTCCTGGCGAAGAACGTACTATCGTCGGTCGTGTAAGCTACAAGTTTTAACAAGCAAATGACTAATTTATCGCTCCTTCCTTTTATTAGCGAACTTTCGGCACTGCTTTTATGCAGTGCCGGTATATTTTTGCTGTGGCGAAACTGGCGCCAACCAACAAGCAGTAAACTAATGCAATTATCTGCCCTGATCTTTCTCATCTCTTCTGGTGCAGTTTGTATTTATTTATCAGGTGCAGAATTTGGCAGTATTTACTTCCTATGCATGTTAACCATCCAAGCATTATTGTTAATTGTACTCACGAGAAAATTAACACCAATACAGCGTATACCACAGCGAAATTTAGCTCCAAGCCCTCCGTGGAGTCGCAAGAAAAAAGTAAAGTTTGTCTATTACACCATAGCATTGTTTATATTGTGTGGTCTTAGCGGCGTGCTACTCACTATGACCTTAGCCCGACTATTTATTGAATCATTAACCACACAATTAGCTTTTTCAGCCATGGCTTTCCCTGTCTTTTGGGCACTCGCCAGTATTTGGCTATCAACGACGGAAAAACCATTGAGAACATCTATCATTCTGTCATTAGCTTGTACTGTTATGAGCGGAGGAATATTCGCGCTTTAGGCGTGAATTCATCACCATGCAAAAATTAAACTTCAAGAAAATCATCGTCAAAAAGATGTTCGACGCTCATTCAGCAATTGGCTTAGCCGTCGGCGCATTAATGTACATTATATGCCTAACCGGTAGCTTAGCCGTGTTCTACCCTGAATTTGAACGCTGGGAACAACCCAATATTGCTGAATATCAGAACTTTCCTGCCAGTAGTGTTCGCCAGGCTTACCAGCAATATGCTGATACCGTCAAAGTACCCGAAAAATCAGTCTATGTGGTGCTGCCAACAAAAGAAGTACCGCGCGCTCATTTATCCGACGGAGAACAAGAATGGTGGCTAAATCAAAATGGTACATTCAGCGCAGCAATTAACAAACCATGGACTGAAATGCTGCAAGATCTACATATCTATCTACATTTACCTAAAACGTTAGGGATAGTTATTGTCAGTTTCTTAGGTGTTTTATTAGCACATTTAATTATTTCTGGCGTTCTAACGCATAGCCGAATATTCAAAGATGCATTCACCCTAAACTGGGGCGGAACAGGTCAAAAACAACAAATAGATTTACATAACCGTTTATCGGTCTGGGGCTTACCCTTTCATGCCATGATCGCAATAACCGGGGCATTTTTTGGCCTAGTATCTATTCTGATCCTAATTGCCGCTGCTGCTTTTTATGACAACGACCGTGCAGCACTTATCGCTGATATCTATGGCGAAGAGCCAATGATCACCAATGCACCGACGTTAAATGTTGAGCGTAGTCTAGCCAATATAGCTATTGCTGATAAACAAGCAACACCAATCTACCTCGTCGTGCAAAACATGGGCAGTGAAAAACAGTTTATTGAAATAGCCGCTACCTTACCCGAACGACTTATTTACTCAGAGCTTTATCAATTCCATGCCGATGGCAGCTACATTGGCCAGCAAGGTATGGCTAACGGCCCTATCGGACGACAAATAGTTTATTCGGTATATCGATTACACTTCGGCCATTTTGGTAACATCGCCGTTAAGTTTATCTATTTGATATTGGGCTTAGCGTTAACTTACATTAGTGTTTCAGGCATTAATATGTGGTTAAACAAGCGTGGCAGAGTCGATAATATTAATTACCTTTGGTGCGGTTTTGTTTATGGTACACCGCTAGCGCTGTCTACAGCTTTGATGACAACAGTATTCATTAATGCATCACCTTATTGGAGTTTTTGGTTAGTACTTGCTAGCTGTCTTATTGCCGCTTGGTTAGTTAAAAGTGTGACTAAAATGCGTTATTTTTTACTGATGGCGACTTCTGCAACCTTAATAGCAACTATAATTGGCTATAGCTTTATTTATGGTAAATACACTTTAATACCGGCGATTATTACTATTAATCTATGTCTTCTAATGTATGTGATCTTAATGGTTTTACATAGTAGACAGCTAAAAATAAGAGAGAACGCGACGGTCAGTTAACCTCATCTATCGAAAGCGTTAACGATATCGCTATACAAAAGCAAAAAATAGAAAATAAAAAAGGCTCTACTTTATCAGTAGAGCCTTTTACTTCGGTTGGGTTCTTTTTCGTAAGTCTCTATATTGAAATCACTAAAAGTATTGATATAAAAAGCGGCTTTAACACCGCTAAAACTTCACTCTTATTTATGACTTATAAATATCGCTTACTTCCTTAACCGTTAATTAAACTGGTTAGAGGTGTTTTTCTCGCCACCGGCTTTAAGTGCATTCTCGCCAGCAAAGTATTCTTTATGATCATCACCCATATCAGAGCCTGACATGTTTTGATGTTTCACACAGGCGATGCCTTGACGAATCTCTTTACGCTGTACACCTTCAACATAACCTAGCATCGCTGCATCACCGAAGTATTCTTTAGCAAGGTTATCAGTAGATAACGCGGCAGTATGGTAAGTAGGTAATGTAATTAAGTGATGGAAAATACCTGCTTCACGCGCAGTATCCGATTGGAAGCTACGGATCTTGTCATCAGCCGATATCGCTAATTCTGTAGTATCGTATTCAACACTCATTAAATCAGCACGTACATAATTAGAGACATCTTGGCCTGCTTCTACCATATTGTCGTATGCTTGTTGACGGAAGTTTAACGTCCAGTTGAATGATGGGCTATTGTTATAAACTAGCTTAGCATTTGGAATTTCTTTACGAACTTCATTCATCATGGCCGTGATATCAGCAACATTTGGTGTTGCAGTTTCAATCCAAAGTAAATCAGCACCTGCTTTAATGGCTTCGATACTATCGAATACACAACGCTCTTCACCTGTACCTTGACGAAATTGGTATAAGCCAGAAGGTAAACGTTTAGGACGAACAAGTTTACCGTTACGGTTGAAACATACATCGCCTTCAGCCATATCAGCTACATCAATTTCTTCAACATCTAAGAAAGAGTTATATATATCACCTTGATCACCAGGCTCTTTAACAACAGCGATTTCTTTAGTCAGTCCAGCACCTTCAGAATCCGTACGTGAAACAATAATACCGTTATCAATACCTAGCTCTAAGAAAGCATGACGTAATGCACGGATCTTTGAATGAAAGTCGGCATGAGGTACGGTTACTTTACCGTCTTGATGGCCACATTGTTTTTCATCAGCAACTTGGTTTTCAATTTGCAATGCACAGGCACCAGCTTCAATCATTTGCTTAGCCATTAAATACGTTGCTTCAGCATTACCAAAACCTGCATCAATATCAGCAATAATAGGTACTACATGAGTAACATGATTATCAATTTTGTCTTGAATCGCTGCTTTTTCTGCACCGCTTGCTGCGTCTAATTCACGGAAAAGACCACCTAATTCACGAGCATCAGCTTGACGTAAAAAAGTATAAAGCTCAGCAACTAAAGAAGCGACTGACGTTTTTTCATGCATTGATTGATCAGGAAGAGGACCAAACTCACTGCGTAGTGCAGCAACCATCCAACCTGAAAGGTATAAGTAACGACGGTCTGTTTTACCAGCAAAATGCTTCTTGATTGAAATCATTTTCTGTTGACCAATAAAACCATGCCAGCAACCTAAAGACTGCGTGTATTTCGAACTATCAGCATCATATGCTGCCATGTCTCTACGCATGATATCAGCAGTGTACTGAGCTATTTCTAAGCCCGTTTTAAATCTATTCTGTGCTCGCATGCGGGCTACTGATTCAGGGTTAATGGCATTCCATGAACTGCCAGCTTTCTCTTTAATTGCTTTAACGGCTTCTATTGCACTTTGATAATTAGACATATGCTTTCTCCAAAAGTCTTAACTGACAGTATTTATAATTTTGGTGATGTAACCGCTTATGTAAGTTGTTACACCGAACAACATAAATACTAAACCAACACTTACAAATAAACAAAATATATAATATGCATCCCTACCATTCACCGCGCGAATGTTAGCGTATTAGCTCTAAAATAGATAAACGAACAAACATCAAAATAGTTGAACAAATACAAATACTAAACGACTATTTCCATGACTTATCTATAACAATATAGTTAAATATTAATGAATTTTTCTATAAATTTACTTGATTATCACTATAAGCCATGACATATATCTAAGTTATATTTTTGTTCTAGATTATTAATTTTATGAATATCTCAAAGATCGATCTAAACCTGCTAATTTATCTCGATGTATTACTTAGAGAGAAAAATGTGACTCGCGCTGCCGGTCAACTAAATATCACTCAACCTGCTATGAGTAATGGTTTAAAACGCTTACGCACATTATTTAATGATCCCATTTTAGTACGTACATCTGACGGTATGGTACCTACCGAACGAGCTCGGACATTAGCGCCAGCGATCAGTAAAATTCTATTAGAACTTGAAGAAGCCCTACAAGGTGAAGAAGAGTTTAACGTCCTAAATAGTCACCGAGTTTTTCGCCTAATGGCGAGTGATTATGCGGCGTCGACGCTGCTACCAAAATTATTGAAACGTGTTAATCAACTAGCTCCTAATGTCACGATAGATATAATGACACCCAGTGATGTTAATTTTCATGACGTTGAAGCCGGAAAAATTGATATGGCTATCAACCGTTTTGACGAGCTACCACAATCGTTTCATCAAAAAACTATTTGGCGTGATTCGTTCTCATGTTTATTAAGTGCCGATAACCCCGTCGTTTCAAAGTTTAACCTCAACACTTATCTTGATGCGAAACATGTTTGGGTCTCTAAAACCGGATTTGGGGTCGGTGTGGGAATGGATCCAAAAGACGTGCAGAAATTGGGTTGGGTTGATGAGGCCTTAGCACGCTTAGGTAAGCAACGAGATATTAAAGTTTTTACCCGTAATTACCATGTCGCAATGCAACTAGCATTTGAAGGTGAATTAGTTGCCACACTTCCGACAAGAGCAGCACTAATTCATAAAAACGACGCAAATTATACTATTTTAAAGCCTCCATTTGATATTCCTGATATTGAACTAAAAATGATTTGGAGTCCGTTATTACATCACGATGCAAGTCACATTTGGTTCAGACAGTTAGTTATTGAAGCCGCAAATGCTGGCCAACAGTAAGAAGGTATAGCAAGTGTGATGACATTCAAAAGCAAAGTATTCAAAGCACTGTACAGTATTTTTGCAATATTCAGCTGCGTTGCACTTGGTAAACTATGTTCATATTTTGTGCCCATATTACCTGGTAGCCTATATGGCTTAATTATTTTTACCTTAACACTACATTTTCGCATCTTCGATGCTGATCATATTAAAGGCACTGTGGTTTGGTGTTTAAAACATATGGGCGTATGCTTTGTTCCCGCGGGTGTTGGTATCATGAATCACTTTGAGTTAGTCAAGCAATTTGGTGTTGCTATTGTCGCTATTACTTTTGTAACGACATTTATACTACTAACGCTAGTCGGGTTGCATTATGAACGATATGCTGAAGACGAAGAGTAAAAACCATGGCGATTACTGATTTATTAAGCACACATTTATTATCTTCGATTTTTGCTGTCGCAGGCACTATCGGATTGTTCCAGCTGATCGCCATATTACAGCGAAAACTAAATGCTATTTGGTTGCAGCCCATGCTAATCAGTATTCTAGCGCTTATCGCTATTTTAGTTTGGCAAGAGATTAGCTTCGAGACTTACTCTTCAAACGCCTGGGTATTAAATGCTTTACTAGAGCCTGCCGTTGTTGCTTTGGGCTTTCCGCTTTATCAACATTTAGAAACAATTACCAAACAATGGAAAAGTATCGTAATGGTGTTATTCATTGGTGCGCTCATTGCTATTATCAGTAGTTTTATTATTACGATGTTATTAATTGGGAATTACACCATTGCGGTTGCACTATCACTGAAATCTATTACAACTCCCATTGCCATTACCATTGCAGGGCCATTAGGTGGTAACACTGCCATTACCGCTTTTGCAATTATTCTTGCTGGTTTTTTTGGTGCTTTAATAGGTCCAAGTTGGCTAACATTTATCAAGGTAAAATCGCCAAAAGCGCAAGGCTTAGCCATTGGAGCTGCAAGCCATGCTATTGGCACCGCTACTGTCAGTAATATCAGCTACGAACATGCAGCCTATAGCTCATTAGCATTAATTGTTTCTGCTGTAATTACAGCAATTACCAGCCCGTTTATCATTACCTTTTTAGCGAGTCTTTTTTAAACTACTTTTTAAAGATTAAAAAATAACGCTATGAAATATTGTACAATCAATTTATTTGAAACATCACTGGCTATGATTAAATTACTCAGTTTAATTCAGCTTGTGAATACCAGAAATAAAAATAAACAATGATATGAATAAAAGTAGTTAAGAATACTTAACAAATACTTTTTATCCTTTTTAAACAGCGAGTTAAATGACTTTGATTCGATAAAGCATTTACTGTTGTACTTACAATATGACTGGAGACTAATACGCAGCTATTGCATCAAACACGCAATGTTTTTACATTGCAGGTATTAGCTTTTCATTAAAACGTAAGGCAATAGCAATTAAAAATAATGAATCCGTCAATCAGAGACTCAAGAATAAGCTTAGCTCATAAATAAAGGGCTAATCATCTTTGATATATTGTTTATGTTTCTCGTTTGTTATTTAGCTATCAACGCTTGAGTCTAAAGGCTTGTAGTCAATATAATTGTTTTTGGCAATTTCTTACATGGCGGTAGCGCTTTAGGTTAACTCTGAAACTCTACCGAGTATCGATAAACCTTTTAATTATCGCTAAGTAGTGAATTTATGACTTTAATTGATATAAGAAAACTTTCTTCTCAACTTTCAAAATAGGTGTCCCATGACAAAAAGAATTTCAATCGCAGATTTGCAGGTAGCTGAAGAATTATATAACTTCGTTAACGAAAAAGTATTGCCCGATACGGCAATAGCAGTAGATACATTTTGGTCTGATTTTTCAAAACTTATCGCAGAATTAAGCCCTAAAAATAAGGCTTTATTAGAAAAACGTACATTACTGCAGCAGCAAATAACAACTTATCATCAAGAGCATCAAGCAGAAAAGTTCAATTTTACAGACTATAAGAGCTTTTTGACTCGTATTGGTTATCTTGCAGCGCCAGTGTCTGATTTTACTATATCGACAGAGAATGTTGATGCTGAACTAGCCACAATGGCTGGACCACAACTCGTCGTGCCGGTCATGAATGCTCGTTTTGCTTTAAATGCTGTAAATGCACGTTGGGGCAGCTTATACGATGCTTTATATGGCTCGGATGTTATTTCCGACGCAGATGGTGCTGAAAAAACCAAATCTTATAACCCTGCTCGCGGTGCTAAGGTTGTTGCATTTTCTCGTGACTTTTTAGATCAAGCCATTCCGTTAATTGCTGGCTCACACCACAATGCTCAATCCTATCAAGTGGTAGGAAATGCTTTGGTGATTAAACTAAATAATGGTGACAGCACTGGCTTGGCCGAACCAACAGTATTTATTGGTTTTAATGGTGAAGCAACAACACCAAGTGAACTTGTTTTTAAACATAACGATTTGCACTTTATTGTGCAATTTGATCCAAGTAACCCAATTGCCCAAAGTGATATGGCAGGCGTTAGTGACATAGCAATGGAGTCTGCCCTAACCACTATTATGGATTGTGAGGATTCAGTTGCCGCCGTTGACGCACAAGACAAAGTGGTGGCTTATCAAAATTGGCTTGGCTTAAATCAAGGCACATTGTCTGAAACTTTTGAAAAGTCAGGTCAACAACAAACTCGCTTAATGCATCAAGATAAAAGCTATCAAGCACTAGACGGAACAACAGGGAAATTAAAAGCCCGTAGCTTAATGTTCGTGCGTAATGTTGGTCACTTAATGACAAATAACGCCATAATTGATCAGCATAATAATGAGGTACCTGAGGGCATTATGGATGCCGTTATTAGCTCATTAATATCGACCTATGATGTTAATCATAAAAATAGCTTACGCAACAGCGACACTGGCTCAATTTATATTGTAAAACCTAAAATGCATGGCCCTGAAGAAGTCGCCTTTGCTAATGAATTATTTGATCGCACTGAAGATCTATTATCTCTACCACGTAACACCATTAAAATGGGCATTATGGATGAAGAACGTCGCACCAGTGTTAACTTAAAAGCTTGTATTTACCAAGCGAGAGAGCGTGTCGTATTTATCAATACCGGCTTTCTTGACCGAACGGGTGATGAAATTCATACCTCAATGGCTGCTGGTGTAATGGCTAGAAAAGCAGATATTAAGCTGACCAAATGGATTGCTGCTTATGAAGATAATAATGTCGATGTAGGCTTAGCCTGTGGCTTTAGTGGCAGAGCACAAATTGGTAAAGGTATGTGGCCTATCCCAGATCAAATGGCCAATATGCTGGCAACTAAAATCAACCATGTTGAAGCGGGTGCAAACACCGCATGGGTACCATCACCGACGGCAGCAACCTTACACGCTTTGCATTACCATAAAGTTAATGTTTTGGAATTACAGCAAGAACTTAAAAACCGTACCCCAGCAAATGTTGATGATATTTTAACTATACCATTAGCAGAAAACACGCAATGGTCTGCGCGAGAAATCTCAGATGAACTCGACAATAATTCACAAGGCATTTTAGGCTACGTGGTACGTTGGATTGATCAAGGTGTTGGCTGTTCAAAAGTACCTGATATTAATAATGTCGGCTTAATGGAAGATCGTGCTACGCTGCGGATATCAAGCCAGCACATGGCAAACTGGTTACAACATAATATATGCACTCCAGAGCAAGTAATAGCCAGTATGAAGAAAATGGCCGCAATTGTTGATCAGCAAAACCAATACGATGATCAATATCATGCGATGTCAGCCAACTTTGACCATAACATTGCCTTTCAAACAGCACTAGAACTTGTTTTTAAAGGTCATTTACAACCTAATGGCTACACTGAACCTTTATTGCATAAGAATAGACTTTTATTTAAAGCTCAGGCCAAATAGTCTATAAATAAAGCCCTATACCTGAATCAAAATATTCATAATGTATAGGGCTATTTTGCGAGTAAAATATCAACATGATGCTCAGTAATACTTAAAACATTTTAGGGATTTAAATCTTCGCATTATCAAGGTTTTTATAACCCCAACATCAGCTACCAATGATGTTAAAGCGACAAGTTATAACATTACGCTACTGGTCTGAAAAAAAAGGCAACTTACCTTATTGTTCTCGCGGAAAGACTCATTCCAATCTATATTGATTTGTAACACAATGCTACAATAGCTGCATCAAGGAACGATAACGCATGAGGAATACAAAATGGCACTACACACTAAAGCAAGCTTAGTTGGCTCTATTTTTGTTATCATAGGTTTGTATAGCGCAATGGTCCAGGCAGGACCGGAAGTAAAAGAAAAACCTCACTATACTCTTATAGTGAAAAAAATCATGGTCCCGATAAACTCAAACTCAAATAATATTTCAATATTCGCTCTATCATCTCAGCATCCTTTATTAGATGTTCAAGTAGCTGACTTTGGAAGTTTAGTGCCGAATAAATTTGATAAGAAAAACTCTATCTTTGAGTTTGCCACTAAGTTCAATGACAAGCTGCAACAAATATTAGCTTATTTTGATTTTTCGTCAAAAAGTTCAACGTCGAATAAAGAAGACCTTAATCAAAAAGATTTGAATAAAAAAATCCAATTAAATACTAAAAACTAAGCTATTTTTTAAAATGCCTAGCTCGTTTTTTTAATATATAAATTCTATTGAATGAAAAAAAGCCGCAATTTGCGGCTTTTTTTCTATATTGATTACCAATAGTTATCACTATAGTGGTTATTAATTACAGGTTATATTTTCCCATTAGAACTGATAGGCTTGGGCTTTATCCATCAACATTGCCGCTGTAATTTTATCGCCAGAACAACGAGAGATATCTTCCTTACTAAAGACCAACACACTATCTTTATATCGACGTGCTGACTTATCTCCTGCTGACTTTAAAATAACGCTAACATGTTCGTTTTTAGGCAATGCTTTTAATCCGTTACCATATAAGCATAAAGTTTCAGTCAGCTTCAGGGATAATTGTTGGTAATAGCTAATACGTTCTTTTATTTTTTTCTCTTGTTCCGCTTTCTGTTCTGCCTCGACATGACGTGTTAATTGAGTGATTTTTTGTTGCTGCTCACGCAACTTTTCTTCTTGTTCTGCCAGTTTGTCTAAGTCTTGCTTTAGCTCAACTTTTCGTTCGCTACTCGCGCGCGAAAGCTGATAATTTAAATCTCGTTTCTCTCGTTCTACGTCTCGTAAACTGTAAGCTAAATCTCTTTGCTCTTCTCTAAGCTCTCTAGTTTTATCACGGTTTTCCTCAAACATCTGCATCGCTCTTTCATAACCAACAGATGCAGATTCTAACGCGTGTGTCACCGTTTGATTAATATCTATATCATAATTTTCGTGAAAGTCTTTATTCACCTCTGGTGCAAGTGGCGCAATCGGTATCTCAGGCATAGACGGCATTTCAGGCATTGAGAAGTTAAAATTATAATTACCCCATTGACGATTGTTATTCGCTGAATGAATAATAAAAACGACACCTTGACCTCGTAAATAAGAACTCTCGATACTCTTAATGGTTGAGTGCTGCCCTCTCGGTTTATCTGATACTGACGATTTAATAATATCACTCATAATTGACAGCTGTTTATGCATATCGGCATACGGGTCGTTGTTTTGTTCAGCAGTAACCCCAAGACCTGACATTAATAAACAAGGCAATATTATCGCTGATGTAAATGCGTTTAACTTTTTCATACTCTACTCCTCTGTAGTCCAATTCACAGGTGTACTATTGATAACACCTTGCTTTAATCCTAAACCAGTAACCTTGTCTTTTTGATAAGCCTTATTGTATTTAATGGCTTGCTCAAGTGCTTGATATTTAATTTTTTGTTCGAGCAATTCATCTTTTCGTTCCGCGTTAATGTACTGAATAAAATCACCTATATCCTCTTTACGTTCTTGACGTGAAGCGCCCATAATATAACTGGCAAGTTGCAAGTTATTGTCTTGCTGCTTTACTTTAATATCTGCCGCATAATTAGCTAAAACAACTTGCTGCTCTTGTGCAAAGCTTTGCAACCTATCATCGACCAACTTCGCTAACTTTTGATCTTGTAATTGAACATTATCATTGGAAAAGCTCAATAAAATACCGTTATCTTGTATAACAAATTCAACTTTAAACAGCACTAAAGCCATCGCAAAGATAGAAAAGGCCATTGATAGCGCAGGTAAACCTCGCCATTGCCAAAAAGGGACTTTATCACTTTCAAAAGCACTAGCTCTGTCCCATGATGGTACATTTTCATCACAAGATATTGCTGCTTGATGCTCTATTGCATTGACTGTGTTCTTGCGTTGCTGCCAGACGGTTTCATCATCAAGGTTGCAATCATCTGACTTGCCATCAAGCCAATCAGCAAAGGCTTGTTCTTGCCTTACCTTTTCTTTACTTGATTCGTTATTTGACATGTTCTAACTCCAAATGACCTTTTAATTTATCCAAAGCACTATATAAACGTGATTTAACTGTATTTACCGATATACCTAGCTGTTGAGCTATTTCATCAAAAGTACAATGTTGAAAAAACTTCAATTCCACCACAAGCTTTTGGTTAACGGGCAAAGTGCACAACGCCTTAGTTAATATATTGGCTTGTTGGCCAGAAAATAAGTATGACTCTGGACAACCATCATGACTTTGCTCTTCTTGTTCAGGACTATCATCTAGTGATTGCGTCGGTTTTTTTCGTCGATAAAACTCAATACAGCGATAATGAGCAATTTTAAACATCCAACCTTTAAAAGGGCTATCTCCTCGAAATGAGGCTAAATTGCGAAATACCGCCATAAAAACATCTTGCATCAAATCCAGAGCATCATCGGGGTTACTCACCATACGCAAGGTATAGTTGTATAAGTTTTTCTCATTGCGCTTTACTAGCGTAACCCACGCGGACTTTTTTCCTTTCAGCGCTTGCTTTACTAGCGTTTCATCACTTCGCTCAAACACACAATGTCCTATTTTTTAGTTATAGAAATCAGGTTAACTTACTCTCTTATATTAAAGGTAGAGTTGAGGGCTAAAATAGTTTGGAAATTTTTTAATTATTTTAATTAATACGATTTATATTTGAATTTATTGGCCGCTATTGAAAGATATTTATCTGCTATATGCATTAGCGTAACTAGCATAGCGGCAATAAAATAGATTGATCATATTATCATCAACCTTAGTATGGCGAGGCTAGTCGACAAAATTAAGATAACTAACTTCTATGTGGCCTTAACCGTAATATGATTCTTGAGGTCTTTATAAATGAACACTTTCAGTAACATTTTTTATTTTTCTGGCTATTCTATTATCAAAATAAATGCGCTAAAGTCCATCTAGAAACTTTAAAATAATTAAGAAAGGAAACACAATGTTAAGAGCGTCAGCACGTCATATATTGGTAGATACTGAAGAGCAATGTCTAACATTAAAGCAACAAATAGCCGCCGGTGAAGATTTTACAGCAGTAGCGAAAGCTCATTCAAACTGCCCTTCAAAAGAGCAAGGTGGAGCACTAGGTTCTTTTGGTCGTGGCCAAATGGTACAAGAGTTTGATGAAGTTGTTTTTTCAGCGCCATTGAATGAAGTAAAAGGACCAATTAAAACTCAGTTTGGCTTTCACTTAGTTGAAGTAACTGCACGAAGCGAATAGTCTTTTATAAAGTGCTGTAGTGAGGCTAGTGTCTTGCTAAAATTATGGATAGTTTTTAATTCTTCATAGCACTAAAAGCAAGCTGATAGATATAAAAAAAGCGAAGGTATTTACCTTCGCTTTTTTGTTATTGAATCTGTTCTACTTGAACCAAGCTTTAATTTTATCTCTACGCAAAATTAATAAAAATATCGCCATAAAAGCATAAATCATCGGCTCAACAATATCAGACTTTACTGACCAGAAAAAATGTAAGGCGATAAGTAAAAGTGCGCCGTAAACCCAATTATGTAGTTTTTGCCATTTTTTACCCATTTTTCGTCTAAGCGATGTTATTGATGTTACGCTCAAAGCAAACAGAATAATTAACGCCGCCATACCTACTGTAATGTATGGTCTATCGATAATTTCATTAAAAAACAGCATCAGATCAAACTGCACTTCAAAAGCTAAAAAGCTCAATAAATGAAACAACGCATAAGTAAAACTATATAAGCCAAGTAGTCGCCTTGTTTGCAATAAATAACCTTGACGATACTTTTTTGCAATCGGCGTTAACACCAATGAAAGCAGCAATAAATTAAAAGCACCAATACCGGTAAAGTGGATGACCTCTTTGACAGGATCTGCGCCTAGCTGTTCATCAAACGCCAACAAATATAAGGCAAGTAGTGGTAAAAAAGACATTAAGTGAATAGCAATTTTCAGTAACAATACTCTATTACGTATAAACACTGTTTTAAAAGACACTTTATTCTGCTTTTTTACACTAGTACTCACTAATAGTTTTTCCTTAAATCCATATTTTTATACATATCAGCTACTTCTTCACCGTAACCATTAAATGGTAGTGTTGCGATACGATTACGAGCAAATAAGCCTCCTGTAGTTATGCGCCTTTCACTTGCTTGACTCCAGCGCGGATGATCGACCTCTGGATTAACATTGGCATAAAAACCGTATTCACTATCAGCTAAGATGTTCCATGTTGTTGGTGGCTTATGTTCAACCAATTTTATGCCAACAATAGATTTAATGCTTTTAAAACCATATTTCCATGGCACAACTAATCGAATAGGAGCGCCATTTTGTGCCGGTAACGTTTTACCATATAAGCCAACACTCATAAATGTTAATGGGTTCATCGCTTCATCTATACGTAAACCTTCAACATAAGGATATTTAACACCACCACCTAAGCGACGACTTTCTTGCCCGGGCATTTGTTTTGGATCGTACAAGGTTTCAAAGGCAACATATTTTGCGCGTGAATTTGGTGCGGCTCTTTTAATTAAGTCAGCTAGCCCAAAGCCAACCCAAGGCACGACCATTGACCATGCTTCAACACAACGTAAGCGATATATACGCTCTTCTAAAGGGAAGCTTTTAAATAGATCATCGTAGCCTAAGGTGTAAGGCTTATCGACTTCACCAGAAATACTTAGCTGCCAAGGATCAACTTTAAATTCTTGAGCGTTTTCGACCGGATCGCCCTTTGCAGTGCCAAATTCATAAAAGTTATTATGAGAGGTTATTTTCGCTTCAGGGGTTAAAATTTGCGAAGATTTATTGGCTTTTTGAAAGGTTAGCGCTTTGCGCTGAAATACCGCTGCTTCTTTACTACTAAAAAAGTCTAATGGACCAGCATTAGCCGTTGCTGATTGTGCTAATAAACTACCAGCGCCAAGGTAACCCAGTTTTTTTAAAAGATCGCGTCTAGAGTGATAAACGGATTCGTCTGTTACTTCTTGCTCAGACAGTTGATAGCTTTTTTTAGTTTTAATTAACATTTTTACCTCTAATCGGTCTCATTACCTTCAAGTATAGAGACCTCATAAGAGCTAATTAAATTCTTTGTAAACTTAATTAGTTATTTAATATTACCTTTAACGGGCAAATTGTTGTAAATAGTTAATAATGTCACCTGACTCATACATCCAGGTAATAGATTGATCTTCATTAACAATTTTCAAACATGGTACGGTTCTTTTACCACCTTCGTTAATCAATTCTTCACGATAGTGCTCATGCTGGTTGATATTGCGCAATTCAATATTTAAACCCAATCGTTTCATGGCACGACGAGTTTTCACACAAAATGGGCAAGCCGGCAATTGATACAAACTTAAATGTGCCGTACTTGCATCGACTTCTTTTTGTAATTGAGAAGTACGTTTTGGTGCACTTGGCGAAAATAAAAAGTTTAATAACAAAATTAAACGGCCAATCGGCCAACGAATTAAAAACATATAGATTTTTTGCTCACGGTTAAGTAAATAAATTAAGAAAATGAAATGATTTGCTTACCACATCATATCATCAGGAATTTGAAATTCAGCATAAGGGTCATCTTCGGCAATAACTTCTTCAACAACTTTGGTGTTCTGTACCAAAATAACGTCTTTATCTAAGCTTGCTACCTTTTCGGCTGTTTCAGCCGTAACAATATACGTTGTATCATCAACGCCACATAGGGCTAAACGGCCATTAACTAAGGCCTTATGCGTTATGCTATCAACAAATAGCTTTTTAATTTTACTATTAAAAGTGTAATTATAAACCGCTTCACCATTCACATTAGTGACATGATGATGTTGTAATATTTGTAAAATTCTCAGTTGTTGCTCTTTGGCAACCAACGCTGCTTTCTTTTCATTGTTCAGAGCGATATCACGCGCCAGCTTTTCTTTTTTCGCTAACTCAAGCTCTTGTTTCACTTGCTCTTGTAAACTGGCATCAACCTTGACACCACTGCGCTTTTGCTTACCTGTTTTACGTTTATCACTGTTTGCTTGTCTTGCTTTTTGCTTGGTGGTTAAACCTGCTTTTAGCAACTGGTCTTGTAAAGAAGCCATCTATTTTCCTAAGGTATATTGTCACTCGAAGTAATGAATCGTAGCTAGGCTCATGACTTCAACTGGTCTGAATATCGATATCGGCGCTATTTTATCAGTTCATTTGCTATTTTACAGCATGCAATAAAAAAGCAGCATTATTTGCTGCTTTAAACTGATATTAACGCAAGTTGCTAAGTAATAAACTTCTCGTTAAACGATGCCATATTTTTTCAATGGTAGCTCTCGATAACGTTTACCTGTTGCATTAAAAATAGCATTACAAATAGCTGGCGCGATCGGCGGCACGCCGGGTTCCCCAACACCACCTGGAGGCGCATCGCTGTCGATGATTTCTACATGAGTAGTAGGCGCGTCACTCAACCGAGCAATTTGATAACCATCAAAGTTATTCTGTTCAATAACACCATTTTTAGCGGTTAGTTCACTATAAAATGTATAGGATAACGCAAAAATTGCAGCGCCTTCCATTTGCGAACGAATACGTTCCGGATTTACGGCTAAACCACAATCTACTGCCATCCAAACATCATGAACTTTAATTTTACCATTGCTGTTTTCTGACACTTCAACCACACAGGCAACATAGCTAACAAAGCTTCGATGCATAGCAATACCTAAGCCATGACCTTTAGGCAGTTTTCTGCCCCATTTTGCCATAGCACTGGCTTTTTCTACTACCGCCTTCATACGCGCCGTATCAACAGGAAACTTCTCTAGTGTTTCACCATAATTGCCGTATTCTGCCTGCTCTGTTGAGAAGTCGATTTTACGATCAGCACCAATCAAAGCCAGTAAGTTATCTTTGCTGTCTAGACCTTTGGCTTGTGCCAACTCATCAGCAAATGAGCCAATAGCAAAAGCGTGATTGATATTAGTCACTGAACGCATCCAACCGATTCGTGTATGAGCCGGAGCTTTACCGACAGCGCAACTGACATGAGCAATATCAAACGGCATATCAATTAAGCCTAAATTAGCTTCTGATGTAATTAAATCAGCGCCTTTACTAAACGTTGAGCCAATCGGAGGTTCAGCTACATGGTGTTGCCATGCACTAACATTGCCATTTTCATCAATACCCGCCGCCAGCTTTTGATAACTGACCGCATGATAATAACCATTTTGGATCTCATCTTCGCGAGTCCACAATACTTTAATAGGGACATTAAGCTGTTTCGACAATATAGCCGCTTCAACGACAAAGTCTGGCTTAGATTTACGACCAAAGCCACCACCGAGTAGCGTCACATTGATATTAACTTTTTCAGGGGCCACACCGGTAATTTGTGCAACCGTAGCTTGCGCTGATTGTGGGGTTTGTGAACACGCCCAAATATCAAAAATACCATCATGATAGTGTGCGGTTGCCGCAGGTGGTTCCATCGGCACATGAATTAATTCAGGTACATAATACGACGCTTTAATCACTTTTTTTGCCGTCGCTAAAGCGTTAACGGTGTCGCCTTTACTGCGCAGTACTTTAGCAGGGTTATCGCAACTCTCTGATAGCGCTTGCTTGTACTGTTCTGTATTGTAACTTTTATGCTCGCTTTCATGCCATTGCATTGCTAACGCTTCTCGACCTTTAATCGCCGCCCAAGTGTTTTTAGCAATCACCGCAACGCCGCCTAAAGGTTTAAATACCGCTGGCTCTTCTAAATCAGGTAGTTGCACAACGTCAATAACGCCGGCAATCGCTTTTGCCGCTTCAGCATTAAATGATTTAACTTTCGAACCTAAGACTGGAGGTCTTGCGATAACTGCGTACTGCATATTTGCTAGTTCAACATCAAATCCGTAAGTCGCGGTACCTGTAACGATTTTTTCACCATCAACTAATGCGACATCAGACTTACCAATAAGGGTAAAGTCCTTCTTAGCTTTCAGTATTAAGGCTGATTGCTCAGGTAACGCTAAAGTGCTCGCTGCGGCGACTAGGCTGCCAAAGGATAGTTCGCGGCCACTTTTTTCATGCACAATAGTATTATTTATCGCGCTTGTTTCACTAACGTCAACTTGCCATTGATTGGCTGCAGCTTGTTGTAACATCATACGAGCCGTAGCGCCGGCTTCACGCAATGGCTGATAAAAACGTCTTACTGAGCGCGAACCATCAGTATTTTGGCTACCATACTTTTTATCACCTAAACCTTGCACTACCGCTATTTGTTCCCAATCAGCACCGAGCTCATCGGCAACAATCATCGGTATACTGGTTCTGATACCTTGGCCCATTTCTGAGCGATGTACCACGATGCTAACGATATTGTCAGCGCCAATTTGTACATAAACACTAGGAGAAAATTTATCAGTAGCGTTAACACCCGCTAAAGCTTTTGGGATCGTTAACATCGAAGGTAATTGCACACCTAATACCAGTGCTGTCGAGCTAATACCTAATTTTTTTAAGAAGCCACGTCGGCTAACATTTTCAATATGTTTCATTGTTAGCTCCCCTTCACTTCAGTGGCAAGATCCGCAGCTAAATGGATCGCTTGTTTAATACGTTGGTAGGTACCACAGCGACAAATATTACCACTCATCGCAAGTTCAATATCTTCATCGTTAGGTTTTGCATTACGCTTTAATAGCGCAGCAGCTGACATCATTTGTCCGGGTTGACAATAACCACACTGCGGCACATTTAAATCTTGCCATGCTTGCTGAACTGGATGATCACCGGCTTCAGAAAGCCCTTCAACCGTCGTGATTTTTTGTTGTGCAATAGCTAATACTGGCGTTACACATGAGCGAATAGCTTGGCCATCAACATGTACGGTGCATGCTCCGCATAATCCTTTACCACAACCATACTTGGTACCGGTATATTTTAAAACATCTCTCAATGCCCATAACAATGGCATATTGCCATCATCATTAAATTCATGTTCTTTACCATTGATGTTTAGGGTGATCATGCAATAGCTTCCTTCTCTGTTTATTTTAAAAATATATTTAATAAATTTATTAAGTATAAATTCATTGAAAAATTTGTTTAATGTAAGTTTCTTTATCGTGACATCAGTTATTAACATCACAGCAGAATATGTTCCGTAATAATGTGCTAGTTTAGCTTGTCAAATTAGCACTTAGCACTTTATTCATTTCCGTTAATTGCTCAGGGGTATCCAAATCAATAAAGGCATGAGCCAGTTCGACTTTCAATAACATCTGTTGATGTTTTTTTAATAATGGTTTTGCGCCTTCTTGGCCTGATAACTGCTCCAACTCTGAAAAATAGTGTTGAGGGAATACCACTGGTGGCCCCATTTTTTCTTTTCCACCTGCAGTAACATTCGATAGAGCGCTGGCAACCACGATAGCATGTGGATTATTTTGCCAACAGCTTTCAATTGTAAACAAATCCGTTGCGGTTAATTGCCATTGGTCAACTAACACGATCATCACAGCGCTGATATCATTGGCTAACGCTTTAACACCTGCGGCAATTGAGGTTGCCATACCAGCAGACCATTGTTCATTGATTATTATTTTAATCGGTAAATGGTCAATATGAGTTTGAAGCTGTTTAGCTTCAAAACCTAATACGCAGTACACCTGATGAGTTAGTGTTAACGCTTTTGTTAATTGCACTTCAAGCAAGCTTTTTTCTTGAATCGTTATTAATTGCTTCATCTGCCCTAAACGAGAAGATTGCCCTGCTGCCAAAACTATGATGGCAAATTTATCATTTGCTGTTGTTGTTCCAGTCATTGTTGTAGTCATTGCATAGTCGCTAGCATCATTTATTTTAGCCTGCTCAAAGGTAAACATATTTCAGTGTAACACTGAATAATAAACACCGAAAATGTCACATCACTTATTTTTTACTGACTCAGCCAGCCACCACTCCCACAGCTAGCTAATTACATAAGATGAGCAAAGATTACATCATAAAAAAATTTGCTTTATGCCGTAAATTAACCAAGTAACTCCTCCTTGCAAATATGTATTAATTTTATTGTTAAGCATCTCATATATTTATGTTATTTATTTTCGCCAGATCTCGATTCAAACTTCAATTGTTTTCAGGTACTCTAATGCTTCGCGATTGTCACTTTGCTCAAAACCTATGAAATATTTTAAAAATACTTTGCTCGGCCTGCTGTTTGTTTTACTTTTAGTCCTTGCGAGTTTAGGCACCTGGATATACAGCCAAATTGACAGCGCATTGCCACAATTAGATGGTAAACGTACACTTTATGGCTTATCTACTAGCGCAATAGTTGAGCGAGACAAACAAGGCATCGTCACTATCAAAGCAAAAAACCGCCTAGATGTTGCTGTAGCTACAGGCTTTGTTCATGCCCAAGAACGCTTTTTCCAAATGGATTTATTACGCCGAAATTCAGCCGGAGAATTGGCTAGTCTATTTGGCGAAGCAGCAATCGATTATGACAGTGAAATTCGTCGCCACCGTTTTCGTGAGCGTGCTCTGGCGATAGTGGCTCAATTATCCAACGCTGAACTAAACCTTTTAAAAGCCTACACCCGTGGCGTCAATCAAGGGTTAAAATACCTTAAAGCACCACCTTTTGAATATTTATTACTGCGTCAAGATCCTGTTGAGTGGCGAGAAGAAGATACTATTTTAACCGTGCTCAGTATGTACATCGATTTACAATATCCTGACGGCGAACGTGAACGCACTTTAGGTTTATTGCATTCGGTATTAAGCCCAGAAGTATTTGCCTTTCTTAACCCTGAAGGCAGTATATGGGATGCCGCCATTGATGGTACTGAGTTTAGTGAATCACCATTACCTAAAGCACCTTGGCCTTCAGCGTCAAGTGAGAATATGGCCGCGTTATTTAAAGATCAAGTATTAGCATTATCAAACACAACACCACCGGTTCTTACCAGAGAGCAATCCGCTCAAAATGAAGAATTTCCTGGGTCAAATAATTGGGCTGTCAGCGGTCAAATCAGTGAAACAGGTAGCGCGATTGTTGCTAATGATATGCACTTAGGTATTCGTGTACCTAACACTTGGTTTAGAGCATCTTTTGAATATAATGATCTCAATGCCAATCCAGTAAAAGTAACAGGTGCTACGCTACCAGGCACACCTAATATTATTATTGGTAGTAATGGCCATATTGCATGGGGTTTCACCAATAGTTATGGTGATTGGAGCGATGTGATCGTACTAGAAACTAACGCTGATAAAAGCCAATATTTAACGCCTGATGGTTATCAAAATTTTATCGAACGCAAACAAATAATCGCGGTAAAAGATAAAGAAGCGGTAGATATTACGGTGACAGATACCATTTGGGGGCCTGTTATTGGTGAGAATGCTCAAGGCAGTCTATTAGTATATCGATGGATTGCGCACGATAAAGCTGCTGTTAATATGGCGATTACCGAGTTTGAAACCGCAACTAATGTAGAGCAAGCTTTTGCAATTGCAGCGCGAGCGGGTATGCCAGCACAAAACTTAATGGTCGGCGATCAGCAAGGTAATATCGGTTGGACAATTATGGGTCCTATACCGCAACGTAGTACAGCGTTTGGAGCAATACCAACATCATGGGCCGATGGTAAGCATAAGTGGTTAGGATTATTGCCTCCACAAGATTATCCGAAAGTTATCAACCCAGACAGCTCGCGTTTATGGACCGCAAATTCACGTGTTATCGGTGGCGAAATGCTGAAAAAAGTCGGTAATGGCGGCTATGCTTTAGGAGCGAGATCGTCGCAAATAAAACAAAACCTCAACGCTAAGACATCTTTCGATGAACAAGCTTTGCTTGATATCGCTCTAGATGATAGCGCAATATTCCTATTACGCTGGCAAGAATTTCTCTTATCAAAAGTGCTAACTGATGCAATGCTCGTTAAACATAGTAACTGGCAAGAAGTTAAAGATATCGTTAACGTTAAGAATTTATCAGCAAGTACTGACTCTGTTGCTTATCGCTTGGTAAGAAACTTTCGATTAAACACCAGAGCGCAAGTTTTCGATATTTTCAATGAAAATATGACTAATATCGATACTAATTACAGCTTTAAGACGATACGTCACCAAATAGAAGCGCCATTATGGCAATTGGTCAATCAGCAACCAGAGAACTTTCTCTGGCGTAGTCATGACAGCTGGTCAGCTTTATTTGAAGCAAGTTTAGAAAAAACATTAGCACAAATGACAGAGTCAACAACGCTGGCAAAGGCAACCTGGGGTCAAGAAAATATCAGTACAATTCGACACCCATTAAGTAATGCGGTGCCCTTTATTGGCCAATGGCTGGATATGCCAGCAGTTGCATTACCTGGTGATAGCTATATGCCAAGAGTACAAGGTAAATCATTCGGTGCTTCGCAGCGTATGGTGGTGTCTCCTGGTCATGAAGATCGTGGGATTTTCCATATGCCAACAAGTCAATCAGGTCACCCATGGAGCCCGTACTATGGTGTAGGGCACGAGAACTGGGTAAATGGCACAGCCTCCAGATTTTTACCAGGTCCCAGTGTTTACACGCTGACACTATTGAATTATTAATCTATTAATTTTTATTAAAAGTACTAAAAACACCAAGGAATTATGATGACCACTTTGATCATTTGTTTATTTATCGCTGCAATCCTACCTATTATAGCGAAAGTACCAGTGGCGATCGCCATGCATAAATTGGGGCGCTACAATAATAACCATCCCCGTGCACAGCAAACTGAGCTAACCGGCTTCGGTGCCCGCGCATTAGCTGCTCATCAAAATGCTTTTGAATCTCTAATTATCTTTGCGCCAGCAGTATTATTAGCGATAGCAACTAAAAACACCGGCATTGTTATTGAACAACTCGCTATTACCCATGTGGTCGCAAGAGTACTTTATAATATTGCTTACTTAATGGATATCGCGACTATTCGCTCACTAATCTGGGCAGTTGGTATCATTAGCGCTTTAGCTATTATTTTTCTTTGCCTATAGCTGGCATTCTTAAATTATTGCTATTAAGCCTTTTCTGTTTGTTTATATATAAATAGGCATAAAGAAACGGTTGAACTATTGCCACAGGGTAGATACAGTAAAGCCATGCAAATGACAAAATCTAACCTTTTCTTTAATACCTTCTTTCTCTCAGTTATCTGAGCGAGCTTTGGGTTTTGGCATTTATAAAAAACCTCCTACTGGAGGTTTTTTAGTTTTTAAAGCAGTAAAATAAATAGCAGCATCAACTCACATCAACATAGTAGGAAAACGCGGTGAACGAAGCATTAGATTTAAATAAAATACGTGAAAAAATTACCCACCTCGACCAGCAATTACTCACTTTATTTGCTGAACGCCGCGCCCTGACCTTAAATGTTGCTAAAAGCAAAGCTCATCAAATTAGACCGGTGCGTGATCAACAACGTGAGCAAGAGCTGCTCATTCGTTTAATTACAGAAGGAAAAAAGCTAGGATTAGATGCTCATTACGTCACCAGTATTTTTCAAACGATTATTGAAGATTCAGTGCTAAACCAGCAAGCTTACCTGCAAACTTTAGCAAACCCAAATATACAAGAGCCGGCAGTAAGCGTTGCATTTCTTGGTGACAAGGGCTCGTATAGCTATTTAGCTAGCCATCGCTACTTTTCTCGCCGAGCAGCAAAAATTATTGAACACGGTTGCCAAAGTTTTGCCGATATCATGCAACAGGTTGAGTCGGGTATGGTTGACTACGGCATGCTGCCAATAGAAAACACTAGCTCTGGCAGTATTAATGAAGTTTATGATGTACTACAACACACTAATTTATCGATTGTTGGCGAAATAACACAACCAATTGAGCACTGTTTACTGACCGCGGTAAATAGTCAATTAAATAAAATTAAAACGATTTACGCTCACGGCCAACCTTTTGCGCAATGTAGTAACTTTCTAGATAAACAAAGTGGTATTCGTATTGAGTATTGCGAGAGTACCGCTGACGCCATGGCGAAGGTTTATCAATTACAAGATGACAGTGTCGCTGTTATTGGCAGTGAAGAAGGCGGTAACTTATATCAATTACAAGCCTTAGAAAAATCTATTGCCAATCAAGCAGAGAACCATAGTCGTTTCATTTTAGTCGCCCGTAAACCTATTGATGTCGCAGAACAAATACCGGCTAAAACCACGCTAATTATTGCAACAGGACAAAAGCCTGGTGCATTAGTCGAGTGTCTTGTGGTCTTGAAAAACAAAGGTATTAACATGTGTAAACTTGAGTCTCGCCCTATTCAAGGCCGACCTTGGGAAGAAATGTTTTATGTCGATGTTGAAGCAAATTTAAAGCATTTAGCCTTGCAAGAAGCGATCAGCGAAATTACAGAACAAACGAATTTTATTAAAATATTAGGTTGCTACCCTATCGAACACATCAGTCCAACTAATGTCCCTAGTAGCGCTTTACAATAAGCGAATGTTGATGAATGACTAAGAACAGCTGCTCTTAGTCATTTAAGCTTTAGCGATTAAATTTATAAGCCTATAAAGTTAATCGCTATTGCTTATCACTAAGTTACTGTTCTACTTTTTTTCTACTTTTATAAATAACTAAGGCAAATAACAAGAAAGCCAATAAAAACACGCCAAAAGTTGAACTCCCCTGATCAGCTTCAATTTCTTCCGGGCTTAAAATAACCTGCTCAGGTGTTTTAATTTCGTAAACTTGATAAAACTCACCATTAACCTGACGCGCTTTCAAACTGACATTTTGACCTAGTAACGCTTGTGAATCGCTGCCACTGCAATAATCAGCACGAAACTTAACACTTAAATTAAACGTTAATGCGGAGTTTTCTAACGACAATGCTGCAGCACCTTTATGCGGACAATGTAATTTAAAAATCATACCGTCAAAGGTTTTTATATCCGTCATTTCAGCATAAGGTTTGGTATCGATAGCACTTTTAATACCGACAAATAAAAAGAAACACGCTAATGCCAGTAAAATAACTTTGGTCGCTTTGCTCATATCACTTCAAATCCACATGGAGGTAAAACATTATCTGCTCAGTAGAACAAATTCATTCCCCCTTCGCCTTATTTCAGATCATCATTTACCTCGTTACGCGTATTTTATTTTATAAATTTTTAGCATATACCACTGACTTTTTTTGAGCCTTCAAGCGAAAAACAATCGCACTGACAAGAAGAATAAATAGCGTTAGAATAGCGGCAAATAAAATCGTTAAAAACAATAATTGGCCAATAAGCAACGTTAAAGTAACAAAGCACAAGGTCGGTAATAATAACCAAAAGGTATGCTCACTCGCGCATAATTTAAAACCTTTTTGCATTAAGGTCAGCAAGAGAAAACTGGTTAAACACGCGGTAATAGCGGTAACTAAACCCGGATAATAATCAAGAATAAAGTCAGTATGAGGGTGGAGTATGCTTGGCACTGGAGCTAAGTTACCGATATGAACAAGCCAAACTAATGAGCCTGCGATTAAACAACCAAAATTGAACGACCATAATTTTTTGTTGACGTTAAACATAGTATTTATCAAACTTATTATTATTATTTCCCTCCTTTATAGCGCAAGTTCATTTTTTAATCAAGATGTCGATATTTCATACAGGTAAAAAGTAAGATAGAAATGAAAAAAGTTAAAAAACCAGTACCAAAGACATAAAAAAGCCCATATAAAACAATGTTTATACGGGCTTTTTTCGAACTACTAATAAGTATTAACTAGCATGAATGACTATATCTGCATAAATTGTCACTACGCTTTAGTTATCGCAGCTTCAGCCTGTTGTCTCTCAATTTCTTGAGTAATAACTTGTGGCGAACCGGTATTTCGGCATAACCAATAATAAGCACCTGGAACAACAAACAAGGTAAAGATACTGGCTAACGATACGCCGGCAAAGATCACAACCCCGATAACCATTCGACTTTCAGCACCCGGGCCAACCGCGAGAACTAACGGAATAGCACTGGTTACGGTTGTAAATGTAGTCATCACAATAGGTCTTAAACGTTGGGTTGCTGCAGCAATCAACGCCTCTTCAAAAGCAATCCCTTTATCACGTAGTTGGTTAGCGAATTCAACAATTAAAATACCATTTTTTGCCGCTAGACCAATCAGCATGACAATACCTATTTGGCTATAAATATTGAGGCTCATCCCCATTAACTTAAGACCAGCCAATGCCCCAACTAAAGCTAAAGGCACCGTCAGCATAATAACAAACGGATGAATAAAACTTTCAAATTGAGCGGCCATCACCAAATAGGTAATAACTAGTGCTAAAGCAAAAATAAAGGCAATGGAGCTGCCAGACTCTTGTAATAATTGCGACTGACCTTTATAAGCAACTTGTGTTTCATCAGGCAAGTTTTCAGCGACAGCAGTATTTAAGAAATCTAGGGCATCGCCCAGCGCATAACCTGTCGCTAAACTGGCACTGATCGTAACACTG
Source organism: Cognaticolwellia sp. (assembly GCA_049642265.1). Taxonomy (GTDB): domain Bacteria; phylum Pseudomonadota; class Gammaproteobacteria; order Enterobacterales; family Alteromonadaceae; genus Cognaticolwellia. Next base: position 16,274 of record JBAROR010000086.1, on the reverse strand, counting down.
CGTAAACGATTAAATCGATTCAATTGAGATGACGTGGCATTTTCTTCAATGGTGATCAAATTAGACAGCGGGATCAATTTGTCACTAACCGTAGAGCGGACAAAAATATTATCGATATCTTTCGGGTTTGAAAAGTCAGTTTTTTCACCGCGCACAACCACATAGTATTCTTCACCGCGCTCAACAAAATTAGTGACTCGACGCTGTCCTAACATGGTTTCAAGCGTACGACCGATATCGCCAACCGAAACACCTAAATCGAATGCTCTGGTATGATCTATTTTCACTAATAACTGTGGATAGGTTTCTTTGTAGTCACTGTCAATACTGTGTAATTTAGGATTTTCTTGTGCTTTTGCAATGATAATATCACGCCACTTAGCAAGCTCTTCATAGGTATTACCTTGTAGAACAAAAGAAACCGGTGATGAAGAACCGCCGCCACCTAAGCCTCTACGCATCATAGCAAACGCTCTTACATCAGTAATTTCTGCTAACTCACCATTCATTTTGTTAATAAAATCAAAGGTCTCTATTTTGCGTTCATCCCAAGCTGGCATACCGACAATCGCAATACCACCGGCACCGCCGAATCCAGGCACGCGAACAAGTACACGATCGAGCTCGCCATTATCTTGATGCACCATCAACTTTTCTTCGATTTGCTGCATGTTTTTAACGTTATTTTCATAACTCGCCCCTTCTGCACCACGCATCATGACAAAGAAGTTTCCTCGGTCTTCTTTAGGAGTGTATTCAGAAGGCAAGTCATTAAACAAACTGTAAACAGCAAATAACGATAAGATAATAACCAAAAATATCATCACAGGTTGATGAATACTGGTTTTTAACGCACTAGCATAAGCCGTTTCAAGTTTAGCAAAACCTTTATCCAACTTTTGACCGAATGAGGAACTACGCTCTTTATGCTTTAACATTTTAGAACACATCATTGGCGTGAGTGATAAAGCCGTTAAACTTGAAAAGATAACCGCTGCTGCAATGGCAATAGCAAATTCAGTGAATAAGCGGCCAACGTTACCTGATAAGAAAATCAACGGTACGAATACGGCAACTAAAACTAAGGTGGTGGCGATAACGGCAAAGGCTACTTCTCGTCCACCTTCATAGGCAGCAAGTAAAGGTGTTTGCCCGTTTTCGATACGGCGATAAATATTTTCCAGCACAACGATCGCGTCATCAACCACTAAACCAATGGCTAACACCAAGGCCAGCAATGTTAATAAGTTGATAGAGAAGCCAAACCAGGACAATACCATCATCGAACCAATCAAGGCTACGGGTACAGTAACCGCAGGAATAAGTGTTGCTCTAACATTCCCTAAGAATAAAAATATCACCAATACAACCATCAACATGGCAACAGCTAATGTGCTGTAAACCTCGTCAATTGAGCCTTGAATAAATACTGATGAGTCATAGCTATTGGTAATAGATGTACCTTGTGGCAAGCCATCTCGAATTGACATCATTTCTTTGCGGGCTGATTTTACTACTTCGAGCGTATTAGCTTTTGACTGTTTAATAATCCCCAAGCCGACCATGTTTTTACCATTGCCGCGAAACAGGTTTTCTTCATCTTCGGCTGACAGACCAATTTTCGCAACATCACCAAGATAAACCAGTGATTTGTCATCATTACGCGCAATCACCATCGTGGCGAAATCATCGACAGTTAAATAACTACGTTCTACTCGAATTGAAAAATCTCGATCAATAGATTCAACTTTACCTGCAGGTAGTTCAACATTTTCGGCTCGTAAGGTCTGTTCGATATCATTAACGGTAACGCCTCTTGCTGCCATCGCTTTTCGATTTAGCAGTACGTTCATCGCGTAAGTTCTACCGCCACCGACACGTACACGAGCAACACCATCAACCACAGAGAATCGGTCAACAATATAACGTTCTGCATAATCAGTTAGCTGTAAACTGCTCATGGTATCACTTTGTAAAACAAACCAAACAATGGCGTCTTCGTCATCATTAGCTTTAAAAACTTCAGGTGGATCAGCTTGCTCAGGTAAATTGTTTAGTGCTCGTGAAACTCTATCTCGTACATCGTTTGTCGCAGCATCAATATCACGGTCTAGTTCAAATTCAATCGAAATATTTGAGCGGCCAACACGGCTATTAGAATTGATAAATTTAACGCCTTCGATACCGCTAATTCTATCCTCAAGTAACTGTGTAACTTTACTTTCAACTATTGCAGCTGATGCACCTGGGTAAGAGGTATTAATACTAACTACTGGCGGATCGATATCAGGATATTCACGTAGTGGCAAAGTCAAAAATGCCACAATACCAAAGGTTATTAATAGAAGATTTATTACGGTAGCAAAAACCGGACGCTTAACCGATAGATCAGATAAAATCACGACTCGCTCCCTAAGACGTTCACAGATGTACCGTCACGTAATTTTAATGCGCCTTCAATAACAACGTCTGCTCCAGTTTCAATACCACCAAGCACTTCAATGAAACCATGTGAGCGTCGACCAATTTGTAATTGTTTTTTTACCGCTTTTCCTGCTTCGATAACAAAAACAAAATGGTCATTTTCAATCGGAATAACAGCACTTTCAGGAACTTGTAGTATTTGCTCTACGTTACGTACTACCTGCAAATTTAATAACATACCTGCACGTAGCTTTTTATCTGCATTAGAAATTTCAGCACGTACTTTTAATGTTCGCGTGACAGGGTCAATACGAGAATCTAACGAGGTAACCTTGCCAACAAATACTTCAGATTGGTACGCAGTATTTGTTGCTTCTATATTTTGTCCGACAGAAACCGTTGTTAAATAGCGTTCAGGGATTGAGAAATCAACTTTAATAATACTTAAATCATCTAAACTAGTGATAATGCCGCCGACATCAATTAAGGCACCTAGACTAATTTCTCTGAAGCCCAGTACACCTGAAAATGGCGCTTTAATAGTGAAATCATTAAGCTTTATTTGCGCACTAAGTAATTGTGCAGAAATGGCTTTCGCTTTAGCATCTTGTTGATCAACCAGTGATTTAGACGTTGCTTTTTTGGCAAATAAATCTTGAAAACGATTAAGTTGTGCAACAGATTCAGCCAAGTTAGCAGCTAACTCTTTTACCTTCGCGGCTTCTTCTCGGCTGTTAAGACGTAACAAAATATCGCCTTTCTTAACCGTATCACCATCTTTGAACGATATCTCATCAACTAAATCAGAATATTTACTGGTAATTAATACCTGCTCATTCGCGCGTGAAGTTCCAATTGCTTCTACCGAATCTTTGAACTCCGCGGCAGCAATTTTAACCGTTTTTACAGAAACAATACGTTGATGTTTTTCTTGTGTAGTAACGGTTTTAGGCCATTGTAAATAAACGACTAAAACAATTAACACACCGACAAGTAATAACAAAGGTAAGCGACGACTAATAGCGGCAGACATAAAACAAACTCTCTAAATTTGCGAAAAATTATAATAGTATTACTATAGCCTAGATACTGTTAACGCTCGATACAGCTTAGCTTATGATTTAAGGCTTTGGTCGCAAATTAGAAAAATAATTAACTTTGTGATTATTAAGATATAATTTAGTTATACATAGACCAAATGATGAATACTAACTACTCGGTATTGCTCATATTTTACATTTTAAGGATTGAACTCGTGAAAATTATTGCCTCAATTGTTGTTGTTTTATTATTACTTAGTGGTGGTGCTCTGTGGTTTTTAGCTAATGGGTCATTGAATGACTATATTAAAAATCAAATTGAAACCGTGGGTACACAAGTAACGGAACAAACCGTCACCGTTAAAGCGGTTGATATTAAACTAACTAGTGGTGCTGGTAGCATTTTAGGGATCAATTTAGCAAACCCTAAAACTTATAGTCAGCCGAATGCTTTCTCTTTGGGTGAAATGACGCTCGATATTAACTTAGAAAGTTTAACGTCTTCACCGATTATTATTGATGCTATTGTTATCAAATCACCAGAAGCTTTTGTACAGTTCACGCAAACAGGCGGCTCTAATATTCAAGATATTTTAGATGCTATAGAACGCAATACGCCTAAAGGTGATACAAGTACGGCCGATACAGAACAAGGAACGGAGCCAAAAGTTAAAGTGAGTAAAATTGTACTTGCTGGTACGGCACTAACACTTGATTTAAGCGCCTTTGGTAATAAAGAACATAGTGCAACTTTACCTGATATCACTTTGAATAACATTGGTGGAGATGCTGGTTTACCTGCAAGTCAGCTAGGCAGCGAAATAGTAAAACAGGCATTATCTAAAATTTGGCAACAAGCAAAAGCAACACAAAAGAAAAAGCTAATGGATGGAGCAAAAGATAAGTTGAAAGAAGAAGCTAAAAAGAAATTAACTGACTTATTTGGCTAATATTAATCCATTAGGTCATCCAACTTAGCCAAATGCTGTTAGAGTATTTGGCTAACCTTTATAAAAAAAATAATTCAAAGGATCAGTTGTAATGAACATGAATACACGATTAAAACCATTGGTAGTTATTTGCGCTTTATTGTCCTCAAATACAGCTTTAGCAAATCAATTTGAAATTAGTGCTATGTTTGGCCAAATGTACAGCTCAGATCTAACTGCCAGTGACAATAGCGATATCGATGTTGACTCTGCAAGCAACATTGCCATCGGCATTGCTTGGCAAGAAAATAATAATGGCCAAGGGCAAGTACTCTTAAATCGTGTTAGCCATGATTTTAAAGGGGAAAATGCAGAAAATGCTTCTCTTGATATAATTTATGCACATTTTAATGGTGTTGCACTGTTTCGCCAACAAAACTATGTAACAACAATGAGCTTAGGTTTTGGTGGTGCATATTTTAATGCTGATAAAGGTGGCGATGAACTTTATCCTTCAGCAAGTGTTTCCTTTGGAACACGCTATGAGTTTTCAGATACTATGGCGTTAATAACAGATTTACGCGTCTATGCTACATTAGTTGATGAAGATGATGCATTATTTTGCCGACAAGATGTTTGTAGTGCACAATTTGACGATTCGCTTTGGGTTGATAGCTCTATTTCAGTTGGTATCGCTTACAAATTTTAACTTGTTAATATATTCATTAGTGCAGGCTAAATTAAACATTTATTAGCTTGCGCTAAATTACCTCTCTATAAAGTCGTCAATATTTCTTATTTAAACGTTCTCTTCCTAATAAAAAATTACTTTTATCAGCACCGCTGTTCCCTTCATAATTTAAACCGATTTAAAGCGTATATTACCTTACGCCATATAAAATCTTCTCAAACCATGACTTAATTAACATTATTTTATTCTATCAAACTGCTATTAAACCGTTATTCGATCTCGGATACCGTCATGATTGATAAATATCACTTACAAGAAGAAAAACACAAAAAACCCATATATTGTGCCATTAATTGATCTTGGTGCGCATATGTAGATGTCGCTATTGTGTAGTATGTTATTTTTCTTATTATGAGTCACCCAACCACTTGATAATACAAATAGCGAACTCATGACAACAACCAAAATAAATATCGCGCTAAATAAAACTAAAGCACATCATGAAAATCACTTTTTATCCCTACAACCAGCATCACACGACATCTGGGACAAAAAATATCGTCTCAAAGATAAACACGGTAACAATCAAGAAGCTTCAGTACACGAAAGCTTTATTCGAGTTGCCACAGCATTGTCTGATATCGAAACTAGTGATCAAGCAAAATGGCAACAAAAATTTCTTTGGGCTATGGAATCTGGTGCTTATCCCGCCGGTCGTATTATTTCTAATGCCGGAGCAGAAAAATTTAAGCCAGCAACTTCAACCATCAATTGCACAGTCTCTGGCACGATTGAAGATTCAATGACCGGTATTTTACAGCAAGTGCATCAAGCAGGTTTAACGCTTAAAGCGGGTTGCGGCATAGGTTACGAATTCTCTACATTAAGACCAAGCGGTGCTTATGTTGCAGGTGCAGGCGCAACGACTTCTGGACCACTGTCGTTTATGGATATTTACGACAAAATGTGTTTTACCGTTAGCTCAGCCGGCGGTCGTCGCGGTGCCCAAATGGGTGTATTTGATATTTCTCACCCTGATGTAAAAGATTTTATTCTCGCTAAGCGTGAGAACGGCCGTTTACGACAATTTAATTTATCCCTACTGATCAGCGATAGCTTTATCACGGCAGTAAAAAATAATGCAGATTGGCCATTAAATTTTCCTTTAACACATAAGGAAGTACAGGCTGATAATATCGACCTTAGTGATGATTCCACCGTACTTTTTAAAGCCAACCACTATCACGCCGACTTTATTAACAACCACGGCTACATCCTCAATGAGCAAGGAGAAATTGCCTGTAAGATTTATCAACATATTCCAGCACAGCGACTGTGGGACATGATCATGAGTAACACCTTCGATTATGCCGAGCCTGGTTTCATACTTATCGATCATGCCAATGAACTGAATAACAATTGGTTTTGCGAGCAACTACGTGCCAGCAACCCTTGCGGCGAACAAATATTACCTCCACACGGTGCTTGTTTACTCGGCTCAATCGATTTAGTGAAATTTGTCGAGCAACCATTTTCGACTAATGCCCAATTTGATTGGAATAAGTTTAAAGAAGTGATCCGAGTCTTCACTCGCATGCTAGATAACGTTGTAGAGATAAACGGCTTACCACTAGCAGAGCAACGCTCAGAGATCGAAAATAAACGTCGACATGGCATGGGTTATCTTGGCTTGGGCTCAGCCTTAACCTTGCTAAAAATACCTTACAACAGCCCAGAAGCCGTAGCATTTACCGAAGAAGTGACAAAAGTTCTCGCTATTACCGGCTGGCAAGAAGCGCTAAATTTGGCTAAAGAGAAAGGCCCCGCGCCTATTCTCAAGCAAATATTTGTCGTTGATCAAGCCATGCTTAATAAACGTCCTGAGATGAAAAAAGACGGTATCAAGGTTGGCGACAAAATTAAAGGCGCCGTATTACATGCAAAATACAGCCGTTATATGCAGAGAATTGCCGAAGAAGAACCTGAGTTAATTACGCAACTTGCTAAAGTTGGTGCGCGCTTCACACATCACAGCTCTATCGCCCCAACAGGTACACTTGCGCTGAGTTTAGGTAATAATGTCTCAAACGGCATTGAGCCAAGTTTTGCTCATGAATACCATCGTAATATTATTCGTGAAGGCAAAAAATCTAAGGAGTCGGTTGCGGTATCAAGTTATGAGCTTTTAGCCTATCGCGCGACGGTTAATCCTGATGCACAAGCTTATGCCACTGAAGGCAACAATAAATTGCCCAATTACTTTACGGTTAGCGACACGATAAGCCCACAGGAACATGTCGATATTCAAGCCGCAGCACAGTTTTGGATAGACTCTTCTATTTCAAAAACCATTAATATCCCTACTGATTTTGATTATGAAAAATTCAAAAACATTTACCTCTATGCTTTTGAGAAAGGCCTAAAAGGCTGCACGACTTTTCGTTTTAACCCTGAAGTACATCAGGGGGTATTAGTGAAAGAAACTGATTTAGAAAAAGTCAGCTATGAATTCACCCTCGCCGACGGCACAAAAGTCATCGCTAAAGGTAATGAAGAAATCCGCTACGACGGCGAAATACATACGGCTGCGAACTTACATGACGCCTTAAAAGAAGGCTATTACGGCAAGCTTTAGACGTTAAAAATTTTAGGGAAATAAATTAATGAAAGAAATAACACAAAATATTACCGCTGCAAAAGTACAAGCAGAAGTAGCCACGAGTACTAAAAACCAGCAAGAGAACAACCAGAAGAGTGAAGAAAATACTCACCAGAGCACGACAGTAAATTTGACCGAAAAAACCAAACGACCTGAAATGTTAATTGGCTCAACTTACAAGATAAAACCACCGGTTTCAGACCATGCTCTGTATATAACCATCAATGATATTTTATTAAATCAAGGCACTGCACATGAAGTTAGACGACCATTTGAAATATTTGTTAATTCAAAAAACATGGAATTTTATGCTTGGATTGTCGCGTTAACACGTGTTATTTCAGCCGTATTTCGTAAAGGTGGTGATTGCACATTTTTAGTCGAAGAATTAAAAGCTGTTTTTGATCCTAAAGGCGGATATTACCAACCCGGAACTGGTATTTTTATGCCCTCAGTGGTTGCTGATATTGGCCATGTCATTGAAACTCATTTAAAAACGTTAGATATGCTACCGAAAAGTGAAATAGATGCACACCAACAAGCCTACTTGCAGCAGAAAAAGAAAGTGGCAATGATGGAAAGCGAGAATAAAAACCAACAGAGCAGTTTTCCTGCGAGCGCTAGTAGCTGTAAAAAATGCTATCAGAAATCTGTGGTGTTGCTAGATGGCTGTTCAACTTGTTTAAACTGTGGTGATTCGAAATGCGGTTAAGACAGAGGTAATTCAGTTATATAGAGCAGTTAAATGTCAGCTCAATAAAAGTCGCACAAAAGAGTATTTCTGTGCGATTTTTTATTGAGCTAAAAAATATTTAGTTATTTAGCATGGCTGAAATATCAGCGCTTAATGAAACATTAGGACGTTCAATAATACGACCAATTTCTTTACTGTTTTGATAAACAATAAAGGTTGGCGTATAGCTAATATCATGCTTTTTCGCTGAACCATTCGGCTCTGACTTATCATAATCAAGGCCAATTAAACGATGAGAAAGTGTTGGTTTTTCTCCCATAATTTTTAAAAACCTAGGTACTTCGCGCTGACTATCATGACACCAAGAGCCAAAGTAAACATCAATATGTAAATCACTAGGCCAATGTTTAATTTCTTCGACTTCCACAGCCGACAGCTTAAACGACTGGTAACTATGCTGAAAAGATTTATGGTCAGCCATAAGCTGCTGTGGACTAACTTCACCAAGAGACATCGTGTTTTTTTCAACATCTGTATTAGCACAAGCCGAGACAGTAACTAGAAGAAAGTTGACTAAAATAGCAGACAGTATTCTCATTTCATTCCTTGTTTAATATTTGTATTTAACGCTTAGTGTTTCTTGAGTTGGTCTGCTTTTATCAACATCGCCTTACTTTCCTGTAAGAAAATATCAGCATAATCGCCAAACCAATCGGCAACTTTCGAAAACATCGCGGTAAAAGCGGTTTTATCCTCTAATTGCACGTCTTCAAGTAACTCTAAGAATCGATATGCGAAGCGCTTCATCATAGCAATATTATCCTGATTGGCAAAAATAATATCGGTATATAGCTCTGGGCTTTGCGCAAATAAACGCCCAACCATAATCAGCTCTAAACGGTAAATGGGTGAACTCATTTCAACCAGCTGGGCAATATCGGCACCTTCTGCCATTAAATGGTAACCATAAGCAATGGTTGAAAAATGCCGCATAACTTGCACCATCGACATGGCTTGATCATGAGCATGTGCTTCTACGGGATAAATTTTTGCTCCCCAAACCTGAAACTGCTCCAAGACCCAATGATATTGCGCAGGAAGTCGCCCTTCACAAGCAATAATGGTTTGCTTTACCAAACCGGTAACGTCAGGTCCAAACATTGGATGCAAGCCAACAACTGGACCGCTATGCACTTTCATCATTTCATATAATGGCGATTCTTTAATACTGGTGACATCAGCCAAAATGCAATCTTCAGGCAATGCGTTCAACTGCTGTATAATCATATTAGTCAATCGAATAGGTACCGCGACAATCACTAAACTCGCATCAGCTAAAATTTCGGTGCTATTTGGCCAATCAGCTTGTTCTAATGTTTGAGTTTTGTATCCAGAGCGCTTAAATAAATCAACGAAGATTCGCCCTAATTGCCCTTCACCACCAATAACAACAACCTTTTTACAAGCAGGGTTTACACAACGATAACCGCTAGCGTCTTGACTCACGTAAGAATCCTGCATCAAACGACGCAAAATATCTTCAATAAGTTCTGGAGAAAGACCGGCGTCAATAGCTTGTTGACGACGCACTTTAAGTAAACTCGCTTCGCGCTCAGGCGCAAAGATAGGCATGCCCACTTCACTTTTCAATAAACCAACATTGGTGGTTACTGCGCGACGTTTAGCTAATAACGCGACTAATTGCTGATCAATGTCATCAATTTCATCGCGTAATTCACCTAATTGCTGCTCAAATGTAGATTGCTTTTTCATTATTGAAGTTTATTCCTATTCACTAACTGTTGAATTTGTTCGTTGTTTTAAAACAGTTTCAAGCTTTGCACTGGCCGCTGAAATCAGTTGCTCTGTGGTATCAAAATCAATACAAGCATCAGTCACAGAAACACCATATGCAAGTTCACCTTTCGGTAACTCTGAACTTTGATTACCCGCATTTATATTACTCTCTAACATGATACCAATAATAGATTTATTGCCTTCACAAATTTGATTGAAAACATTATCAGCCACTAAAGGCTGACGTCGGTAATCTTTATTAGAGTTTCCGTGTGAGCAATCAACAACAATGCCGGGTTCTAAGTTTTGTTTTGCTAAGTCTTCTTCGCATAGTGCGACATTAACGGAATCGTAATTAGGCTGTTTGCCGCCTCGTAAAATAACATGGCCGTCAGGATTACCTGAAGTTTTAATCAGCGCGACTTGTCCTAAACGATTAATACCCATAAAGCGATGTGGAGAAGCTGCAGACTGTAGCGCATTAATTGCAACACCTAAGCCACCATTGGTACCATTTTTAAAGCCTATCGGCATCGACAGGCCACTAGCCATCTCGCGATGAGTTTGTGATTCTGTAGTACGTGCACCAATAGCAGACCAACTGAAAAGCTCAGCCAAATATTGTGGGCTGATAGGATCAAGTGCTTCTGTCGCTAAAGGCAAACCTAACTCAGTTAAGTAAATAAGTAATTCTCTCGCCTTGCGTAAGCCACTCTCAACATCAAATGAACCATCCATATGAGGGTCATTAATTAAGCCTTTCCAACCGACTGTCGTACGAGGTTTTTCAAAGTAAACACGCATGACAATATATAAACTATCTTGGTATTTATCATGCAACACTTTCAGCTTTCTGGCGTAAGCTTTTGCTGCTTCGACATCATGTACAGAACAAGGCCCTGTTATTACTAATAAACGATGGTCTTTTTTATGAATGATATTTGCAATGATATTACGCGCATGCTGGACAAATACACGACCAGATTCTGGCAAAGGTAATGCCTCTCGTAAAGCATTAGGTGTGATTAATACTTCTTCAGCATTAACGTGAATATCATTTAGTCTACTTTTAGGTATTGTGCTGGTGGCAGACGAAGTTTCAATGAGTTCTGACATGGTTATTTCCTGAATATAGATCAATAAATGTGAGTTTTATAAAGATATTTAAATTTGTTGCTAGATTTTACAACTAACAAAGATGCTAGCTGGGCAATTAGCTAAAGTATGGGAGGTAATAATATCGATAGTGCAGATTATACATTTTGCTTTACTTTGTAGTGTAAATTTAACTTTACTTGTTTTGTATTGATTATATTACACTATAATTTACACAGATCCAGCTCTTTCAGTAAATTATTTAATTAAAAAAAGCGCCAATTGGCGCTTTCTTATCAAGATTAAGTCAATGACATTAACTGTGAACGATTCGATTGCTCACTAGATGGTCAACAACAGCAGGCTCTGCTAACGTAGAAGTATCACCTAGCGTATCTAAATCATTTTCAGCAATTTTACGTAAAATACGTCGCATGATTTTTCCTGAACGTGTTTTAGGTAATCCAGGGGCATACTGGATATAATCAGGCTTAGCAAAGCGACCGAGTTCTTTAGCAACAAATTCAGTTAACTCTGTTAATAGCTCTTTAGACTCAGTAGCATTATTCATTAATGTTACATAAGCATAGACACCTTGACCTTTAATTTCATGCGGATACCCAACCACTGCAGCTTCTGCAACAGCAGGATGTAACACTAATGCACTTTCAATTTCTGCGGTACCTAAGCGATGACCTGAAACGTTTAATACATCATCAACGCGACCCGTGATCCAGTAAAAACCATCTTCATCACGTTTAGCACCATCACCCGTAAAGTAGTTCCCCGGATATTGACTTAAATATGTTTGATAAAAGCGTTCATGATCACCGTAAACACTGCGCAATTGACCTGGCCAGCTACCTGTCATCATCAATAAGCCTTGATTTTCTCCTTCAAGCGTATTGCCGTCTTTATCAAATAGTGCTGGTTTTACACCAAAGAATGGTTTGCCTGCAGCTCCTGGTTTCATATCAACCGCGCCAGGTAATGATGTAATCAAGATACCGCCGGTTTCTGTTTGCCACCATGTATCAACAATAGGACACTTATTTTTACCTACAACTTCATAATACCAATGCCATGCTTCTGGGTTAATCGGTTCGCCCACTGTGCCTAAAATTCGTAACGATGATAAATCCGCTTTCTCAACAAAACTATCGCCAACACTCATCAATGCACGAATAGCCGTCGGCGCAGTATAGAAAATATTGACCTGATGTTTATCACATACTTCCCAAAATCGACCGGCATCAGGGTAAGTAGGTACACCTTCAAACACTAACGTAGTTGCACCATTCGCTAATGGTCCATAAAAGATATAAGAATGACCAGTAATCCAACCTGCATCTGCCGTACACCAGTAAATTTCACCATCTTTATAATCGAAAACATACTTATGTGTCATCGCTGCGTACAGTAAGTAGCCACCACAAGTATGGAGAACACCTTTAGGTGTACCTGTAGATCCTGACGTATATAAGATAAATAATGGGTCTTCAGCATCCATTATTTCTGGCTCACATACAGCAGGAAGCTTGGCGACTTCTTCTTGATAATTAATATCTATTTTATCATTCCATGCCACATCGCCACCCGTGCGTTGAACGACAATAACTGAATGTACATCTGGACAATCTGCAACGGCTAAATCAACATTTACCTTCAGAGGAATGACACGGCCGCCACGTAAACTTTCATCAGATGTCACGACGACTTTACAATCTGCATCAATAATTCGTGAGCGAATAGCTTCTGTAGAAAATCCACCAAAAACTACCGAATGGACTGCACCGATACGTGCACAAGCTAACATAGCGTAGCCAATTTCAGGGATCATCGGCATATAAATACAAACACGATCACCTTTTTTAACGCCACGTGCTTTTAATAAATTAGCAAAACGACAAACGTGATCATGTAATTCTTGATAGGTTATTTTCTTATCTTCGCTTGGGTCGTCTCCTTCCCAAATAATAGCAGTATCATTAGCTTTCTCAGCTAGGTGACGATCAATACAGTTATAGCTAACATTCAGCTTACCACCAGAAAACCATTTAATATCAGCAGATTTCATATCAACATCTGAGACACTGTCCCAAGGCTTATCCCAATCAAGAAACTTTTCCGCTTGTTCAGCCCAGAAAACATCGGGTTGTTCAATCGATTGTTGATACATAGTATCGTAAGTTGCTGAATCGATATAAGTGTGAGCTTTTGCCTGCTCTAATACGGGATAACGGCTTTTTAGTTTCTGCATGCTTAATCCTTGATTTCTTGATATTTAATGACTTGTTGAATTGCTGGCGTAATCACCTTACTCAACTATCGTGCTATTTTTAATATACCAACATCATAGCCTAAGTTTTAGTACTGGAATACACCACTAAAGTCGAATATTCGTCACTGATTTGTATTATTTCACCATAAACAGCATATGAAATAAGCATTAAAATTGGAAAGCTTCCGCTTTGAAGTAATTAAAATCAATCGGCCATGCCCAACTCAAATTTAAGCTGTATCTATTTTGAACCATAATGACATATTTATTTTATCGGTAAGTCATGTTGACTGTTAATTATGATGAATGACTAACAATTAAAGTAATAAACTAGAATTTCAACAGTATATATAGAAAAAGTGATAAAGCAGGGGTTACAGCAGCTACATTTGAAACGCAGTAGGAGAATATTGACACCATTTTTTAATGGTAAAATATTACAGATAAGTAATGGTAAGTAGCTTTTTCAGCCACGTATTAATGGCTTTATTTTATTCGGAACAATAAAAAACAAAAAGCCTGAATAATTGCTTATTCAGGCTTTTTTCATCATCTTTCTTTACTAAAAAATTAGCAGATAATACTCTTATTAAAGAGGAATTATCTTTTGCCCAATTTCTCTTTAATACGTGCAGAGCGACCTGAACGTTCACGAAGATAGTAAAGTTTAGCTTGACGTACATCACCGCGACGTTTGATTTCAATTGAATCAACGATTGGGCTATGTGTCTGGAATACACGCTCTACACCAACACCGTTCGAGATTTTACGAACAGTGAATGCAGAATTGATGCCGCGGTTTTTAATAGCAATTACAACACCTTCAAATGCTTGAAGACGTGATTTATCACCTTCTGTAACTTTTACTTGTACTACAACAGTATCGCCTGGGCGGTATGCTGGTACATCTTGCTTCATTTGCTCAGCTTCAAGCTGCTTAATAATATTGCTCATAATACCTTCTTCCTAGGGTTCACAGTCATCAACAACAAGTTTATTATCAGCTTTAATAGCCGTTAACATTTTTTGCTGCTCTGCTGTCAGAGCTAGGTTAGTTAATAATTCTGGTCTTCTAGTCCATGTTCTTTCTAACGACTGATATTGGCGCCATTGCCTAATATGTTCGTGATTACCACTTAATAGCACTTTAGGAACAGATTCTGTTTCATTTAATGAAACCTCCATAACCTCTGGCCTAGTGTAATGTGGACAATCCAATAAACCGTCAGAAAATGAATCCTGTTCAGCTGATTGTTGATGTCCTAATACTCCGGGCACAAAGCGTGCTACGGCATCAATTACATTCATAGCAGGTAATTCCCCACCACTTAATACGTAATCTCCGACCGACCATTCTTCATCAATTTCTGAGTCAATTAGTCGTTCATCTATGCCTTCATAACGTCCTGCTATAAATATCAGTCGGTCATGCTGTGCTAATTCACGTACACCAGCTTGGTCCAATTTCCGTCCTTGCGGCGACAAATAAATAACCTTCGCTCTTCCCTTTTCTTTAATAAGATCAGGGCTGCTATTTTCATCTGCAGCTTTTCTTGCAGCTTGAATAGCATCTCGTAGTGGTTGTACCATCATAAGCATCCCTGGTCCGCCGCCGTAAGGTCGGTCGTCCACAGTACGATGTTTATCATGAGTAAAATCTCTTGGGTTCCACTTGTGAAACTCAATTAAGCCATTACGAATAGCTCGGCCTGTCACCCCATACTCAGTAATTGCGTCAAACATCTCGGGAAAAAGGCTTATCACCCCTATCCACATTTTCTTATTGCTAAGCATGTCTGTTGATACACTATTACTCAAGTTAGAAACCTGGGTCCCAGTCAACACAAATTTGTTTATCTTCAGCGCTCACCGAAAGTATAACTTGGTCCATTAAGTAAGGAATTAACCTTTCTTTCTTCCCAAAGCCATCCTTAAGATTCGCTTTCACAACCAGTACATCGTTAGCGCCCGTTTCCATTATGTCGGAAACCTGACCTAGGTCGTAACCTTTGTCAGTAACTACAGTCATGCCGATTAGATCACGCCAATAAAACTCACCTTCAGGTAAGTCTGATAACGCGTCTTCACTAAC
Source organism: Cognaticolwellia sp. (assembly GCA_049642265.1). Classification (GTDB taxonomy): domain Bacteria; phylum Pseudomonadota; class Gammaproteobacteria; order Enterobacterales; family Alteromonadaceae; genus Cognaticolwellia. Next base: position 572 of record JBAROR010000086.1, on the reverse strand, counting down.
AAATATTTCTGAACCAACAAGCTTTTGGGCTACATCACGATCATCAATACCTGCAACTTTAACAACAAGACCATTGTTATGTTTGCGCCAATCGGTAATTTCTACTGATTGAATTTTATTTCCTAATTTTAAAGACCAAGGAAAATAGTCTAGTATGGCTTCATGATCATCTGTGAATGAATGAATTTTCAACCAACCCTTGATACCGTAAACAGCGCCTACTTTACCTAAGATTACTTCTTTACCAATAACTTCCACAAATAACTCCTAAAACCTACCAAGGTTAATTTAAGCTGCTTTTTGAGCGTCTTTAACTAACTTGGCCACACGATCAGATACAGTTGCACCTTGACCAACCCAATGGTTGACACGGTCTAGGTCTAAACGTAATTTTTCCGCTTGACCTTGCGCTGTAGGGTTGAAGAAACCAACTTTCTCGATGAATCGACCATCGCGAGAGTTACGGCTATCTGCAACAACAACCTGATAGAATGGACGCTTCTTTGCGCCGCCACGAGCTAAACGAATGGTAACCATATCGTCCTCTATATAATTTAAGTGTTAAAACGAAT